>CACJKF010000030.1 GCA_902593905.1 uncultured Pelagibacteraceae bacterium | reverse complement strand
CAAAATCAACAATTAGGATTTTTTCTTTGTGGTTATGAAATTGCATTTATTTTTTTGATAAATTTTCAATTTCTTTTTTTAATTTCTGACTTTGACTACAATATTTTATACATAAGTCTTTAAGTTTATCATTTAATTCTCTACTTTTTTGATAGTCTGATAAATCTAACTTTAATTTTGCTAAATGATATATTGCCTCTTCATTTTTTGGATTTAAAAGTATTACAGCTTTTAAGTTTTGTTCTTGAAGTTCTTTCTTATCTAAATTTTTAAATATTTTTGATAAATATAAATAAGATAATTCACTTTTTGGATTATGAACTAAGTCTTGTTCGAATTTAAATTTTGCTTTATCAAATCTTTTATTTTCATAAAGAGATAAACCTTCTTCAAAATATTTTGTATTTGCCATTAAATAATTTGGGATAAATATTAATATTAATATTATTTTTAAAAAATTATTCATTATAATTTATAATTTATTGTCTTTTGTGTCATTTCTACACTATGAACCATACTCTCATAAAATCCTGCTTTTGTAATTTTAATAAATTTAGCATTTTTAGATATTTCTTTTAAATTTTTAGCACCAATATATCCCATTGAAGATCTCAATCCACCTTTGAGTTGATAAATTATTTTCGATACATTTCCTTTATACTCAACTCTACCTTCAACACCCTCTGGCACAAATTTTGATTTATCTTTAAAATTTTTTTGAAAATATCTATTCGCTGAACCAGATGACATTGCTCCGATTGATCCCATTCCTCGATACTGCTTAAAAATTTTACCTTTAACTTTAAATTTCTTACCTGGACTCTCATCAGTTCCAGCAAAAATTGACCCCATCATTATAGCGTCAGCTCCTGCTGCTAAAGCTTTAGCTATATCTCCTGAAAATTTAATACCACCATCTGATATAATCTTAATTTTTTTGTTCTTAAGTGCCTGTTTAACCTCCATGATTGCTGAAATTTGAGGAACGCCAATACCAGCTACCATACGAGTAGTACAAATTGATCCTGGGCCAATTCCAACTTTGATAATATCTGCGCCAGAATTATATAATTTTTTTGCAGCTTTGCTTGTGGCAATATTCCCAACACAAATAGGAATAGTCTTATCTAATTTTTTTAATTTTGATAAAGCCTTAAGAACTTTTTCGCTATGGCCGTGAGCTGTATCTATTACAATTAGGTCACATCCATTATTTATTAATGACTTGGCTCTCTCAATATCCTCAGTATTAGTGCCAACCGCTGCACCCACAATTAAGTTTTGTTTTTTAACTTTTATTATTTCTTTGGTTTGCTTTTTAATATTCAAGTTTCTATGAATTACCCCTATGCCCCCAGCTTTGGCCATTGCTATAGCCATTTTAGACTCCGTCACTGTATCCATTGCAGATGATAGGAACGGTACTTTAAGTAAAATTTTTTTTGTTAAATCTAAAGAAATGTTTGTTTCTGAGGGCAAAACGTTTGAATACTGCGGAAGTAGCAGAACGTCATCAAAGGTTAAAGATTCTTTTATTGTTTCCATATATAATTATAAACAATATTTAAAAATTATAAAGTTATTAAAGACTTACAATGTATATAAGTTTCTTTAGATTCACTTCTGCTTGACTCTGGTTTGAAAAAATTTACTTCTTTAAATGTTGATTTAGCTAAATTTTTTACCTCTTTAAAATCTTCTCCCATAAACAATTTTGATACTAAAGTCCCTTTTTGTTTAAGTATTTTTGAGGATAAATCGATGACTTTTGAACATAACTGATTAGTTCTAATAGAATCGAGGGATTTTACTCCTGTTGTATCTGCAGCCATATCTGAAATAATTACATCTATTTTGCTTTGAAAAAAACTTACTATTTTGTCTTCACAGCTTTTGTCAAAAATATCAAAATTTAAAAATTCAACATTTTCTATTGGCGCCATGGACTTTATATCAATAGATAAAATCTTGCCTGTTTTAACTATTGCACTTACCACCTGAGACCATCCGCCTGGGC
>CACJKF010000029.1 GCA_902593905.1 uncultured Pelagibacteraceae bacterium | reverse complement strand
TTATTTACTAAAAGAGAAATAGCTTCATCCCAACTAGATTTTTGAAGTTTATTATCTTTTTTTATATATGGGACATCTAGTCTTTGCTTAAGTAAACCATCACAAGAATATCTAGTTTTATCAGAAATCCACTCTTCATTGATATCATTGTTAAGTCTTGGTAATATTCTTTTTACCTCCCAGTTATATGTATCAATTCTTATATTTGAACCAACAGCGTCCATTACATCAATGCTTTCTGTTTTTTTAAGTTCCCAAGGTCTCGCTTCAAAAGCATAAGGTTTAGAAGTAAGAGCTCCTACAGGACATAAATCAATTACGTTAGCAGATAGCTCTGACTCCATCGCTTTCTCCAAGTAAGTTGTAATTTCCATATTTTCTCCACGTCCTATCGCCCCGATCTCAGGGACGCCAGCGACTTCGGTTGCAAACCTCACGCATCTTGTGCAATGAATACATCTTGTCATTTGTGTTTTTATAAGCGGACCCATATATTTTTCTTTAACTTGTCTTTTATTTTCAACAAACCTGGATTTATCAACTCCATAAAACATTGATTGATCTTGTAAATCACACTCTCCTCCTTGATCACAAACCGGACAGTCAAGAGGATGGTTAGCTAATAGAAATTCCATAACACCTTTTCTGGCTTTTTCCACAAATGCAGTATTTGTTTTAATATTCATTCCCTCAGCTGCTGGCATTGCGCATGAGGCAATTGGTTTTTGTGATTTTTCCATTTCAACTAGACACATTCTACAGTTTCCAGCTATTGATAATTTCTCGTGGTAACAAAACCTTGGTATTTCTACATCAGCAAGTTCACAAGCCTGTAGAACTGTCATTCCTTTTTCAAACTCAATTTCTTTTCCATTAATAATAATCTTAGGCATTCTTATTCTCCAAAAGATGTTGATCCACTAAATATGGATTATTAGTTCTTTTTTTAATTAATGGCTCCTCTCTGCACCGGCTTTCGATTTCCTTTCTAAAATGACGTAATAAACCTTGAACAGGCCAAGCAGAACCCTCTCCAAACGCACAGATTGTATGACCTTCTATTTGTTTTGTTACGTCAGATAATAAATCGATATCGCTAAAAGTGGCTTTTCTTTTAACTACTCTATCTAATATACGCCACATCCATCCAGCTCCTTCTCGACACGGAGTACATTGACCACAACTTTCGTGTTTGTAAAACCTTGCGATTCTTGCCATGCAAGCTACTATGTCTTGATCTTTGTTTATTACAACTATTCCAGCAGTTCCTAATCCACTTTTATTCTCAATAAGTGAATCAAAATCCATTGTGATCGTATCACATATTTCTTTTGATAATAACGGCATTGAAGAGCCACCAGGAATAACAGCTTGCAGATTTTCCCAGCCTCCAATAACACCACCTGCATGCTTTTCAATTAATTCTCTTAAAGGAATGCCCATCTCTTCTTCAACGTTGCACGGAGAATTCACATTTCCAGATATACAGAATATTTTTGTTCCTGTATTTTTTGGTTTGCCTATTGAAGCGAACCATTTACCGCCTCTTCTTAAAATAGTTGGAACGACTGCAATCGTTTCGACGTTATTTACAATTGTCGGACAGCCGTACAAACCTACTAAAGCAGGAAAAGGAGGTTTTAATCTAGGTTGGCCTTTATTTCCCTCTATACTCTCTAATAAAGCTGTTTCTTCACCGCAAATGTATGCGCCAGCTCCATAATGTATGTAGATATCAAAATCCCATCCAGAGCCACAAGCGTTTTTTCCCAAATATTTTTTTTGATAAGCCTGCTCAATAGCGCTCTCTAATCTTTTACCCTCATTTGAATATTCTCCTCTTATATATATGTAACAAACATGAGCATTAACTGCGAAACCTGCGATTAAACATCCCTCAATTAATTTTTGAGGTTCAAATCTTAATATATCTCTATCTTTACAAGTTCCTGGTTCAGACTCGTCTGCATTTATAACCAAATAATGAGGTCTAGAGCCAACTTCTTTCGGTGCAAAAGACCATTTAAGACCTGTGGAAAAACCTGCGCCCCCTCTTCCCCGTAACTCTGAAATTTTTATTTCAT
>CACJKF010000028.1 GCA_902593905.1 uncultured Pelagibacteraceae bacterium | reverse complement strand
GAATTGAAAGCATTGATAAACTTCTTGAAATAGGTTTCGATGGATATGCGATGGGTGGTTTAGCAGTTGGTGAAAAACAACATGATATGTTTAAAATTTTAAATGAAACAACTAAATTTTTACCCAAACAAAAACCTAGGTATTTAATGGGTGTTGGCACTCCCTCTGATATTCTAGGTGCTGTAAATGAAGGTATCGACATGTTTGACTGTGTGATGCCAACTAGATCTGGAAGAACAGGTTTGGCTTTTACTTGGGAAGGAAAATTAAATCTTAAAAACTCGAAATTTAAAGACGATAAGTCGCCATTGGATAAAAACTGCGACATAAGAGATTTAAATAAATATTCAAAAAGTTATTTACATCATCTAATAAAATCTGAAGAAATGTTAGCATCAATGCTGATTTCCCTCCACAATATATATTTTTACCAACAATTTATGCGGGAAATCAGAAATAATATAAAAAAAGGTACTTTTAAGAATTTTTATAAAAAATACATTAATTTTTTTGAATAAGTAATTGAAATTTAATTAATAAATATATAAAAGATCTTTCTCAAGGGCCCTTAGCTCAGTTGGTAGAGCACCTCCCTTTTAAGGAGGGTGTCGATGGTTCGAGTCCATCAGGGCTCACCAATAAATCATATTTTTATTGGTGGGTACTTAATCATTACTTCACTAATCCAATTATTTAAATTTTCAATTCTCTTAGTGCTGCTTGGATGAGTACTTAAAAACACCGGGGGTTCTTTGCCTTGTTTATTTTTTGCCATTCTTTCCCACAATTTTACAGACTCTCTAATATCATATCCTGATAATGAAGAAAAAATTAGACCTAAATAATCTGCTTCGGTTTCCTGTTTTCTTCCAAATGGATTCATTATACCTAATTGAAAAATATCCAACCCTGTATTTTGACCTACAGTATTTCTTGTTCTATTAATAGCTCCACCTAAAAAAATGTCTGCAACAGTTGTACCTACATTAATTGTCATTGCGTGACTCATCCTTTCAACAGAGTGTCTTGCTACGGCATGTGCAATTTCGTGACCCATAACAATTGAAAGTGCATCTGTATTTTTTGTAACTTTTAATAAACCAGTATAAACTGCGATTTTTCCTCCTGGCATGCACCATGCATTAATAACTTTGTCGTTATCTACTAATATATAATCCCACCCAAAATTCTTTGTAGGGTCTTTCTTACCCTCGTTTACAAAAAAAGCGCTAACCGCATTTTCCATTTTTTTTCCAATTTCTCTGATCTCCTTCAATTTAGAGCCTGAAGTTATTAATTTTGATTTATTTCTGAAATTTTCGTAAGCTGCAGCAGCTTGTTGATTTATTCTAGATTCAGGAATAATACTTAATTGTTTCCTTTCAGTAATAGGAACCGTAGAACAAGATGGCAAAATTATAGAGCAACAACCACAACTAATTAAACCAAGAAATTTTCGTCTGTTTATGTTATACATAATTAAAGACTCATGATTTTAAATAATAAACTATTAATTGCAATTTTTATATTAATATTGATTTTTATAGTTTATTCTAGCTATTCTTGAATAATGGAAAAGAAAAATATCAAAAAATCTTTATTTGCAAGGCTAAGAAATAATTTTATAGCTGGAATAGTTGTTTTAATTCCCATAGGAATTACTCTATATCTAACTTTATTCTTCATAAGAATTTCTGGTAATATTATTCCTCGAGAGATTAATCCAAACAACTATCTACCTTTTAATATACCTGGGGTTGAAATTTTAATAGCTTTATTTTTTATTACTCTAATCGGCTGGTTGTCATTATCTTTTTTAGGAAAAAAATTTTTTGAACTTCTAAATAATATTTTAAAAAAGATACCAATTTTAAGAACTATTTATTCTGCAATTGGGCAAATGACAGAAAGTTTTACAAAAGCTGACAATAATCAAAAAAGTGTAGTACTTTTAGAATATCCTCGTAAAGGAGTTTGGGCAGTTGGATTCGCTACTAAGGAAAATCAAGGCATTATAAAAGATAAAGTAAATCAAGATTTAGTAAATGTATTTGTCCCTACGACTCCAAATCCAACTAGTGGTTTTTTATTAATGATACCTAAAAACGATTTAAT
>CACJKF010000027.1 GCA_902593905.1 uncultured Pelagibacteraceae bacterium | reverse complement strand
TACCTAGAATAAAGAAAGCAGCTAAAAAATTGGGCACAACTCCAATTAATGACAAGACAACATTTCTAAATAAAATCATAAACATGATAAAAATACCTAGCATTACAATTCCTAAAGTTAAAATTTGAGATTTAAATAAACTTTGTAATAAATTATTAAATAAAATCAAAACACCTGAAAGTTTATATTGATCTTTTTCAAGACCTAATTTTGAATTAAGCTCCATATTAATCTTTTTAATTAAATCGTTTCTTCTTAGATCCTCTAAAGAGTCTTTAATTCTTAAAGAAATTCTTGCTTCGTCGTGCTCAACCGATATGTATGGTGATACAATTTCTTTTTTAATTTCCTCGGGAATTTTACTGTATAGAACTGCTATTTCTAAACTTTGTAGTTCTTTGTTATTTAAATCTTCCGCAACTCTTAAAATTGAGCCAAAAGATAAAACTTTTGGCTTGTTATTTGGAATTTTTAAAGGTTATGTAGTTTGTGTGTGCATATTTTCAATATCAAATTGGTTTTATCCATATCAGAATTGGGGTATATCAGCAGAGAAAGCTGTCTCTTTTGAATTAATAAATAAAGGCAGCCAAATATTAATTGATGAGTTTCCTTCAAGCGAAGATTTTATAGATACGAAAGAGAAAATTGAAAAGATCTAAATTGGACAAATTAAGAGAAGAGTGTGGTATCTTTGGAATATCCAATCACGCTGACTCCTCTGCTCTAGTTGCTTTAGGTTTGCATGCCTTACAACATAGGGGTCAGGAAGGATGTGGAATAGTTTCTTTTGATGGGAAAAATTATCATTCAGAAAAGAGGCAGGGTTTAGTTGGAGATCATTTTACTAGCCCTGAAGTGATAAAAAAACTACCTGGTACTTTTGCTATTGGGCATAATAGATATTCGACAACTGGGGAGACGTCTATAAGAAACATACAGCCCTTTTTTGCTGATTTACACATGGGTGGATTGAGCATTGCACACAACGGAAATTTAACTAATGCTTTATTGTTAAGAGAAACATTAGTAAAAGATGGAGCAATTTTTAGGACCACAAGCGATACAGAAACAATTGTTCAATTGATAGCAAAATCTAGAAGAGAAAAATTTATTGATAAGTTGATTGATGCACTCTTTCAAATACAAGGCGGATATTCCCTTGTTTTAATGACAAACAAAAAGTTAGTTGGTGTAAGAGATCCTTTTGGAATAAGGCCGCTAGTAATTGGAAAACTAAAAAATTCATATATATTTGCTTCTGAGACATGTGCCTTAGATATTGTTGGTGCAAAATTTATTAGAGAAGTAGAAAATGGAGAAATCGTAGTTATAGAGAAAGACAGCCTTAAATCTATTAAGCCATTTCCAAAACAAAAAGTAAGACCTTGCGTTTTTGAATATATCTATTTTGCACGGCCAGATAGTTTAATAGATGGAAAGTGTGCTTATGAATATAGAAAGAAATTGGGATCGGAGCTTGCAAAAGAAACTGATTTAATTGCCGATCTTGTTGTGCCTGTGCCAGACTCTGGCGTCCCTGCAGCAATAGGATACGCTGAACAGTCTAAAAAAAAGTTTGAGCTTGGATTAATAAGAAACCACTACGTTGGAAGGACATTTATTGAACCAACACAAAATATAAGAAGTTTAGGAGTAAAATTAAAACTTAGCTCAACAAAAACAATTGTCAAAAATAAATCAATAATATTGATTGATGACTCATTAGTCAGAGGAACAACTTGTAACAAAATTGTGAAAATGCTTTATGAAAGTGGAGCTAAAGAGGTTCATGTTAGAATTGCTTGTCCCGAAATAAAATTTCCAGATTTTTATGGAGTCGATATGCCTACTAAAGAGGAACTTTTAGCTCATAAAAAAAGTATTCAAGAAATGTGCGATTATATTCAAGCTAAAAGTTTAAAATTTTTAAGTATACAAGGTTTGTATAAAGCTTTAACAGGTGCTGAGAGAAATCAAAACTACCCACAATTTAGCGACCATTATTTCACAGGCGAGTATCCTATCGAACCTGCTGACAATCTTAAGGGATTAAAAGTAAAACAACTCTCTCTTCTAAGTGGAAAATCAAATAATTAATTAATTATTGATAGTTTATTTTTTTTATCAATATATAAAATTTTTTCATCTATGAATATTGGCAATGAATTGATCTTGGAAGGAAGTTTTTTAATTCTATTTAATTCTCCGTTAATTTTAAATTCTAGCAGATAAG
>CACJKF010000026.1 GCA_902593905.1 uncultured Pelagibacteraceae bacterium | reverse complement strand
TAATTATCATTTTTATTGATGAAAAAAATACAAAATAGTTATAAAAAAAGTGGTGTAAATATTTCATTAGCTAATAAATTCGTCAAACATGTATCTCAATTAACTAAAAAAGGTGTTAAAAAAAAGATCAACGCCCTTGATAGGCTTAACATAGGAAGTTTTGGATCTTTGTACGATATCAGTCAATTAAAGATAAAGGATCCTGTCATAGTATCATGCACTGATGGAGTTGGAACTAAAATTGATTTAGCTAACAAATTTAAAATATACGATACTATTGGCATTGATCTAGTCGCGATGTGTGTAAATGATTTAATCGTTCAGGGAGCCAAACCTTTATTTTTTTTAGACTATATAGCAGTAGGGAAATTAAATTTGAAAATAACTAAAAAAATAATTAATGGAATATTTAAAGGATGTAAAATTGCTGACTGTAAATTGATTGGTGGTGAAACTGCCGAAATGCCGGGAATATATTCTGAAAATAAATTTGACTTAGCTGGATTTAGTGTTGGTATAGTTTCTAAGAGAAAGTTACTTAGTAAAAAAAAAGTAAAACAAAACGATATCATCTTAGCAATACCGTCCTCCGGTATACATTCAAACGGATATTCACTGGTAAGATCTATTTTGAAAAATAATAAAATTAACAAAGGTTTAAAAAAAGAATTACTTACTCCTACTAAAATATATGCAAAAGAAATTTTGAAACTTACAAAAGAAAACTTAATACATTCTGCTGCTCACATAACTGGCGGTGGATTAATTGAAAATTTGTTAAGATCTGTACCAGAAAATTTATCTATTAATATCGATCTATCAAAAATTAAAACAAAAAAAATTTTTAAATGGCTTAAGTCAAATAATATATCTGACAAAGAAATGATTAACACTTTTAATTGTGGAGTAGGTTTTTGTTTAATTGTTGATAAGAAAAATATTTATAAGATAAAAAAAACTTAAACAAATGGGTATGCATGCCTTATTAGGCGTTGGTCAGGGCAGTGTAAGAGGTTCCTATTTAGTAACGATGGAGTGGAATGGAGCAAAAAATAATTCAAAACCTTTAGCATTTGTTGGCAAGGGAGTTTGTTTCGACACTGGTGGTTATTCGTTAAAACCAGCAAAATTTATGGAGGATATGACATACGATATGGCAGGTTCTGCTACAGTAGTTGGTTTGATGAAAAGTTTAGCATTAAGAAAAGCTAAAATTAATGCTGTTGGAGTTGTGGGTCTTGTAGAAAATATGGTGAGTGGTAATGCTCAAAGACCCGGTGATATTGTTAAATCTTACAGTGGTAAAACAATTGAAATTTTAAATACGGATGCAGAGGGCAGATTAGTTTTAGCTGATGCTTTAACATTTACTGAAAAAAAATTTCAACCAAAATTTATTATTGATTTAGCAACTTTAACTGGAGCGATAATTGTTTGTCTAGGATCTGAATACGCTGGTCTATTCTCAAATGATGATAAGTTATCTAAACAAATTTTTGAAGCTGGTGAAAAAGTGGAAGAAAAAGTATGGAGAATGCCTCTTCATAAAAACTACGATAAGTTAATGAACTCAAAAAATGCAGATGTACAAAACATAAATTATGTTGGAGGTGCGGGCTCAACAACTGCCGCACAGTTTTTGCAAAGATTTATATTAAATAAAACACCATGGGCACATTTAGACATCGCTGGTATGGCTTTTTCTAAGTATGGAGGCGCTTTAAATTCAGGTGGTGCAACAGGATTTGGTGTAAGATTATTAAATCAACTTATTGAAAATAATTATGAGTAATGTTCAAAATACTCTATCGATTATAAAACCTGATGCAGTAGAGAGAAATCTAGTTGACGAAATAAAAATTATTTTTAGAAAAAATAATCTGGAAATTAAGGAAAGTAAAAAAATCCATATAACTAAAGAAGAAGCTGCTGAATTTTATAAAGTCCATCAATCAAAACCTTTCTACAACGATTTATGCTCTTATCTTTCTTCAGGTCCAATAGTTGTCATGATTTTGTCTGGAGAAAACGCAGTTTTAAAAAATAGAAAAGTTATGGGTGCTACTGATCCAAAAAAAGCTGAAGAAAACACAATTAGAAAATTATACGGTATTTCAATTGATAAAAACTCTGTTCATGGATCAGATTCAATTCAAAACGCAAAAATTGAAATAGATTTTTTTTTTAAAAATTAGATACCTCTAAATATTTTAATCACAGCTTCTGGAAATGCCAAGTACTCAAGTTTTTGAGTTTTTGTTTTTATTGAATGTTCATTATCAGAGATTTTTATAAAAAAGCTTTTTTTACTTATTATTTTTCCAGCAT
>CACJKF010000025.1 GCA_902593905.1 uncultured Pelagibacteraceae bacterium | reverse complement strand
AGGCTAAAAAAATTAACGAAAGAACTGAAAATTTTTGAGCTCCTCCTCTTTGAAGAAGAGCAGAACGAAAGGCTATGCTAAAATCATCTCTACTAACTGACATTTTATCGTTAAAGACAAATTAATATTCAGATAACATTGTTGAAAACAGCTCCTCATTTTCTAGAGCTCGTCCTGTTCCAATAGCTACACATGATAAAGGATCATCAGCTATTGTTACAGGTAAACCAGTGTCTTGTGATATTAATTTATCTATATTTTTTAGTAATGCACCCCCACCAGTTAAAACTAATCCCATATCTATTAAATCTGCCGATAATTCTGGAGGTGTATTTTCTAAAGCTTCTTTTATTCCACCCAAGATTTGGTTTAAAATTGGCATCAAGGCTTCGCAAGCATCTTTTTCGGTCAGTTCAATTTCTTTAGGTGTTCCAGATCTTATGTCTCTACCTTTCATTAAAAAAGTATTATTTGTTGAAGGTATTGCAGTACCTATCTCTTTTTTTATTTTTTCAGCAGTAGAGTCTCCGATCATTAAATTCATTTTTTTTCTCATGTAAGCAATTATCGATTGATCCAGGGCATCTCCTGCAACTCTAAGAGATTTAGAATAAACTACCCCACCTAAAGACATCACAGCAATTTCTGTTGTCCCACCACCAATATCAACAACCATTGATCCTGTAGCTTCTGAAATCGGCAATCCAGCCCCAATTGCTGCTGCAATTGGTTCCTCAATTAATTGAACTTTTCTAGCGCCAGCGGCTAAAGCAGAATCTTGAATGGCTTTTCTTTCAACAGGAGTAGATCCAGTTGGAACACAAATTAATATTCTTGGATTAGCAAATGCATTTTTTTTATGAACTTTTTTGATGAAATGTTTAATCATTTCCTCTGTAACAACGAAATCAGCGATAACACCGTCTTTCAAGGGTCTTATAGCGGAAATATTTCCAGGGGTTCTTCCTAACATTGTTTTTGCTTCATCACCTACAGCTAAAACTGATTTTTTCCCCATATCTTCTATTACGGCAACTACTGAGGGTTCATTTAAAACTACTCCTTGATCTTTCAAAACAACTAAGGTGTTAGCTGTTCCTAAATCGATAGCCATGTCTTGTGACCAAAATGAAGATAACCCTGTTAAACCTTTAAACATATTTCCCTTTCTATATTTGCGCGCTTAGATTTTCATCATCAGGCGCTGTTTTTTTTCTTTTTATTATTAATTTGTTAAGTGCACTTAAATAGGCGTTTGCTGATGCAACTAATGTATCTGTATCCGCGGCTTGCCCAACTGTGGTTTTGCCTTTTTCTTCTATCCTAACACTCACTGTAGCCTGCGCGTCCGTACCTTCGGTAACTGCATGCACATTATATAAAAGAAGTTTAACATCGTGAGCATAAAGTTTTTTAATACATTTAAATATCGCATCCACTGGCCCATCTCCAGTGTCTGATGCACTCTTTACATCACCAAAAATTTCTAAAGTCATTTCTGCTTTTTGAGGTTCACCTGTTCCGGCAAAAACCTTTAATGATTTTAATTTTATAACGTTATCCTCTGTTACTAAGCTGTCATCAACAAGTGCAGCTATATCCTCATCATATATATGTTTTTTCTTATCTGCTAAAATTTTAAACTTACCAAAAGCGGTGTTAATAATATCATCTGTAACATCTACATAACCCATATCTGATAGCTTATCTCTAAACGCATGTCGTCCTGAATGCTTACCCATTACTAAAGATGTCTTTTTAACTCCAACACTTTCAGGGGTCATAATTTCATAAGTATTTCTATTTTTTAGCATTCCGTCCTGATGAATTCCTGATTCATGTGCGAAAGCATTTTTTCCTACAATTGCTTTGTTAAACTGAACAGGAAATCCAGTCGCATTAGATACAACTTTAGATGCTTTGCTTAAAAGTTTTGTATTAATATTTGTTGTATAAGGCATTAAATCTTGTCTTGTTCTCATAGCCATTACCACTTCTTCCAGTGCAGCATTTCCTGCTCTTTCTCCTATCCCATTTATAGTACATTCTATTTGTCTTGCGCCAGCCATTACTCCTGCTAAAGAGTTAGCTACTGCTAAACCTAAATCATTATGGCAGTGAGTAGAAAGTATTGCTCTGTCGATATTTGGAACTTTATTTATTAATGTTTCTATAATTTTTTTAAATTCAGAGGGCACAGTGTAGCCAACAGTATCCGGAATATTAATTGTTTTTGCACCACACTTGATTGCAAGTTCAACTGTTTTACACATATAGTCCATGTCAGTTCTAGTTCCATCCTCACAAGACCATTCAACATCATCAGTAAATTTTCTTGCATACGTTACACTCTCTTTTATAGAATTTAAAACTTCATCTGGCGATTTGTTTAATTTATGTTTCATGTGAAGAGGGCTTGTTGAAATAAAAGTATGAATTCTAAAATTTTTTGCGTGTTTTAAAGCTTGATGACAAGCATCTATATCTTTTTTTGTAGCTCTTGCCAGCCCTGCTGGAATAGAACTTTTTAAAGTTTTGCTGATTTCTGTAACAGCTTCAAAATCACCTGGTGACGCAATAGGGAAACCAGCTTCAATTACATCAACTCCTAATTCATCAAACACCCTTGAGATTTGTAATTTTTCTTCCAAACTCATTGAGGCGCCTGGAGATTGCTCTCCATCTCGCATTGTAGTATCAAAAATTATAATTCTGTTTTTATCTGTCATAGCTTAATAACTGTAAAAATATAAAGCATCTCATATTACA
>CACJKF010000024.1 GCA_902593905.1 uncultured Pelagibacteraceae bacterium | reverse complement strand
GCGATCAGAAAAAATATAAAAAAATTTGACGCTTTTATAGCTCTAGGTTGCGTAATTAAAGGCAAAACACCTCATTTTGATTTGATTTGTAATTCCACCTTCCAAGTTATTTTAAAACTATCAATTATTTACAATAAACCAATTGGAAATGGAATTATCACAGCTTTAAATTTAAAACAAGCAAAAGAAAGATGTGGGCTAATTAAGTCTATCAAAAAAAATAAGGGATTGGAGGCTGCTGAAGCAGTAATGTCGATCTTAAAAAATGGGCCAAAAAAAATTTAAAAATCCCTCGCCTAGAATTAAGATTATTCAAAAAATTTATAATTTGTTAATGAATTCTAAGAGTCAAATTGAATATCCAAAAAATCAATATAAAAAATTTATTAAAGACGTTGTTACTGGCACTTTGGAAAGATCTGAACTTATAGAGGAAACTATAAATCAGCATTTAAAAAAAGATATTGATTTGAAAAAAACAGACAAACTTCTTAAAATAATTCTTTTTGCAGCTGTATTTGAACTTCTATTTAAGCACAATAATCCAAAAAATGTCATTATAAGTGAATATGTATTGGCGTCAGAGTATTTTTTAGAGAGGGTTCAAATTGGTTATTTGAACGCAATTTTAGACAAAATGGCCAATGTCATCAGAAAAGGTGAATAATTTTTATGAATATGATAACTTTAGCTTGCGTTTTTAATCCTTTTTTGGCATTTATCCGCTTATTAAAATGACGAATTATTTAGAACTTCTTTATTTAATTTCTTTTACTGGAGTGTTGGCTGTTGCTTACAGCTATTTACTCTCTGGTCAAATTATATCATCAAGCGCTGGAAATTCAAAAATGCAAGAAATAGCTGAGGCAATTCAGATTGGTGCAAAGGCATATCTAAATAGACAATATAAAACTATAGCGATTGTAGGAATAATTGTACTAGCAATAGTAACTTACTTTTTTAGTTATTTGGTTGGATTAGGTTATTTTATTGGTGCTTTTTTATCGGGTGTAGCAGGTTACGTTGGCATGTTAATTTCAGTTAAAGCAAATGTAAGAACTGCTGAAGCCGCAAGAAAAGATCTACAATCTGGTTTAACTATAGCATTTAAATCTGGAGCAATTACAGGTTTACTAGTAGCTGGTTTAGCTCTTTTAGCCATAACCATTTATTATATAATTTTAATAAATTTAAATGTTGATAATAGAGAGATAATTAATGCATTAGTAGCTTTAGGATTTGGTGCATCACTGATTTCAATTTTTGCAAGATTAGGTGGTGGAATTTTTACTAAGGGCGCTGACGTCGGAGCAGATCTTGTTGGAAAAGTAGAAGCAGGAATTCCTGAAGATGATCCAAGAAATCCCGCAGTTATCGCTGATAATGTAGGGGATAACGTAGGTGATTGTGCTGGTATGGCTGCTGATTTATTTGAAACTTACGCTGTAACGATTGTAGCTACGATGGTTTTAGCATCAATATTTTCACCACAAGATTACAATTTAATGATTTATCCACTTGCAATTGGCGGAGCTTGCATAATAACCTCTATAATAGGAACATGGTTTGTAAAACTTGGAAGAAGCAAAAGTATAATGGGCGCTTTGTACAAAGGATTTATCGTAACAGCTATCACGTCATTACTAATTATGTATCCTGTAACAAATTCTATAATTGGCTTAACAAGCACTTATAATAATAACGCAGGTGCGATTTTTACTGGACTAGATTTATATATTTGCGGTGTTGTTGGTTTTATAATTACAGGATTACTAATTTGGGTTACAGAATATTATACTGGTACAGACTATAGGCCAGTAAAAACTGTTGCAAAATCCTCTACTACTGGACATGGCACAAATGTAATTCAAGGTTTAGCTATTTCGATGGAAGCCACAGCTATACCCGCTTTAATAATAGTAGCAGGTATTTTGTATACAAATAGTTTAGCTGGACTCTACGGTATAGCTATTGCGGTAACTGCCATGTTGGCTTTAACTGGTATGGTTGTTGCTTTAGACGCTTATGGACCTGTTACAGATAATGCTGGTGGAATAGCTGAAATGTCTAAGCTACCAAAAAATGTTAGAAAAACTACAGATGCTTTAGACGCAGTAGGAAATACTACTAAAGCAGTTACAAAAGGTTACGCAATTGGATCTGCTGGCTTAGGAGCTTTAGTCTTGTTTGCTGCATATACTGAAGATATTAAATATTTTTCAAAAGTTAAAGACTCAGCCTTAGAAGGCGTTAACGTAACTTTTGATTTATCAAATCCATTTGTAGTAGCCGGATTATTGATAGGCGGAATGTTACCTTACTTATTTGGATCAATGGGAATGCAAGCAGTAGGAAGAGCAGGTGGAGCCGTTGTCATAGAAGTTAGAAGACAGTTTAAAAAAATTCCAGGTATTATGAAAGGTAAAAGAAAACCAGATTATGGGAAATTAGTTGATCTATTAACTAAAGCAGCAATAAAAGAAATGATTATTCCTTCACTTCTTCCAGTTTTGTCCCCAATAGTTCTGTACTTTATTATTCTTCAAATTGGTGGATTAGAAGCAGCTTTATCGTCACTAGGAGCAATGTTATTAGGCGTAATCATTACTGGATTATTCGTTGCAGTATCAATGACTGCTGGAGGCGGAGCTTGGGATAATGCTAAAAAGTATATTGAAGATGGCAACTTTGGTGGTAAGGGCTCTGAAGCTCATAAATCCGCAGTTACAGGAGATACAGTGGGTGATCCATATAAAGACACAGCTGGACCAGCAGTAAACCCGATGATTAAAATTACAAATATAGTTGCATTACTTCTTTTAGCAATTATTGCTCATTAGAGATATATTTACTTATCTATTCCCGTACATTTTTTGTTTAACACTAGATAAAAAGGATTGAACAAAACTTTTTTTAGAAAGATTATTTTCAGTAATTTTTTTTGAGAAAGCCATTTTTTCTAAATTATCTTTATTTAAAAAATTTTTGTTTTTCAAAACACCAAACTTATCAAACGTTAAAATTAAAACATTATTTGTTTTTAAGACATTTTGACCAAGTTTATGAAATTCGCCTTTTGTTAAGACTCGTT
>CACJKF010000023.1 GCA_902593905.1 uncultured Pelagibacteraceae bacterium | reverse complement strand
AAGACTATATAAAAAAGAAAAACAAATAATTGATAAAATCGAGGATCAATTTCAAATTGAAAAAGAACTTCTCCTTTCTTTGATGGGTATTGAGACTAACTTTGGAAAATATTTGGGAAAAATGGATATAGTTTCATCCTTAGCAACTCTTAGTTTTGATAAAAGAAGAAGCGAATTTTTTACAAAGGAACTTATTATTTTATTGAATTTAGTTGATAAAAAAATAATAAATAAAGATATTCTTTATGGTTCCTGGGCTGGTGCTTTTGGAAATTTTCAATTTATGCCTAGGACTATCAATAACTACGCCATTGATTATAATAATAATAAAACAATTGAATTAAAAAAGACAGAAGATTCCTTCGCATCAGCGGCTAATTATTTAAAAAAAATTGGATGGAAAAGAAATAGTCCTTGTTTTTTTAAGGTTGAACTCAAAGATAATATTCCAAAAAAATATTTAAATTCTTCAGCTAGAAATATTAAAAACAAAAAAAAAGCAATTTTTTTTAAAAATTATATACTAAATTTTGATGAACTTAATATTAGTGGTTCGGAAAATTCAGCTATTATAATACCAGATAAAGATATTATTCCAGGGTCAGAAACATTTTCACCAGCATATATAATATTTGATAATTATGAAAAAATTTTGAATTGGAATAGATCATTGAGATTTGCTTTAGCAGTTTGTACTTTAAAGGAAAATTTTAAAGATGAGATTTAAAATTATATTTATTATTTTTTTACTAGTTTCATGCGCTACTAATTCAACAAAATTATCAAAAAAAGAACCATATAATTCTAAAGGTTTTGCCTATATCTACAGTGAGAAAGATTTTAAGGATAAGTTAATTAGTGGAAAACTAGATAATTCTCAGTTGCAAATTTCACATAAAAGTCTCAAATCAAACACTTTGATTAAAATTATTAATCCAAAAACCGAGGAATATATAATACTAAAAAATCTTAAAAAGATTAATTATCCTGACTTTTATAAAATCTTAATTACCAAACAAGTTGCTGATAAACTGAAAATTGACAATCAATTACCTTTGGTTGAAATTTTAGAAATAAAGAAGAATCAGTCATTTGTTGCAAAAAAAGCTAAGATATACAATGAGGAAAAAAAATTATCATCTAATGCACCAGTAACATCTGTACAAATATCAAATATATCAAAAGATAAAGTGAGCAAAAAATTAAAAAAGAAAAATAATTTCTTTATTTTAATTGCATCATTTTATTCTGAGGATACAGCTAAATTTTTAAAAAAAAGAATCAATATAGAATTGCCTGAATATGATATAAAAAAATTGAAAATTGTAAAAAAAAATAATAAGAAAATAGACCTAATATCAGGGCCTTATAGCACTATCAATTTAATGAAAAATGACTACATTAAATTAAAAAACTTTGGTTTTGAGGAACTAGAATTTGTATTAAATGAATAAATTTTTTTTGATAATTTTAATATTTTTTAGCATAAACGGATCTCTCATTGCTAATCCAAACATTAATGCAAGAACGGGAATTTTAGTTGACTACCATTCCGATGAAATTTTGTATGAATTTGATGCTGACGCTCAAATTTACCCTGCATCTATGACAAAAATTATGACTTCAATAATAGCTTTTGATTTATTAAAAAAAAATAAATTATTTTTGGATGATATGTTTGTAGTTTCAGAAAATGCATGGAGATTATCTCAAAGCGGCTATTCATCAATGTTTATTATGGTTAATGATGAGGTTTCAGTCGAGGATTTGTTAAGAGGTATTATTGTAGCTTCAGGAAATGATGCTTGCGTAGCTTTGGCAGAAGGAATAGCTGGATCTGAGGAAAACTTTGCAGAAATGATGAATGAAAAAGCTATTGAGATAGGTATGACCTCTACAAATTTTACAAATTCATCTGGCATAAATGATCCAGATAATATTTCTACTGTGCGTGACATAGCAATTATGTCTAAATTTTTGATCAAAAATTATCCAGTTTTTTACGAAATTTTTAAAGAAAAAACATTTACGTGGGATAGAACAGGCGGTGATCCTATTAAACAAGGAAATAGAAATCCATTGCTTTACAAAAATGTAGGGGCAGACGGTGTTAAAACAGGTTATTTAGCAGTCGAAAAATATTCATTAGCCAGTTCAATGAAAAAAGGGGATAGAAGATTGATTGCAGTTGCCTCAGGATTTCCAACTAAAAACTTAAGAAGTACGGAGTCACTTAAGTTGTTAAATTGGGGTTTTAGAAATACGAATACCTTTGAAGTTTCCAAAAAAAACAAAAGTATTTTTGAACTTGAAACATGGCTTGGCAAAAGTAATAAAATAAAAGCAGTTACAAATGAGGATTTTTACTTAACTATTAATAAAAAAGATATTCGGAATTTACAAGTATCTTTAAAATATGAAGGACCGATAGTTGCGCCAATAAAAAAAGGTGAAAAAATTGCTAGTTTAGTAGTAAAGAAAAAAGATGAAATTGTTAAAACTTTACCCCTTTATGCAAATGAGGATTTGAAAAAAGTAAACTTTTTTAAAAGCTTAGTTACCTCAATAAATTATTTGATTTGGGGTGATGTATAAAAAAAAACCTTATTTCATAGTTTTTGAAGGAGTCGAAGGCTGCGGTAAATCTTACCAAAGTAAAAAATTATACAATAATTTAAAAAGTAAAAATATAAAGTCTTTATTAACACGTGAACCTGGAGGAACTAAAACTGCAGAGTTAATAAGAAATTTAATTTTAAAAGATTATTTTAATAACTCCGGTAAAGATAAATTTGATAAATATACCGATACTCTTCTTTATCTTGCAGCACGCAATGAGCATATTAAGACAAAAATTATACCAGCCCTTAAAGAAAAAAAAGTAGTAATTTGCGATAGATTTGTTGATTCAACGATTGCGTATCAAGTATATGGAAAAAAAGTTAAAAGAAATTTTATCGATATTATTCACAAATTTATATTAGGTAAGTTAAAACCAAATTTGACTTTCATACTAAAAGTATCTTCTAAATCTTCTAAAAGTCGTCTAAAAAAAAGAAAAAACAAAAATAGATATGATAAGTTTCCAAAGTCATTTTATGTAAATGCACAAAAATCGTTCCTTAAAATCTCAAAAAATAAAAAAAACTATTTTATTTTAGATTCATCAGATAATACCAATGAGTTAGAAAAAAAAATATTTAAAATTGTATCTAATAATTTAAAAATAAAATGAGCTTAACAAAAATTTTTGATCCAAAAAAATCAATGCAATTATTTGGTTTAAATGAAAAATTTGATTTTTTTA
>CACJKF010000022.1 GCA_902593905.1 uncultured Pelagibacteraceae bacterium | reverse complement strand
ATTTAGCTTTAATTTTTTTACTATATCTAAAAGTATTGAGGGTAAGTGCTCTACTCTTTTTAAGTTTTTTTTTGAAGTAAAATAAGAAAAATCATCAAATACAAAAAAATTGTAAAAAAAATTTGGTTTTGACCAGTAAAAAAATGATAGACCTTTGAAAACATTAAACCTATAAGAAAGTCCAAACTTATAATTTGATTTCAAAAATAAATTACTTAAATTTGAAAACGTTTTTCCATCTAGGCTTAGTGAAGCAAAATACGATGATTTGCATATATTGGATAAAACTCTCAATTTTTGAATTATAGAGCTATCTTTTTTATAAATAATAATATTATCGATTATCGAGTACGATTTGACAAGTTTCATATTTAACGGTGAGCAAACAACAGTAATATGAGATTTTTTGAATTTTCTCTTAATTGATTTTATTATATTAGTTATAATTAAGAAATCACCTAGCCTATCAATTCTAAATATAATGAATTTTTTCATAAATTTGTTTAAGGTTTATAAGCTTTAATTGTTTGAAAATTATCCTTAAACGAACTTATACCAGTTTTTTTCAAGAGATTATTATCTCCAAAAATATTTTTACCTTTGTTTAGACCGTAAGTTATTTTTTTTCCCAAATATAAACTATTAATAATTTTACATACTTTAATTAAATTTATTTTTTTTCCACTCGAAATATTTAAAGGGTATTTAATTTTTTTTCTTAACATTAATTCAATTGATTTGTTTACGTCATCTATGTGTATAAAATCCCTAAATTGATTTACGTTATCTATGTGGTTATTGTTTTTAATTTTTGTAAGCATATCTGGAACAAAATTTCCCTTTTTTGTTTATAACCGGTTGTATTAAATACTCTTGCAATACCACAACTAAAATATAACGTTTTATTATTCTTCAAAATGAAATCCTCAACCTTTTTTTTTGAATTTCCATAGGGATTAGCGGGTTTTCTATTTTTTTTTTCACTTATCTTTTTGTTTGAATATCCGTAAACATGGGAACTTGATATGAATAAAAAGTACTCAAAATTTTTAATTTTGTAATTATTAAGTGATTTAATAATATTAATTGAAGATTTAACATTAATTAGATTCAAAGTTTTTTTAAATTTTTTACTTTCATTTTTAGTAATTGCTGCGAAATGAATAAAATAATTGAATTTTTTATTTTTTATCCAATTTTGGAATTTTTTAAAGTGTTCAATTCTATAAGGATATTTTATGATACTGTATTTGTATTTATATTTCTTTTGAAAATACGAACCTAATAACCCATTACCTCCTGTAATAACGATTTTTTTCTTATATACTTTTTTCAAGACTTTTTACCAGTTTCTTTATAATTTTTTTTTCAATTTTTTTTGTAGGCAATCCTATAAAAAAACCTTTATTATTTACTAATTCTGCATTTTTCATATTAGTACTTTTACTTAACTTATATTTTTTAACTGATGGTTGTTTTAAAAAATTTCCACTTATTATTGGGCGTGTTTCAACACCATATTTTTCAAGTTTCTTAATTACGTTTTTTCTAAGTAATTTTTTGGATATAATTATTGGTATGCCAAACCAAGAAGCCTTTACGTGATTATTTTGTTTTAAAATGTTAAAGTTCTGACTTACTTTAAGATTTGATTTAATTTCTCGATTTATTAAATTTCTATTAATTGTTCTATTTCTTATAAATTTTTGTAAATCTTTAAACTGGCTTAGCCCAATACTTGCAGCAATATCTGTCGATCTTAAATTAAACCCTGAATTATAAAAAATAAATCTTTTATCTAAATTCTGATTTTTATCAGATATGGTTTTCTCATTTTTTAGACCTCTAGACCAACCGTGAGATCTTAAAGCTTTTAAAATTTCAAAATCTTCCTCGTTTTTGCAGCATACCATACCGCCTTCACCTGATGAAATTTGATGGGATGAATAGAATGAAAAAGATGAAAATTCTCCATATGTACCCAAATATTTATTTTTATATTTTGTGCCAAGAGACTCACATGTATCTTCAATAAGAATTAAATTATATTTTCTTTTAATTCTCATTAATTGATTCATGTTTGTACAATTTCCAAGAACATGTACCAAAATTATAGCTTTAGTTTTTTTGGAAATTTTTTTTTCCAAATCAACTAAATCAATATTCAAAGTGTTAATGTCTATATCAACAAATTTGGGTTTCAAGCCTGTTTGAACTATAGGCCACAAAGAGGTCGACCAACATAAAGCAGGAATTAATACTTCATCGCCAGATTTTAAACGTTTTTTTCTATAGGGATTTATTAAACATTGCATTGCGAGTAAATTAGCTGAAGATCCAGAATTTACTAATAAAGAATAATTTGTTTTAATTTTATTTGAAAAAGTATTTTGAAATTTTGTAGTTAATAATCCAGTAGTTAATCTGCGAGACTTTAAAACTTTAATTCCTTCATCAATATCTTTTTTTCTATAAGGATTCTCAACAAGTGGGTAGAAGTATTTTTGCATATTATTTTACTGATAGCTCGGCTTTAATCATATCATCTATCAATTGATCAGTAGATATCTCAGGTTTCCACTTCAGATATTTTCTTGCTTTAGAAAAATCACCCCTTAAAAAATCAACCTCTGTAGGGCGAAAATGTTTTTTGCTTACATCAACGATTATTTTACCGCTGTTGGAATCGTAGCCTATTTCATTAATTCCTTTCCCTTTCCACTTTAAATTAATTTTTAATTTTTTTGAAACAAGCTCAACAAATTTTTTTACCGTCTGATCTTTATTCGTGGCGATAACCCAATCATCAGGTTTTTTATATTGTAAAATTTTCCACATTGAAACAGCATAATCTTTAGCGTGACCCCAGTCCCTAATCGCATACAAATTCCCTAAAGTGAGTTTTTTTTGAACTCCTTTTTTTATTCTAACAAGTCCTTGAACAATTTTTTTAGTTACAAATGTAGGCCCTCTCCTTGGGGACTCGTGATTAAATAATATTCCATTAGATGCAAATAGCCCATAGGCTTCTCTATAATGAACAGCAGTATGATATGCAAAAACTTTTGAAACTCCATAAATCGATCTTGGGTGAAATGGTGTTTTTTCATTTAAAGATTTTTTATTTTTAACTAAACCATACATCTCTGAACTTGAAGCTTGATAGTATTTAGTTTTCTTCAAATTGAGTATTCTTATAGCTTCTAGAATTCTTAATGCACCTAATGCTGTTACATCAGCAGTATATTCTGGAATATCAAAGGAAACTCTGACATGACTTTGTGCAGCTAAATTGTAAATTTCATCAGGTTTAATTTTACTTATTATATTTAATGTACTTGTTCCGTCAGATATATCTCCATAATGAATAAAAAAATTTTTACTTGTAAAATTTAGACTATCAAATAAATGATCAACTCTTTCAGTATTAGCACTTGAGGATCTTCTTTTAACACCATGAATGATATAATTTTTTCTTAAAAGCAATTCAGCGAGA
>CACJKF010000021.1 GCA_902593905.1 uncultured Pelagibacteraceae bacterium | reverse complement strand
CTGAAAGCGGTCCAAAAAATCTAAGAGTTAAAAAACTTGCTATTATGGACCAGGATGGATTCAATACTAAGTATCTCACTTTGGGGAACGAGTTAGTTTTAACTCCAAGATTTAATCCTACAAATCAAATGGTTACCTATATGTCTTATTTCAGAAATATGCCTAGAGTTTATTTATTGGATATCGAAACAGGTACGCAGGAGGTAGTAGGTAATTTTCCAGGAATGACATTTGCCCCAAGATTTTCTCCTGATGGAAAAAAAATAATCATGAGTTTTGCCAAAGACGGTAATTCAGACATTTATACAATGGACCTCGAGTCAAGAATTGTTGAGAGAATAACTGAACATTCATCGATTGATACATCTCCATCGTTTTCTCCTGATGGTAAATATATTGCCTTCAATTCTGATAGAAGTGGATTGCAACAAATATATGTAATGAGAAGCGATGGTAGTTCAGTAAAAAGAATTACATTCGGAAAAGGCATTTACGGAACTCCTGTCTGGTCACCTAGAGGAGATTTAATTGCTTTTACTAAAATGCATAAGGGTAAATTTTATATTGGTGTTATGAGAATTGATGGATCTGGAGAAAGATTATTGACAGAAAATTATTATCAAGAGGCACCTTCCTGGTCCCCAAACGGAAGAGTATTAGTTTTTTATCGAGAAACAAAATCAGGGTCTAAAGGAGAGGGTTTTTCTGCTAAATTATGGTCCATAGATATTACAGGTTATAATGAGAGAAGACTTTCCACGAAAACTGACGCTTCAGACCCATCTTGGTCCTCTTTATTATCTAAGTGAGGTTGTATTTTATGTAAAATATACTTGAATAACAGCGATAAATTTGAAATAAACCACAATAAACCCAGGGGAAAAAATGATATTTAACAAGAATTTAAAAAATATATTACTAGTAATATTTGCTACGCTTGTACTAAGCGCATGTTCAACTGCAAAAAAATCTGGTGATATCGATGGTGATGTATACACTGGAAAAGAGACGGTAGAGTATTTAGCTTCAGGTGTTCCAGATAGAGTATTTTTTGCTACTAACAAATCTTCTCTAACTACAGCATCAAGAGCAACTTTAAGAAAACAAGCTACTTTCTTAAGAAAAAATAAAAATTTAAACGTAACAATTGAAGGTCACGCTGACGAAAGAGGAACAAGAGAATACAACTTGGCATTAGGTGAAAGAAGAGCTAATGCAGCTCGAGATTACCTAATGACATATGGGATCTCTGGTAAAAGAATATCTGTGATTAGCTACGGAAAAGAAAAGCCCGTTAATCCAGCATCGTCTCCTTTGGCATGGTCTCAAAACAGAAGATCAGTAACAGTTAAAGTAAATTAATTTAAAAAAAATTTAGACCCTTCAGTTATTCAATTAATTGAAGGGTCTTTTTTTTGCCATTTTGTACAATTAAAGATTCATTAATGGACCTGTTATTAAAGACTGTTAAAGTCACATTTTTAATATTTATTTTATCAGCTTTGAATAATGTTTTTGCTGAAGAGGAAGAAATCTTATTGCAAGGCATATCTGATCAAATTCAAGTTTTAACAAAAGATTTAAAAACTTTAGAAAAAGCTGTTTATCAAAAGTCAGATTTAACAAATACTTCAAATTTAGCTTTATCAAAGACCGATGGTCTTAACGAAGATATATTGACTAAACATTTATTAAAGCTCAATGAGATAGAGGATCAGTTTAGAGAACTTACTAATAAATTTGAGGAAATTAATTTTAAAGTAGATAAACTCTCTACTAGAATTACTAAAATTCAATCTGATACTCAATTAAGATTTTCAGATCTTGAAAATGATGTAAACACTTCAGATAAAAAAACAAATGTTACCCAACTAGGATCTTCTAAGCCACAGGACTTTGGTGCAAATCCTGGATATCAAACTTCTAATTTGCCTAAGCAGCAAGAGATAAATTCAATAGAAAGTGCAAAAACAGTTATCACGGAAGAGCCAGAAAAAAAAGAGTCATTGCTACCCAATAAAGCACCTGAGGAACAATATGAGTTCGCAGTAAGTTTTATGAAAATCGGAGATTATGAGACTGCCGAATTTGCTTTAAAAGAATTTATAGAAAAAAATAAAGCTCATGATTTAGCTGGAAGTGCTCAATATTGGTATGGAGAAACATTTAGGATAAGACAACTTTATTCCGATGCTGCATCAGCTTATTTGGACGGCTATCAAAATTATCCAAAAAGCAAAAAGGCTCCAGATAATCTTTTGAAATTAGGTATAACCATGGTTCAATTAGGTGAAAAGGATCAAGGATGCAAAATGATATTAGGACTAAAAAAAGAATACCCAAAAGCAAGCAAGTCTGTGTTACAAAAAGCTCAATATGAGCAAAAAAAATTCAAATGTAAATCTTAATAAGCATTTTAAAGATTTCGAAAATTTAAAAAAAATATATTTTAGTTTTGAAAAAAAACTAAATAATTTTAAAAGAAAATCATTTTTAGTTGCAGTTTCAGGTGGCCCGGACAGCCTCGCTTTAGCAGCATTCTCTAAATTTTATTCCTCAAAAAAGGGCACAAAATTCAGTTACGCTCTTGTAAATCATAATTTAAGGAAAAATTCCTCAAAAGAATCTTTTTTAGTAAAAAAACTTCTTAAAAGAAAAAAAATTGAACTTAAAATTTTAAATAATAAAAAAAATATAATTAGCAACGTCCAGAGTCAAGCAAGAGAAATAAGATATAAATTATTAGCCAGATACTCAAATTTAAGAAATATAAAAACAATTTTAACAGCCCACAATCTTGAGGACCAGGTTGAAACTTTTTTTATCAGACTTTCTAGAGGAAGTGGTTTAACAGGCCTGTCATCTATGCAAGAGTCAACAAAATTAAATAAAAATTTAAAATTGTTTCGTCCTTTTCTAGACGTTAAAAAAGAGGACCTTATAAAAATTTCTAAGCTCACTTATGGTGGTTTTATAAAAGATCCCTCAAATAAAAACACAAAATATCTTAGAACGAAAATTAGAAGTTTAAAAAAACCTCTTTTACAAAGTGGTATTAGTTACGATCAAATTTTTAAATCTATAAAAAACTTATCCTCAAGTAAAAAAACACTAGAGGAATATCTCAAGAAAATATTAAGTGAAACAGTAATTAAATCAGGAAAAAAAATTGTAATTAATCTAGAAAATTTTAAAAAATATAATAAAGAAATTAAAATGAGAATTCTGAATGAATCTTTAAAAAAAGTAAGTTTAAATTACTACAATCCTAGATCGGCAAAAGTGCTTAATTTAATCAAGAATTTGAACCACCGTCATTTTAAAAAATCTACTCTTGCCGGTTGTCTAATTATTAAGGAAAAGGATCGTTTAGTCCTAAAAAAAGAAAAAAATCAATAATTTAATGTAAATTTTGATCTATTTTGTCTTATTTACAACTAGATTTACTGTAAATTATACTTGTTAAATTAAATTTAATGATTATTTAAAGAATATGAATTTAAAAAACTTAATAATGTGGGTCATAATTGTCTTGTTATCAGTTGGTTTATTCAACATGTTTCAGGACCCGGAAAGAATTAATTCTGAAAAAAATACTTTAGCTTTTTCTACTTTTCTAAATGAGGTTAATTCAGGAAGAGTCGTCGAAGTGCAAATACAAGGAAATAATATAAAAGGTGTTCTGGCAGATGGAAATACATTTACTACTTATTCTCCAAATTATCCTGAATTAGTCGATAAACTGTCTAGCAATGGTGTTAGCATAGTTGCTTCACCTCAAGAGGATAAAATGCCATCACTTTTAGGAATCTTGCTTTCGTGGTTCCCTATGCTTTTACTTATAGGAGTATGGATATTTTTTATGCGTCAGATGCAGGGAGGAAAAGGCGGAGCAATGGGTTTCGGCAGGTCCAAAGCTAAATTATTAAATGAAGCGCAAGGAAAAGTTACATTCAATGATGTTGCTGGAGTAGAAGAGGCCAAAGAAGAGGTCGAAGAAATAGTTGAATTTTTGAAAGATCCAAAAAAATTTAGTCGTTTGGGTGGAAAAATCCCCAAGGGTGCTCTTCTTATAGGACCTCCGGGTACAGGAAAAACTTTATTAGCTAAAGCTATCGCAGGAGAGGCTAATGTTCCTTTCTTTTCAATATCAGGTTCTGATTTTG
>CACJKF010000020.1 GCA_902593905.1 uncultured Pelagibacteraceae bacterium | reverse complement strand
TTAACAAAGGTGATAGAGTAATAATTTATATGCCAATGATACCAGAGGCAGTTGTGGCTATGTTAGCATGCGGTAGAATTGGCGCCGTTCATTCTGTGGTATTTGGAGGCTTTGCAGCCAATGAATTAGCAAGTAGAATTGACGACTCAAAAGCTAAAATTATTGTAACTGCTTCATGCGGTTACGAACCTGGAAGAACAATTCATTATAAACCTTTGGTTAACAAAGCTTTAGAGTTAGCTGATCATAAACCAGATAAATGTATTATATTTCAAAGAGAAAAAGATAAAGCTGAGTTAAATTCCTCAACTGATATTACATGGGAAGATGCACACAAAAATGCAAAACTGACAGAATGTGAGCAAATGAACTCAAATGATTATGCATACATACTTTATACTTCAGGCACTACAGGTCTCCCTAAAGGCATTGTAAGAGATATAGGCGGTCATATTGTTGCACTAAAATGGACAATGAAAAATATTTACAACATCCAGCCAGATGATGTTTGGTGGTCAGCAAGTGATATAGGATGGATTGTAGGTCACTCTTATATTGTTTATGCGCCTTTATTTTATGGTTGCACTACAGTTTTGTTTGAAGGTAAACCAGTTGGTACTCCAGACGCTGGAGTTTTTTGGAGAATAATTTCAGAACATAAAGTAAAATCTCTTTTTACTGCTCCAACAGCTATTAGAGCTATTAAAAAAGAAGATCCTAATGGTGAGTTTTTTAAAAAATACGACTTAAGTAAATTTGACAAACTTTTTCTTGCTGGTGAAAGAGCAGATCCTGATACTATTAAGTGGTTTGAAAAATTATCTAATTCTCCAGTAATAGATCACTGGTGGCAAACTGAAACCAGTTGGGCAATTACATCAGATTGCACTGGCATTGAATCATTTCCAGTAAAATACGGTTCAGCATTCAAGCCTGTCCCTGGCTATGATTTAAAAGTTTTGAATTCTGAAGGCAATGAAGTAAGCGCAGGCAAAATGGGTGATATTGTGGTTAAACTACCTTTGCCTCCAGGGACATTTCCAACATTATGGGGGGCAGATAAAAGATACAAAGAAAATTATATGTCAACGTATCCAGGATATTATCAAACTTACGATGCAGGCCACATTGATGAAGATGGCTACGTTTGGATTATGTCGAGGACAGATGACATAATTAACGTAGCGGGACATAGGTTGTCGACAGGTGCTATTGAAGAAGTATTAGCAGAGCACCCAAATGTTGCTGAATGTGCAGTGATAGGAATTGCAGATAAATTAAAAGGGCAATTACCAATTGGATTGTTAGCTTTAAAAGCAGGTGTTACAAAAAATAAAAAAGAAATAATTGATGAATGTATTAAAATGGTGAGAGAAAAGGTTGGCCCTGTAGCAGCGTTTAAAATAGCGATCGTAGTAAAAAGATTGCCTAAAACAAGATCTGGAAAAGTGTTACGTGGCACTGTAAGAAAAATTGCTGATAATGAGCCTTATAAAATGCCAGCGACAATTGATGATCCTGCAATTTTAGATGAAATAAAAGCAGACTTAATTGAAAATAAAATCTTAAAATTGTAAAGGTTTGCCTTTAGACTCGATTAAAATTTTTCCATCAGCCATTACTAAATTGCCATTGATTATAGTCCCAACCGGGAAGCCCTTGACTTTATAGTTGTGGAATGGAGTCCAACCACATTTACTTGCTATCATTTCATTTTTAATAGTCACCTCTTTTTTCATATCAACGATAGTTAAATCAGCATCATTTCCTTCTTTTATGTACCCTTTATTTTTTATTCCAAAAATCTTACAAGGATTCTCACACATAAGATTGACAAGTTGATTTAGTGTTAATCTTCCATTATTTACGTGATCAATCATCACAGGAAAAATAGTTTGAACACCAGGCATTCCAGATGGTGACTCTGGATACTCTTTCTCTTTATTTTTTTTTAAATGTGGAGCATGATCTGAACCCAAAACATCTACTATATTATTTTTGATTGCTAGCCATAATCTATCATAGTGTTCTTTAGATCGTAAAGGCGGATTCATTTGTGCGTATGTTCCTAATTTATCGTAACAATCTGGAGCATATAAAGTTAAATGTTGAGGTGTTGTTTCAAAAGTAACATTTTTTTTATGCATTGCTAAAAAATCTACTTCTTCTTTTGTTGTAACATGTAACACATGAATTTTTTTATTGTATCTCTCAGCAATTTTAACTACTCGTCTCGTAGAAGAAATTGCACACTCAACATTTCGCCATTCAGCATGGGAATGAACATGTCCTTTTTTTATAAACTTTTTTCTTAATTTAATAATATCCTCATCCTCAGAATGGATTGAAACTATTCTATCACTACTTGAAATCACTTTTTCAATATCAGCCTCTTTATCAACTAATAAATTTCCTGTAGAAGATCCTGCAAAAAGCTTGACTCCGCAACAACCTTCGACTTTTTTCAGTTGAGCGAGTTGCTCAGTATTATGTGGTGTTGCTCCAAAATAAAATGCATAATTACTATGCATTCTATTTTTTGCAGCTTGCAATTTTTTTTCGAATTCTATTAAGTTAGCTGTTGGAGGATTTGTATTTGGCATTTCAAACAAAGATGTTACTCCGCCTAAAACTGCTGCTCTGCTACCACTTTCTAAATCCTCTGCGTCTGTGGAGCCAGGTTCTCTAAAATGTACTTGAGTATCAATTATACCTGGCAATATAACTTTACCAGTTGCGTCAAAGACCTTGGAGCTATTAAGTTCTATTTTGCCTATTTTACTTATTTTATTTTCATATAACCCTACGTCTGTTTTGATTAGTTTACCATCTATATAACAGGAGCCGTTTTTGATAATGAGACTAAATTTTTCAGACATGTTTTATATAATATTATACAATATAAATATCAAATATGGAAAAAGATGAAATAGTAATTTTAGAAGATAGGGGTTTAATTTCTATTTCTGGTGAAGATGCTGAAAATTTTTTACAAAATATAATCACAAATAATATCAAACACGTTTCAGACTCAAAATCCATATTTTCTGCTTTATTAACACCTCAAGGTAAATATTTGAGTGAATTTTTTGTTGTTAAAAAAAATGATGAATATTTAATTGATTGTTGTGAAATTTCAACTAAAGATATAATTAAGAATTTAAATAAATTTAAGTTGAGATCAAAAGTTAAAATTGAAGATCTCTCTTCAAAATATGTAGTTGGTGTAATAAGTTTAGAAAAATTTAAATATCTTCAATCAGAAACTAAATCAAACTTCAATACTATCAGCTATAGAGACTGTCCAACTTTTGTAGATCCAAGAAAAAGTGAGCTTGGTGCGAGGATTTTATCAAATTTAGATAAACTTTATTTAACAATTAAAAAACTTAATTTAAAGATTATAACTAAGGATAAGTATATTAGAGGCGCACATAAACTCGGGGTTCCTATTGAGGGTTTACATGAAATGAAAGAAAAGCTATTTGGGCTTGAAGCTAATTTCGAGGAATTAAATGCAATAGATTTCGAAAAAGGATGTTATATCGGACAAGAAAATACAGCACGAATGAGGTTAAAAAATAAACTCAATAAACGTTTGATACCTCTAGAGACTTCAGCCAATGTAAGTATAGGGGCAAAAATTAAATATCAGGATTTAATTGTTGGAGAGATTTTAATTAACAAACCAATGCCATTTGGACTTATGAAACTTAATTTACTTAAAGATAAAGATATTTATGATGTGAATTATATAGTCGATGGAAAAAATGCAAAACTTATAAATAATAAATGATATACTTTAAAAATTAACTTTTTTTATGACTTTAAATTTTAAGAAGATAAATAACAAACACATAGTACTATTTTTATCTTTTTTACTGATTATCATTATTTTTTCAAATTTTGTTCATTACAATTATGATAAATTTAAATTGAAAGAAGATGGAAGTTATTCAAGACTGAGTAATTCTGAATTTAAAAATTTTGTAAATCAAGATTTAACCAATAGTCCTGCTTACGAGTTTATTTTGAATAGAGATTGTTCTATCACAGGCGATATGCATGATAGGCATAAAGTGAGATGGGTAAAAATTTTTCTTCTAAAAAATATTTTTGAACTCTCTGAAAAAATAAACTCAAATTCACCTTATTATTTGAATATTTTTTTACATTCAATTTTAATTTTTCTATCGCTAGCTATATTATCTAAAACTTTCAAATTAGAAATAGGTTATAT
>CACJKF010000019.1 GCA_902593905.1 uncultured Pelagibacteraceae bacterium | reverse complement strand
TTTTTAATACTAGACTCTTTCTGAGACTTATCTTTTTTTTGCATTTTTTCATATTCTTCTAATTGCTTATCTCTTAATGCCTCGACTCTCCTTACTCCTGACGCAATTGAAGATTGACTTATAACCTTAAACTTTCCAACTTCTTTAGTGTTTTTAACATGAGTTCCTCCGCATAATTCCGTTGAAAAAAAACCATTATTTTCTTTACCCATAAAAACCACTCTTACTTCCTCACCATACTTTTCTCCAAATAATGCAAGAGCTCCCATACTTACTGCCTCTTTTGGGGTCATTATTCTTGTTTGTACATCAGAGGATCCTGCTACTACATCATTTACTATATTATTTATTTTAATCATTTCCTCTTTTTTAATAGGTTTATTATGACTAAAATCAAATCTAAGTCTTTCAGGGGAAACTAATGATCCTTTTTGTGTCACATGCTTTCCTAAAGTTCTTCTTAATGACTCATGTAACAAATGAGTAGCCGAATGATTAGCTTTGGAATTGTTTCTTTTGAAAATATCTATTTCTAAATTAACATTTTGTCCAATTGATATTGATCCTTTTTCAATTTTTCCATAATGAACAAATAAATCTCCCATTTTTTTTTGTGTATCGTGTACTATTATTTTACAATCTGAATTAAAAATATAACCTTGATCACCGACTTGACCGCCGGACTCTCCATAAAATGGCGTTTGATTTGTAATGACTTCTATTTCATCTCCTAAATTTGCTGATTCAACAAATTTGCCATTTTTTGAGATTCTAATTATTACGCCCTCAGCTTTATCAAATTCATATCCTAAAAATTCAGTTGGATTTATTTCCTCTCTTACTTTAAACCATCTTTCTTCAACAGACTTATCTCCTGATCCTTTCCAATTGGCTCTTGCCAAAGATTTACTTCTTTCCATCTCTTCCTCGAAGCCACTATTGTCTACTTGTATATCTTTTCCTCTCAAAATGTCAGCGGTTAGATCTATAGGGAAACCATAAGTATCATATAGTTTAAAAGCTACCGAACCTGGAAGAGTCTTGTTTTGTACTTTACTTAAGTTTTCATCAAGTATTTTCATTCCTCTTTCAAGTAGAGAGGAAAATTTTTCCTCCTCATTTTTTAATGTTTCAACTATCAATTCTTTTCCAGTGATCAATTCAGGGTAACTATTCCTCATTTCATTTAACAAAACTTCAAAAAGTTTATAAAAAATAGGTTCTTTGCTTCCTATAGAATGAGCATGTCTCATTCCTCTCCTCATAATTCTTCTTAAAACATATCCTCGGCCTTCGTTTGAAGGTAGTATGCCTTCGGCAATTAAAAAACTACTAGCTCTAAGATGATCCGCAATTACTCTATGGCTAGCTATTGTATTATTGTTGATTTGGTTTTTAGTGATATCAGATGAAGCAGCCATAATTTTTTGAAAGTGATCGATTTTATAATTATCATGAGTGCCTTGGAGAACTGCTGTCATTCTCTCAAGACCCATGCCTGTATCAACAGAAGGTTTTGGTAAGTCAATTCTTTTTTCTTTTGATAATTGCTCGTATTGCATAAATACAAGATTCCAAATTTCAATGAATCTATCACCGTCTTCATCAGGGCTACCAGGAGGTCCACCTTTTAATTTATCACCATGATCATAAAAAATTTCAGAACAAGGGCCGCAAGGTCCTGTGTCCCCCATTGACCAAAAATTATCAGATGTTGATATTTTAATTATCTTATTCTCACTTAAACCAGCTATTTTTTTCCAAAGTTTAAATGCATCATCATCCTCATGAAATACTGTTACTGATAGTTTTTCTTTGGGTAAACCAAAATCTTTGGTCAATAAATTCCAAGCATAATGAATAGCTTGCTCTTTAAAATAATCACCAAATGAAAAATTTCCTAGCATTTCAAAAAAAGTATGGTGTCTAGGTGTATAACCTACATTTTCTAAATCGTTGTGTTTACCACCTGCTCTTACGCATTTTTGTGAAGTAGTTGCAGTTTTGTATGGTTTTTTTTCTAAACCTGTGAATACATTTTTAAACTGAACCATTCCTGAATTGGTAAACATTAGAGTGGGGTCATTGTTAGGAACTAAATTGCTTGAATCAACAATTTTATGATTGTTTTTTTTAAAAAAATCTAAGAATTTTTTTCTTACATCTGTAAGTAAAATTTCGCTCATAATCAATTAAATACAGATATTTTTCTACTTGTCTATAAAGAGATTAATTGGCCTGCTTTTTATCGTTATCTACAACAACGCATATTTCTGATTTTGTAAGAAATCTTTGTCCTGTGCCATTATCTAGTGAGAACATTCCGCCAATCCCTTTGACTGCATCAATAGTTAGGTCAGTATGTTTCCACTTTTCATATTGATCTTCATTCATGTAAAAAGGAGTTCCGTCTACTTCTCCTAACTTTACATCGCTATTACCTACTTGATATTCTTTAGCAGGAAAACACATAGGGGCACTTCCATCACAGCATCCACCTGATTGGTGGAATAAAAGATCGTCACCGTGAACTTCTTTGATCTCACTAAGCAATTTTTTTGCCGATAATGTAAAAGATACTTTCATTTGTATATTTCGGCCCATGATTTAGAATCATGGGCCATTATATATTATTGGTTAAAAGAAGCCTAATTTTTTCTCACTGTAAGACACGTGCAGGTTCTTCACTTGTCTGTAATGATTTAACATCATTTTGTGAGTTTCTCTTCCAATACCAGATTGTTTGTATCCACCAAATGCAGCGTGAGCTGGATACGCGTGGTAACAGTTTGTCCAAACTCTACCAGCTTGTATACCTCTACCCATTCTGTATGCAATATTTCCGTCTCTAGTCCAAACACCTGCTCCTAGTCCGTAAAGAGTATCATTAGCTATCTCTAATGCTTCTTTCTCATCTTTAAATGTTGTAACTGATACAACTGGCCCAAAGATCTCTTCTTGGAATATTCGCATATTGTTTTTACCTTCGAATATTGTCGGTTGGATGTAGTTTCCTTTTTCTAAACCACTATTAATTTTTGCAGCGCTTCCACCACATAGAACTTTGGCACCTTCTTTTTTACCCAAGTCTAAGTAAGACTTAATTTTTTCCATTTGTTCTAAAGAAGCTTGAGCTCCAATCATAGTTTCCATTTTTAAAGGATTGTCTTGTTTTACAGCTTTAGTTCTTGCAATCGCTTTTTCCATGAATTTATCATAGATAGATTTTTGAATTAAAGCTCTACTTGGACAAGTACAGACTTCTCCTTGGTTAAGCGTAAACATAGCAAAACCTTCCAAACATTTGTCAAAGAAGTCGTCATCTTTAGCCATAACATCTTCAAAGAAGATATTTGGTGATTTACCTCCTAATTCCAAAGTAATTGGTATTAAGTTTTGAGATGCATACTGCATTATCAAACGTCCAGTAGTAGTTTCACCTGTAAAAGCTATCTTCTTAATTCTCTTAGAAGAAGCTAATGGTTTACCTGCTTCAAGACCGTATCCACTTACAACGTTCACAACACCTGCTGGTAATAGATCTCCAATAAGTTCCATTAAAAGCATTATTGATGCTGGTGTTTGTTCAGCTGGCTTTAATACTACACAATTTCCTGCTGCCAAAGCTGGAGCTAGTTTCCATGTAGCCATTAATAATGGGAAGTTCCAAGGTATAATCTGACCAACTACACCTAGTGGTTCTGGTATGTGATAAGAATATTCACTGTTACTGATTTCAGCAACTGAACCTTCCTCTGCTCTTATTACTCCTGCAAAATATCTCCAATGATCTATTACCAAAGGTAAGTCCGCAGCCATACATTCTCTTATTGGCTTACCATTGTCTAAACATTCTGCTGTAGCTAAAACGTTGAGATTTTTCTCTATGACATCAGCAATCTTCAAGAGAATATTTGATCTCTCTGTTATTGATGTTTTTCCCCAAGCAGGAAATGCTGCGTGGGCTGCGTCTAGAGCGAAATCAACGTCTTTTTCGTTCGATCGTGGCACCTTACAGATAACTTCATTAGTGATAGGAGTAGTATTATCGAAATACTTTCCAGATTTAGGTTCTACAAATTTTCCGTTTATGTAGTTTCCATATTTAGCTTTAAATGGAAATTTAACCTTCAAATGAGAGGTATCTAAAGATGAAGACACTTTCGAGCTTGATGCTTGTTGTGTACTCATTTTTCCCCCTTTTGTTCTAATTAATAATTAAAACCAATCTGAACTAAAATGTACACCTGAATTTTTGACACAATTTAAATAGCCACCAAATATAGATTTAGTCAATTTTTAGTTGAGTGGTAATAAGAAACGGGAAGCTTAGATTAAACTTCCCGTTGAAAAGATGGCAGAGGAATTATTCTTCTTCTTTTTTGTTATCGCTAGTTTTTTCGTTAGGCGAAGGATTGCCTTCTAGCTCTTTGCTAATCGCTGACGCTTCATCTCTTATTATTTTTTCAATTTCAGAAGCTACGTTAGGATTTTTTTGTAGGTAAACTTTTGCATTTTCTCTACCTTGCCCAATTTTTTCACCTTTATAAGCATACCAAGCACCTGATTTTTCAACTATTCCTGCTTTCGTACCAAGGTCTATTAGCTCGCCCAATTTACTTATACCTTTACCGTACATTAAATCAAATTCTACAACTTTAAATGGTGGAGCTACTTTATTTTTAATTACTTTCACTCTAGTTGAGTTTCCAATAATTTGATCCTTCTCTTTAATTGCTCCTATTCTTCTTATATCCATTCGAACAGATGAGTAAAACTTAAGCGCGTTACCTCCTGATGTCGTTTCGGGGTTCCCAAACATTACACCTATCTTCATTCTTATCTGATTAATAAATATGACCATCGTATTAGATTTAGATACTGATCCGGTAATTTTTCTTAGTGCCTGGCTCATTAATCTTGACTGTAAACCAACGTGGTGATCTCCCATTTCGCCCTCTAATTCAGCTTTAGGAGTTAATGCCGCTACTGAGTCAACAACTAGAACTGATATAGATCCTGATTTTATTAGTGTATCAGTTATTTCTAAAGCTTGTTCTCCTGTATCTGGTTGAGAAATTAGCAGTTCCTCTGTTTTAACACCTAATTTTTTTGCATAAACTGGATCCATTGCATGTTCAGCATCAACAAAAGCGCATATTCCGCCTGCTTTTTGTGCCTCAGCAACTACTTGTAATGCGAGCGTTGTTTTACCAGACGACTCGGGTCCGTATATCTCAATAATTCTACCTTTTGGTAAGCCTCCTATGCCTAAAGCTAAGTCTA
>CACJKF010000018.1 GCA_902593905.1 uncultured Pelagibacteraceae bacterium | reverse complement strand
TTTTCGAAAAAACGCTATATGAATGTAGATATAATAAAAAATGGTGGTTGGCATTTTACCTCTATAAAAAAACCAAAAGAAATTTTTTATAAATTATCAAATTTTATGCACCATTTAGAATTTGAAGAAAGCGGTTTAACATTAAAAGATATGGAAAAAATGGTTAATCAAAAAAAAATACTATATGACCACACTGTAGCCCAAGAAGATAAAAAATATACAGGAAGTCTCACCTTGAAAAAAACAAGTGTTGATTTATTGCCTGATTATTTAAAAGAAAATTTAGAAATATATAAAGAGTGGATAGATTGAATTTTACTAATGAGTGCTCAATTCTTCTTTATTTTTACCTTTGTCAGCTATTTGATCAACTTCTACCCATTCAACACTTTTTAAAGGTTTAGTAAGGGCAACTTTTAAGACATCATCTACATTCTTTACTGGTATAATTTCCATGTTTTGTAAAATAGTTTTAGGAACCTCAATTAAATCTTTTTTATTTTCTAATGGTATAAGGACTTTTTTAATTCCAGCTCTATGAGCAGCTAATAATTTTTCTTTTAATCCACCTATTGGCAAAACTAATCCTCTTAATGTAATTTCTCCAGTCATTGCAACATTTTTGTTCACAGGAATTTCAGTTAATGCTGAAATTATAGATGTAACCATTCCAACACCTGCTGACGGACCATCTTTAGGAGTAGCTCCCTCTGGAACATGAATATGAAAATCTTTTTTATCGAAAATAGGAGGAATTATTCCATAATCTAAGCTTTTAGATCTTATGTAAGATTTTGCTGCTTTGACAGACTCTTGCATCACATCACCTAATTTTCCTGTTATTTGCATTTTGCCTTTTCCAGGCATAATAACCGACTCTATTTTTAAAATTTCGCCACCCACTTCTGTCCAAGCTAAGCCAGTGACTACCCCCACTCTATTTTCTTCCTCGATTTCTCCGTAGTTAAACTTTGGTACTCCTAAAAGTTCTTTTAAATCTGTTTCCTTAATAGGATTATTAACTTTTTGTTTACTGTCTATTTTTTTTACTAACTTTCTAGCAATTTTAGAAATTTCCCTTTCTAAATTCCTCACCCCTGACTCTCTTGTATAATGTCTAATAATCTTTCTATTTAATTCTTCCTCAATATTCCATTCTTCATTCTTTAAACCATTATTTTTACTTTGATTAGGAATTAAAAACTTTTGTGATATATTTACTTTTTCGTCTTCTGTATAACCTGATAATCTGATAACTTCCATTCTGTCAAGTAACGGTGGTAAAATGTTTAGAGTGTTTGCAGTAGTCACAAACATTACATCAGACAAATCATAATCTACCTCTAAATAATGATCGTTAAATTCTTTATTTTGTTCAGGATCTAGCGCTTCTAGTAAGGCCGAAGATGGATCTCCTCTGTAATCATTACCAACTTTGTCAATTTCGTCTAATAAAAAAAGAGGATTTTTAGTTCCAGCTTTTTTCATCATCTGAATTATTTTACCAGGTAAAGATCCAATATAGGTTCTTCTATGACCTCTGATTTCAGCCTCATCTCTAATTCCACCTAGAGAAATCCTAATAAATTTTCTATTTGTAGCTTTAGCTATTGATTTTCCTAATGATGTTTTTCCAACTCCTGGGGGGCCGACTAAGCAAAGTATTGGGCCTTTCATTTTTTGTATTCTTTTTTGAACTGCCAAAAATTCAATTATCCTCTCCTTAACTTTTTCTAATCCATAATGATCTTCATCAAGAATTTTTTGTGCGTTAGCTAAATCTGTATTTATTTTTGATTTGTTAGACCAAGGTAATTCTGTCATCCAATCTAAATAATTTCTTACAACTGTAGCCTCCGCGGACATTGGGCTCATTGACTTTAATTTTTTTAATTCAGACAAACATTTTTCTTTAGCTAATTTAGGCATCTTTGCATCATTAATTGCTTTTGATAAAGATGTAAGTTCATCTTTCCCTTCATCAATTTCTCCTAATTCTTTTTGAATAGCTTTTAATTGTTCGTTTAAATAATACTCTCTCTGAGTCTTTTCCATCTGATTTTTAACTCTACCACGGATTTTTTTTTCAACTGAAAGCACACTAGTCTCTTTTTCAATAATTGAATGAATTTTCTCAAATCTTTTTTTAAGATCAACAATTTCTAAGAGCTCTTGTTTTTCAAAAATTTGAATATTCAAACTTGAAGAAATATTGTTTGCAATTTGAATTGGATTTTTTAAATTTCTTAAGCTATTTGAACCATCATTAATTTCTTTCTTATTTAAAACCTGAAGTCTTTCAAATTTTTTTACTAATCCTAAGGATAATTGGTCCAAATCTTTAGTAACGTTTTGGTCCTCAACTATTTCTATTTCACAAGTAAGATGGTCAACAGTTTTCTCATTATGTTTTATTATTTTAACTCTCTTCTCACCTTCAACTAATACTTTTACTGTTCCATCTGGTAATTTAAGTAATTGTAAAACTTTGCTAAGACATCCGTACTGATAAAGATCCTGACTGTTAGGATCGTCGACCTCAGAGTTTTTTTGAGTTATTAAAACAATCGATTTATCTGACTTCATTGACTCTTGCAAAGCCTTGATGGACTTTTCTCTGCCAACAAATAAAGGGACTACCATATTCGGAAATATTACAATATCTCTGAGAGGTAATAATGGTTTTAAATAACTTGCCTTCATAAGTATTTTATATGGCAATTAGTATGCTAATTTCAAGAAACAAATTTAAATTATGCGACTGATGTTGATGACTTTTTACCGTATGTGACAATGGGTTCCGTCGACCCTTTAACGGCAGAACTATCCACTGTCACTTTAATTACATTTTCCATGTCTGGAAGTTCAAACATAGTTTTTAATAGAATATTTTCTAAAATAGACCTTAATCCTCTGGCACCTGTTTTTTTAGAAATAGCTTTTTTTGCTATTTCTGATATAGCCTCTTCCTGAAACTCAAGTTCAACACTCTCAAATTCAAAGAGTCTTTGGTATTGTTTTATAAGTGAGTTTTTTGGTTCTTTTAAAATCTTTATTAATGATTTTTCATCCAAATCATCCAGTGTTGCGATAATTGGCATTCTTCCAATAAATTCTGGGATCAAACCATATTTTATTAAATCTTCAGGTTCTAATGATTTCATTGTTTCCGTGAGAGATTTTTCTTTGAAATTTTTTACTTTTGCACCAAAACCTATTGAACTACCTTTTCCTCTACTCTCAATTAATTTATCTAAACCTGCAAAAGCACCTCCGCAAATAAATAAAATATTTGTAGTATCTACTTGCAAAAATTCTTGCTGTGGATGCTTTCTGCCACCTTGTGGGGGAACACTTGCAACAGTTCCTTCCATAATTTTTAGTAGAGCTTGCTGAACACCTTCACCTGAAACGTCTCTTGTGATTGATGGATTCTCAGACTTTCTACTAATTTTATCAACCTCATCTATATAAACGATTCCTCTTTGAGCTTTTTCAACATTGTAGTCTGCAGCTTGTAATAATTTCAAAATAATATTCTCAACATCTTCACCTACATATCCAGCTTCAGTTAATGTTGTAGCGTCTGCCATTGTGAATGGAACATCTAAAATTCTAGCTAAAGTTTGAGCTAAAAGAGTTTTACCACACCCGGTTGGGCCTACTAATAAAATATTAGATTTTGATAATTCAATATCCTTATTATTTTTTGTTTCATGATTTAGTCTTTTGTAGTGGTTATGAACAGCTACTGATAAAATTTCTTTTGCTAATTTTTGCCCTATTACATAATCGTCAAGAACATTACAAATTTCTTTTGGTGAAGGAACTCCATCTTGGTGTTTTACTAAAGAACTTTTATTTTCTTCTTTAATAATATCCATACAAAGCTCAACACACTCATCACAAATGAATACTGTTGGCCCTGCTATAAGCTTTCTAACTTCATGTTGGCTCTTTCCGCAAAAAGAGCAATATAGAATATTTTTATTATTTTTTTCTGACATAACGAATCAATGTTATTAATATAAATCTCTGAATAAGTCTTATCAAGTTCAAGTTGTAAAGATTGCTATATGTTGTGTTTTATTTTCTTTTTTCCACAACAGAGTCAATTAACCCAAATTTTTTAGCTTCGTCTGCAGTCATGAAATTATCCCGCTCCAAAGCTTCTGAAATTTCTTTCACAGATTTACCTGTGTGTTTAGAATAGATATTATTTAACCTTTCTTTCAAAGAAAGTATCTCTTTCGCATGAATTTGTATATCTGTGGCTTGCCCTTGAAATCCAGCTGAAGGTTGATGAACCATAATTCTTGAATTAGGTAGAGAATATCTTTTTCCTTTCTCACCAGCTGCCAATAAAAAAGATCCCATAGATGAGGCTTGTCCTATGCATAGAGTAGATACTGGAGAATTTATGTATTGCATTGTGTCATAGATACCTAAACCAGCTGTAACTAAACCTCCTGGGCTGTTAATGTAAAAATTTATTTCTTTATTCGGATTTTCAGACTCAAGAAATAGCAACTGAGCTGTAACTAAAGAAGCTACAGCATCATTTACTGGCCCTACTAAAAAAACTATTCTTTCTTTTAAAAGTCTGGAATAAATATCGTAAGCTCTTTCGCCCTTACTTGTTTGTTCAACAACCATTGGTATTAAACTATTCATTTTTTCCTCGAAATCGCGACTCATTGTTGATTTATACAACTATTAGTTACTTTTTACTAATTTTTTTTGTTTTGTTATTATTTTTAACGGAAGATTTAGTTTGAGGTGATCTAGTCTTATCCATATTTGGTTTATTAAAATCTGATATAATTTTTTCTGCTTCCTTTGTGTCTATAACTTTTTCGTTAAGTTTAATTTTAGATTTAATTAAATTTATGATTTTTTCCTCATATAGGCCTCCTTTCAAGCTTTGTGAGGCACTTGGATTTTTCTGATAATATTCTAAAACCATTTTTTCTTGTCCCGGCATACTTTTAACTTGCTTTTGTATTTCTGAAGAAACCTCCTCATCGGACACTTTTAAATTATTTTTTTCTCCAAATTCATTTAAAAGAAGCCCAAGTTTTATTCTTGATTTAGCAAGTTTTGTATTATTATCCATATGTTTTTCTTTTTCCTCAGGTTTAAGATTTTTTGTCATTAATGAAATTTCTTGATCCACAAGATTTTTAGGTAAATCAACTTCATGAATTTTTTCTAATTGATCTAAGATTTCTTTTTTAGTTATAGAATTTAAAGCTTGCGTGTATTGACTTGAAATTTGTTTTTCAATTAAATCTTCCAGATCAGCTTTACTTTTAGCACCCATCATTTTTGCAAAATTATCATCAATTTTATTTTTTATTGCTTTTTTTACACTAGAAATTTTACACTCAAATTCAGTTTTTAGATTTGCCAACTCTTTCTTTGGATGGTTAGCTGGTAATATCGCTTTTACTAATTTAGTTTCCCCTTTTTTTACGCCAACTAATTGTTCGTCGAACCCTTTAAGAAATAAATTTTTTCCTAATTCAATTTGCACATCTTTTCCTTCGCTGCCATCGAATTTTTTTCCGTT
>CACJKF010000017.1 GCA_902593905.1 uncultured Pelagibacteraceae bacterium | reverse complement strand
TGACTCAATCAAAATAGTATCGTTAGCTTTAATTTTTTTTGATTGAAAAAAAATTATGAATTTTTCTGATAAATTATTCACCTCTTTAAAGGAATATTTTTCTGATAAATTAAAACTTATGGCATTTTTATTCCCATCTTTGTGAGCAATTTGATTAAATAGCATTCCGAGATTTTCAATCATTTTTTTCCTCTTTAATTAATGAAAAAGCTTTTTTTGACCAAAACTCTGCATTTTTTGAAGTAACTCTTAAATTAAATTTTTTAGGAGATTCAAATATTAAATTTGTATCTTCAAATCTACTCTTTTCAATTGTATCTACCCAAATAATAAAATCTGCGTTAAATTCATTTCTTGTTTTTGAGGTTGGACACACAAAATCTACGACGACGTTTTTATTTTTTTTTAATATCTCATCACTTTTGTCACGCATTCTTTTAGCTTGTCTTGTTCTACCTTCTAATGAAAAATCCCAATCATTTGATTCTTTTCTAATTTGATCTGCGTTTAACCACTCAGCATCAATTAGGCTTATTAGTTCTTTTGCCAATGTGGTTTTTCCAGCGCCTGGTAGACCCATTATTAAAATTTTTTTTGGCATAATAAAATAATCCTCACTTATTATTTGTGTTAAAAAGAACATCCTTGAGATCACCCGGTGAATTTTTTCGCATTGCATCATTGATTTCTTCATTAAAAAGTTTTTTCCATTGGTTTGTTTCTCCTTTTCTAAAAGTTGTTTTTTCTCTTCCATATTTTGTAAGAGAGCTAGATAAAGGAGTTTTTTTTAAATTTTCTTTTAAAATAGTATTTTGAATATCTTTTGCTGAATAATTCGAAAATTCTATATATTGAAGAATTTTATTAATATAAGCATTTGGATTTAATTTATATTCCTCGTACCAAAGAATTAAATAATTTTTTCTCTTTGCTATTGTTAACCAATTTTTTATCCAGTTAAAATAATATTCTAAACTTGTAGGTGATTGCTTATTTTCTCTTGAAGAAAAAGAAATAATAAATCCTTTCGTAAAATCTAAGTTTTTAATGTCTTTGTGTAACCAATGATTTTCAAAAGATAATATATGATAATATCTGCTGATTAACATATCTCTAATATCCCTTAAAGAGATTATTATTCTTGCATTATATCTAATTGCTATTTTCTCATAATTATCCGTATAATGTGTATGTGTTTTTAAAAAGGTGTATTTTGTGTTTGGCAAATATTTAAACATATCCTCATTAATACCGTGCACGTGGTCTAATTTTTCGAAACTGTATATTCTATTAAAGGAGGTATCTAGTCTTACATAAGGGAGGTTTTCAAAAATTTTTTCTATTAAAGTGCTTCCCGATTTTGGTAAACCTGCACACCAAACAAATTTATATGGAGACTTAAACTTTTTTGAATTAATGTCTTTTTTAAAATCTTCTTTAATCCATTTAATAGTTTTAAATGGTCGCATCAGAAAAGATTTCAAAAGTTTAAGTGTATGTAAAAAATATTTTATCATTAGTTTTTTATATATTTTTTATATTTTTTTAATTTATATAAAAAAATATTATCACCAATTTTATCAATAGAGATATACTTCCACATATAACTATTAAAGATTTCGAATAATGGATTAGAGGTGATTTGAATTACTTTCTTTTTTGACTCTAATAGTTCTAGTATTACTGAGCTTGAGCCAAAACAAAAATTTATATTCATTTTGTTTTTTTTTGACGAAAATTTTTTTTTATTTTTTTCTAATATTTGACTTAATTTCTCTATAAATATCTTATTTTTTCTATAATTTAATGTTTCGGGATGACCTTTAATTTTTACCATATTAAGAGAATTATTTTTTTTATTAGATAAAAATTTATCAAAATTATTTATTAAATCTTTTGCTTTATTTAGTTCGTAAGGGAGATAAATATAATTATTTTCAAATTTTTTACGCTTATTGTTTTGATATCTCATTGATGAAATCAATTTAATTCTTTTCTTAGGCCAATATAAATTTTTTGTAAGTATCTCTGCCAAACCTTCTCCATGCACTAAAAGTTTATCTGGAGAATTTTCTCTAAAAATATACTCGGTAGGAAATGAAGATATTGCAGAGTGCAGGTAACCAACAACCTTGATATTTTTTTTAATTTTTTTTGTGTTACCTATTAAATATTGTTGAAAAGGTTGAGGCTCATAAGGCATCATCAATTTTTTTATTTTATTCTCTTTAATAATATCAATCAAAATATCACTAGTATTTTTTGCAAATAACGATGGATAAGGGAAATAATGTAGAAATTTTGATAAAGAAAACTTATTGTCATATAAAGTTTTAATAAACTGTAAAATAAAATTCTTAACACTAAACTTTTTGAAATAGTTTTCCTCAATTTGAATAATATTGTTATTTGAATGAGGAAATGTTTTGTCAACTAATATGATCCATAATGTTTGGAGATTTTTTTTTGAATTAATATTGAAATATTTATCATGGAAAGAACCATCTGACTTAAATTGCTCTTTATTACCCCAAGTTAAAATAATCTCCTTAAATTTTTTATTGCTTAAATTTTGAGTCACTATTAGCTCAGGGCTTTTGATTGTGTGTGATAAACAACTGAGCAAATAATGATTTATATTAAAAAAGAACTTCTTAAATGACTCAAAAGTCTTTATTATTAAAAATCCGGGAGTCCGACCTCCAGGAAAAAAATATGTCAGACTACTCAATGACGTATTTATTGAACTTCTTTCAAGATTGTTTAAATAAGTTTTTAATTTATGAATTATAATCTTTTGTTTTATAAATAATCTTTTCTCGTAGTTCATTTAAATTTATATTCTTCGAAGTATTTTAAAAAATCGAGCCATTGACTTAAATGGACCTATAGTAAATCTTTTAAATTTTTTAAATCTAGAAACAGTAAGATTTTTTCCAATTAGAATTTTTTCTTTTTTTACGCCGCTTAGGAATTTTTTTTCTTTCTTTCCAAAATTTATGTAGATAAAGTTAGTATTGCTATCTAAGTAGTTTAGTTTTTTTTCTTTACAAATTTTAATTATCTTATTTTTACATTTTTTTACTTCTTTAAAATATTTCTCGATTAGCTTGTTTTTATTTAACATCGCAATTGCTAATTCTATTCCTACAGAATTAATTTCATAAGTTGGTTTGAGGTTATAAAGAAGTTTTGCCAAAAATTTATTTGAAATTAAGTATCCAACTCTAATACCTGCTATTCCACAATATTTTGATAATGACCTGCTTATAATTAAGTTATTAAATCGTTTAATTAAATTTGCTGAAGTATATTTACTAAAACCATAATATGCTTCATCTATTAAAACCAAAGCTTTATTTTTTTTTGCTTTTAATAAAATTTTGATTAAATTTTTTTCTGAAATTTGAGTCCCGGTTGGGCTATTAGGATTTGCGATAATTATTAAAGAGGTTTTTGAACTAATCGAGTCTATCAATTTTTTTATATTTAAAGAAAGATTTGTATCAAACCCGATCTTTTTATTTTTTGTTTCATACAATCTCGCATAAACATTCACCATTTCATAAGTAGGCTCAGTGGTTATTAATTCGCCTCCTTTTTCTCTAAAACATAATTCAAAACAATTTTTTATACCTGCGTCAGAACCAGGTGTAAGAATGAGTTGTTGTGATTTAAAGCCTGTAACTTTTGATAAGACTTTATAAAGTTTAAATTGATTAGGATATGCTACTATTTTTTGAAAAGATAATTTTTTTAAAGAATTTTTAATAATCTTTTTATTAAAATCTCCTACCCACTCATTTTTATCTAATCTTAAATAGTTTTGTCTATTATCTTTCAAGATCGGTGGTCTTGAGATACTGTTGGTCCAAAAAATATTTTTTTTATACATTTCTCAAACAACGTTACATTTATTACACGGGTTAACTTCACCTCTTTTTTTGGATATATGATAGTCTCTTAGTTTCTGATACTCATCAGATTTCCAAATTTGTGAGATTGATTTAGTGCTAATTTCTCCTACAGACAAAGATGATTTATAGTCCACATCACATGGATTTGCTTTACCATCCCACCAGATAAACATTCTTCGCCATAAATCTGAACAAGGCGTATTTATTTCGATTTTTTTAGAGTCGTATACGTTTTCCCAAGGCACGTAATTCACGAACGCAACTTGATCTACTAGGTCACCCCAAAACTTTTGCATTTCATTTATTTTTTGACTTTCTTTTACTTTAACTCCAGAAACTCTTGTTATGATTTTTGAATTTGAATATTCTTTAGATTTAATTTCATTAAACAAATTAATATTTTTTAATATTTTGTTTAAATTGCCATTAACTCTGAGTTCTGCGTAGCTTTTTTCATCTGCAGCATCTGCTGAAAAACTTAAAGTTTTTACACCGCTATTTAAAATTGCATGTATTTTTTTTTCGTTCAGCATCGAGGCATTAGTATTTATTTTTAAGTTTAAAAATTTATCTTTAGTGTAGAGAAGCATTTTATCAATGTCTTTGCACATAAGAGGTTCGCCTCTAGATGCTAAAGATATAAATTCAATGTTACCTGATGCTTGATCTATTATTTCCTTAAATGTTTCATAGCTCATATGACCCATAAAATTATTAGACTTTTTATTAAATACGTTGTCAGTTTGATAACAAAAAACACATCTGTAATTACATATTGATGTAGGTTCAATTTGTAAATACGGTGGGAAATTATCTAATATTTTCTCTTGAGGAAAAATTTCATACCTGTATCTATGATATAAGTAGTTAGGGACTTGGTATTTTTCTAAAGACTTTATCTCTTCTACAACGTTGGGATTTAAGACAAATTTTTTGTCAGCGTTATTTTCGTTATTAGCATCTAATAGTTTAATTAATTTCTTATAAATTATTTTTTTTTCTGGATTTTTCTCAATATTTGACTCATCAACTAAATATTTTGAAATTTGATTATAATCAATATTCGAATCTTTTTTTGTTTTAAAATTTGAAAAACTATTGTGTTTTTTATAAATATTTTTCATCTAAAATCCATTTTTTTTCAACCAAAATTCAGCTGATGGAACTTGCCATTTATAATCTATATCACACCCGCCTTCTGAAAGTATTGGTGCTATTCTCTTACCCATCCATTTTTGTGGAAGTAGCCCAGTCTTTAATCTTTCCAGACATTTAGGTCTTACTACTGAAACTGACATGTCGGCAAAAAATACATTTCCTTGACTATCTCTATCGCAGTTAAGTGTCTTTGGATTACCAAAAGTTGTAAAAGGCACGAAAGGTTTGAGGCAACCATCTTTGCTCAATTTCCTTGCTCTGAGTGGACTCCACATATTGTAGATTGAAGTTGAAACAGCTGAGTCAATTTTTTTATTTTTTTTTAATATCGAAATTCCTTTGTCTATAAGGCCATGATTTATTGTTGGTGCATTAGCAAACAAAAGAACTACTAAATCAATTGTGCTTTTTTCTTTCATTAATCTTTTTTTAATTTCAAAATAACCATATTCAAATACATGGTCACCTAATGCAGCATTAGTATTTAATCTCTTCGGTCTCTCAATTAATTCTGCTTTATATTTTTTTGAAATATTAGCAATTTTCTTACAGTCAGTTGCAGTATAAATTTTCTTTATAAATTTGGATTTTTTTGCTGCTATTAAAGGATATTCGCACATCGGTTTTCCCAATATTTTATAAGTATTCTTTCCTGGAAAACCTCTGCTACCTGCTCTACCGATCATTAAGGCAATAATCATAATATTTTATAC
>CACJKF010000016.1 GCA_902593905.1 uncultured Pelagibacteraceae bacterium | reverse complement strand
CCTTCAACCAGTTTACCAAAATTTTTTCTAATATTTTTCTTTTGAGTAAAAGATAATTGCATCAAATACAAAAGATTTAATTGCAATTTTTAATTGCATTTAAATCTTGTCTTAAATTTTGTTTACTTTAATTCTACTTTAGCTCCAGCTGCTTCAAGTTTCTTCTTAAATTCTTCAGCGTCTTTTTTAGCAACCCCGCCTTTAATTTCTTTCGGTGCTGCCTCAACTAAATCTTTTGCTTCTTTTAAACCTAAACCAGTTATTGCTCTAACTTCTTTAATCACGTTAATTTTTTTATCTCCAGCCGCTGCTAAGAAAAGTGAAAATTCTGATTTTTCTTCACCTGCTGGTGCTGCTGCTCCACCTGCTGGTGCTGCTGCTGCAGGAGCTGCTGCTGTAACACCCCATTTTTCCTCCAATTGTTTTGAAAGTTCGGCTGCTTCCACTACAGTCAGGGTGGAAAGTTCCTCAATAATTTTATTTAAATCTGCCATTGTTTATCCTATGAATTAATTTTTTAAACTCTTTGCGCGCGCTAAATTAGCAATTTTTGAGCCAGGTGCAAGTAAAATACTTACTAATTTCTGAGCTGGAGTGGCCAAAATACCTACGATTTTAGCCCTTGCTTCTTCCAAAGATGGGAGTGTGGCTATAATGGACACCTCTTTTTCGTCTAAAACTTTGCCGTCCATGAATCCAGCTATTATTTTAAGTTTATTATTTGATTTGGAAAATTTGGTAAGAATTTTTGCAGCTGAGATAGGGTCAGAAGATATGGCAGCAGCTGTAGGACCCGTAAAGTATTTTTCTAAATCTTTTTTTGGCGTTTCTTTCAGTGCAATTTTAGTAATTCTATTTTTAGTTATTTTAAATAAAATACCTTTTTCTCGAAGTTCCTTTCTTAAAGCATCAAGTTCATTTACGTTTAAACCTTGATATTGAGCGATCATCACTGATTCATTGGCCGTAAAATTTTCTTTCATTTCTTTTACGTAATTTTTTTTTGACTCTTTGTTCATCATAAAATTATTTTCCTCCAATCTTGTATGAAATACCCATTGTTGAAGTTAAAGATAAGTTTTTAATAAATTCACCTTTTATTGTGTCTGGTTTTTCCTTTTTTATACTATCTACAAAGTGATTGTAATTTTCTAAAAGTTTTTCTGATGAGTAGCTTTTTCTTCCAATTGTTGAACCTAAATTTCCATCTTTATCATTTCTAATTTCAACTAAACCTGATTTGATATCTTCAACTGCTTTCTTTATATCATTTGATACAGTGCCTAATTTAGGGTTTGGCATTAAACCTTTTGGACCCAAAACTTTTCCGTGTTTACCAATTTTCCCCATCATTGAGGGTGAACAGATTAATTTTGTAAAATTAAATTTACCAGATGCAATTTTTTCTATTAGGTCGTCTGAACCAACAATATCGGCACCGCTTTTTTTCGCTTCTTCAATTTTATCTGCCTCACAAACTACTGCAATTATTTCTTTTTTTCCAGATCCATTAGGAAGTTTAACTGTTGTTCTTAAACCAAAATCTCCACCTTTGGTTTGTTTTAAATTTATTCGTAATGAAACGTCTATCGACTCATCAAATTTAGCATTTGCATTTTTTTTTAAAAGTTCAATTATTTCTTTAGTTGAAAGTTTTTTCTTTTTGTCAACTGTATCTAATAATTTTTTAAATCTTTTTGATCTTTTTTTCATGACTATTCTTTTACTTCTATTCCCATAGATCTAGCTGAACCACAAATAATTTTTGTTGCTTCTTTTAAATCAAAAGCATTAAGATCTTTCATTTTCTCTTTCGCAATCGCTTCAGCTTGTTTCATGGTTATTGAACCTGCAACTACTCTACCTGGTTCGCTTGATCCACTTTTTAATTTAGCAGCCTCACGAATAAAGTGTGACGCAGGAGGAGATTTTATTATAAAATCAAATTTTTTATCTTTATAAACAGTAATCACCACTGGAACTGGTTTCCCCATAAAGGCTTTTGTTTTTTCGTTAAAAGCTTTACAAAATTCCATTATGTTTATACCTCTTTGTCCTAAAGCTGGCCCAACAGGTGGTGCAGGGTTAGCTTGCCCCCCTTTTATTTGAAGTTTTACATATCCTGTTATTTCTTTACCCATCTAATTTTTCTCCACTTGATTAAATTCTAAATCTACTGGTGTTGCTCTACCAAATATAGAAACTGACACTTTAAGTCTAGATTTTTCTTCATCGATTTCTTCAATTAAACCATTAAATGATGCAAATGGTCCATCACAAACCTTCACTTTTTCACCAATTTCAAAATTAATTCCAGCTTTTTGACTTACAGCGCTTTCAGAAACTTGTCCCAGTATTCTTTTAATTTCATCATCTGAAATAGGGGTAGGTTTGTCTGACGAACCTAAAAAACCACTTACTTTTTGAAGATTTTTAATTAAATGATAAATTTGTTTAGTTAATTCAATTTTAATTAAAACGTAGCCAGGGAAAAATTTTTTTTCTTTTTTTGTTCTTTTTCCTTTTTTAACCTCTGTAACTTGATGCGTAGGAACTAATATTTCTTGAAGATTTTCAGATAATTTATGTTTTTTTAACTCATCTTTAATTGAATCTACTACTTTTTTCTCAAAACCCGAATATGCTTGAACAATATACCAATTCATAAATTTAAAAATTAATTGTTAAAATTAAATTTAATAAAAATCTTAAAATTTGATCTAATATTAAAAAGAATATTGCTGCTATAGAGGCTAAAGCAAAAACCATCACAGCGCCCATCATAGTTTCTTTTTTAGTAGGCCAAGTAATCCGAAAGGCTTCTTGTTTTACTTCCTGAATAAATTTTAAAGGATTTTTCATAAAATTTTATTTTGGCAGGAGCGGAGGGACTCGAACCCACAACCTCCGGTTTTGGAGACCGGCGCTCTACCAATTGAACTACGCTCCTAAGCGTTTATTTTAAAATTTTTGTAACTACTCCAGCTCCTACTGTTTTTCCACCTTCTCTAATCGCAAAGTTCAAGTTTTCATTCATAGCGATCGGCGTGATTAGTTTAACAGTGAATTTTCCATCATCACCTGGCATAACCATTTCTGTACCAGATGGTAATGTTACTTCCCCAGTTACATCTGTAGTTCTAAAATAAAACTGTGGCCTATATTTTGTAAAAAAAGGAGTATGTCTTCCACCTTCCTCTTTTTTCAAAATGTATGCTTGGCATTCAAATTCAGTGTGTGGCGTAATTGAACCAGGTTTACAAAGAACTTGTCCTCTTTCCACATCATCTCTTTCAACACCTCTTAAAAGAGCACCAATATTGTCTCCTGCTTCACCGCTGTCTAAAAGTTTTCTAAACATTTCTACACCTGTGCAAACTGATTTCTTGGTATCTCTTATTCCTACTATTTCAATTTCTTCACCTACTTTTATCACGCCAGACTCTACTCTTCCTGTTACTACAGTACCTCTTCCTGAAATTGAAAAAACGTCCTCTACTGGCATCAAGAAAGGTTTATCTTTAGGTCTATCGGGTTGAGGAATAGTTTCATCTACTGCTTTCATTAATTCCATAATTGCGTTTTTACCAGTAGCTTCATCTTTTCCTTCAACAGCGTTTAAAGCTGATCCTTTAACTATTGGAATTTTATCTCCAGGAAATTTATAAGATGTTAATAATTCTCTAATTTCTTCTTCAACTAGATCAACTAACTCTTTATCTTTCACTGTATCAATTTTATTTAAAAAAACGACTATTGCAGGTACACCAACTTGACGAGCCAAAAGAATATGCTCTCTTGTTTGTGGCATTGGACCGTCAGCAGCGTTAACTACAAGTATAGCTCCATCCATCTGAGCTGCGCCTGTAATCATATTTTTTACATAGTCAGCATGGCCTGGGCAATCTACGTGAGCATAGTGTCGTTTTTCGGTTTCATATTCAACGTGTGCTGTTGAAATAGTAATTCCTCTCTCTTTTTCTTCTGGTGCTTTATCAATTTGATCATATGCAACGAAGTTTGCTGAACTTGATCCACCAGCTTCTGATAACACTTTAGTGATAGCAGCTGTTAATGTTGTTTTACCATGGTCTACGTGTCCGATTGTACCAATATTACAATGTGGTTTATTTCGGTTAAACTTTTCTTTTGACATCTATTTTTTCCTCACTTTTTTTTATTTTAATTTTGGAGCGGGTAAAGGGAATCGAACCCTTACATCCAGCTTGGAAGGCTAGCGTTCTACCATTGAACTACACCCGCAAAATCCAAACTTATCTCGCTCTTCATTATCAAATTTTTTAAGTTTGGTGGAGGGGGAAAGATTCGAACTTTCGAAGACCGAAGTCAACGGGTTTACAGCCCGCCCCATTTGACCGCTTTGGTACCCCTCCTAATAACTTATTGTGGGGATACCCACTAACTTAAAAAGCATTTAACAACAAGCGTTTTATAAGCATTTATCAAATAATTGCAATAAATCATTTTGCCTTAAAATATGCTATTAAATTGACTTAATAGCCTAAGAAATCATGAAAAAAACAACCTTTTTAATTGTTGGAAAACACGCTGTTTTAGAAGCTTTAAAGAACCCTTCAAGAAAAATTGAAAGGGTATTTGTTACTGAAGATGCTCAAAAAAAAATCAATAGAGAAAATCAAAATTTAAATTTATTTAAAAAAGTTAATGTTTTTTATAAATCTAGAAAGGAACTAGATAACCTCTGTGGAAGAGATGAAACTGCTCATCAAGGTTTAGTGGCTGAGGTTGAGCAATTAGAGGAAATTACGCTAAAAGAGTTTATAATAGAGAATAAAAAAAAGAATTTAAATTTAATCGCTCTCGAAGGAGTTACTGACCCAAGAAATATTGGGTCTATAATAAGAAGTGCAGTTGCATTTAATATGGATGGAATAATTGTTAAAGAAAGATCTTTTCCTTCTAAAAGTAAACTTCTTTACAAGAGTGCAAGCGGAGGAACAGAGCATATAAAAATTTTCAAAGTTTCCAATCTAAATACATCTCTAAAATACTTAAAATCTAGAGAATTTTGGGTAAGTGCATTTGATATATCAGGAACAAAGGATTTTACAAAAAATAATTGGAAGGGAAAAAATGTATTACTTTTTGGATCTGAAGGATATGGTATTAAAGCAAAAACTCTTGAAAATTCAGATTTCAAATTCAAAGTTAATATGAGCAATAAAATTGAAAGTCTAAATATCTCTAATACAGTATCTATAGTGTGTCACCATATTTCTCAATTTATAAAATAAAACATAATTTTTATTGTTTTTTTAGTTTTTTTATTTTAAAGAGATCTTTGGCCCTCATAGCTCAATTGGTAGAGCAATTGATTTGTAATCAATAGGTTCGCGGTTCGAGTCCGTGTGAGGGCACCATTACTTTATACAATTTTAATATCAAATTTATCAAAATCCTGTTTGTATTTACTATTTAATTTTTTAAAGCCTTTTTTTGCAGTTTTCATTGTTTTTAAAATTTCTTTTTCAAAAGTATAATGTTGCCAGCGCCAAATTTGTAAATTTTTATTTTTGTTTTGAAGTTTCAATATTTCTCTTTTGAATTTTTTATCTAAGATTAATTCATTCTCGAAAACAACTTCTCTACCAAATTGGGTCTCAAAATTATTGGTTGTTAAAAAAGAAGAGTTATTATAATCGCTCTTGAAGTAAACATAATGACCTCCGCTATTAATATGATCTAAAGTAACTAAAGGCCACTTTTCTTCAGAAAGATTTTTAATATTCTCTATTTTTAATAATTCACCAATGATTTTAAATTCTTTACTTTTTTCTTTCTTTGAAATTATATCTTCATAGATATGGTTAATGTCGTGCAAATTCTGTAATTTATAATTTTTATATTCAATATATTCTATTCCAACTTTTCTATTGTAAAGAACTGAGTTTATAGATTTTGTAATCGACTCTTCATTAGACTTACTATGCGTGCTCATTATATGTATGTGAGCTCTATCAAGACCCCCAATACACGCACACATACCATGTTCAAAAACCACTGAGCCTCTATTCAACTCATTTTTGATTAATTCTTTTACAATCTTAATTGTAAAATTTAATTCGTCCAATTCATTTTCACTAATCTTGCCAAATGATGGTAAAAAATCTTTAGAAATTATCAACAAATATCCTGGTGTAAAAGCTCCATAGCCAGATATAATGAAAAAATTTTTTGTGTGTGCAACTAATCTATTAAACTCTTTTACTTTTGATGGAATAGTAGTTCTGTTTTTACTTTCTTTAAAAAACTCTTCCCATGATAATTGATCTTTTTTCATTTTTTAATAACGAGAATTATAAGAAATTTGAAATAATTGATACCAAAATATGTTAATTAAAAATATTTCTACTAACTTTATGTGCATTATTTGTTATTGCTTTAATAATAGTTTGTCTACCAGGATTAAAATTATTAGCAAGTGTTCCGGGAATATATAATCCAATTTCCAACATGAAATTATTATTTGGAGAAAATCCAGTTTTATTAACTTTGGTAGTTAATTTTCTAATAGCTGAAACTAGCTTAATCTCCTTTTTATTTTCAAGTATGTTTACTGGTCCAGATACATTAATAACAATATCACTAACAATTAATTTATTGGACTTTGTTTTTAAAGATATATTGTTTTTATTTTTTATTATTAGAGTTACTTTATCTTTAATAAAATTAATTTTTTTTCTCTTAAGTAGTCTATTTTTTGAACTTACAGTTTCTGGATAAGTGTATCTGGTTATATTTCTTATTAGAGGAAAAATTAGTTGATTGTATTTTTTTTTCTCTAATTGAGTAAGTCGATTATAACTAAGAGTCATAATTTTATCTTTTAAAATATTTGTCCAAACATCATATTTATTGAATTTTAATTTTTTTGCATAATTAAATTCTTTTCTTAATAATTCGTAAATTTTTTCAGCCTTAGATATTTTGCTGATATTCTTCTTTGTAAAAAATTTGTATTTAAAGGTGTCAAATTTTTTTGATCGCTCTGCTTTTTGAAGAGTAAGTGTGTTTTTTGATATACAAGTAATTTTTATTGGAATTCTTTTTATATTTATTAGTGTTTCCAATTCTTGCATAGTTTCAAGCAGCCCTGCTTTGTTTCCTATAAACACTAATTTAATAATTTTTCTCTTCTTACTGTTAATTAAATTTATTTTTTTTATGAGGTTATGAGTGCCTCCACTGCTATAAAAATCCCAAATATAATTGTTATTATTAAAATTTATTATTTCCTTTATCTTCTTTGGTGGAACTAAACCAATACCCAAGATAATTTTCTTTGAAGTTAATTTATCAAGATTTGAAGATTTTTTTTTAGTAAACTTTATTTTATGTTTATTAAAATTTAAATTTGTACTCTCAAATAATTTTTTTGGGAAAAGTGCATAGACCTTTTTTTTTCTTAAGTCTATTACTTCGCCTTTGAAAAATTTTACACTAATATTAAGTTTTCTTTTTGAATTTAAAAAATCAATTATCTTTTCTTTTAGAAAGAAAGAATAAATTAATCTTGGTAAATATATTTCTTTATATTCATCAAAGTTCTGGCTTAGTTTAAGCTCATTATTTCTTACCCATGTTTCTAAATTATAACTTTTGTTGGTTTTCGAAAAATTTATTATTGATTTTTTATTCTTTTTTTTTTTAAACCATTTTATAAAATCTTTATGGGATAGTCTAAGTGGATTATTAAAATAACCAAATTTAGATTTTTTTGTGCTGTAGGCAACACCTCCTGGTACGTTGTTCAAATCTTTTTCTATAACAGCAATACGTATTTTTTTTTTATTCTTTTTTTTAATTAAAGCTTTCTTGATGCCGTGAAGAGTTTCAACCCCAATTACACCAAATCCAATTATAGTTAAGTCAAATAACATCTTTTAAATAATAATTTTATATATATATTGAAAATATTTATAAA
>CACJKF010000015.1 GCA_902593905.1 uncultured Pelagibacteraceae bacterium | reverse complement strand
TTAAATCAAACAACTTTATTAAATTCTATTTATAAAAAATTTTAATATGAATAAAAACTTTTATATCACAACACCAATTTATTACCCCTCAGGCAAACCACACATGGGTCATGCTTATTCAAGTATTATAGCAGATATTTTTGCACGTTTTAAAAGAATTGAAGGTTTTAATGTTCTTTTTTTAACTGGAACAGATGAACATGGTCAAAAAATACAAAAAGAAGCTTTAAAAAATCATAAAGATCCAAAACAATTTTGTGATGAAATTTCGGAAACATTCCGTTCACTAACGAAAACATTAAACCTAACAAATAATGATTTTATTCGTACAACAGAGTCTAGACATTTTAAGTCAGTAAATGAAATTTGGAATAGGTTAATAAAATCAGGTGATATTTATTTAGATAAATACAGTGGGTGGTATTCAGTTTCTGATGAAGCTTATTATGATGAAGATGAGATTGAAGAAAAAAATGGTAAAAAAATTTCTAAAGTCTCTGGTTCTCCGGTTGAGTGGGTTGAAGAAGAGTCTTATTTTTTTAAATTATCAGAATGTCAAAAAAAATTATTAGATCATTACAAAAATAATAAAGATTTCATTCTACCCATATCAAGAAGAAATGAAGTTATAAGCTTTGTAGAAAAAGGTTTAAAAGATCTCTCCATAAGCAGAACATCTTTTTCATGGGGAATACCAGTCCCTGGTAACAAAAAGCATGTAATTTACGTTTGGCTTGATGCTTTAACAAATTATTTAAGCGCAATTAATTTTCCTGATACAAATGATGAAAAATATAAATCCTTTTGGCCAGCTGATGTGCATATAATTGGAAAAGATATTCTAAGATTTCACGCAATTTATTGGCCAGCTTTTTTAATAGCTGCCAAATTGCCTTTGCCTAAAAGAATATATGGACATGGGTGGATACTATCGGATGCGAAAAAAATGTCGAAATCTCTTGGTAATATATTAGATCCAATCAAAATAATAAAAGAATACGGAATTGATCAACTAAGATACTACTTAACTAAAGAAGTATCACTTGGAAACGATGGAAGTATATCAATGGAAAATCTTAAAAATTGTATCAATAATGATTTAGCTAATAATTATGGCAATTTATGCCAAAGAGTTTTTTCATTCATAAAGAAAAATTGTAACAACAAAATACCAAAAAAAAATAAATTAAACGAAAGTGATATTAAATTAATTGAAAATATTAAGAATAATCTTCCTAAACTTATTGATTATATAAATAATCAAAATTTAAATGAATATATTAAAATGGTAGTAAATTTTTCATTTGAGGCAAACAAATATTTCAATGATTCAGAACCATGGGCTTTAAAAACAAAAAATCCTGAAAGAATGAATGATATTCTTTATACAATTTCGGAACAAATAAAAAATATTTCTATTCTTTTAAACCCAATTATACCAGTTTCTACTAAAAAAGTTTTAAATACAATTAATTTGTCTGATAATGATATATCAATTGATAATATTAAAAAAGATAACATTTTTGATTATAATTTGGAGTTAAAAAATTTAGATATTTTATTTAAAAAAATTGAAAATGATAATTGATTCACATTGCCATCTGACTTACGAACCGATGTCAAATTCTTTAAAGGAAACAATTGATAGAGCAAATAAAGATGGCATAAAATACATGCTTACTATATCGACAGAAGATAAAAGTTTTGAAAAAATACTTAAGATAGTTAATGGTTATAAAAGTGTTTATGGCACTTATGGTATTCATCCCCATGAAGCTAAGTTACACCAACATATTAAAAGAGATGATATAATTAATAAAATTAATCAAAATAAAAAAATTATCGGTGTTGGTGAAACAGGATTGGACTTTTATTACAATCATTCAGAAAAGAAAGATCAAATCTATTCATTTGAAGAACATATATCAGCTGCACAAGAAAAAAATCTACCACTTATAGTCCACACAAGATCTGCAGAAAAAGAAACTTTACAAATATTAGAAAAGCATTCGAAAAAAAAAGAGACTAAAATCCTTATTCATTGCTTTACTGGAACAAGAGAATTCGCTTTTAAATTATTAGATCTTGGCTCTTACATTTCTGCTAGTGGAGTAGTTACATTTAATAAATCCCAAGATTTAGCCAATGTTTTCAAAGATATTCCAAACGAAAAAATATTGGTTGAAACTGATGCACCATATCTTGCTCCTGTTCCTTTAAGGGGTAAACCTAATGAACCTAGTTTTATAGTACATACAGTAAAGTTTTTATCCAAAATCAAAAATTTATCATTTGATGAATTTTCAAAAATTACAACTAATAATTTTTTTAATTTATTTGGTAAATTAAATTGAAAAGTAAATTTACAATTCTAGGCTGTGGTAGTTCACTCGGATCTCCATGGATAACTAATTACAGAGGAAATCTTAGACAAAGTTCAAAAAATATAAGGACTAGATGTTGTGCGCATATTCAAAAAGGGAATTTGTCTGTTTGTATAGATACTTCACCAGATATAAAATATCAATTTTTAAAAAATAAAATCAAAGACCTTGACTCAATTATTTATACTCATGAACATGCAGATCAGACAGCTGGTATATTTGAAATGAGACCGTTTTATTGGAAAAATAAATCAAAGATCCCAATTTATGGTAGTCGGAGAACGATAACAGCTTTAAAAAAATCTTACAGATTTTGTTTCTTTGAGGAACAAGGGTATAAGCCGATTATGAAAGCGAACATAATAGATAAAAGCTTTTCTATACGAAAAAACAATACAAAATTGTCTATTAAACCTTTTCAAGTTACACATGGATTAATAAGATCAACTGGGTATGTCATAGATAAAATTGCGTATATAAGCGATTGTAATAATGTATCTTTGAAAAATATAAAGTATTTAAAAAATCTTAATTATCTAGTATTAGATTGTCTTAAAATTGATAAACACCCATCCCACTTTAACCTAGATGAAGCTTTAAATTTAATAAATATAACCAAACCTAAAAAAGCTATACTTACTAATTTGCATACAGATTTAGATTACTTTGAATTAAAAAAAAAATTACCAAAAAATATAATGCCTGCTTATGATGGATTAAGTTTTACTAGCTAAATCAAATTTTCAATTACTTTAATAAATTTTTTAGATGATGGTTTTGTTATTGAGGAGAATGTTTCTACAACTTTTCCATCTTTTCCTATTATAATTTTATGGAAATTCCACTTTGGTATTGCTCCAATACCATAATCTTTTCTCGCCCATTTATAAAATGGATGTGAATTATTTCCTATTACACTAATTTTTTCTGTCATCGGAAATGTAATTCCAAAATTTGTTTCGCAAAATTTTTTTATTTCTTTGTTGTTACCAGGTTCTTGTCTGAAGTTATTAGTAGGAATGCCTAAAACAACTAAATTTTTATTTTTATACTCAGACCACAATGTCTGAAGATCTTCGTACTGAGGTGTATAACCGCATCTGCTCGCAACATTTACTACTACGATTACCTTTCCTCTGTATTGACTTAGTTTAATTATGTTTCCATCTATGCTATTAAATTCATAATCATAAGCAGTACCATTACTTCCAGCTATAACTTTTGAGAAAAAACCGAACATAAACAAAATAATGAATATTTTTTTCATAATTTTAATGCTTTTAATACTGCATCAATTGGCAAAAATATACATTTAAATCTATTAAAATTGTCGCTATTTAGTAATTTTTTAAAATCAGATAATCTCTTAGGAATCTTTACATTTTTATTAAATGATATTTTTTTTAAAGTTACAAAATCATTTTTAATGTCTTTTAATTTTACGTTTTTTATCTTTCTTGATAGAAGACTCGCTGAAGCCTCACAATAAACACAGGATATAGTTTCGTATTTCATTGAACTTATCTTTTTTTTATCTGCTATAAGCTCTAAGGTAATTTTGTCTCCACACGTTGAGTTTTTTAAAGATATCTTGTGTGAGTATTTGTTTTTAAGACCTACATTTGAAGTATTAGAAGCTAATCTAATGATATCTTTATTAATCATTTCTTAGAAGATAATAACAGTAAGAAATATCCAAAGAGTGTAGAGAGAAGTGAGCCCGTTAACACTCCAATTTTTACTCCATCCATATATTCTAAATTATTTACAAAAGCCAAATTTCCAACAAATAAACTCATTGTAAATCCAATACCTGTTAATATTGAAACTCCATAAAGAGCTAACCACGTTGAACCGGATGGTTTATCTGCAAATTTAAGTTTAACCGATATATAAGATAGTGCAAAAACACCAATTTGTTTTCCAAAAAATAGACCTAAAACAATTCCAAGGGGCACAGGATTAAGCAAAGTAGCAAAAGTAATTCCCTCAAGTGAAACCCCTGCATTAGCAAAAGCAAAAATTGGCATTATTCCAAAAGCAACATAAGGGGATAAACCATGCTCTAATTTAAGTAACATTGACTCTTTGCTTTTATTTTTTGTATGTGGAATTGTCAGGGCCAATAAAACACCTGCGATTGTAGCATGTATTCCCGATTGATGAGTAAAATCCCATAGAAAAATTCCTACAATCAAAAAAGGTAAGAAACTTTTAATCCGATATTTATTAAGGGCTATTAAAACAATTAAGGATAATAACATCAGAATTAAATACTTAGCTTCAATATTACCAGAGTAAAAAAAGGCAATAATAACAATTGCACCTAAATCATCTATAATTGCTAGGGCAGTTAAAAAAACTTTAAGCGAGATCGGAACCCTTTTGCCCAACAAAGATAAAACTCCCAAAGAGAAAGCAATATCTGTAGCTGAAGGTATAGCCCAGCCATTTAATGTTGTGCTGTCAGAATAATTTACAATGATATAGAATATTGCCGGCACCGCCATTCCTCCGACTGCACCAATGATAGGTAGCATAGCTTGTTTTGGGTTAGATAATTCTCCCTGAATAAATTCTCTTTTTATCTCTAATGAAACAAAAAAGAAAAATATAGCCATGAAAACGTCATTTATCCAATGAAGCACACTTAATTTTAAACCAAACTCTTCAGTACCAAGTGTGATATATTTTTCTAGGGTAGAAAAATAAATTTCACTTAGACCACCATTGCTAATTATAAGTGCTAGTATCGCGGCAAATAACAAAACTAACCCAGAAGCAGCTTCAAGTTTAAAAAAGTATTTAAATGGTTTTGTTATATGCTGGATCATTGGTATTATTTACTTCTATAGAGACCATCTTTCAATTGCCAAAATAGCTTATTTAACCTATAAAACAGACGTTCGGGGCGTAGCGCAGCCTGGTAGCGCATCTGGTTTGGGACCAGAGGGTCGCAGGTTCAAATCCTGCCGCCCCGACCAAAATTATGAAAAAAGCTAAAATTTACATACCTGCTAAAACAGCCATGCAATCAGGCAGAGGCAAACTTAAAGATTGGATTTTAGAATTTGAAACAAAAGACCCTTCAATTAACCCATTAATGGGATGGGAGACATCAATAGATACAATGGAAGAAGTGATATTAAAATTTTCGTCTAAAGAAAAAGCAATTGAGTATGCAAAAAAAAATAATATTTCTTATAAAGTTATTGAACCCAAAAAAAAAGAATTTGTTATTAAATCTTATGCAAATAATTTTCTTAAGTAATTTTTATGTGGCGAAGTTTTTTTAAAGATAAAAAATGGTATTACTGGTCTTACGGAGGAGGCTTTTTTATAATTACTTTATTGGTACTCCAAACTTATTTAGATGTTTTGTTTAACAGTTGGTATAAAGATTTTTACGATATTCTTCAAACCGCAGAAGAAAGAGATATCTCAGAATTTTGGGATTCCATTAAGAAATTTTTATATATTGCACTTCCATATGTAACTCTTTTTGCATTTACTAATTGGTTTACAAGATTATGGGCTTTTAGATGGAGAGAAGCTATAACTTTTTCATATATGCCATATTGGAGAGCAACAGAGGCAAAAGTTGAAGGTTCATCTCAAAGGATACAAGAGGACTGTATGAATTTCGCAAAAATAGTCGAGTCAATCGGTTTGCAAGTTGTTAAAGCAATAATGACTTTGATTGCATTTATCCCAATTTTATGGGTTCTATCATCTAATGTAACAGTGCCGTTTTTAGGAGATGTTTCAGGATCTTTAGTTTGGGTGGCTTTGATTTTGAGTTTAGGTGGTATATTAATCAGCTGGCTTGTTGGAATAAAATTACCTGGTCTAGAATACAACAATCAAAAAGTAGAAGCGGCTTTTAGGAAAGAATTAGTTTACGGTGAAGATGATAGAAAAAATTATGTTCAAGCACCAACTATATTACAATTATTTACCGGTATTAAGTTTAATTATCACAAACTTTTTTTACATTATGGTTATTTTGATTTATGGGCTATTTGGTATAGACAATTATTTGTTATTGTTCCTTTTTTGATAATGGCTCCTGGTCTTTTTACTGCAGCTTTTACTTTAGGTGTAATGATGCAAGTTGTTAATGCATTTGGTGAGGTAAAAGATGCTTTTTCTGTATTTTTGTATAATTGGACTAGAATTACAGAACTACGTTCTATACATAAGCGATTAATTGAGTTTGAAAATGCTATAAATTACAATACTAATAAGTTGAGAAAACCCCAAAAATCTGATGTAAGAGCTTAATGGAGCTCTATCTAAAACTCATTGATGTAATTGCCCCTGTTTTTTTTGTGATTGGTATTGGATATTACTTAGGAAAAAAAAATCCAGAGATTAGCACTGATTTCATAACTACATTTGCAGGTAACGTAGGTACGCCTGCAATGATTTTCTATACAATAACAACTACTGGAGTGACTTTAAGTGTTTTTACTGAATACTTCATTTATGCACTAATTATAATCGGAGGTTTTTCTCTTATAGGTATTATATTTCTTCTAATACTTAAAAAAGATTTTATAAGCGAATTGCCACCATTAATTTTACCCAATACTGGAAATATGGGTATTCCTATTTGTTTATTTGCTTATGGAACAGCTGGGCTAGGGGTCGCTTCTGCAATTGCATCAGTAATTATTCTTCTTCACTTTACGCTTGGAGTTTTATTGGCAAAAAAAAGCTTTTCATTTGAAATATTAATTAAGAACATGCCAATTTATGGAATAATTGTTTCAGTTATATTTTTATATTTTGAATGGGATGTTCCTGGATATTTAGAAAACACTACATTTTTACTTACATATGCCACTATATTTTTAGTTTTAATGTCTTTAGGTATTGCTTTATCAAGATTAAAAGTAGTATCTTGGACCCATGCATCAATTTTAGGAGCGGTTAGAGTAATTATTGGACCTTTTATAGGGTTTGGATTAATTAAATTTCTTGCTTTAGATGGTTTTGCCGCTGGCGTTCTTTTAATTCAATCTTGTATGCCTAGCGCAGTTTTAACCTATTTGGTGGGTTCAATGTATTCGGAGAAAAGAGTAGTTGATAGCGTAGCAAGTGTTATCGTAACTTCTACTGTTATGTCATTTGTTACTATTCCAATTGTAGTTTATTATAGTCTTAAATATTTCCAATAAATACAGTATCTTAAATTAATTTATTAAAGCAATACATTAGATAATAGGTAAATAATATTTATATAATTTAACTAAAACCCAAATAAAAATTAAAAAATAAAGCCAAATCAGGTGACAAAAAATACTTTATCAGCCTAAAAAGTACTTAAAATAGACGTTTTATAGGAAAAACAATTAAATGTTGATAATAATAAGTTAAAAACCTGCAAAATAGGGTGTTTTAGGCTATTCTAAAATGAGTAATAATGAATAATTCTACAAGCTTTGCGTGTACGGAATATAGCGTTTAAACGGCCGTAGAGCATGTTTTTTTTGTAATCATGGATTTTAGAGTACAACCGACTGGTGTGTGGGTTAAAAATACAGTGGAATAGGGGCCAATAGACCAGATCGCCCGTCAAATAACAATTCTAGAGGTTTATACCTTCCTTTTTTAACAAAAATCTCTTGGTTTTTATACCTCCTTTGCCTGAATAACCTCCAAGCGATCCATCAGATCTTATAACTCTATGACAAGGTATTTTGGGTGCATAGGGGTTTTTGCCAACAGCATTGGCTACTGCACGTGTAGCAAGTGGTTTTCCAATAGCTTTTGCCACTTGAGAGTAGGTTTTAACGCTTCCACGAGGTATTTTTCTCAAATAAGCCCATACTCTTAGCTGAAATTTAGTACCTTTTAGCTTCATTAGTCAAATATCAGGTATATTGTTAAAGATATGCCTGTTATAAGAGCTATTATTAAGCCTAAAGCTATCATTTTTTTTCCTTTTGAACTCGAGCCAGTCCAGAAATACGAAATTCCATAAACAACTGTTATAAATGCTACTATGGGAAGAATAAATTTTATCATTAACTTAAAATTATACTTATTGACAAATAAAATCACATAATATATTATTTCCGATAATTAATGGTTATCGGAAATAATGAATGATTTAACAACAGAAATTAGAAAACTTGAGATTGAGACTTTAGATAACTTAAAGTTATCAAAAGCCAAAAATACAATTCGTGCTTATAAATCAGATTTTAACGATTTCACTTTATTTTGCACAAAACATGGAATGAAAAGCATGCCAACAGAACCAAAGACAGTTTCACTCTATCTTACTCATCTGTCAAAACATTCTAAATATAGCACTTTAAAAAGAAGATTAGCATCAATCAATGTAATGCACAGATACAAAGGGCATTACTTAGACACAAAACATCCAATAATTGTAGAAAACTTATTAGGTATTAAAAGGCAAATTGGTGTCCATCAAAAAGCAAAAAAACCATTATTATTCAATAATTTAAAAACAATTATTAAAGCTATAAATGACTCTAATGAAAGCGAATACAAAAAATTAAGAGATAAATCTTTAATATTAATTGGATTTTCTGGAGGCTTTAGGAGATCAGAGTTAGTTTCTATTACAAAAGATGATGTAGAATTTGTAAATGAGGGAGTAAAAATCTTTATTAAAAAATCTAAATCTGACCAATCAGGAGAAGGAATGATTAAAGCAATCCCTTCTTTCAAATATGTAGAATATTGTCCAGTTGATCATCTTAAGAATTGGATGGTTAAAAATAAAAATGATCTTGTCTTTCCAATATCAGACAAAAATGTAGCTTTGATTATAAAAAGACATGCTTTGAGCGCAGGTCTTGATGAAAAAAAATATGCAGGCCACAGTTTAAGATCGGGTTTTGCAACTAGTACTGCAGAGTTTGGTGCAAGTGAAAGAAATATAATGGCTATGACCGGTCATAAATCTGTTGATATGGTAAGAAGATATATCAGAGAAGCTGATTTATTTAAAAATAATGCATTAAATAAAATATCAAAGGAAAAGTAGACTCGTTACTATATCAAAAATATAAAAAATTAAATTTTAAAAAATTTATCAATAATACTCTCTTTTTTAACTCCATAAGATAAAATTTTTTCAAAAACCATATCAGCACTTAAATTTGAAAAGTTATTTTGATTAAAAATACATTCTCCTTTTTTAATTGGAGGTATAGTTGCATTTAAATTATCTTTATGATTTTCATACCAATTAGTCCCTAAAATAATCATTGGATGATTGTATGCAGCTAATACCCACATAGAACCTGAGTCCGTTCCCAAAGAAAGCTTAGCTCCTAAAGAAATCTTTATTTGATTAAAAAAATCAAGATTGGTAAGGTTATGGTAATATTTTTTGTTTTCAGATAATTTAGGTTCATTTACATATCCAAAATGATAAACATTAATTGAATTATTATTCAATTTAGAAACCAACTCTACCCACCATTTTTCGGAGGGATTTCGGTTTTTACTTCTTCCGTAACCCGCAAATGGCCATATAGCTAGTGATTTACTTAGAATTTTGTTTTTATTTGAATCAACTTTATCATAAGTATAAGCACCCTTTTTTTGCTTATCTTCGAATCCAGTATCAAACCATTTTATTAAATAAGGAATTTTTTCATTTTTCGATAAATATTTATCAATATCATTAATACCAGACATATATGCTGTCTCATCAATACATGATCTTTTATTATACCAATATTTGTCGTCATGTTTTCTATCTAATATTTTCTTATTTTTATGATCGAGGTTAGTGGTTATAAAATCACATTTAGAAGCTATTTCATAATCTTGTTTGTCAAAAGAGCTCCATTCACCTGATATCAAGATTTTATCTATGTGAGGATGATTAAAAAAAAGAG
>CACJKF010000014.1 GCA_902593905.1 uncultured Pelagibacteraceae bacterium | reverse complement strand
AATCTAGGATAGAGATTACAAGATTGCAGAAAAATGTTAATATTCAAGCATGATTAATAATAATGAATTGATTGATCAAATTAAATCCTACAATAAATTTTTAAATTCTGAATCATTAACAAAAGCTTATAGTTTTGCTGTAGAAGCTCATCAAAATCAGAAGAGAGAGGAGGGGGTTCCTTATATAATACATCCAATAGCTGTAGCAAAAATATTAACAGAGCTAAAGTTAGATAGTGCAACCATTACAACAGGTTTACTGCATGATACGATTGAAGACACAAATGTGACATATGAAACAGTAAAGAAAGAATTTGGTGAAGAAGTAGCGAATTTAGTTGAAGGTGTAACAAAAATTTCTGCTCTCGAAGATAAAGCATCATCTGCCTCAAAAGCAGAAAATTTTAGAAAATTAATCTTAGCGACGTCCAAAGATATACGAGTTTTATTAGTTAAGCTGGCTGACAGACTTCATAATATGAGAACAATTCAATTTGTTAAAAATAAAGATAAAATTATAAGAAAAGCTAAGGAAACTATGGAAATTTATGCTCCCTTAGCTGATAGAATGGGAATGAATAGAATTAGAGATGAATTAGAAGACCTCTCTTTTTCCGTACTAAACAAGCCTGCAAGAGATCTTATTTTAGAAAGGTTAGATTTTATTAAAAATAATAGAGATGATACATTTAAAAATATTTCGCAAGAGTTAATAGAATTACTTAAAAATAATGGCATAACAGCAACTATTACAGGACGAGAAAAAACTCCTTTTTCAATTTGGAGAAAAATCCAAAATAAAAAAGTTTCACTAGAGCAACTTACAGATATTATTGGTTTTAGAGTTATTGTTAAAAGTATTGAGGATTGTTATAAAACCTTGGGAATTTTTCATAGTAAATTTTCTACAATTCCAGGTAAATTTAAAGATTATATCTCTACACCGAAAATTAACAAATACCAATCAATTCATACAGCAGTGATTGGGCCAAAAAAAAATAGAATAGAAATACAAATTAGGACTCACGACATGCATGAATTTGCTCAAAGGGGCATAGCTTCCCACTGGAAATATAAATCATCGGAAAAATTTTCAGAACTTTCTTGGAAAGAGTATGATTGGTTAAGAGATTTAGTTGAAATAATAGAAGCAGGAACCAGTCCAGAGCATTATTATGAATTCACAAAACTTCAAATGTTTCAAGAAAATGTTTTTTGTTTTACTCCTAAAGGTTCTGTTATTAAGTTACCTAAAAATGCAACACCAATAGATTTTGCTTATGCAGTGCACACAAAAATTGGAAATAGTGCAATAGGTTGCAGCGTAAATGGCAGACATTCAACTCTTCAAACAATTTTAAAAAATGGAGATATGGTCAATATTGAAACTTCTAAAAATGCATCTCCATCTCTGCATTGGCTATCATCTTCTGCAACCGGAAAAGCAAGATCTGCTATTAGAAGATATTGGCAGGATAAATCTATTGAGTCTTCGAAAGAAACAGGAAAAAACTATTCTAGTACTATTGAAGTCGATTTACCACATAAACCTGGAGTTCTAGGTCATATAACTTCATTAATAGGTCTAAATAATGGTAATATTATAAATCTAGAAATTATTAAAAGGAAAAAGGAACATCTAACTTTTTCATTTGACTTACAAATTAAAGATTTGAAAAATTTCACAAACTTGATAAGTCAGATAAAGCAAAGTAACTTAAGTTTCAAAATTATTCGACATAAACAGAAAAAAAATGCTTTCATTAAAAGAATCTTTGAAAATTTTAAAAGAAACTAATGCTCTTTTAGAAGGGCATTTTATTTTATCTTCAGGATTACACAGTCCCCAATATGTGCAGTGTGCACAGCTCATGAGCAAGCCCGAAAAAGCGGCTATCTTTTGCAAATCTCTTTCTGAAAAAATAACAAATGAGTTTAAAAACTTTGATGTAATTTTATCTCCAGCAATGGGAGGTATTATTATAGGTTACGAAATAGGTAGATTACTTAACAAAGAAACTATTTTTTCAGAAAGAGTTAATAAAGAATTTAAACTAAGGAGAGATTTCTCAATTAAACCAAATCAGAAAATTCTTATTATAGAGGACGTAATTACAACTGGAAAGTCTAGTTTAGAGTGCTCTAAGTTAGCTATGGATAAAGGTGCATCTATAGTTGGATATGCCTGTTTGATTGACAGATCAAATGGCAAATCTTCAATTAAAGATAAGATAGTCTCACAGGTTCAATTAAATATACCAACTTACACAGAGAAAGATTTACCTAAAAATTTATCTTTGATTGAAGCGATTAAACCAGGAAGCAGAAATCTTTAATGAAAAAAATCAGACTTGGTGTAAATATAGACCACGTAGCAACTGTAAGAAATGCTAGAGGTGAAATTTATCCAAGTCCATTAAGAGCAGCATTACTTGCACGGAAACATGGCGCTGATTCAGTAACCATTCATCTGAGAGAAGATAGAAGGCATATTAATGAAACAGACTTAAAGCAAATAAAATCTAAGTTAAAAATTCCATTAAATTTAGAAATAGCAGCAACCGAGGAAATGATAAAGATAGCTTTAAAGAGTAAGCCCCCATTTATTTGTATAGTTCCTGAAAAAAGACAAGAGATTACAACAGAAGGAGGTTTAAATCTTAAATTTAAATATGCATATTTAAAAAAAATTATATCAAAACTAAAAAAAAATAATTCAAGGGTAAGTCTTTTTGTAGAACCCACTCTAAAAGATATAAAAATTGCAAAAAAGTTAAACGCAGATTGTGTAGAATTACATACAGGTAAATTTTGTAGGCTTATTAATGAGAATAAGAATTATAAAAAAGAATTAAGCAAAATTAAAAAAGCAACAATGATGGGAAATAGTTTTGGTCTAGAAATACATGCAGGACATGGTCTAACTTTTAAGTCTGCTAAAATTTTATCTAAAATTTCAGGTATTAAAGAATTCAACATTGGTCATTTCTTAATCGGCGAGTCAATATTTGTTGGTTTAGGCGAAACGATTAAAATATTCAGGAAAATTTTGAAAAAATGAAAATATATGGAATCGGTACAGATATAGTAAAAATCAAAAGAATTCAAAAATCTATTAGAAATAGATATTTTTTAAAGAGATTATTTAATCAAGATGAAATAGTAAAATGTAAAAAATTAAAAAATTCTTCTCATTGTTTTGCTAAGAGATTTGCTGCAAAAGAAGCATTTTCTAAGGCCTTAGGAACTGGAATATCAAAAGGGATTAATTTAAATGAGATTATTGTTCTTAATGAAAAAAATGGAAAACCTTATATTAAACTTTTAAAAGCAACTAAAAATATTGTAGATAAAAAACTTAAAAAAAAAAGGTATAAAATATCTTTGTCTTTATCGGATGAAGAAAATTATGCCGTAGCATTTGTTACTATTTCAATATGAAAAAACATAGAATAAAAGAAATCTTAAAAGAAAATTTAAAAACTTTATTTTGGGCTTTGGTCATTGCAATATTAATTAGATCATTAATAATCCAGCCATTTTATATCCCATCTTCATCTATGGAGCCCACTTTATTAGTTGGAGATAGAATCTTTGTTTCTAAATATACTTACGGATATAGCAAACATTCTTTTCCGTTTAGCCCAAACATTACAAATAAGAGGTTTTTTTCAAATGAACCAAAACAAGGAGATTTAGTTGTTTTTAAAACGCCTGCAGATAATAGAACTGATTATATTAAAAGATTAATTGGTTTACCTGGAGATGAAATCCAATTTATTAGTGGTGACCTTTTTATTAATAATAAAAAAGTATTAAAAAGAAAAACAGAAATAGTTGAACCCATAAGATGTGGTAGTTATATTTTAAACACAGATACTTTTATAGAGACATTGCCAAATGGAATAGAGCATCTAACAGCTTATAATAAGAAAGGGACTCTTCAAAATACACAAAAATATAAAGTGCCAATAAATCATTATTTTTTAATGGGCGATAATCGAGATTGTTCAAAAGATAGTAGATTTTTAGATGAAGTAGGGTATGTAAATAGTTTGAATTTAGTTGGCGAAGCTAAAATAATATTTTTTTCAAATGATACAATTAAAGGAAGTGTTTTAAAATTATGGAATTTACATAACTCTTTAAGACTCGAGAGAACATTTAGGGGTCTATAATGGATAAGCATTTAAAAGAGCTTGAGAATATACTTAAATATAGTTTTAAAAATAAAGATTTGTTAAATAGGGCATTAACACACAAAAGTTTCGATAATTCTAAAAATAATGAAAAACTCGAATTCTTAGGCGATAGAGTATTAGGATTAATTATTTCAAAGAAGCTTTTAGAAAAATTTCCTAAAGAAAAAGAAGGCATAATTGATAAAAAATTTGCAAACTTAGTAAATAAAAAAACATGTATAAACATTGCTAAAAAATTAAACCTTAAAAAATTTCTTTATTTAGGATCCTCTCATAAGAATCTTGAAAGATCTTCTAATAAAATCGTGAGTGATAGTTTAGAAGCTTTAGTGGGAGCTATTTTTTTAGATGGCGGTTTAAAGCAATCTGAAAGATTTATTTTAAATTTTTGGGAGACATATATTGATAAATCCGTGGTAACTCTTATTGACTCTAAAACTAAACTTCAAGAATATAGTTTAAAAAAATATAAAAAACTTCCTAAATATACTTTTTTTAAAAGGACAGGCCCACAACATCAGCCAATTTTTAAGACCGAGGTTGAAATACCAGAGTCAAAAAAAATTATTGGTGTTGGTTCATCTAAAAAGAATGCACAACAAAACGCTGCAGAAAAATTAATCAAATTTTTAAATATATGAATTGGGAAGATGAGTGTTATCTTTTATCAAAAAGAAAATTTAGAGAAAACGCAAATATAATCAATGTTTTTTCTCAATCAAAAGGTAAAGTTACAGGTTTAGTACATGGCGGCAACTCAAGAAAAATTAGAAACTATCTACAATTATCTAATAAATTGTTTATTATTCATAATTCAAAAAACGAAAATAAATTAGGTTATTTCAAAACTGAGTTGATAAAACCGGTTTCTCCTTTATATTTTAGCGATAAAGAAAGAAGTTCAGCTCTTATTTCTTTATGTTCAATATTAAATTTTTTATTACCAGAGTCGCAACCCAACAAAATTATTTATAAATCGTATGAAGAATTTATTAATTCAATACATTTAAGTAATTGGATTGTTTTATATATTTTTTTTGAATTAAAATTAATTAAAGTTTTAGGATATGATCCAAATTTAGATAGTTTCAAATCTACAACCTCATCTTCAGAAATTAAAAAAATTAAAATTGACACATTCATTTACGAGGTACCAGAATTTTTAATTTTAAGACAAATTCCAGAAAATTTATCCAATCGGTTAATTAAAAAGTCTTTGTATTTTACAAGAAATATAATTCAAAATAAATTTTTTACACCAAATAATCTTCCTTTTCCAAAATCAAGAATTTTGTTAGAAAGTTATTTCAATTAGTTTTTATCATTTTTGCTACGTCTATTGCAAAATAAGTGATTACCGCACAAGCGCCAGCTCTTTTAAAAGATAATAAACTTTCAATAATAGATTCTTCTTTTAAAATTTTATTTTGGATCCCGTTTTTTATTAAACTATATTCACCAGAAACTTGATAAGCTAATACAGGAATATTAAAATTATTTTTTATTTTGTTAATAATATCTAAGTAAAACATTCCAGGTTTGACCATTACCATATCGGCTCCTTCTTTTAAATCTAAACCAACTTCTCTAAAAATTTCAAAAGAGTTCCTATAGTCCATTTGATAGGTTTTTTTATCACCTTTTAATTTTGATTTACTCCCTACTGCATCTCTGAAGGGTCCATAATAAGTAGATGCATATTTTACAGCATAAGATAAGATGCATACGTCTAAAAAATTTTCTTTATCGAGTGCTTTTCTTATTGCGCCAACTCTTCCATCCATCATATCGGATGGTGCAATAACATCACATCCCATTTTAGCTTGAAGCAAAGCTTGTTTGATCAAAATTTTAATTGTTTCATCATTATCAATTTTGTTTTTTATAAAAATTCCATCGTGCCCATGTGATGTATAAGGATCAAGAGCAACGTCACACATTACACCGATATTTGGAAATTTCTTTTTGACTAGCTTTAAACTTCTACAAATTAAATTATTTGGATTTAAAGCCTCTGAACCTATATTATCTTTTTTATTATTAGGCGTTAGAGGAAATAGAGCAATCATTGGAATCTTTAACGCTTTTACTTGTTTTAAAATTGAAGGCAATTTGTCAACAGTATATCTTTTAATACCTGGCATTGATTTTATATTTTCAATCTTATTTTTACCTTCCCTTACGAAAATTGGTAAAATTAAATCTTTGTTAGAAATGTCATTCTCGGAAACAATATTTCTTAACCATTTTGATTTTCTTAACCTTCTGAGCCTAATTTTTGGGTAAGATCCAATAATTTTCATCTAAAGTCCTGATTATTTTTAATTTAATGTGACAATTATTTTATTATAATAAATAATAATGTAATTTAATTAATAATTATGAGCAATATAAAACTAAATAAAATATTTAAAACTGTATGTATTGCCTCAGATCATGCAGGTTTTAATTTAAAAGAGCGAATTAAAAAATCATTTAATTGATAAAAAAGTTTCAATATTTGATATAGGCCCATACGAGGATAAATCCGTGGATTATCCTGATTATGCTAAAAAACTTGGAAACAGAATCAAGTTGAAAAAAAGTGATGTGGGCATATTAGTATGCGGTTCAGGAACAGGTATGGCAATAAGCGCTAATAAAATCAAAACAATTAGAGCAGCTGTATGTTATAATGTGAAGTCTACAAGATTGTCTAGACAACATAATAATGCTAATATAATAGCTTTAGGATCAAGATTAACTAAAAAAAAGATATCTTTAAAATTAGTTGAAATATTTTTAAAAACTAAATTTGAAGGTGGGAGACACTTAAGAAGGGTTAAGAAGATATAAATATGTCAATAGCAGTAAAGTTAAATAAATATTTAAACAGTTTTTTTAAGCTGAATTTACAAGAAGCAGATAGAGAATTATATAAATCCATTGAAGAGGAATTTTCTAGACAACAAAATCATATAGAATTAATAGCTTCAGAAAATATAGTTTCTAAAGCAGTTTTAGAAGCACAAGGGTCAGTTTTAACAAATAAATACGCTGAGGGGTATCCAGGTAAAAGGTACTATGGGGGATGCGAGCATGTTGATATCTCTGAAAATTTGGCAATTGAAAGAGCAAAAAAATTATTTGATTGTAAATTTGCAAATGTTCAACCTCATTCAGGAGCGCAAGCTAATGGTGCCGTCTATTTGGCTCTATTAAAACCTGGTGATACAACACTTGCAATGAGTTTAAATTCAGGTGGACATTTAACTCATGGAGCTAAACCTGCACAATCTGGAAAGTGGTTTAATGCACTTCATTATGAAGTAGAGAAAGAAACAGGTCTAATTGATTATGACAGCGTTGAAAAACTTGCCTTAGAAAATAAACCAAAACTTATAATTGCTGGTGGTAGTGCCTATTCAAGAATAATAAATTTTAAAAAGTTTAGAGAAATTTGCGACAAAGTTGGTGCTTACCTACTTGTAGATATGGCTCACTTTTCTGGATTAGTCGCTGGGGGCGCCTACCCGAATCCAACTAAATATGCTGATGTAGTTACTTCCACAACTCATAAAGTTTTAAGAGGACCACGGGGCGGGATAATTCTTACTAATAAAGAAGATTTAAATAAAAAATTTAACAGCGCAATTTTTCCTGGTTTACAAGGAGGTCCATTAATGCATGTGATTGCAGCTAAAGCAGTTTGCTTTAAAGAAGCTCTTTCAGTTGATTTTAAAGAATATACCAAAAATGTAATAAATAATGCAAAAGTTTTATCTAATAGATTAACTGAAAAAGGTTTTAAAATATTTTCTGGAGGCACCGATACTCATCTAATGTTGATAGATTTAAGATCTTTTGGTGTAACAGGAAAAGACGCACAGGCTTCACTAGGTAGAGCAAATATAACTTGCAACAAAAATGGAATTCCTTTTGACAGCGAAAGTCCAATGATTACATCTGGAATTAGATTGGGAACTCCCGCATGTACAACAAGAGGTTTTGGAGCTAGTGAATTCAAATTAGTAGGAGATCTGATATTCAAAGTGATAGAGGGACTAAGCAAAAACAAAGAAGATAACTCTAAAATAGAAAAGGAAGTTCAAAAAGAAATAATTGAACTTTGTTCATCTTTTCCTATATATAGTAGCTAATACATTTATGCTTTGTCCATTTTGTAGAGAAAAAGATACTTCTGTAGTTGACTCTAGACCAGCGGAAGAGGGTACCGCAGTAAGAAGACGAAGACTTTGCACTTGTCATGGAGGCATGAGATTCACAACATTTGAAAGAGTTCAGTTTCAAGAGTTAAGCGTAATCAAAAGTAATAGTAAGAGAGAACCCTTTGATAGAGATAAAGTTTCAAAGTCGATAAGGATAGCAACCCGAAAAAGACCAATAGATACCCAAGCTATTGATAATTTTGTTTCTAAAATTATTATGAAAATCGAAGGTCTAGGTGAAAGTGAAATTCCAACATCAACTATTGGCAAATTCATCATGGAAGGTTTGCAATATCTAGATACGGTTGCCTATGTTCGTTATGCTTCTGTTTATAAGAATTTTAAAGAAGCAAAAGATTTTGAACAATTTGTAGGCAACTTAGATGAAAAAAAATCATAATTTATATACCAATTTAGCTTTTAATTTAGCGGAAACAAATTTAGGTAATACTAGTACGAACCCATCAGTGGGATGTGTAATCGTAAAAAACAATTCTGTAATAAGTTCGGCTACCACGTCTATTAATGGTCGACCTCATGCAGAATTTAACGCATTAAATAGAAAGATCAATTTTAATGGCTCCAGTATGTATATTACTTTAGAACCTTGTACACATTATGGATTAACTCCTCCATGTACAAATATTATCAAAAAAAAGAAAATAAAGAATGTTTTCTATTCTTTTGAAGATCCCGATGAAAGAACTTATCAAAAAGCGAAAAAGGTTTTAAGAAAAGTTATTAAACAAAAAAAAATATCATCTAAATTTAAAGAATTTTACAGAAGTTATCTTTTGAATAAGAAGAAAAATTTTCCTCTTATTGATGCAAAATTAGCTATTTCAAAAGATTTTTTTACTATAAATAAAAAATCAAAATGGATTACTAATAATAGATCAAGAAAAGTTGGACATTTAATAAGATCAAAATATGATTGTATAGTTTCTACAGCAAACTCAATAAATAAAGATAATTCTTTATTAAACTGTCGAATTCCGGGGCTAGATAGTCATAAACCAAGATTAATAATAATCGATAGACATCTAAAATTGAAAAAAAAATTAAAATTATTCAATTTATCAAAAAAAAGGAAAATTTGTATTATTACAACCTGCAAAGATAAAAAGAAACTATATTTTTTTAAAAAGAGAAGGGTCAAAATTATTAGATTAAATAAACTTTATGATAAATTTGATTTTAATGAACTTTTTAAAAATCTATATAAAATAGGTAACGGAAGAATACTTATAGAGAGTGGATTAATTTTTTTGAACAAATTATTTAAATTAAAACTTATTAATGACTTGTATGTATTTAAATCAAACAAAAATTTAGATATTAACGGATATAATAATATTAGTCCGAATTTTATAAAAAAATTAAAATTTGATAAAAAAATTAGAGTAAATCTTGAAAACGATGAACTTTTTAAAATTAGGATTAAATAATGTTTAATGGAATAATTTATAATACTGGTAAAATAGAATTTATTAAAAGGACTAAAAATAGCAAATTAATAGGAATTAAGACTAAAATAAAATTTAAAGACTCAGATATAGGTGCTTCAATAAATTGTAATGGGGTTTGTTTAACTCTGACAAATATTATCAGAGGATTAATTTATTTTTATGTTTCTAATGAAACAATTAAAAGATCAAATTTTAAAAATATAAAATTGGGTCAAATAATTAATTTGGAAAAATCTTTGATATATGGACAAACAATATCTGGTCACTTTACCCAAGGTCACGTTGACACAACAGCTAAAGTAAAGTCAATAAAATTTATTGATAAGTCATGGGCTCTAAAATTTAAAATTCAAGATAAAAATTATTCAAAATATTTAGAAGAAAAAGCTTCTATTTCTATAAATGGTGTATCATTAACAATTTCAAAAGTAAAAAATAATTTTTTTGGGTTAAATATAATTCCACATACTTTAAAACTAACTAATTTAAAAAATCTTAAGGTTAATGACTCGGTCAATGTTGAGTTAGATATATTTGGCAAGTATATGTATAAATATAATTATTAGAATGCTTAAGAAAAAATTTTCAAATATTCCTTCAATTATACAAGATGCAAAAAAAGGTAAAATGTTTATTTTAGTTGATGATGAAAATAGAGAAAATGAGGGTGACTTAGTAATTCCAGGATCTAAATGTAATTCTAAAATTATAAATTTTATGGCAAAACATGGCAGGGGGTTGATTTGTTTGGCCTTAACAAAAAAACAAATTGATAAATTAAAGCTTCCACTTATGTCTCAAATAAATAGATCAAGAATGCAAACAGCCTTTACTGTGTCCATTGAAGCAAAAAAAGGAATTTCAACAGGCATTTCTGCATTTGATAGAGCCAAAACAATCAAAGTCGCTATAAACCGAAACTCTAGTAAAAAAGATATTGTATCGCCAGGACATGTTTTTCCATTAGTTGCCAGAAATGGCGGAGTCCTTGAAAGAGCAGGACACACAGAAGCCTCGATTGATATTTCAAAATTATCAAAATTAAATCCAAGTTCAGTGATTTGTGAAGTTATGAATGAGGATGGTAGAATGGCTAGGCTAGATGACTTAGTTAAATTTTCTAAAAAACATAACATTAAGATAGCATCTATTACAGATTTAATAGCACATAGATTAAAAAATGAAAAACTTGTATAT
>CACJKF010000013.1 GCA_902593905.1 uncultured Pelagibacteraceae bacterium | reverse complement strand
TTTTATTATTATAAAATCTATTCCTCCAATGTTGGACTGGTTTATTTTAGAGGCAAATTTTATAGGAAATTCTAAAGATGATTGCACAGGTGATGGAGCTTGTTGGGTTTTTATAAAAGTTTGGTTCAACAGATTTATGTACGGTCTTTATCCTGATGCAGAACAGTGGAGAATAAATACGGCTTTTTTAATCTTATTTGCTGTAGTGGGGGTTTCATTTTTTGTAACCGAAAAACTTAAAAAATACTTTATTTTATTCTTAGTTTTTGTTTTTCCATTCTTAGGAATTAAACTTATTTCAGGTGGAAGTTTTGGACTTGAATACGTTGAAAGTGCAGCTTGGGGAGGTCTTTCATTAACTTTCATTATTTCCGCTTTTGCGATACTTTTTTGTTTTCCGATTGGAGTAATTTTAGCATTAGGGAGAAGATCATCTTTGCCAGCAATAAGATATATTTCTATAGGTTTTATAGAACTTTGGAGAGGTGTTCCTCTAATTACTGTTTTATTTATGTCTGCTGTAATGTTTCCCATGTTTCTACCTGACGGAACTTTTATTGATAAATTAATTAGAGTTTTAATAGCAATTACATTATTTGAAGCTGCATATATGGCGGAAGTTGTTAGAGGAGGATTACAAGCTTTACCAAAAGGTCAATATGAAGCTGCTAAATCTTTAGGTATGGGTTATTGGAGAATGAATGCTCTCATAATATTGCCTCAAGCACTTAAATTAGTGATACCTGGAATAGCAAATACTCTTTTGGCTTTAGTAAAAGATACACCATTAATTTTCGTTGTAGGGTTGATGGAATTAGCTGGTATGATAGGTTTAGCAAAAACTAACCCTAAATGGCTAGGAATGGCAATGGAAGGCTATGTTTTTGCTGGTTTAGTTTTCTGGGTAATATGTTATGCAATGAGCAGATACAGTCAAAATTTAGAAAAAAAACTAAGTACTGAAAGATAATTATGGGAAAAATAATAGAGTTAAAAAAAGTAAATAAATGGTTTGATAAATTTCAGGTGTTAAAAGATATTGATCTTGAAGTTGCTCCTCAAGAAAAAATAGTTATATGTGGTCCATCAGGGTCAGGAAAATCAACTTTAATTAGATGTATAAATAGATTAGAGGAACACCAAGAAGGCAATATAATCGTTGACGGTACGGAACTAGCTGAGAACACTAAAAATATTGAAAAGATAAGAGCCGAAGTTGGAATGGTTTTTCAGCAGTTTAATTTATTTCCTCATCTTTCTATTTTAGATAACTGTACTTTGGCACCAATTTGGGTAAAAAAATTACCTAAAAAAGAAGCTGAAGAAGTCGCAATGAGAAATTTAACTAGAGTTCAAATAGACGACCAAGCTCTAAAATTTCCTGGTCAACTTTCAGGAGGTCAACAACAAAGAGCAGCGATAGCAAGAGCTTTGTGTATGGAGCCAAAAATTATGTTATTTGATGAGCCGACATCTGCACTTGACCCAGAAATGATAAAAGAAGTTTTAGACGTGATGGTTGACTTAGCTAAAGGCGGAATGACTATGATCGTTGTTACACATGAGATGGGATTCGCTAAAGAAGTTGCCGACTATATGATTTTTATGGATGAAGGTAAAATTGTAGAAAGAGCCAAAACAAAAGAATTTTTTGAAAATCCAAAATCTGAAAGAACTAAACTTTTCTTAAGTCAAATTTTATAACCAGGTTGGTACAGGTAAATTTTTACTTTTCAAAAATTCTTTGTTGAAAATTTTGCTTGCATATCTTTTACCATTATCACACAAAATAGTGACTATAGTTTTACCTGGACCCATTTGTTTTGCTAATTTTATTGCCCCAGCAATATTTATTCCTGAGGAGCCACCTAGTACGATTTTTTGCTTTTCTATTAAATCATAAACTATATTCAAAGCCTCGGTGTCATCAGTTTGAAAAGCTTCATCGACAAGAGCTTTATCAAAATTTTTCGTAATTCTGGCAGTCCCTATACCTTCTGTAATAGAGTTTCCGGTGCTTTCTAATTTTTGATTTTTTATATAAGAGTATAAAGATGACCCCATTGGGTCAGATAGAGCAATTTTAATATCTTTATTTTTTTCTTTCAATCCTATTGAAACACCAGCAAGAGTACCACCAGTTCCTACAGCACAAGTAAAACCATCTATTGAGCCAGCAGTTTGACTCCATATTTCCTCTGCGGTAGTTTTAATGTGAGCTTCAGTATTAATGGTATTATCAAATTGATTAGCCCAGTAAACACCATTTTTGTTTTTTTTACTTAAATCTTCAGCTATTTCTTTGGATTGTTTAATATAGTTCTTTGGATTCGAATAAGGTACTACCTCAACCTCTATCAGTTCGGCTCCTAGTTTTTTTAAAGTTTCTTTCTTTTCGATCGATTGTGTTTTGGGTATGACTATTTTTAATTTTAAGTCATATTCTTTACAAACAACCGCTAATCCAATACCAGTGTTACCTGCTGTACCCTCTACTATTGTTCCACCCTTTGAGATTAATTTTCTACTCATTGCGTCTTTAACTATAAAAAGAGCGGCTCTGTCTTTAACAGATTCCCCTGGATTCATATATTCAGCTTTTCCATAGATGTTACAACCCGTCAATTCTGAGGCTTGTTTTAATCTTACTAATGGTGTATTTCCAATTTGAGATATAACAGAATTACTATCCATATCATTAAATATATGAAAAAACTTTTACTTTCAATTGCTTTAATTTTACTTTTATCATCAAAAAATAACGCTCATGTAGACCACTATTCTAATTACAATTATTTAGAATATGAGCTTTTTAGAAATAATAAATTGATCGGATATCACAAATATATATTTGATAGAAATAATGGAAAATTAATAATCAATAATGAAGTGACTTTCAAAATAACAAAACTTGGAGTTGATCTTTATAAATATTTTGCAAAAGGTGAAGAAATTTATAAAAACGGGGTTTTTTATGGATTTAAATCTAAAACCAATCAAAATAAAAAAGAGAAATATGTAAATATTACAATTGACCCAATTGATAATGATTTAATAATTGATGGTTCGTCATTCAAGGGTAAGGTAGATAAAGAAATAATAATTGGAACTTGGTGGAATCACGAAATAGTTAAAAAAAAAGCTCAAATTAGTGCTGTTTCGGGAAGAATCATTGAACAAAATGTGAAATTTATTGGCAAGGAAAACGTAAAAATTGGCGAAAAAGTTTACAAAACTTTAAGATTCAATTTTAGTTCTTCTGATCCAAGTTTATCTAAAGATAAAAAGCTTAATACAGATATATGGTATGAAGAAGAAACATATTTATGGGTAAAAGCTGCATTTGATAAAACTGGATACTGGGAATACAGGCTAAAAAAAGCAGAATAACAAATTTTACTTCTTTATTTTTTGGCTTTAGTCAATAGCAAAAAACAGTTTTTTTAGCGTTTTGGACCCCCCAAAAAAAAATTTTTTATGTATTGCCAAAGAGTTCATTTTGAGGTTTTATAATTAAAAATTTAGGGAGTTCTATGGAAGAAAATTTCAATATTCATTTAGGTAAAAAATTAAGAATGCGAAGATTATCACTAGGACTTACTCAAACAAAAGTTGCACAAGCCATTAACGTCACTTTCCAACAAATTCAAAAATACGAGAAGGGGACAAACGGAGTAAGTTCTAATAGACTAATGCAATTATCTCAATTTTTAAAGGTTCCAATAATTTATTTTTTTGAAGATTACAGAGAATTTAAGGATGTAAGCTCTAGCGAAGAAACTAACGATGATTTAAATTACTCTTTTTTAAGCAGAACATTTTCGTCATTGTCGAGAACACAAAAAGATAAAATTCTTCAAATACTTAGTAACGCTTCTAAATTTGAAAAAGTTGGTTAATTGGCTCCTCGGGCAGGACTCGAACCTGCGACCAATTGATTAACAGTCAACTGCTCTACCAACTGAGCTACCGAGGAATAAAAGCGAACATACTTTTTTTAATAATATAAAACAACTGATTTTTTTGGAGGCCACGCCCAGAATCGAACTGGGATAAAAGGATTTGCAATCCTCTGCGTAACCATTCCGCCACGTGGCCCTTGTTTTAGATAAAATCTTGAAACTCATAATGATTTTAATCTATTTTTATTATTATCGAATAAATATATCTTATTTTTTTGGAAGTAAATTGTAATATTTTTTTCTTTAATGTTTTTTGCACTTTTTATTCTGATTTCTGTATTATTTAAATGAGAATATATAATTTTTTCTGATCCTAGATTTTCAACTAAATCGACAGTGATTTCAGCTGTATATTCGCTTTTATTTTCTAGCGAGATATCTTCTGGTCTAATACCCACATAAAAACCTTCTTCAAAATTTAAATTTTCAAATTTAATTTCTCTATTAAATAATTTAAATGTATTTTTGTTTATAATATCTTCAGTTTTGACTTTAAAAATATTCATTTTAGGATTACCAATAAATTCTGCAACGAAAACATTATTTGGGTTATTGTAAATATCCTCAGGACTTCCAAATTGCTCAATCTTTCCTTTATTCATAATTACAATTTTATCAGCTAAGGTCATTGCTTCAATTTGATCATGAGTAACATAAATAATATTACTTTTTAGTTTTTTATGTAATTTTGAAATTTCAACCCTCATCTCTGATCTAAGGGCAGCATCTAGGTTAGAAAGAGGTTCATCGAATAAAAATAATTTAGGGTTTCTAGTTATAGCTCTTCCTATTGCCACTCGCTGCCTTTGACCTCCTGAAAGTTCTTTTGGTCTTCTATCCAAAAGTTCTTCAATTTTTAAAATTTTTGCGGCTTCATGTACTTTATCTTTAATATCATTTTTCGAAATTTTTTCAGATTTGAGACCGAACGAGATGTTCTGAAAAACATCCATATGGGGATACAAAGCGTAAGATTGAAAAACCATCGCAATTTGTCTTTTTGAAGGTAATAAATCATTTAAAAGATTATTTTCTAATAGTATTTTGCCATTATCTATTTTTTCTAGTCCAGCTATCATTCTTAGCAGTGTAGATTTTCCACAACCAGACGGACCCAACAGAACAATAAATTTCCCTCTTTCAACCTCTAGGTTAAATTTACTAATTACATTGTTTTCACCAAATGATTTATCTATATCTTCAAATTTTAAAAAAGCCATTTTTTAACAAATTCCAAATTTTTTAATTTTATCAAATCTCGTATGCATTTTAATCATGAATGATTTTTTATCCATATTGTTAAACTTAAAACATTATTTAAATAATTAATAGGAGGAAAGATGAAAAAAATACTAACATTCATTTTTGCTTTAACTTTATTAACGTCTAATAGTTTTGCAGATATAACTTTTTGGACTACTGAAGTTCAACCGGCAAGGATGGAAAAACAAATGGAAATGGCTAAGTCGTTTGAGTCTAAGACTGGGATAAAAGTTGAAGTTATACCGGTAGAGGAAAAAGATTTAGGTTCTAGAGCTACTGCAGCCGCTGCCGCAGGAAATCTTCCTGACGTAATTTATCACACACTTCAATACGTTTTACCTTGGGCTGAAGCAGGTATACTTGATGTAAATGCTAATAATGATGTTGTTAAAAGTTTAGGAAAAAAAACTTTTGCTCCGGGAGCATTAAACATGGCAAAGAAGGGTGGAAAAATTGCTGCTGTGCCAGTAGACGGCTGGACACAAATGGTAGTTTATAGAAAAGACTTATTTAAACAAGCAGGTCTTGAACCACCGACTAGTTATGAAAATATTACAAAAGCTATAAAGGCACTTTCAGGCGGAGACATGTTTGGATTTGTAGCAGCAACTAAAACTGATGAAAACTTTATGAGCCAAGTTCTTGAACATGTTCTTTTAGCAAATGGTGTTAACTTTGTTAAAAAAGGTGGAACAAAAAAACAAGGAAAAGCTCTTAAAAACTCTTTAGAGTTTTATAAAGTTATAGCCAAAGCGAGTCCTCCAGGAGAATTATTCTGGAAACAATCAAGAGAGCTATACTTTGCTGGCAAAACACCAATGATAATTTGGTCACCGTTTATAATGGACGAATTAGCTGGACTAAGAGATTCAGCTCCACCAACAATAAATAGCGATCCAACATCACCTGAACTTGCTTCTAAAACTGGTTTCATAACGAATTTTAGTGGACCAAATAACAAGAAAGGTGCTGCATGGGCAGATGTAAGATATTTCGGTATTACAGCTGATGCAGATACTGATGAAGCTAAAAAGTTTGTGGAGTATTCTATGGACGAAGGTTACACAAGCACTTTAGCAATCGCTCCTGAGGGAAAATTTCCAGTAAGAAGAGGAAATTCTTCAGATCCAGCTGCGTTTACAAAAGCTTGGAGTAAATTACCAGTTGGTGTAGATAGAAAAAAACCATTAACCGAGCTTTATTCACCTGATGTAATAAATAACATTGTTGCAGGATTAGATACCGCAAATAGATGGGGTGTAAAAGAAGGTGAGCTTTCAAGAGCATCAAAAATAATCAATGCTCAATTCTTGAATAGAATTACTAGAGAATACATTGATGACCAAATAACTGTTGATGAAGCGGTTAAAAAAATTAACGCAGAATTGGCAAAATTCTAGCAAACTTATTTCTTAAAAGCGGATAATAGGTTATTATCCGCTTTTAAATGAGTTCCACATTATCAAAAATAGAAAAAAGGACTGCATATACACTTCTTTTGCCTGCTGTATGCCTAGTATTTGCAATAATTTTATTTCCAATTTTTGCAAACGTCTGGATTAGTTTCAAAGAAGTTGGACTAAAAGATATTAGAATTCCCGAGCCTAGGGCAAAAAAAATTGTAAAAAATATACAAGATAGTAATTCTGAATTAAAAATTATCTATAAATTAAGAAATAGTTCTTTAATCCAAGATATTAGAGAAGTTAGATTTTCAGATAAATTACCAAAAAATATTAAACCAGTTAATTTGGACAAAAGATGTGAATTTAAGTCACAAAAAGTTAAATGTTTTTTTGGAAATTGGGAGGCAGGCTATCGTGAAAATTTTGAAATTTTTGTAAAAAATGTGAATAACAATGCTATTAACAGTAAATACATTAAATCTAATAAACCAGATTTGAATGGAAAATCAAATAATATTTTATTGACTACAGATTTTACTCTCAAAAATTTTAAAAACGTTTTTATTAATAACAATTTTTTTGAGCTTTTAATGACGACTTTTTACTTTACTTTTTTTGGAACACTTGGAGCTATTTTACTTGGCATATTCGCTGCTCAACTTGTAAATCAAAAATTTTATGGAAGAACTTTTATGCGAAGTATACTGCTTTTTCCCTATGTAGGACCTGTAGTTGCTTTGGCTTATACCTGGACTTTACTCTTAGATCCTAATAGCGGTACAATTAATTCTCTTCTAGTTAATTATGGAGTGATCGAAAAACCTATAAATTTACTTGGACAAAAGTATTTGATTATTAATATTTTAGGATTTGAGTTGAAACTTAGATTAGCATTAACGACAGTGATATTTTTTGAGATTTGGCGATATTTTCCTTTAGCTTTTTTATTTATATTAGCTAGACTACAAGCTATTCCTAGAGATCTTTATGAGGCAGCGGATGTTGACGGCGCTGGACCATTTAGAAAATTTTTTTATATTACCCTCCCACAAATAACAGCAATTTTATCAATTTTGTTCATGATCAGATTTATTTGGAACTTTAACAAATTTGAAGATATATTTTTATTAACTGGTGGAGCTTCGGGTACTTTAACATTACCAATAAGTGTGTATCAACAAGGATTTGCTGTTTCAAATATTGGTATGGGTTCAGCAGTTTCAATAGTAATCGTATTATTACTGATAACTTTTATGATTATTTATTTCAAATTAATTGGAAAAAAGGCAAATGAAATTTAAATCTTTAATAATAACTTTACTTGCATCGTCAATTTTTCTCACAATAATAATTTGTATATGGAAAATATTGGCAACTTTGCAAGGTTTAAGTTTTACAAATCTTAACTTTAATCTAAATCTATTATTATCACTCGGATTAGTTATAACTTGTGTATTTATTGGAAAAAAGTTTAATCACAACTTAAAAATTTTTGTATTATCCTTATCATTTTCAATTTTATATACATTTTTTAATGAAAACTCGCCTATGTGGTTTTCGGTAGGTGTTTTTTTACTAGTCTTATTTTTTACAAATAAATTGAAAAAATATGATTTAAAATATTTAAATCAGGATTTTATATCTGAAAAAATTGTGTTTGAGTTTTTATCCTTATTTGCAATAGTATTTTTTGCATTAGTTATATTGTTTCCATTTTACATAATGATTGTTACTAGCTTTAAAACTCAAACAGCTTTATTAATCAACCCGATTGATCTAAGTATTGATTTTTCAAAAAATATTTTTGAGATATTCAAATCATACTTTGTCATTTTCAAAACATATGATTTTGGTAGATATATTCTTATAAGCTCGTATGTATCAGTTGGAACTGTTTTAATAACATTATTATTTGCTATCCCCGCAGCGTACGCTGTTGCAAGATTAAATTTCTTTGGCAAAACCTTTCTTTCAACATCAATACTAATAATTTATATGTTTCCAGCAATAGTACTAGTAATTCCTTTATACACTGTTTTTAGTCAACTAGGTTTGAGAAATTCCGTGGAAGGCCTACTAATAGTTTACACAGCAACCACTCTACCAGTAGCCATCTATATGCTTCAGGGATACTTTAAAAGTATACCTAAAGAAATTGAAGAGGCGGGACTTATAGATGGACAAAATTGGTTTGGAATAATTATTAAAATAATAATTCCTCTTAGTTTACCTGCTATAGCTTCAGTATCGTTATATGTATTTATGATAGCTTGGAATGAATTTTTATTTTCTCTTATGTTTTTGGATAATCCAAAAACATTTACATTATCTAGAGCAATAAATCATTTAACTGGTGATGCCGAAACACCACGGCAATATCTAATGGCTGGATCTGTGGTAGTAACTTTACCAATACTTTTAATTTTTATATATTTTGAAAAATATTTAGTAAGCGGTCTAACAGCTGGAAGTGTTAAAGGATAATGAATAGCTCAATTAAAGAAGCAAAGAGAACCTTAATAAACAACAGAAGATTAAATTACACATTACCCACTAATACTAAACTTTATCCAGCCCAATGGAATTGGGACTCAGCTTTTATTGCATTAGGATATTCTAATTTCAATTTAGACTATTCATTTAAAGAACTTGAAACTCTGATTTCAGGACAATGGGATGACGGAATGATACCGCACATTCTTTTTCATATTAAAGATTTAAATTATACTCCTAACTATAAAGCTTGGGATTGTGGTAAAAATGTTTCTTCATCTGGAATAACTCAACCACCGATCTTAGCAAGTATTTTAAGGATAATTATTGAGAGACAAAAGTTTTCAAAAAAAGAAATAAAAAAATACCAGCCTTTAATTTTAAAGATTAAAAAATGTTTAGAATGGTTTATTAGATACAGAGATCCTAAAAATACTGGTTTAATTTCCATACTTCACCCATGGGAAAGTGGTTATGATAATTCTCCTTTATGGGATAAACCGATGAGTAAGATCAAAACAGAATTAAATATTAATTATAAGAGAAAGGATAATAAAATTGTCAACAAAAGCCAAAGACCTTTGAAAATTGATTATGATAGATATGTAACTATTAAAAATCATTTAAAGGAAATGAATTATGATCCAAAAAAACTTTACTTCAAATCAAAATTTAATGTTGTAGATGTTGGATTTAATTCGCTTTTTCTAAAAGCTTTAAAGGATATGGATTTTTTACTTAGATGCATAGATAAAAGAAATTCTTCCATAAAAAAATATATTCTTTTAAATGAAAGTAAACTTGTAAAATTATTTAATTCAAAAAAAATGACATTTAAGAATAAAGATATAAGAAATAATAGTTTTGTAGCTATACCTTCAATAACAAATTTTTTTATGCTATTTGCTGATTTAAATAATAATTCAATTAATAAATCATTAATAAAAAGTTTAAAAAAATATAATAAAAATAGTAAATATCTTTTTCCTTCAATAAATTCTAAACATAAATCATTCGAAGAAAAACGTTACTGGAGAGGGCCAGTATGGGTAAATTGCAATTGGATTATATATCAGGGTTTGAAAAATAAAGATAAGAAGTTCGCAGATATAATAAGAAAAAAGACCTTGAATTTAGTCGAAAAAAAAAAATTTCGAGAATATTACAGTTGTAAATCAGGTTTAGGAATGGGTGCTAAAAATTTTTCCTGGACTGCTGCCTTATATCTAGATTTTAAACTTAATAGTTATTGAAATCTGATATATATCTCTAGATATCAAAAAAATGGAATTTAAAAAATATAATCATAGTAAAGAAGAAAAAAAAATCTCAGATTTTTGGATTAAAAAAGGCTTATTTAAACCAAAAAAGAATAAATCAAATAAAAAATTTTCTATAGTAATTCCTCCGCCTAATGTAACTGGCAGATTACATATGGGACATGCTCTAAACAATAGTCTCCAAGATGTTTTAGTTAGATTTAATAGAATGAAAGGCCTCGAAACCCTGTGGCAGCCAGGAACAGACCATGCAGGTATTGCAACACAAGCAGTTGTTGAAAATAACCTCTTAAAAGAAGGAATTAAAAAAAATGATTTAGGAAGAGAAAAATTTATTAAAAAAATATGGGATTGGAAAGAGGAGTCTGGTGGAATAATTTTAGATCAACTTAAGAAATTAGGTTGTTCGTGTGATTGGTCAAGAACGAGGTTCACCATGGACAAGGATCTTTCTAAAGCCGTAATTAAAGTTTTTGTTGATCTTTATAAAAAAAAGCTAATTTACAAGGATAAAAAATTAGTCAACTGGGATACTAAACTTCAAACTGCTATTTCTGACTTGGAAGTAAACCAAAAAGATGTTCAATCTCAATTATATTACATTGATTATAAGATAGAGAACTCAGATCAAAAAATCACTATCGCCACTACCAGACCAGAAACAATGATGGGAGATACTGCTGTTGCTGTAAATCCAAAGGATAAAAGATATGAAAATTTAGTAGGAAAAAATGTTCTTATTCCAATTGTTAATAGGGCAGTCAAAATTATTTCTGACAATTACGCTGACCCAGAACAAGGTTCAGGAGCCGTAAAAATTACTCCAGCACATGATTTCAATGACTATGAGGTAGGTAAGAGAAATGAATTAGAAATAATAAACATTTTTGAAGAGAATGGGAAAATAAACAAAAGTGGGATTAAAGAGTTTCATGGTTTAGACAGATTTGAAGCAAGAAAACTTATAATTAAAAAATTAAAGGACATAGGTTCTCTTGTAAAAATT
>CACJKF010000012.1 GCA_902593905.1 uncultured Pelagibacteraceae bacterium | reverse complement strand
TTTTAAGCAATCATCGTTGCCACGGACATTTTTTATCGCATACAGGTCAATTTGAGGGTTTGTTAAATGAAATTTTAGGAAAAAAAAATGGAGTTTGTAAAGGGATAGGTGGTAGCCAACATCTATTTTATAAAAAAATTTTTTATTCAAATGGAATTTTAGGAGGCAATCTGCCAATGGGTGTAGGCTTAGCTAAGGCTAAAAAACTGAAGAAAGATAAGAATATTATTTGTATATTTCTTGGAGACGGTGCTTTCGGAGAAGGCGTTCTTTATGAATGTCTCAATTTAATTTCACTATACAATTTACCTGTTTTAATAGTTGTTGAAGATAATGAGATAGCTCAAACAACAAATTCTAAAGAAACTATTTCGGGATCTTTATATGAAAGGTGCAAAAGTTTTAATTTAAATGTTGAAGCATTAAAATATCCTGATGCAATAAAAATAAACTTGATTACAAAAAAATTGGTAAAAAATGTTAGAAAAAACAGGCCGCAAGTATTAATATTAAAATCAACAAGATTAGGTCCACACAGCAAAGGAGATGATACTAGAGATAAAAGTACTTTAAAAAAACTTTTTAAGTTAGATCCTCTTTCAAAGCTAAAATCAAAAATTAAAAGCAAAGCAATTGATAGAATTGAAGATAATTCGAAAAAATTTATCAAAAATTTGTTCGACAAATGTTTAAATGAAAAAAAAATTTTAGAAATGAGAAATGATCTAAATGAAGCAGTTCTAATAAAAAAAAGAGTGAAAGATAATTACCTTAATAGTTTTAAAGGAAAAAGATTTGGAGAATTAATAAATCATTATCTTATTAATTTAGCAAAAAAAGATAAAAAAGTTATTTTTTTAGGTGAAGATATTGTTGACCCATATGGGGGTGCTTTTAAAATAACGAAAGGTATTAAATCAAATACTCCAAAACAAATATATTCAACGCCCATAAGTGAAGCTAGTATAATAGGTATGAGCGGTGGGTTATCAATAGAGGGTTATAAACCAATAGTAGAAATTATGTTTGGAGATTTTTTAACACTTGGTTTTGATCAAATATTAAATAATTTATCAAAATTTCATTTTATGTATGACAAAGGAGTAAACTTGCCATTAGTAATAAGAACACCAATGGGTGCTGGCCGAGGATACGGTCCAACTCATTCACAAAGTATAGAAAAACATTTTTTTGGAATTATTGGTCTTAATATATTTGCTGCTACACCTTTTTTTCCCTTAGAGAATATATATGACTTTGCTTTTAATAGCAGAACTCCTTCTTTAGTTATAGAAAATAAGCTGCAATATAATTTTATTTTATCGGACTTAAAAGATGAGAGTTCATATCTAACTAGTTTTAGTAAAAAACAAATTATCGAGGACTTTGTAACAATGTATTCAATAAGTAATTTTGAAAATGATGACAGTACTATTTTTTGTTACGGAGGTGCAGCAGAATTAGCAATGAAAGCTGCACATAAATTATTTCTTGAACATGAAATTTCTCTGAGAGTTGTAATAATTTCAAGAGTCAGTGAGTTAGAAAAAATCAATTTAAATAACTGTGTCTCAGAAAAAGGACATATTTTTACTTTAGAGGAGCCTAGTAAATATTTTGGATTTGGATCAGAAATATTATCTTTATTAAGTGAAAACAAAAAATTTAAAGATCGTGATTTTTTAAGAATTTCCTCATCAAATGAAGTAATACCATCTTCATTTGATTTAGAAAAAAAAATGTTAGTGTCAGTTGAGAAAATTATTGATAAAATTGAGAAAAATTTAAATGTATAAAATTACTATACCACAATCAAATTCCAATGATGATTTTGTTTTTGTTTCAGAGTGGAAATTCAAAAATAACGATTTTGTCAAAAAAGGTGATCATGTTTTATCGATAGAAACTTCTAAAGTTGTAGAGGAAATTTTTTCAGAACATGAGGGATATCTTGAAATACTGCATGATACAAACAAAAAACTTAAAGTGGGAGAAGTAGCAGGTTATTTAAATAAAAATAAAAAAGAAATTGAAAAAAGCCTTGGGGAAAATAAAATTTTAAATAATAAATTTACAAATAAAGCTGTGAATTTAATTAATAAATATTCTATTGATAAATCTATTTTTAAAACCAAAAAAATCATTACGGAAAGAGATGTATTGGACTATTTATCTAATATTAAAAAAGATAAAATAATTAATAAAATAAATAAAAATTTCGATCAATTGATAATCTTAAGAAAAGAAAATAACCCTTATCATGCAGCCATATATTTAGAAGATCAAGGAATCGTAGATTTATCATTGTTGGGCTCAAAAATTGAAAATGAAAATGAATATAATTTTGCTGGTTGTAATTGTGATTTTTTTAAAATTTTTTTAACAAATAGAAAAAAAGCTATTACTTTTCTAAACAAACCTGCCTTATTGACTGACAAAATTATTAAAAAAGAAAAATCCTCAAGGGGGTGGTTTACCAAAGTAGAGAGCGCGAATTACATTTTAGAATTCAGAGATAGTAGGTCAAAAAATTCTAATGATATGAATTGTATTGAATGGCTAGTTTATGGCCTTGAGGTTGGTGGAATTAAAATTCCTGAAAACGTGCTAACAGCGGAAAGATTAAAGATTTGGGCGAGCGCAAAGTTAGAGAGAATTAGCAAAAAGGATAATTTAGAAGTATTTCAAAAGTTTTATTAAATTTATGAACAAAAATGTACCAGTTGTTATCTTATGCGGAGGTTATGGAACAAGAATTTCTGAAGAAACAAGAGTAAAACCTAAACCAATGGTTTTAATTGGCAATAAACCAATACTCTCTCATATTATAGGAATTTATAAATATTACGGTTTTAAAAAATTCATTCTAGCGCTAGGTTACAAAAGCTCTTACATAAAAAAATATTTTTCAAAAAAGAATAATCAAAACATTCAATTAGTTTATACAGGAAAAGAAACAAAAACTGGTGGGAGATTATTAAGGTTAAAAAAATTTTTGATTAAAGAAAAAACTTTTATGCTAACCTATGGTGACGGTGTTTCGAGTATAAATATTAGCAAATTGATAAAGTTCCATAATTCACATGGAAAAATAGCTACAATAACGGCTACAAGGCCACCTGTAAGATTTGGTGAGTTAGATATGAAAAAAAATTCAGTTATATCTTTTAAAGAAAAACCCCAAGCAAGCAAAGGATGGATTAATGCAGGTTTTTTTGTTTTTAACAAAGAAATATTCAAATTTATAAAGAATGATCAAACAATGCTTGAAAAAGAACCCTTAGAAAAGCTAGTTAAGAAAAAAGAGCTTAATGCTTATAAACACGAGGGATTTTGGCAGTGCATGGACACCTTAAGGGACAAAGTATATTTAAATAAACTTTTAAAAACAAGAAAAATCCCTTGGAAAAACTAATATGAAAAAATTTTATAAAAATAAAAAAATCTTAGTTACAGGAGTGACTGGCTTTAAAGGAGCTTGGCTATCGCAGTGGCTTATTTCACTTGGGGCAAAAGTGTACGGTCTTGGGTATAACCCAAATCAAAATAAAAACTTATTTTATAAACTAAATTTACAAAAAAAAGTAAAAACCAAATTATTCGATATTAGAAACTATAAACAACTAAAGAGCTTGATTAAAAATATAAAGCCCTCAATTATATTTCATTTAGCTGCTCAACCGTTAATTTATGAGTCTTATAAAAAACCTCATTTGACTTTTGATGTGAATTACAGAGGAACTTTGAATCTTTTGGAAATTTCAAGAGGGATAAACTCAATAAAGTCAATTATCGTAGTAACTTCTGATAAATGCTATGAAAGCAATAATTCATCTAAGGGATTTAAAGAAACTGATCTTCTTGGAGGAATTGATCCCTATAGCGCCTCTAAATCTTCTACGGAGATAATGGTTAGAGCTTACAGAAAGACTTTTTTTACAAACAAAAAAAATGTTGGTTTATCCACTGCAAGAGCAGGTAATGTAATCGGGGGAGGGGATTGGTCTTTAAATAGACTTATACCTGATTGCGTAAGATCATTATTAAAAGATAAAGTAATTGAAATACGAAATCCAAATTTTAATAGACCGTGGCAACATGTTTTAGAACCTTTAAAAGGTTATTTGATACTTGCTATGCAACAATTTAAAAATCCAAAGAAATTTTCAGGAGCTTGGAATTTTGGCACTAAACCTAATTCGCTTACTAACGTTAAAAGTATAGTAAAATATATGATTGGATTTTGGGGCAAAGGAAAACTAAAAATTAGAAAAAACAAACTTTATGAACAACAAAATCTTCAACTAAATATAAATAAAGCCACTAAATATCTTAAATGGTATCCAACTTATAACATTAAACAAAGTGTAAGATTTACTACAGACTGGTATCTTAAAGTATTAAAGTATAAAAAAAAACCATCATTAGTCACTTTAGAGCAAATAACTCAATATGAAAAAGATAGTAAAATCAGTTAAAGTTTTTAAAAAAAAAATTATCAAAGTTAAGAAAGGCGACATTATAAAATTTTTGAATAAAGATGATGTTTTTTTTAAAGGATTTGGTGAAATTTATTTTTCTGAAATCAAAAAAAACCAAACTAAAGGCTGGAATTTTCATAAAAGAAATACTTGCATCATTTCTGTTCCATTAGGCAACGTAGAGTTTTTAATATTTAATCCTCAAAAAAAACAATTAAAAAAGATTAAAATTGGAAAAAAAAATAATAAAATTATCCAAATACCCCCGGGAAATTGGTTTTCTTTTAAATCTATTGTTAGAATTTCAATTATTGCCAACTTCATGAATAATCTACATCAAAAAAAAGAAACAAAAAAAGAAATTAATATTAATAATATCAAAATTAAATAATACTTAAATAAGTTTACAAATTTTCTTCAAAAGAGAGTAAGATAAAAAAATTTTTTCTTTTAAAAAAAGATTAAAATTTTTAAAAGACCAGATCAATAGTTTTATCTCTTCTAAAGTAATTAATCTTGATTTTGATCTTCTAAAAGTTTCAGAATTTTTATGTGGTTCTCTTATATCAACAAGTGATGACTCAAGTGTTTTAATATTAAATTTTTTAAAAACCTTTAAATAAAATGCATAATCTTGAGCATATAAATATTTTTTAGGGTATTTACCAATAAGGCCTATTAATTTTTTTCTGTACATAACTGTAGAGTGGGCAATAATGTTTTTGTATAAAAGAGATCTAGGATTTTTTGAAAAAGTTTCACTATTTTTTATTTTTTTTATAAATTTTTTATTTTCTTTAACCAAATTGTAGTTTGAAGCTACCATCCAGGTGTTTTGATTTTTTTCAAGCCAATTTAACTGGGATTTAATTCTATTTTTTTTTGCAACATCATCTGAGTCGAGAATAGCAATATATTTACCTTTGCAAAAATTTAATCCGTAATTTAAACAATTTGTTCTTCCTATATTGATTTTCAGAAATTTTTTTTTTACCCTTTTATCTTTAAATTTTTTTAAAATAGATCTTGATTTATCAGTTGATCCATTATCGATCGCTACTAATTCCCATTTCTTATAAGATTGATTAAGTATGCTTCTAATTGAATTATTTAGATATTTTTCATGATTATAAATAGTCATTAAGACTGAGACTAATGGTTTTTTTATTTTCATAATTTATTGAAAAGCTAATTTAGCTAGTTTATTTATACAATATGAGTAATATTGTTGAAATAAAATCATTTTGGGGGATTAGCTCAAAAGTAGAGTGCTGCATTGACATTGCAGAGGCAGTTGGAGCGTTACCAACATTCCCCACCATTATTTGCATAAAATCAATAGTTTAATAGGTGTTTACTTAACGAAATAAAAATAATATAAAGCCTTGCCTGGTAATTTTTGCGAAGGGGTCACACCCGATACCATTCCGAACTCGGAAGTTAAGTCCTTCAGCGCCGATGGTACTTTGTCTTAAGATATGGGAGAGTAGGTCGTTGCCAGGCTATTAGATAATTTATGAAAGTTGCAAGTTCATTAAAATCATTAAAAAAAAGAGACCTTAACTCAAAGCTAGTTAAGCGTAGAGGAAAACTTTACGTAATAAACAAAAAAAATCCTAAATTTAAAGCTCGTCAAGGGTAAATATGGGAAATAACGATTTTAAAAAAACATACAATGGTTTTACTAAATTCGTTTTATGGGGAACATTAGCAGTAGTAGCTATATTAGTAATACTGGCAATTACATTACTTTAAAATCAAAGAAATAAATAAAATGATAGTTGGTGCAATTAAAGAAGATCTAACATTAGAAAAAAGAGTTTCTCTTACTCCCGATACAGCAAAAAATATAATAGGACTTGGATTAAAATTGTGTATTGAAAAAAATTATGCAAGTCATTTAGGCATAAATGATAATGAATACAGAGACATTGGAGTTGAAATTAAATCTTCCATCGATGAAGTTTTAAACTCAAGTAATTTAATTATAAAAGTTAATTGCCCTACAGAAGATGAAATTGATAGATTAAAAGAAAATACAATTTTAATAGGAATGTTAAACCCATCAAAGAATAAAAATCAAATTAGTAAAATTATTGATAAAAAAATAAAAATTTTTTCACTAGAACTGCTACCTCGTATTACTAGAGCGCAATCAATGGATGTTTTATCTTCTCAATCTAATCTAGCTGGGTACAGAGCAGTAGTTGACTGTATTGCTGAATTTGAAAAAGCTGTACCCATGATGATGACGGCGGCCGGAACTGTTCCTGCTGCAAAAGTATTAGTTATTGGCGCGGGTGTAGCAGGTTTACAAGCTATTGCTACAGCAAAAAGATTAGGTGCTATTGTTTCAGCAACAGACGTTAGAACCGCATCAAAAGAGCAAGTAGAAAGCTTAGGTGGAAAGTTTTTAAGCGTTGAACAATCTGAAGATATGGAAACAGCAGGTGGATATGCGAAAGAAACATCTGATGAATATAAAAAAAAACAAGCTGACATGATGAAAGAAGCATTAAAAAAAAATGATATAGTTATATGTACAGCACTAATACCTGGAAAACCTGCACCAAGAATTTTGACTGAAGATATGGTAAAGCTAATGAAACCTGGGTCTATAGTTTATGATCTTGCGGCAGAACAAGGAGGAAATTCTGCATTTTCAGAACCAGGAAAGATTAACACGGTTGAGAGTATAAAGATTATAGGCGTGAAAAATTTAATGAATAGTTTACCACTTACTGCTTCAAGTTTATATTCAAAAAACCTATTTAGTTTTATAAGAAATTTATATAGTAAAGAAAAAAAAGATTTTAATATAAACTTAGAAGACGAAATAATTGAAAAAACTCTTATAAAAAAGGTTTAAATATGGAAATAGATCCGTTTATTTTTAGATTAAGTATATTCATTTTATCGATTTTTATTGGATACTACGTTGTATGGAGTGTAACACCATCTTTACACACTCCTTTAATGTCGGTTACTAATGCTATTTCGTCTGTGATAATAGTCGGCGCTATAATTGCAGCATTAGCTGGATCTTCAGGGAAAATTTTTGGCATATCAAGTATTTTTGGATTTTTGGCAATTATCTTGGCTGCGATTAATATTTTTGGCGGCTTTTTAGTAACTCAAAGAATGCTTCAAATGTATAAAAAAAAGAAAGATAAAAAGAAATGATATCGGCTAATTTATCAGCAATTTTCTATTTAGTTTCAGGAATACTATTTATTCTTGCGCTAAGGGGCTTGTCATCTCCTGATACGTCTAGACAGGGAAATTACTTTGGTATTGCGGGAATGTTAATCGCGATCATTGTAACATTTCTAACAATAGGAAACTTTTCTTATACATTAATTTACGTAATAATATTTTTATTAATAGGAGGGGCAATTGGAGCTTTTATTGCCTTTAAAATTCCTATGACAGCAATGCCAGAGTTAGTAGCTGGGTTTCATAGTTTAGTTGGTTTAGCCGCAGTTTTTGTTGCTATAGCTGCATTTTTAAATCCAGCAGCTTTTAACTTAGGACTTGTTGGTAATATAAAATTAGCAAGCCTTATAGAAATGTCTATTGGTGCAGCTGTAGGAGCAATCACATTTTCAGGATCGATAATTGCTTTTTTAAAACTAAGAGGGATCATGTCAGGCTCTCCAATAACATTTGGTGGCCAACACCTTTTAAACTTAATACTCGGTTTAGGAATTGTTGTTTTGATTTTTTATTTATGCAAAACTCAATCAGCAAATGTTTTTTGGACTTTGGTAATAATTTCTTTTCTTGTTGGTATTTTATTGATTATACCTATTGGGGGAGCAGACATGCCCGTAGTAATCTCAATGTTAAACTCTTATTCTGGATGGGCTGCTGCCGGCATAGGTTTTACTTTAGAAAATACAGCGTTAATTATAACTGGAGCGCTAGTTGGATCATCTGGAGCTATTCTTTCTTACATTATGTGTAAAGCGATGAATAGATCTTTTGTGAGCGTAATACTTGGTGGGTTCGGAGCAGATAATTCATCAGATGATAAAAAAGAAAAGAGAGATCAAAAACCAGTAAAAAGTGGAAATGCCGAAGATGCTGCTTTCTTAATGAAAAATGCCTCATCTGTGATCATCGTCCCTGGTTATGGTATGGCAGTGGCACAGGCTCAACATGCTCTGAGAGAGATGGTTGATAAATTAAAAAAGAACGATATTAAAGTTACCTATGCAATTCACCCAGTTGCCGGAAGAATGCCCGGACATATGAATGTTTTATTAGCTGAAGCAAATGTGCCTTATGATGAAGTTTTTGAATTAGAGGATATAAATAATGATTTTGCCAATTCTGATGTTGCATTCGTGATTGGTGCCAATGATGTAACAAATCCTGTAGCTAAAACAGATCCTAAAAGCCCAATATTTGGTATGCCAGTCCTAGATGTTGAAAAATGCAAATCGGTTTTATTTGTTAAAAGAAGTTTATCACCTGGATACGCTGGAATAGATAATGAATTATTTTATAAAGATAATACGCTAATGTTATTTGCTGATGCTAAAAAAATGACGGAAGATATCGTAAAAAATTTAGATTAATGAAAACAAAAATATTCTGCGATATAGCTGATTTTAAAACAATTAAATTTTTCAACAATAAATCTATCGTTGATGGGTTCACTACAAATCCTAGTTTAATGAGATTAGCAGGAGCAAAAAATTACAAAGAATACTCTCTCAAAATTTTAAAGATTTGTAAAAAAAAACCAATATCATTTGAAGTATTTGCAGACAATCAAATAGATATGCTAAAACAGGCTTACGAAATTAACACTTGGGGAAAAAATGTTTATGTCAAAATTCCAGTTATCAACTCTAAAGGAGCCTTTACAGGATCTGTAATTAAGGAATTAAGCGACAAAGGTATTAAACTTAATATTACCGCAGTGTATACTTTTGAACAAACTAAAAAAATATATAAAAAATTAAATAAAAAAACTAAATCTATTATTTCTATATTTGCTGGGAGGATGGCAGATAAAGGCAAAGACCCTCTTCCAATATTTAAAAAAAGTATTTCGTTAACCAAAAATAATAAAAATATTGAAATTCTTTGGGCAAGCACCAGAGAAGCCTATAATTATACTCAAGCCAAGCAACTTAAATGCAATATAATTACGATGCCGCCTAAAGTAATTAATAAATTAAATGGGTTTGGAAAAAGTTTTAAATCAATGACACTTGATACGGTAAAAGGTTTTTTAATTGATAGTAAAAAATCAAGATTTACTCTTTAAGAGGCTTTTGCCTTGGCTCTTGAAAGCCTCTTTCTTTCGTGAGGATTTAATATTAGTTTTCTAAGTCTACAAGATTTTGGTGTAATCTCTAAAGCTTCATCAGTATTTAGTAAGCTAAGTTGTTCAGCAATAGACATTTTTCTAACAGGAGTTAATACTATATTTTCATCGGTATTTTGTGTTCTCATATTTGTTAATTTTTTCCCTTTCAAAACATTAATCTCAAGATCACCTGACTTAGACGAAATGCCCACAATCATACCTTCATAAACAGGATCATTATGAGTTACAAGCATTTCTCCTCTTGCTTGTAAATTGAAAATTGCAAATGCAACTGCCTTTCCAGTTTCCATGGAAATTAAAGCTCCATTTCTTCTTCCTTCCATATCTCCACTGTAATCTCCAAAAGAGTGAAAGATTCTATTAATCACACCATTACCTTTAGTCAAAGTTAAAAATCTACTCGTGTAACCCATTAAACCTCTTGTTGGAGCTTGAAAGATCAATCTTTTCTTATCTTTACCTGTATCTTTAATCTCAATTAGTTTACCTTTTCTTTTATTCATTGACTCAATAATTCTTGAGGAGTATTCATCATCTAAATCCATTGTAATCTCTTCGATTGGTTCTTGTTTTCTTCCATTGGCATCCTCTTTAATTAAAACTTTTGGAGGGCTAACAGTCATTTCAAAACCCTCTCGTCGCATTTGAGTAAGAAGAATTTCCAACATTAATTCACCTCTTCCACTAATTATAAAGGAGTCTTTATTTTTATTTTCTTCAAAAGTAATTCCAACGTTATTTTCAGCTTCAAGTATTAATCTCTCGCGTATCTGAGTACTTGTTAATTTTTTTCCTTCAGTTCCGGCCAAAGGAGAGCTATTAACTGTGATCGTAATTGACATTGTAGGAGGATCAATAGGTGTTGCACTTATTGGTTTATTAATTTCTAAATCACAAATCGTATCAGCAACATTGGCTTTTTCTAAACCAGCAATTATAACTATATCTCCCGCTTCCCCTGAAACAATCGGAACTTTTTTTGTACCTTCATATCTAAATATTTTTGTTAATCTTCCTTCATCTACTTTTTCGCCATTAAGGTTGATAGCTTTTATTTGTTGATTTGCTTTAGCAGTACCTTGAGCTATTTTGCCCACTAAGCTTCTCCCTAAAAAACTATCAGCATAAAGTAAAGTAGATAGCATAGCAAAAGGTTTAGTTTTATCCAAATTAGTCGGTTTAACATGTTTCATTATTAAATCTAACAAAGGAGCTAAATTTTCTCTTGGACCATCAATATCTTTTGTTGCCCATCCTGATCTTCCGCTAGCATATAAAACTGGAAAATCTAATTGTTCTTCGTTTGCATCTAAACTTACAAAAAGATCAAAAGTTTCGTCTAAAACTTCATTCGCTCTTTGATCAGTTTTATCCAATTTATTAATAATAACAATGGGTTTTAGTCCTTGCTTTAAAGCTTTAGAAAGAACAAATTTTGTTTGTGGCATCACCCCCTCGGCAGAGTCAATTAATAATAATGCGCCGTCTGCCATATGCAAAACTCTCTCCACTTCTGCAGCAAAATCTCTGTGACCTGGTGTATCTATGATATTAATTCTTGAATCTTTCCAATTTATTGATGTAGGTTTTGCTAAAATTGTTATTCCCCTCTCTTTTTCTAACTCCCCAGAGTCCATAATTCGTTCTTCAATATTTTCGTTTTCTCTAAAGGAACCGCTTTGCTTCATCAAACTGTCAATCAACGTAGTTTTACCGTGATCAACATGAGCAATTATAGTTATGTTTCTAATTGAATTTGTCATTTGGTTGCGGGGGTAGGATTTGAACCTACGACCTTCAGGTTATGAGCCTGACGAGCTACCAGACTGCTCCACCCCGCGTTAAATTATTTCTTTTTAATATTAATAGCTTGAAGTTTATCCTTTTCTTCTTTGATGTCGTAAACAATTCTTTGTTCCTCTTTCAATACTCTAAGTTTAGAGTTTTCTAACGCAGACACGTGAAGAAAAATATCTTTTTTAGTTTCATCATCAGTGATGAATCCATAACCTTTTTTGGCGTTAAACCATTTTACTTTACCAGATGGCATTATTAATCCTCTCATTTTGATTTATTTAATATCTATTTTTAAGTTTTTGGAGTTTTTTAATCCTTTTAATGTTTTCAGTTTGGACTCTTTTTTTTCTTTCCGAAGGTTTTTCGTAAGTACTCTTCATTTTCATTATTTTGAAAAAACCCTCTTTTTGGAGTTTCCTTTTTAAAACTCTTATTGCTTGCTCAACGTTATTATCTTTTACGTCTATTTTAATAAAAACCTCCAGTTAATTTTTAGGGTAGATAACATTTGAGATAATCTTTGTCTAGAGAGAAGCTGCTTGAGCCTTTTTTTCTTCTCGAATTTTGGCCTTTTTCTCTCTCTCAATTCTTCTTTTAGCTTTATCAACGCTTTTTTGAAAAGCCTCTTGTGTACATAAAGCTAAAATGACTGGATCCCTAGGTTTTAAATTTGAAAAATTCCAGTAACTTCTTTTTCTAATTAAGGAAACTGTTCCTTTAGTGCTACCCACAAGTTTAGAAATTTGCCCATCTGTAAGGTCTGGAGCATTTTTACATAGCCATAAAATTGCGTCTGGACGATCTTGTCTTTTAGACAAAGGAGTGTATTTAGGTCTCTTACGTTCTTTTATTTCTACTTCATCAATTTTTTTTAACAAACTTAGTTTTTTTGATGGATCCTTTGAACAATTTTCAATTTCCTCTCTTGATAATTGACCAGCCAAAATTGGGTTGTAGGCTTTAATGCCTTTAGCCACGTCTCCATCAGCGATACCTTTAATTTCGAGTTCGTGCAGATTACAAAATTCAGCTATTTGTTTAAATGTAAGCGTTGTATTTTCGACTAGCCAAACAGCAGTTGCTTTTGGCATAAATGGAGATTCAGTCATAATTTATTTTTTTGATCTCAGATTGCTAAATTTTTTATTGTACTTGCTCACTCTGCCTTTATCTAAAACTTTTTGTGCACCGCCTGTCCAGGCGAAGTGAGACTTCGGATCTATATCTAGTTTTAAGGTATCATTTTCTTTACCCCAAGTTGATCTAGTTTCAAATTCTGTACCATCAGTCATAACAACTTTAATTTTATGATAGTTGGGATGTATGTTTTTTTTCATTTGCGGATTAATATATTATTAATTGTTTTTACTCAATATCTTTTTTAACAATTAAATCTTTAAATTCAGTGTAAATTTTTGAATTAGAAGCTAAAATATTCTTTTTTAAAGGCGAATTAATGTTATTATCAAAAAAATCTACAAATCCTCCTGCCTCTTTTATTATTACTAATCCTGCTGCTACATCCCAGTAATTTATTTCTCTTTGCCAATAACCATCAAATCTTCCACATGCTACATAAGCTAAATCTAAAGCAGCGCTGCCAAACTTTCTTACATTTGATACTTTATTGGATATTTCAATATATTCTGAAAAAATCTTTTCTTTAATTTTGCTAGCTTTTTTTGGCCCCCCAGTAACAACAATTGCATCCTCAATCTTTTTTTTATTAGAAACTCTTATTCTAGTATTATTTAAAAAAGCACCATTTCCTTTTTCCGCAAAAAACATTTCATTGGTAATTGGATTAAATATAACTCCACATTTAACTTCATTTTGCTCCTCGTAGCCTATTGAAATTGCAAACTGAGGTATTCCATTAAGAAAATTCATTGTTCCATCTATAGGGTCAATTATCCATCTGTTTTTAATATTTGACTTATTAATTATTCCTGCTTCTTCGGTTACAATTCCATAATCAGGGTGAGCCTTTTGCAGTTCTTCAATAATAATTTTTTCAGTTCTTTTATCTGCTGAAGATACAAAATCACCAGGGCCTTTAGTAGAAACTTGTAAATTTTCAATTTCACCAAAATCTCTAATTAAAAATTTTGATGCTTTTAAACATGCTTTTTTGATTAAATTCATGTGGGGAGAACTTGAGCTCATTAACTGACTCTTCTAACATATTCAAGAGTGCGCGTATCAATAACTATATTTTCCCCACTTTCAACAAATGGAGGAACATTAATTCTTATCCCACAATCAAGAATAGCCGGTTTATATGAAGAGGACGCTGTTTGATTTTTAATTGCTGCATCAGTTGACTCTATTTTACACTCTATATTTTTAGGCAACTCTATCGATATAGGTTTTTCCTCCATAAAAAGAATTGTCACCTCTAGATTCTCTTTTAACAACTTATATTTTTCTCCAGCTATTAATTTTGGAATCTCCACCTGTTCGAATGTTTGATTGTCCATGAAATGACAGTTTTCTCCATCAATGTACAAAAAGTTAAATTTTTTTTCATTTAATTCTGCTTTTTCTATTGTTTCACTTGATCTAAATCTCTCATTTAATTTTGTTCCTTTTATTACACTTTTAAGTTCAACCTGATTAAATGCACCACCTTTACCAGGTTTAACATGTTGAGTTTTTAGAACACTCCAGTAATCATTTTTATGCTCAATTATCATTCCAGGTTTTATTTCAATAGCTGTAATCTTCATTTGAATTTTTTTATTGCTAACTCAGGTTTTAAATTTGGGTTATCCCAAATAAAAGTTGAAATTGCAATATATTTTGCTCCTTTTTTAATCAACCTCTTATAATTCTTATTATTAATCCCTCCAATTGCTACTATCGGTTTTTTAATATTTTTTTTTGCCCATTTTAGAATGTTTAAATTTGCCCTAATTGCCTTTGGTTTTAATTTTGATTTATGAAACGATCCAAAAGCAAGATATGCTGGTTTATATTTTAAAGAATTCAGTGCAAGCTCTTTAGAATTATGGCAAGTAATTCCAAGTAATTTACTTTTCAATACATTCCTTGCAATTTTTAAAGATCCATCAAGCTGTCCCATGTGACAACCATCTGCTTTTACTTTATTAGCTAAAAAAAAATTATCATTTAAAATAAATTTTACATCATATTTTTTTGTAATTTTTTTTATTTTTTTTGCTATTTTTACAATATTGCTTATTTTTGTATTTTTTAATCGTAGCTGGAAGAATTTTACATTATTGTAAGATAAAACCTTATTTAAGTCTTGGTAAAAGCTTTTGTTTATTTTGGAGGGTGAAATTAAATATATTATTCTCTTCAAGGTTTTTAAGCTACAAACTCTTTTTCTAAGTCTTCAGACCACTCACCTTTTGAAGACAAGCCGTTCATTTTGGCTCTATGATTAAAAGCTTTTTGAATATTTTCTAAATTGTTTTGGTTTTTTCCAAATTCTTTTAAGGCACTAGCTTGTAACCCTCTGCCATAAGAAAAAGTAATTAAGAAATCGCTATCATTTATTTTATTTATTGCATTTAAATTTTTGCTAGACTCAATTTCTGTTTGTCCGCCGGATAAAAAAGCTATTCCAGGAACTTCACTAGGCACATTTTTTTTTAAACATTCTAAAGTTTTTTTTGCTATCTCTTCAGAATTGGATTTATCTTTGCATTCAGAACCGGGTATAATCATATTAGGTTTCAAAACAGTTCCTCTCAAATCAACTTTATGGATTTCTAATTCATTATAACATTCATTTAAAACATTTGTTGTAACTGCAAAGCATTTATCAATATTATGTGCACCATCCATCAGAACTTCCGGTTCAACTATAGGAACCATCTTTGCCTCTTGCACTAATGAAGCATATCTAGCTAACGCATGAGCGTTAGACTTAATTGACTGAGATGATGGAAATTTTTCCGTAATTTTGTACACAGCTCTCCACTTGGTAAACCTAGCACCTAAATCATAATACTCCTTTAACCTCTCTCTTAAACCATCTAAACCCTCAGTAACTGTTTCTTCATTAGAACCTGCCAGAGGTTTAGCTCCTTTATCAACCTTTATACCTGGAATAGCGCCATGTTTTGAAATCAGTTCAGGAATGGTTGGCCCCAAAGTTGTTGTTTGTCTTATTGTCTCATCAAATAAAATTACTCCGCCAATAAAATCTTTCATAGCACTTGAATTAAATAACGTTTGACGAAAATTTAATCTGTTTTCTTCCAAATTTTCGACATTAATACTTTTAAATCTTTTTGCTATTGTACCAGTGCTTTCGTCTGCAGCCAAAATACCCTTACCTTTAGCACACAT
>CACJKF010000011.1 GCA_902593905.1 uncultured Pelagibacteraceae bacterium | reverse complement strand
AGTTAGTACTTTATGTGCAAATACTGGACGTAAAACTATTGTGTTAACGATGCCAATAAAACAAATTAAGTCTCAACATGACTTAAGCTTATTACATGCTAAATGGTTAAAAGGTAAATATAAAAATGTGGAACATCATTTATTAGAAATGGACAAAATTTTTAATTCATTTTCCGAAGTTTTAAATAATTTTGATAATGAGCATGGATACGCTAATTCGAGAGCTAGGTTGAGAATGGCAACATTATACCAAGTTGCAGCAGCTAATTCAGGAATAGTTGTTGGAACAGGGAATAAAGTTGAGGATTTTGGTGTTGGGTTTTATACTAAATATGGTGATGGAGGAGTTGATATATCTCCGATAGCTGACTGTACAAAGACTCAAGTGTGGGAACTAGGAAGATATTTAGGAGTTTCCGAAGAAATCATTAATACTCCGCCAACAGACGGATTATGGAACGATGGAAGAAACGATGTACAGCAACTTGGAATGTCTTACGAGGATCTAGAAAAAGCTATGAAAGATAAAAATGATCCCAATTACAAAAAATATTTAGAAATAAGAGAAAAAAATTTACACAAAATGAAACCGATACCAGTTTGTACATTCAATGAATAATCTTTATCTTACAAATTCCTTAACGAGAAAAAAAGAAATATTTAGACCGATAAATCCTAATAAAATTTCTTTGTACGCTTGTGGCCCGACAGTTTATGACAAGCCACACGTTGGTAATGCAAGAGCATTAGTTATTTTTGATCTTTTATTTAGAATTTTGAAGGAAATATACGGTAAAAATAAAGTTGTATATGTCAGAAACATTACGGATATAGATGACAAAATTATCGAAGCTTCAAAAAAAAGAGGAATAGAGATAGCAGAGCTTACAAATGAAATTACAAAAGAATTTCATTTAAATTGCAACTCTTTATTCTGTATGAAACCAACAATAGAGCCTAAAGCTACAGATCACGTTAATGAGATGATTTCGATGATTGATAATTTAATAAAATTAAATGCAGCTTATGAGAAAAATGGTCATGTATATTTCTCAGTTTCATCCTTTAAAAGTTATGGAAAATTATCTAACAAAAAAATAAACGAACTTAAAATTGGTGCCAGGGTGGAAGTATCAGGCTTAAAAAAAGATCCTTTAGATTTCGTACTATGGAAACCATCGCTTAAAGATGAGCCTGGGTGGAATTCACCATGGGGTAGAGGAAGACCAGGATGGCACTTAGAGTGTTCTGTGATGAGCGAAAAATATTTAGGGAAGCAATTTGACATTCACGGTGGTGGTTTAGATTTAATTTTTCCTCATCATGAAAATGAAATAGCTCAATCCTGTGTGAATAATAAAACAGAAAAATTAGCTAATTATTGGATACACAATGGATTTGTAACTTTTAATAAAGAAAAAATGTCAAAATCTTTAGGAAATATTTCTACAATTTCTGATGCTGAGAAGAAATATTCAGGACAAGTTGTTAGATTAGCTTTGTTAAGTTCACACTATAAGCAACCCTTAGATTGGAGTGATGAACTATTAAAAACTCAATCTAAAGTAATAGATAAGTGGTATTCAATATATACGACAGATTGCAGTGAAAAATTACCTGATTGCTTTAAAGATTTATTAGATGATTTAAATACTCCACTTTACATATCAAAGCTACATGATTTATTTAATCAATCACAAGATGGAAATAAGGATAAAATAAGAGAGTTTAACCGAGCTTGCAGATTGGTAGGATTGTTTCATCAAACAAAAATTGAAAGAGATAAATTTAAAAAAAACAAAATAAAAATTTCAGAAAAAGAGATTTTAAGTAAGATTAAAGAAAGAGAAAAAGCAAAAAAAAGCGGAAATTATAATCTAGCTGATAAAATAAGAAATGAATTAGGCGAGGAAGGTATTGAAATTAAAGACATTAAAGATAAAACATCATGGAATTATAAATGAGTAAGGAAAAAATATATATATTCGATACAACATTAAGAGATGGAGCCCAGACAGAGGGGGTTGATTTTTCAATAGAAGACAAAAATAAAATTGCTTCAGTGTTGTCTGATATTGGTGTTGACTATATCGAAGGGGGATGGCCGGGCGCTAATCCAGTTGATACAAAATTTTTTTCTAGTCCACCTAAGATGAATAGATCATTATTTACAGCATTCGGAATGACAAAAAAAACTGGAAGAAGCGCAGACAATGATCCTGGAATAGCCTCTCTATTAAATGCAAATACACCTGCAGTTTGCGTGGTAGGAAAATCATGGGATTATCATGTTAAAATTGCTTTAGGTATAAAAAATGATGAAAATCTTGAGAATATTCGAGAGACAACCAAACACTTTGTTAAAAATAAAAAAGAATTTTTATTTGACGCAGAACACTTTTTTGATGGCTATAAAGCTAACCCAGAATATGCAATTAACTGTCTTCAACAAGCATATGATAATGGTGCAAGATGGGTAGTTCTATGCGACACCAATGGTGGAACGCTACCTAATGAAGTTAGAGATATTGTAAGTGAAGTTGTTAAAATTATTCCAGGAAAAAATTTAGGTATCCATGCCCATAATGATACCGAAAATGCAGTCGCAAACTCTTTAGCTGCTGTGGAATGTGGGGTAAGACAAATTCAAGGTACTATAAACGGGCTTGGAGAAAGATGTGGTAATGCTAATTTAATGTCGATTATACCTAGCATTTGTCTAAAAAAATCTTTCAGTGAAAGTTATGATTTAAATATAAAAAAAGAAAAACTCTCTTCTTTGACTGAATGTTCAAGACTTTTAGACGAAATCTTAAATAGAAAGCCTAATAAAAATATGCCTTATGTTGGTGCATCAGCATTTTCACATAAAGGAGGTTTACATGTATCAGCAGTTAAAAAGGATCCAAAAACTTATGAACATATAAATCCAGAATTAATCGGGAATCATAGAAATATTATTATTTCAAATCAATCCGGAAGAGCAAACATATTGTCGAGGTTAGAAAAATATGGAGTTCAAATTGATTCAAAAGATCCAAAAGTTCAAAAAATATTAGATGAAGTAAAAGATAGAGAGTTTAGTGGATATTCTTACGACGGAGCAGATGCTTCATTTGAACTATTGGCTAATAGACTTTTAGGAAAAGTTCCAGAATATTTAAAAGTAAAAAGTTATGATGTTAATGTATCAAAATCAGATAAAATTAAAACCAAAGCAAGTGTTGTTTTTTTAATAGATGGTAACGAAATTGAATGTCATGGAGAAGGAAATGGTCCAGTAAATGCTTTAGATAATGCAATTAGATCTAATTTTAAAAAAGTTACAAAATATTATAATTTTTTTTCAGATTTAAAACTTCTTGATTATAAAGTAAGAATTTTAAATACAGGAACTGAAGCTACAACAAGAGTTTTAATAGAAAGCACAGATAAGACAGGAATAAGTTGGTTTACTGTGGGAGTATCACCTAATATTATTGAAGCATCTTTCAAGGCTTTGATTGATAGTTTAGATTATAAGCTCTATAAAGAAAAAGCTCCTGCAAATATTAATGAAAAATAATCTCGGTATTGTTTTAATTAAACCTCAATTAGGTGAGAATATTGGTGCTTGTGCACGTTCAATGAAAAATTTTGGCTTTAATAAATTGAGCGTTGTTTCGCCAAAATTTACATTCCCAAATTACAAAACAAAAGTAACTTCTGTAGGAGCTATTGATATAATTAATAAAACAAAAATATTTAATAACACTGAAGAAGCTCTAGGTGAATATGATGTAGTTATTTCTATGAGTGCTAGAAAAAGAGATATTAATAAAAAGCATATCACAATGATTGATTTTCAAAAATTATTAAAAAAAAAAAAATTTAATAATTTAGGTTTAATGTTTGGACAAGAGTCCTCAGGTCTTTCGAATAAAGATCTGTCATATTCAAACTATATTTTACAAATACCAACATCAAAAAAATTTAAATCACTTAACTTATCTCATTCAGTAACGATTATTTGTTTTGAAATATTTAAATTTTACAATGCAAGTAAATTTAAAAAGAAGGGAAAAAATTTGAAAATTTCTTCAAAATCAAAAGTTAGTTCACTTTTAAATCATCTACTTAAATTACTCGAAAATAAAAATTTTTTTAATCAAAATGAAAAAAAACAGTCAATGATATTGAACATTAATAATTTAATTTATAGAATGGAGCCAAACGATAAGGAATTAAGGATTTTAGCTAGTATTATAAGCTCTTTAACAAAAAAAAGTCTATAAACCATAATTGACAAATGTTTTTGAAACCTTATAAACACACAACAATATAATATGACAAAAAGACTTAAATCAAAGCACAAAGTCGATAGAAGATTAAAAGCTAATCTTTGGGGAAGGCCTAAAAGCCCTTTCAACTCTCGAGCCTATCCCCCAGGTCAACATGGTCAAAACAAAAAAGGCAAGCCAACAGATTACGGAACTCAACTTCAAGCTAAACAAAAGTTAAAATCTTACTACGGGAATATAAATGAAAGACAATTTAGAAATATTTATAGAAAAGCTTTATCTAAAAAAGGTGATACTACTGAAAATTTAATTGCATTACTCGAGAGTAGATTAGATACAGTTATTTATAGAGCGAAGTTTGCACCAACAGTTTTTTCAGCAAGGCAAATGATTAATCATGGTCATATAAAAGTAAATAAAAAAAGAGTTAATATATCTAGTTATCTTGTTAAAAATACTGATATTATTGAAATTAGAGAAAAATCAAAAAATCTTGTGGTAATAGATGGCGCGTTACAGAGCAAGGAAAGAGATGTGCCAGAGTATATTCAGTTAGATAATAAAAATAAAACTGCAAAACTTATTAGAATTCCGAAATTTTCAGAAGTCCCTTACCCTGTTGTAATGGAACCAAACTTAGTAATAGAATATTACTCTAGATAATATTTTTTAATTTTAAATTTTGGCTTATAATTAAATATCGTGAAAATTTTTACAAATCAATTTTTTTTAACATTTGCTACTTCTTTATTCATAATTGGAATTTACTTATCAATCAATGTTGGAATTACTCATGATGAATTTCATGATTACTATGTTTGGGAGGCGAATAAAAACTTAATTTTTAATAATTTTCTTAATACAAGTTATGATACTCAATTTTTAAATGATGGAGGAAAATTTTACGGAGTCGGTTTTCATTATTTATCTATTCCTTTTGAATTTATTTCAAATTTCTTTTTAAATAACACAATTTATTCCCAAGAAGTAAAGACAATTCTTTCAAAACATATAACAGTTTTTTTTTTATTTATTTTATCAGGAATTATTTTTCAAAAAATTTTAAACTTTATAATCGAAGATAAATTTTATTCGAATCTTGGGGGAATACTATACTTATCTTATCCTTATTTACTTGGGCATGGTTTTTTTAATGTAAAAGATATTCCCTTTTTAAGTATTTGGCTTATCTGTACTTATTTTATGATTAAAATTTCTAAGATTTTAGTCGAAAATAAAAGAGTTGCTAAAAAATATTTTATTTTTATCACTTTTTTTACTGGATTGTTGCTCTCAATAAGAATAAGTGGAATATTAATTTTTATTTCATATGCAATAACATTTTTTTTATTATTAAACAGAAAAAATATTGATTTAAAAGAATTTTTAAAAAATTATTACAAACAAACAATTTTATCTTTTATTTCTATTTTTGTACTTTTTTATATATTACAACCAAGTTCTTGGACGAACCCTTATTTTATTTTTGAGGCAATCAAATATATGTCACAACATATGCAAACTGTTTGCACAATAACTCTGGGTGAGTGTATGAAAGCCCAAAACTTGCCTTCAACTTATTTACCCATATGGATCTTTTTTAAAGTTCCACTAGTAATTATATTTGGTATTGTTTTATTTCCTTTTGTAGAGAAAAAAATTATTAATGAATCTTTTAATTCTTTAATATTACTCAGTCTTATTTTTTCAACTATATCAATTATTTTATTACTAATCTTATTTGAGGTAAATCTTTATGATGAAATAAGACAAGTAATGTTTCTGTTGCCGTCGATATTTTTAATATCTCTTTCAATTATTTATTTTTTTTCTAAAAAAATTTTCAAGATTTTTTTAATTTCTTCAATATCTTTTTTTTTGTTTCAGAATATTATTTTGTATCCATATAATTACATATGGATCAATAATTTTTCTCATTTAACAAAAATAAGCGGTGTATTCGAATTAGATTATTGGGGTGTTTCAACCAAAGCAGTTGCACATTACCTTGATAAGAAAAAATTAGATAATAAAACATGTATAATTACAAATCGGAACAGCGGAGTAGAAGCTTTAGTAAAAGATAATTATTGTTTTTTACCTTTTAGAAATTTACATAAGAAAAATGAAAGACCTTTTTATGTTGCTTTATTAGAACGTGGTATAAAAAAGGGTATCCCTAATGGTTGCAGTCTTATGTTTGAGGAAAAAAGGCAGGTTAACTTTTCAAAAGAAGATTTAATATTAGCAAAAATCTATAAATGTGATTAATTTGAAATCTTTAATTCATCGTTTATTTTTTTAATAAAATTTCTTATTAAAACTCTTTCTTCTTCATCTAAGTAATTTTCCTTATCATTTGCCTTACGTAATTCTTTTTTTAAAGACACTATAATTTGTTTACGACCTTCAGGTGTTGAAAAAAAATTTATTTTTTCGTTTATTTGAGATATCTCTTTACCTATCGTAAATTTAAAAACAAAAATAATTGCTATTGACGCAATTATAACTTTGTAAATGTAGCTCTTCATTAAATTATTTCTTTTTCCTCTAAAAGAGTCTTAAGCTCTCCTTTTTCAAACATCTCCTTTACAATATCGCTCCCACCAATAAATTCTCCTTTAATATAAAGCTGTGGTATTGTTGGCCAATCGCTAAAGTCTTTAATCCCTTGTCTTAAGTTTTCGTCTTCTAGAACATTTATGCCTACGAAATTGACTTTTAAATGTTTTAATACATTTGAAACTGCCATTGAGAAACCACATTGTGGTTCGTCAGGTGTACCTTTCATAAACAAGCAAACTCTATTATCTTTTATATATGTTTGAATTTTTTCTTTTATATCCATTATTTTACCTCAGTATTTATTGATAAAGCGTGTAGTTCATTACCCATCTTTCCCTTTAATGATTTGTAAACGAGTTTGTGTTGTTGAATTCGATTCAAATTTTTAAATAATTTAGATTTTATTGTTGCTGAATAATGATTACTATCTCCCATTAAATCTTTTATTTCAATAGTAGCATCTGGTATTGCTTCTTTAATTAACTTTTCAATTTTTTCAGCAGATAAAGGCATTAATAATTATTATACCATTGTTCATTTATTTTAAATAGGTCATTTATGTCGAGTTTCATCTCACCTTCAATTTCAAAATATTTAGGCTGAGTAATACCAAGATTATCATAATAAATATTGTTAGTTTTTAGAAATTTTTCAACCTCAACTAAATTTTTTTGGTCAATTTCAATGACATATCTTCCTTGATCCTCACCAAAAAAATATTCATTTAAATTTCTTAACATTTTTGGTTTTTCTATTTTAACCCCAATTTTACTACTCATACTCATTTCACTCAAAGCAATTATTAAACCACCGCTTGAAATATCGTGTGCAGAAAGAACTAAATTTTTTTTTATTAAATTTAAAATTGTTTCTCCATTATTTTTTTCATTTACTAAATTTATTTCTGGAGGCATACCTTCTATTATTGAGTAATTTTCTTTTAAAAAACAACTTTGACCTAAGTGACCGAATGTTTTTCCAATTAAAATTAATGAACTTTTTATTTTTTTTAAATTATGATTTATAGGCCTGGATAACTTCTCGATAATACCAACTCCACCAATAACTGGCGTCGGATATATATTTTTATTATTTGTGCCATTATAAAATGATACATTTCCCGAAACAACCGGATAATCTAAAAATTCGCATGCTTCTTTTATTCCTTGTATACATTCGGCGAACTCACCCATTATTTTTTCATTTTCTGGATTTCCAAAATTTAAACAATTAGTTATCGCAACTGGTTTTGCGCCTACTGCAATCAAATTCCTCCAATTTTCACACACTATTTGTTTTCCACCAGTTGAGGGAAACGATTTACAATAATTTGCTGAAGAATCAACCGATACAGCTATAGCTTTATCTTTATTATGAATTCTAATTATAGCTGCATCAGAACCAGATCTTTGTACAGTATCGCACATTACCATCTGATCATATTGATTTGTAATCCAACTTTTGTTTGAATGATTAGGAGAGGATAAAATCTTTAACAAGGCATCCTCTAATTTTATTTTTTTAAGTTTTTTAAAATCAAATTTATTTTTTGAAACTTTTTTTTTGACCCATTTTCTATTATAAATTGGTGCTTTTGATGCTAGAGCATCAATCGGAATTTCTCCCTCTATATTATTGTCATATTTTAAAACTAGGTTTTTTGAGTTTGTGGTTTTTCCAATAACCACAAAGTTTAAATCCCATTTTTGAAATATTTTTCTTGCATGCTGCTCTTTACCATCTTCTAAAATTATTAACATTCTCTCCTGACTTTCTGAGAGCATCATCTCGTAGGGCGTCATATTATTTTCTCTGCAAGGAACTTTTTCTAAGTTAAGTTCTATTCCTAAGTCCCCTTTAGATGCCATTTCTACGCTTGATGATGTTAATCCTGCTGCCCCCATGTCTTGAATTGCAATTATAGAGTCATCTTTCATTAACTCAAGGCAGGCCTCTAACAGTAATTTTTCTGTAAATGGATCTCCAACCTGTACAGTAGGTTTTTTTTCTTCTGAATTTTCATCAAATTCTGCTGAAGCCATTGAAGCACCATGAATACCATCGCGCCCTGTTTTTGATCCAACATAAACCACAGATTTGCCAATACCTTTAGCCTTAGAGTAAAAAATTTTATTTTTTTTTGTATGACCGACAGCCATTGCATTTACTAAAATATTTTCATTATAAGTCTCATGAAATTTTGTTTCACCGGCCACAGTTGGAATTCCAATACAATTTCCATATCCACCAATCCCCGATACAACACCATTTAATAAATTTTTTGTTTTAGGATGAGTAGGAGAGCCAAAATGAATTGAATTTAAAAGGGCAATCGGTCTCGCGCCCATTGTAAAAACATCACGTAATATGCCTCCAACACCAGTTGCTGCTCCTTGATAAGGTTCTATAAATGAAGGGTGGTTGTGACTTTCAATTTTAAAAACAATTGCGTCATCGTCACCTATATCAATTACACCTGCATTTTCACCTGGTCCTTGTATTACGTGTTTACCTTGAGTGGGCAAATTTTTTAAATGTACTCTTGATGATTTGTAAGAACAGTGCTCATTCCACATGGCTGAAAATATACCTAACTCTAAAAAATTTGGATCTCTTTTTAGTAATTTTTGAATATTTTTATATTCCTCTTTTTTAAGACCATGATTTTCTATAATTTTATTTGTAATTTTCATTTAATGATTTAGCAAACTAGAAAACAAATTAATACCATCCGTGTTTGAAATAGTTTTATCAATCATTCTTTCTGGGTGGGGCATCATTCCAAGTATATTTTTTTTTAAATTATAAATACCAGCGATATTCTCTATAGCTCCATTTGGATTAGACTCTTCGGTAATATTTCCTTTTTCATCACAATATTTAAAGGCAATTAAATTTTCTTTTTTTAATATTTCAAGGTTGTTTTTATCAGTAAAGTAATTTCCCTCATTATGTGCAATATTAATCTTAAGAACTTGTTCTAATTTATAATCTGAGGAAAAATTTGTTTTATTGTTGGTAACTTTTATATTCACATCTCTATTGATAAATTTTAAATTTTTATTTCTAAGCAATGTTCCTTTAAGCAGCCCTGTTTCAGTTAAAATTTGGAAACCATTACAAATACCTAATACTAAACAACCTGCATTGGCCGCTTTAATTACTTCTCTTATAATTAAAGATTTTCCGGCTATTGCCCCGGAACGTAAGTAGTCACCATAGGAAAATCCACCAGGTATTACTATCAGATCTGATTTAGGCAATGATGTCTCTTTGTGCCAAATTTTTTGATTCTTAAATTGCATCTTTTCGAGAGCTACACATATATCTCGATCACAATTTGATCCTGGAAAGACTATTACTGATGATTTCATTATAGCTTATTAATTTTGTAGTCCTCAATAATCAAGTTAACTAACAATTTTTCACAAACTTCCTTTACTTTTTTTTCACCTTCTAATTGATCTTTGGTCTCTATATCAATTTCAAAAAATTTGCCTTGTCTAATGTTTTGTAAGCTAGTCATTCCTAAATTAGTTAAGGTATTTAAAACGACTTTTCCTTGAGGGTCTAAAACATCTTTTTTGAGAGTAACTGTAACTGAAAATTTCAATTTACTTTTTTTTAAATTTAATTGGAATTGTCTTTCCAAAGTTGACTTCACTTATATTAGTTTCTTCAGGCATTATACCTAAACGTCTTGCTACGTCTTGATATGCTTGAATTAAGTTGCCCAAATCTTTTCTAAATCTATCTTTATCAAGCTTTTTTTCAGTTTTAACATCCCACAATCTACAGGTATCGGGACTTATTTCGTCAGCAAGTACTATTTCCTTTTTTTCAGTGTCTTTATCCCAGGCTCTTCCATATTCAATTTTAAAATCGACTAATTTAATACCAACTGCTCTAAACATTCCTGTCAGTATGTCATTAATTCTTAATGTCGTTTTATCTATAGCTTTTATTTCATTTTCAGAAGCCCAACCGAATGAAAAAATATGTTCTTTTGAAATTAAAGGGTCATTTAATTCATCTTTTTTATAACAATATTCTAATAGAGGTTTTTCTAAAACTGTACCTTCAGGTATACCAAGTCTTTTTGTTAAAGAACCTGTTGCAATATTTCTTACAATAAATTCTATTGGAAAGATCTCAGCTTTTTTAATTAATTGCTCTCTCATATTTAATCGTTTGATTAGATGAGTTTTGATGCCACACTGGGATAAGTTGGTTAATATATATTCTGATATCCTATTATTTAAAACTCCCTTGCCTTCAACTTTGGCTTTCTTAAGATTGTTAAAAGCTGTTGCATCATCTTTAAAATGTTGAATGACTAAATTCTTATCCTTAGTTTCGTAAATTATCTTTGCTTTACCTTCGTATAATTTGTTACCTTTATTCATGTGATTACTTTTTTTTCAGACTTCTTTTGAAAATTATATTAATTTTTCTAGTATGGTAACTAAAATTAAATAATTTTTTTAGCTTATTAACAGGTATTTTATTTGTAATTTTTTTATCAGATTGAATATTGTGCAAGAACGAAGTGTTATCTTTCCACGCTTTCATTGCATTTTTTTGTACAATTCTATAAGCCTCTTCTCTAGTAAAACCAACTGTAGTTAACTCAAGTAAAACTCTTTGTGAAAAAAATATTCCATTTGTAATATTCAAGTTTTTTTGCATTTTTTTTGGATAAACGTTTAAATTTTTTACTAAGTTAGACAATCTTACTAGAGCGAAATCTAATGCGATTGTTGAGTCTGGGCCAATATTTCTTTCTACTGCAGAATGAGAAATGTCGCGCTCATGCCATAAGGCAACGTTTTCAAGTGCAGGAATTACACTTGATCTTATCAGCCTTGCCAAACCTGTTAAGTTTTCACTTAGAATTGGATTTCTTTTATGCGGCATAGCCGATGAACCTTTTTGTTTTTTACCAAAAAACTCCTCAACTTCTAAAACTTCGGTTCTCTGCAGATGTCTTATTTCTGTAGCAAATCTTTCAATTGAACTAGCTATTATTCCTAAAGTTGAAAAAAATTGTGCATGTCTATCCCTCGGTATAACTTGAGTAGAGATTGGCTCTATATAAAGTTTTAGCTTTTTAGCTACATACATCTCAACTTTAGGGTCTATATTTGCAAATGTTCCAACAGCACCAGATATTGCACAAGTTGATATTTCTTTAATTGAATTCTCCAATCTTTTTTTATTTCTTAAAAATTCTTGATAGAAAGTTAACATCTTAAGACCGAAAGTAACTGGCTCTGCATGAATACCATGGCTTCTACCAATACATAATGTAAATTTATGTTTTATAGCTTGACGCTTTATTGAAACAAGTAAGTTATTAATATCTTTCAAAATAATATGACCTGATTGTTTTAGTTGAAGATTGAAACAAGTGTCTAACACATCAGATGAGGTCATTCCTTTGTGGAGATATCTTGCTTCTTTACCAACTGACTCTGTAATTGAGGTTAAAAATGCAATAACATCATGTTTTACTTTTTCTTCAATTCGTAAAATTCTATTAACATTAATTTTTGCTTTTTTTTTGACTTTTCTTGAAACACCCTTAGGAATTATTTTTAATTTTTCCATGGCCTCAGCGGCCGCGATCTCTATATCTAACCAAATAGAGTATTTGTTTTTATCTTCCCATATGCTCTTAATTTCTTTTCTCGAATATCTCTCAATCATTTATTTTTTGATAGTGTAAAAATTTCGCAACCATCATTGGTTACACCTACAGTATGTTCAAATTGTGCAGACAAAGATTTATCTTTTGTTACCGCTGTCCAGCCATCATTTAATGTCTTTGTTTCATATTTTCCAAGGTTTATCATTGGCTCTATTGTAAAAATCATTCCGGCTTTAACTTTTTCACCGGTACCCATTTTGCCATAATGAAGTACATTAGGCTCCTTATGAAATTGTTGTCCAATTCCATGACCACAAAAATCTTGAACAACAGAAAATCCTTTAGCTTCTACATAATTTTGTATTGTAGCGCCGATATCACCTAAGTGGACTCCATCTTTAACGATATTAATTGCTTGCATCATAGCATCATAAGTAGTTTTAACCAATTTTTTTGCTTTGATTGACACTTCTCCAATTTCAAATGTTCTACTTGTATCCCCATGCCAGCCATCTTTTAAAGCAGTCACATCAACGTTAATAATGTCTCCTTCTTTTAAAATTTTATCAGACGGCACACCATGGCAAACTACATGATTAACGGACGTACAACACGACTTTGGAAATCCTCGATAAAAGAGTGGAGCTGAGTAAGCACCATGGTCGTTTAAATATTCGTAGCACAAGTTGTCAATTTCTTTTGTTAACGTACCAGGAACAGCAATCTTATAAACCTCATCTAATGCTCCTGCAGCTATAATTCCTGCTAATCTGGTTTTTTCGAAAGCTTCTTTATAATTTTCGTTCATTAATTTTAAATTTTAAAGTCTATTTTACGATTAAGTTTTATTCCTTTTGATGAAAATTTACAATCGTAGCAAAGCACATTTAATTTTTTTTTAACAGCTTTTAGCAATAAATCACAATATTTGGGATCTAAATCTTTTGCTAATTTGAATTTATTACAATCATTTCTTTGGACTACAAAAAGTAGATAAACATTATATCCTTTTTTTTTAGCTTTTAACAATTCGTTAATATGTTTAAGGCCTCTAGATGTGACAGCATCTGGGAACTCCGCAATACCTTTTTTTCTAGATAACGTGACGTTCTTTACTTCTATAAAAGATGTTCGTAATTTTTCTTTTATTAGAAAATCAAATCTGGTATTAATACCAAAAACAACTTCCTTTTTTATTTCCTTAAAATTTTTGAAATTTCCTATAATTTTGTTTTCTAAAGCATGTAAAACAATTTTATTCGTGAAATGAGTATTTATTCCAATTTTTGTTTTTTTATCTTCTATTATCTGCAAGGTATACTTAAGCTTTCTTTTAGGATTATCAGACTTAGTCAACCAAACTTGGTTTCCCTCTTTTAACAAACCCATCATAGAACCTGTATTTGGGCAATGTGCAGTAACGGTATTATTACCAATTTTTACGTCAACAAAGAAACGTTTATATCTTTTGATGAATTCTCCTGATATTAATGTATCTTCAAATTTCATATATAATTAATAATCTATGAAGAAAAAAAAGAAAGTAAATGCAGCAATTTTAATTATTGGCAATGAAATTTTATCTGGAAGAACGCAGGACAAGAATATCGCCTTCATAAGCAACTGGCTTAATTTAAATTGTGGAATATCAGTATCAGAGGTGAGAATTATACCTGACGTTGAAAAAATAATAATCAAAAATATAAGATCTTTATCAAAGAAATTTAACTATGTTTTTACAACAGGGGGTATTGGGCCAACACACGACGATATCACAGCTCAATCCATTGCTAAAGCATTCAAGGTAAAATATGGATATCACAAGGAAGCTTATGAAATTCTAGAAACATATTATGGAAAGGCTAACTTTAATGACGGTAGAAAAAAAATGGCTAAGATGCCAATAGTATCAAAATTAATTTATAATCCCTCTAGTGCTGCGCCAGGTTTTATTACTAAAAATGTTTTATCTTTACCAGGTGTTCCATCAATTTTAAATTCAATGATTGAAAATTGTAAAAGGTATTTAATAAAAGGTTCAAAGGTACACAGTAAAACAGTAAACCTTTTCACGGTAGAAAGTAATATTTCCAAACAATTAAACAATATTCAAAAAAAATACAAAAAGCATGTTGATATTGGCAGCTATCCTTTTTTCAGATTAGGTAAAATTGGGGTTTCCGTGGTATCCCGATCAACTTCAAAAGGCAAACTTTTAAATGTTTACAAAGATCTAATGAAAGAAATTAAGAAAAAAAAAATTAAAATTCTTAATATTTAAATTAAACTTAAAACTTCGTCGACTTCTATTGAATTTATATCTTTTGTTTTATGGATTTTTTTACTATCAAGTATTTTTACAAATTTGCTTTTGGGAGCAAATTTTTCAGATTTAGTTGGTCCAAATAAAACTATCATAGGAATATTTGCTAGAGCAATCATGTGCATTATACCATTATCGATAGTGACAGCAGAATTTAATCTTGATGCCAAGGCAGTAACTAAAGCTGGACATGCTAATTCAGAATTTAACTCTGGAAATATCGCTGCTGGAACCTGACTTTTAATTTTTTCGATTAAGTCAATTTTATTTTTTTCTATAAAAAAAACTGGTATTTTATTTTTTGCAATTATTTTATTTGCCAAGGCTGTAAATTTAAATATTGACCAACTTTTTTTTCTATATTTATTTCCTTGGGTTAAAGAAAAACCAATATAATTAGAACCAGGTAACAATCTTTTAGCTTCATTAATAATTGATTTTGAAAGATTATTTAATTTAAAATTTACTTCAATAATATCCTCTTCAATGAATAAACTTAAATTTTTTAAATGATCATTAGAAAAATTCTTGATTTTTTTTGAAGAGAAAAAACCGTTAAAAGTTTTTGAATAAAATCCCTCATGAGGAATTCTTTTTAATATCATTGAGTTTCTAAACTTTGTTTGTAAATCTATCACGAGGTCAAATTTACCGTATGACTTTTGTAGAATTTTCTTTTTAGCTATTAAAAAATGCCACCATCTAAAACCAAAATATTTTAAATCTAGGTCAACCGTCTCTAAATGAATATTATATTCCTTTAATTTACCTAAAAAGTGATTTGAATGAGCTCCTAAGAAATAAAATTTAGATTTACTAAAATGATTTTTTAAACTTATTATTAAAGAGAATATTTGGATTGAATCTCCTAACCCACCACCAGAATTATAAATTAAGATTTTATTCATTTTATAATTATACTTTATAAGATTTATACTTTAAATCAGTTAAGTATTAATATAATAAAAGAGGGGAAAGAAAGGCAGCCCTCGTGGTGAAATTGGTAGACACAAAGGACTTAAAATCCTTGCCGCTTGCGGAGTGCCAGTTCGAGTCTGGCCGAGGGCACCATAAAAATGAGAAAAGTTAAAATTATTTCAGATAAAAATCCAAAATCATTTAAAATTAAATCTTATTTAACAAAGAAATTAAAAAGCAATATTGTTAACAGACCTCATTTAGTTGTAGTTATAGGTGGAGATGGTTTCATGTTGTCGACACTAAAAAAAAATAAAAATACAAAAAAATTATTTTATGGAATCAATTCTGGTAATTATGGTTTTTTAATGAACAAGTTTACTTCAAATAAAATAATAAGTAATTTATTAAAAGCAAAAATGATTGCAATCTCTCCTTTAGAAATGATCGTAAGAAATAACAAAAACCAAACCAAAAAATTTTTAGCAATAAATGAAGTATCAATACTTAGGCAAAGCAGGCAAGCAGCTTCATTGACAATAAATAATGGATCTAAAAAAATTATAAAAAAATTAGTTTGTGATGGAGTCTTAGTATCGACACCAGCTGGAAGCACAGCGTATAATCTTTCAGTACATGGTCCAATTTTAAACTTAAATTCAAAAAAATTATCTATTTCGCCTATAAGTCCTTTTAGACCTAGAAGATGGAAAGGCAAAATAGTAAGTGACAAGGTAAAAATAATTATCAAAAATTTAAATCCTCTTAAAAGACCTATAAGCGCCGTAGCAGACAATATTGAAGTTAGAAATGCAAAAAATATAATTATTAAAACGAATAAAAAAATAAAATTTAATCTGTTATATGACAAAAATACAAGTCTTCAAAAAAAAATTAAGCTAGAACAGCTAAGACGAGAAACTTCTTAAATATGAAAACTTTTATAATTTTTACTACTGGTAGAACAGGTAGTGACTATTTAAATTCTTGCTTGGATAATGTTAAAGACGT
>CACJKF010000010.1 GCA_902593905.1 uncultured Pelagibacteraceae bacterium | reverse complement strand
TATATCTCGACAGATTTGGTGGGGTCATAGAATACCTGCTTGGTATGATGAAAAAGGAAATATTTTTGTTGCTGAAAATGAAAAAGATGCAGTAAAGCTAGCAAAGAAAAAAAATAGAAATAAACAATTTAAGTTAAGACAGGAAACAGATGTTTTAGATACCTGGTTTTCATCAGCTCTATGGCCTTTCGCAACTCTTGGATGGCCAAACAAAACCAAAGAGCTTAATAAATTTTATCCAACTTCAGTTCTTGTTACTGGTTTTGATATAATTTTCTTTTGGGTAGCAAGGATGTTGATGATGGGAAATCACTTCAGAAAAACTACACCTTTTCATAAAGTATATGTCCATGCCTTAGTAAGAGATGAAAAGGGGCAGAAAATGTCAAAGTCAAAAGGTAATGTGATCGATCCATTAGATTTAATAAATGAATATGGAGCAGATAGTTTAAGGTTTACTTTAATTTCGATGGCCTCTCCAGGTCGAGATGTAAAATTATCAAAAGATAGAGTTACTGGAAATAGAAACTTTATAACAAAAATTTGGAGTGCAAATAATTTTTTAAAACTTAATAATTGTAAATTAGATAAAAAGATAAATTTAAGCTCAATTAAACTTCCAATAAACCATTGGATTTACAACGAATTTATAAAAACACAAAATTTAATCACAAAAAACATTGAAATATTTAGGTTCGATGAGGCTGCTAGGTATGCATATCAATTTGTTTGGCATTTTTATTGCGATTGGTATTTAGAGTTCTTAAAACCTACTTTTAATTCAAAAAATAAAAGAGAAATTAAAGAAGCTAAAGCTTTTTCATCATTTATGATGGCGAATATTCTTAGAATTCTTCATCCTTTTATCCCTTTTTTCACTGAGAACCTGTGGTCTTTAAATGCTTATAAAAAGATTTTCAATAATTATTTAATTAGTACCAGTTGGCCAGATTTTAAGATAATTAATAAATTTAGCAAAAATCAAAATAATATAAATGACTTAATTGAAATAATTTCTAACATAAGATCTACTAAAGCAGAGTTAAAAATTACGCCAAAATTATATTGTGACATATTTTTTGATGATAAATCAGGAAAATTAGAGAAATTAGTAAACAAAAATATAGATTTGATAAAACAGGTTGGTAGAGTAAATAATGTTCTTACAACAAAGATAAGAAATAAAAATTCAATAGACATCTTGGTTCTTAAGGAAAAAATTTCACTAAATTTTAATGAGGATGTAAATTTAGGATCCCAAAAAGAGAGAATTTTACAAAAAATTGAGACAATTAATAAACAAATAACTAGTTTAAATAATAAGCTCAAAAATAAGGCTTATGTGACAAATGCACCCAAAGATATAGTTCAAAATGATAAAAATTTGATTAAAGAATTAACTATTGAAGATGGAAAATTAAGAAGTATTGTGTCTAGTATTAATTAAATGTCAAAAATTGATAAAAAAAAACTACCCAGTCGTCATACTTCGTTAGGCCCAGATAGAGCTCCACATAGATCTTTTTACTATGCAATGGGAGAAACCGAACAGGATGTAGCGAAGCCGTTTGTAGGAGTAGTATCTACTTGGAATGAAGCCGCACCTTGCAATACAGCTCTAATGCGACAGGCACAGTCAGTTAAAAAAGGAGTAAAACAATCTGGCGGAACACCCAGAGAATTTTGCACGATAACCGTAACAGATGGTATCGCTATGGGTCATGAAGGAATGAAATCATCTTTAATTTCCAGAGAAGTTATAGCTGACTCAGCAGAACTGACAGTGAGAGGACATTGTTATGATGCATTAGTTGGTATCGCTGGATGTGATAAATCTCTTCCAGGTTTAATGATGTCTATGTTGAGATTGAATGTACCTAGTGTTTTTATTTATGGTGGATCAATTTTGCCAGGAAAATTTAAAGGAAAAGATGTTACAGTTGTAGATGTGTTTGAAGCAGTAGGTAAACACTCCTCAGGTAAAATGTCTTCTGAAGAATTAAGAGAATTAGAATTAGTAGCTTGTCCAAGTGCTGGGGCTTGTGGAGGTCAATTTACAGCAAACACAATGGCGTGTGTATCGGAGGCGATAGGATTGGCTTTACCTTATTCAGCTGGTACGCCTGCCCCTTATGAGGAAAGAGATAAATATGCTTATGAAAGTGGTCAAGCGGTTATGAATTTATTAGAAAAAAAAATTAAACCAAGAGAAATAGTTACAAAAAAATCTTTAGAAAACGCAGCAACAATTGTGGCTGCAACTGGAGGCTCCACTAATGCAGCCCTTCACTTACCTGCACTAGCTAATGAGATAGGAGTAAAATTTGATTTAATGGACGTTGCAAAAATATTTAAAAAAACTCCTTATCTTGCTGATTTAAAACCTGGAGGAAAATATGTTGCAAAAGACATGTGGGAAGCCGGCGGTGTTCCAATGTTATTAAAAACTTTATTTGACGGAGGTTATATTCATGGTGAGTGTATGACAGTTACAGGTAAAACTATGAAAGAAAATTTAGCTAACATTAAGTTTAATACTAATCAAAAAGTTTTAAGAGAATATAATAATCCACTTTCTCCAGATGGTGGAGTTGTTGGATTAAAAGGTAATTTAGCTCCAGACGGAGCAATCGTAAAAATTGCGGGATTAAAAAAATTACAATTTACAGGTAAAGCTAGATGTTTTGACAATGAAGAAGATGCAATGAAGGCAGTACAGACAAAAAAATATAAGGACGGTGATGTAATAATAATCAGATACGAAGGTCCAAAAGGCGGACCAGGAATGAGGGAAATGCTCTCAACAACTGGAGCTATTTACGGACAAGGCAAAGGTGAAAAAGTTGCACTTATAACTGATGGAAGGTTCTCAGGAGCTACTAGAGGTTTCTGTGTTGGTCACGTTGGCCCAGAAGCTGCAATGGGCGGTCCAATTGCACTTCTTAAAAATGGAGATGTAATAGATATAGACGCAAAAAAAGGATCAATTAATGTAAGGCTTACTAGTGCACAATTAAAAAGTAGAAGAAAAAAATGGAAAGAAAAAAAATCAAGTTTTGGATCGGGAACGATTTGGAAATATGCTCAAACAGTAGGACCTGCTTATCTCGGTGCTCCAACACACCCAGGTAAGAAAAAAGAAGTTAAAGAATATTCGAAAATTTAATGAAAATACGTCCAGTAATTTTATGTGGTGGCTCTGGCACAAGACTCTGGTCCAATAAAAAACATCATCAACCAAAGCAATTTATCGATTTTGGAGATTGGACGTTATTCGGAAAAACTCTAGAGAGAATAAAAAATTCTATATTTGATTATCCAATAATAAGTACTAATAAGAAATACATAAGAGAAATTAAAAAACATTTAAGATTAAAAGGTTTTAAGAAATATAATATTATTCTTGAACCAGCGAAAAGAAATACTGCTCCTGCCATACTTAGTTCAGTATTAATAAAAGAAATACCAGAGCGTCAACCCTTAATTTTTTTAACATCAGATCATTTAATGGAGAAAACAAATTTGTTTAATAAATCTATTAAAAAATATCAAAAATATCTGACAGATAAAAATATCTTTATATTTGGCATTAAACCTTCTTTTCCTTCGTCTGATTTTGGTTATTTTTTATCAAATCGGGTTAAGAATAAAAACAAGGTTTCAAAATTTATTGAAAAACCAAGTTTAAAAAAAGCAAAAAAAATCATAAAAAAAAATGCTAATTGGAATTCAGGAATGTTTTTCCTTACGAAAAAATCAATAATTAATAACTTCAAGAAGTATCAAAACAAAAATTTTAAGTGTTGTTTAAATTCTGTAAAGAAATCAAGATTTAAAAATAATGTTTATTATCTAAATAAAAATGACTTTTTAAAATGTAATTCAATTTCTTTTGATTATGCGATATTGGAAAAATCAAAAGATATAAATGCTATAAATTTAAATATACCTTGGTCTGATCTTGGTAGCTGGAAAGAAATTTGCAAAATCTATAATAGATTCAAGTCTAAATATCAAAAAAAGAAAAATATTTTTTACAGGCCTTGGGGCAGGTATACAAATTTATACAAAGGTAAAAATTTTTTAATTAAAGAACTTTATGTAAAACCCAAAGGAGTTTTAAGTCTTCAAAAACACTTTCATCGTTCTGAACACTGGGTTGTAACTCAAGGCACTCCAAAAATAACTCTCAACAGAAAAAAATTTTTTTTAAAAACTAATGAAACTATTTTTATACCAGTCAAATCAATTCACAGAATAGAAAATCCGTATAAGAAACCGGTAAAAATAATTGAAGCTCAATTAGGATCAATCTTAAAAGAAACTGATATAGTTAGATATCAAGATATATACGGTAGAGTTAAATAATTTCAAGTTCGATTGGTGTATGATCAGATGGTTTTTTTTTAGATCTTGGTTTTTTATTAATATTAATTGATTTTATATTTTCAATTAAACCGTTTGAAAGTAAAAAATGATCTATTCTCATACCATAATTTTTTTGCCAGGAACCTGCAAAGTAGTCCCAAAAGGTATACTCTTGTTTTGTCTTATTTTTAAATCTGTAAACATCTTTAAAACCTAAATTAATTAATTCTCTATATTTTTTTCTTATTTCTAATCTACCTAAAGCATCATTTTCATATCTTTTAAAATCATGAACATCTATTTCTTCGGGAATAATATTAAAATCGCCAGCGATAAGTATATTTGAATTTTTTTGAATTTTCTTTTTAACACTTGATATAAATTTTTTTAACCACTCTTTTTTATATTGATATTTTTCTGTATCCACAGGATTTCCATTTGGCACATAAATATTAATAAGTTCTATCTTTTTATTTTTTAATTCTAACTCAGCGCTAATTATTCTAGATTGTTTTAAATCATCTGAAATAAAGTCATTATTAATATTATCTAATTCTTGTTTAGATACTATAGCAACACCATTGTAGCTTTTTTGACCGAAAACATAAGAGTTATATCCAATTTTTTTAAAATCTTCATAAGGAAAACTAATATCTTGAGTTTTAATTTCTTGGAGTAATAAAATATCAGGATTCGATTGTTTTATATAATCTAAAATATTTGTAATTCTTGCTCTAACTGAATTCACGTTCCATGAAATTATTTTCATTAAACCGAAAAAGAAAGACCACAACCACACGAAGCCGAAGCTTTAGGATTATTTATAGAAAAAGACTCACCAATCATTTCTTTTTTAAAATCTACTGTTGAGCCTGCTATAATGTCAAGCGACTGCTTATCTATTACGGCTTTATTAAACAAGATATCATCTTTCTCTATTTTATTATCAAAGCTAAAATTATATTTAAATCCAGAACAGCCACCTCCTTGAACAGCAATTCTAAAATATTTTTTCTCTTCGCTTTTAGTGATTTTTTCTATCTGGTTTTTTGCACTATCAGTAAATTCTAATTTTTTTTCCATAATTATTTAGTATATAATCTATATAGTAAGCATGCAAAAAAATTCAATTCAATCATTATCAAAATTAGCAGTTCCCCTGAAATCAAAAGGTAGGTTTTTCAAAGAAAAAAAAACTTATTTAAGAACAGATTTTCAAAGAGATAGAGACAGAATAATACATTCGACCGCATTTAGACGACTTAAGCACAAAACGCAAGTTTTTGTAAATACCTCGGGTGATCATTTTAGAACAAGAATCACGCATTCACTTGAGGTAGCGCAAATATCTAGAACACTATCAAAATTTTTTAATCTAAATGAGGATTTATGTGAGACTTTAAGTTTAGCTCATGATTTAGGCCACACACCTTTTGGCCACGCAGGTGAAGAAGAACTTAATAATTGTATGAAAAAATTTGGTGGCTTTGACCACAATATACAAACTATTAGAATTATATTATTTTTAGAAAATAGATATTATGGATTCAATGGACTCAATCTCACTATAGAGACATTAGATGGTTTATTAAAACACAATGGGCCAATAAAAAAAAAACAAAAATACAATAAAATTTTAGGAAAAAATTCACTTAAAAATAAAATACAATTTCTTACAAATCCCTCACTTGAAGCGCAAATAGCATCTATATCTGATGATATTGCATATAATAGTCACGATCTTGAAGATGGATTAAAATCTAATTTATTTAAACTAAAAGATTTAGAAAAAATTCCAGTTTTAAAAAATATAATTTTCAAACATAAAAAAAAAATTCATAATTATTCAATTGATCTAGTAATAAGACAAATCATAAGAGAAGTGATTAATGAAATGGTAAAAGATGTAATAGCTTCAACTCAAAAAAATTTAAAAAAGTACAAAATAAAAAGTCTAAATGATGTTTATAGATCAAAATACCCAATTGTAGTTTTTTCAAAAAAAATGCAAAAATTTGATAAAAAAATTAAATCGTTCTTAAGAAGAAAAATGTACTACCATGACAGTGTAAGAATAAACACAAATAAAGGGAAAAAAATTATAAAAAAATTATTCACTTCAATAAAAAAAAATCCTAACAACTATTTAAATGTTGGTAAGTATGATAATTTGAATATTGCTAGATCAATATGTGATTTTATAGCTGGCATGACTGACAGATATGCAATAAATCTCTATAACAAAATCAAATGAATATATTTGAACATTATTTACATATAATTACTAAGCTAGTCTCAGATAACAAACATGATTTAAAATTAACAAACCTTAAAGATCTAAAAAATGTTAATTTAGAAGTACCTCCAAATCATTTCAACTTTGATCTCTCAACAAATATTTCTCTAGTTCTTGCTAAATCAAATAATCTTAAACCAAATGATTTAGCAGCCGAATTAAAAGATTTAATTTTAAATAATATTACTCATTTTTATAAAATTGATATAGCAGGGCCTGGTTTTTTAAATATTAAATTGTCAAAAGAAGGCATGATTAGCAATATAAATAAAATCTTTGAAAAAAAAGAAATTTATGGTTCAAAAAAATCAGATGGATTTTATAATATAGAGTTTGTGTCTGCTAACCCAACTGGACCGATGCACGTAGGTCATTGTAGAGGTGCAATATTTGGAGACGTATTGTCAAATTTACTATTATTTAATGGCAATAGGGTAGTCAAAGAATATTATATAAATGATTATGGAAACCAAATTCATAATTTTGTTAAATCTGTATACTTGAGATTAAGAGAAATAAAATTTAATGAAAAATTTGTTATTAAAGAAAATTTATATCCTGGAGAATATATTAAAGAAATAGCAAAAAATATAATTAAAAAAAACAAAGAATTAAACATTGATAATTTTGATAAAAGTTTCGAAATTTTAAAGAAACTATCATTAGAAAATTCTATGTCATTGATAAAAAATGATTTAAAACAACTCGGCATAGTCCATGATAATTTTTTCTCAGAAACAGAATTAGTAGAAAAAAACTTAGTAAAAAGAACAGTTAATCAGCTTCAAAGTGAAAATTATGTCGAGGATGGATACTTAGATCCACCTAAAGGTGAGTTATCTGAAAATTGGAAAAAAACAAAAAGATTAATTTTTAAATCAAAATTATTTGGTGATGATACTGACAGAGCCTTGCAAAAAAATGATGGAACATGGACTTATTTTGCAAATGATGTTGCGTATCATGCCGATAAAATAAATAGAAAATTTAAAAATTTAATCAATATTCTTGGTGCCGATCATACCGGTTATATAACGAGAATATCAGCAGCTGTTTCGGCGTTGTCAAAAAATAAAGTGAAACTTAATTGTAAGGTGTGCCAATTAGTTAAACTTTATAAAAATGGAAAGCCTTTTAAGATGTCTAAAAGAGCTGGTGATTTTATATCAGTCCAAGATTTACTTAACGAAGTCAATAAAGACTCAATTAGGTTTATGATGTTGAATAGAAGTAATGATGTAGAATTAGATTTTGATTTCGACAAGATAAAAGAAAAAACAAAAGATAACCCAGTTTTCTATGTTCAATATGCCTATGCTAGAATCAATTCAATTATAAGAACAATCAAAAGAAATTTAGATGATAAAATTTCTATTAACGATAACTCATTTTCCCCAAACGATTATGAGGAAAAAATCTTAAGGAAAATATTTGAATGGCCAAAAGTAATTGAGTCAGCCTCCTATAAATTTGAGCCACATAAAATACCTTTTTATTTATATGAACTTTCAACACTATTTCATTCATATTGGTCTAAAGGGAATGAGGATAAAAATTTTAGATTTATTGAAAATGGAAAGATTAAAAGAAAAGAGTCTTTAATTTTTTTATACTTAATAGCAATTGTGATCAAAAATGGAATGAAAATCCTTGGAGTTTCTTTGCATGAAAAAATGTGATGCATAAAATTTTAAATATTTCAATGTTTTTAGTAATTGTTGTCTTTATTCTAGGAATAATTAAATTCTATGCCTCTAACAAAAATATTAGTATGAAAAATTATAATCGCGTTAATATAGACCAAATCCTCAAAGAAAAAATTACCAATTTACCAGTTCTTGAAAATGACACAAGCAACGTGATAGAATTTAATGACTCTTTTGATAATGAAATGCTTGATAAGAAAAAAAGGAGTTTTTGGGATTTGTTCAAAAATAAATGAGACGGAAAGCTATAATTGTTAGTATTAAAGGAACTAAGTTAAATAAATATGAAAAAAATATTTTTTTAAAGGATAAACCCTGGGGAGTTATATTATTTAAAAGAAATCTTAGTTCAATAAGTCAAATAAAAAAACTTACATCAGATATAAAAAAAATTTCAAAGACTAAAAAATTTCCGATAATTATTGATGAAGAAGGTGGAACTGTATCAAGGCTTGCTAACATCATAAATCATGATTTTACTGCAAAAAGTTTTGGTAATTTATATAAAAAAAATAGAATTCTATGTTTAAAAATCTACAAACATTATATTTATTCTTTATGCAAAACTTTAAAATTTCTTAATATAAATATTAATTCTATTCCGGTTTTAGATGTTTTGAGGTCAAAAACTAATAGAGTAATTGGCAATAGAAGCTTTTCTCAAGATCAAAAAATTGTAAAGATACTAGGATCACATACCTTAAAATATCTTCACGAAAACAGAATTTCGGGTATTATCAAACATTTACCTGGACACGGAGCAGCGACTTCTGATAGTCATGTAACAACGCCAAAAGTTTCTTTAAGTTTAAAAAAATTAAACAATATAGATTTTTATCCATTTAAAATTAATAATGCAAAATTAGCGATGACAGCTCATATTCTCTTCACAAAAATAGACAAAAAAAATGTTACTACTTTTTCAAAAAGAATTATTAAAGATATAATTAGAAAAAAAATAGGTTTCACCGGCATTCTAATGTCTGATGATATTTCTATGAAAGCTTTAAAATATGACTTAGTTACGAATGCCAAAAAATCTTTAGAGGCTGGGTGTAATCTAGTTTTGTATTGTGCAGGAAAAACCAATGAAAACATAAAATTAATTAAATCTTTACCTTATATTGATAAATTTACTTCAAAAAAAACCTCAGAATTTTTAAGATTTTTAGGGTAAAATTAGAAATGGAATCAAAAAACAATAACCAAATCTCTATTAATATACCTAATTACAACGGTCCTTTAGAAGTTCTTCTTGATTTAGCAAAAACTCAAAAAGTAGATTTAGCTGAAATTTCAATTACAAAGTTAGCTGATCAATTTCTTGAATTCATAAAAAAAAATGAAAATTTAAACTTAGAAACTGCCTCGGAATTTTTATTAATGGCAACATGGTTAGCTTATTTAAAATCTAAGCTGCTTTTACCAGAAGATGATGATGATGATTTTAAAGCGCAAGAAGTTGCAGAAAAATTAAAATTACAATTAAAAAAATTGGAATTAATAAGAATTTTATCTGACCAAATGTTACAAAAAAAAAGATTAGGTGTTCATATATTCACAAGAGGAATGAAGGGTGGAATAAGATCCATAAATACTCCAGTTTATGATGTATCGCTTTATGATCTTTTAAAAACATATTCTGGAATTCAAATGCAAAAAACCTTCCAAAATATCAGTATTCCTAAACTACCTGTTTTCACATCAGAGGAAGGCATAAAACAAATTAAGAATAATCTTTATAAAATAATAGATTGGAAAAATATTGTTGAATTAATACCTAAGTTTTATTCTGAAAATAAAATGAAAAAAACTGGAATAGCAGGAATATTTGCTGCGAGTCTTGAATTAGCCAAAGAAGGTGTAGTATCTTTATCACAGAAAAAAATTTTCGAAAAATTAATGATCAAAAAATTGCAAGATGGCAAATAAAAAAAAAAATAATATAATTGATTTTCCAACTTCTCCATCAAAACTTGAGAGACAAGTTGAGGCAATTCTTTTTGCTGCTTCTGAACCATTAGATATCGAGACTATAGAAAAAAGAGTTCAAACAACTATAAATTTAAAGAAGATATTAATTAATCTTCAAGAAACTTACAAAAAAAGAGGGATCAACCTAGTATGCATCAAAAGCAAATGGTCTTTTAGGACAGCTGACGATTTATCAAAATTAATGGCTTTACAAAAATCTACGCAAAAAAAATTATCTAAGGCTACAATTGAGACGCTATCTATTATTGTATATCACCAACCAGTAACTAGGTCAGAGATTGAGGAGATAAGAGGTGTATCTTTTGCATCAAATACTCTTGATATTCTTTTTGAATTAGATTGGGTTAGACCTGCTGGTCGAAAAGATGTACCAGGCAAACCCATTCAGTATGTAACAACCGAAAATTTTTTAAATCATTTTAATATTCAGAAGCTATCAGATTTACCCACAGTAGATGAGCTAGGCTCAGCTGGTCTAATAGATACTTCTGCTATTGATAAATCAATTTTTGGTACAGGTAAATTCTTCAAGGAACAGTCAATTACTGAGAAACAGAACATTTACGAAGATATAGATGATGCTATTAAAAAAGCTCCAGAGGAAGAGAAATAAATATATTTATTTAACTCTTTTTATTGTATATAATTAAATTTATGGGAATTAGTTTCTGGCAAATAGCTATAGTAGTTGTGCTTGTAGTTTTACTTTTTGGAAGAGGAAAAATTTCAAGTTTAATGGGTGATGTAGCCAAAGGAATAAAAAGCTTCAAAAGAGGTATGTCTGATGACTCATCTACAAACACCCAAGATGACAATACTAAGTCGGATAATTCTGACTCTGAAAATAAATAATCACAATGCCTCAAATTGGATGGTTAGAGATTTTATCCGTAGTAATAATTGCAATATTAGTATTAGGTCCAAAGGAATTTCCAATTGCTTTAAAAAAAATTGGATCATATATTGGAAAATTAAAAAATACGCTAAGTAATCTTCAAAAAGAAGTATCTTCTGCAACTCAAGATATAGATTTTGATAAAGATGTAACTTCTACAAAGAACAACAACAAAAAAAAAATTGATAAAAATGGCTGATGGAAACTCTTTTACAAGTCATTTTGCTGAATTGCGCTCTAGGCTATTAAACTCTCTAATTTTTATATTTATCGCTTTTATTATCTCTTACATTTTTGCTGAACAAATATATAATTTTTTGGTAGATCCATATGCTCAAGCAGTTAAAGATGATCAAAATTCAAGAAGACTTATTTTTACAGCCTTACATGAAACATTTATTACATATATAAAAGTAGCTTTTTTTTCTGCAGTTTTTTTAGGAAGTCCTGTTTTGCTAATTCAAATTTATAAGTTTATTGCACCAGGCCTTTATAAAAATGAGAAAAAAGCTATCCTTCCATATTTAATATCCACACCGATACTCTTTTTATTAGGTGGTTTTTTAGTTTATTATTTAGTGATGCCGTTAGCTATTAAATTCTTTTTATCTTTTGAAACTTTAGGTTCCAATTCAACTTTACCAATACAACTAGAGGCTAAGGTTAATGAATATCTTTCTTTAATAATGAGATTAATTTTTGCTTTTGGTATAAGTTTTCAATTACCAATACTTTTAAATTTACTCGCCAGAATAGGAATTGTAAACTCAAATTATCTTAAAACAAGAAGAAGATATGTGATTGTCATTATCTTTGCTTTAGCAGCTATACTAACTCCTCCAGATCCAATTACACAAGTTGGACTAGCAATACCTCTTTTATTACTTTATGAATTGTCCATATTTACTGTAAAATTTATTGAGAAGAAAAAAGAAAAAGAAAATTTAGAAGATGCATAACATTAAAGAATTAAGGAAAAATTTAAAAACTTTTAAAAAAAAATTGAAAGATAGAAATTTCGATTTCAAAATTGAAGAATTCGAATTATTAGATAATGAAAATAGAAGATTAATCAGTGAAAAAGAAAAGTTTGAACAAGAAAAAAAAATTTTATCTAAATCAAAAGATAAATCAAACTTCGAGAAATCAAGAAGTATTTCAATAAAAATAGATAAAATAGCAAAAGATCAGATTAAATCTCAAAGAAAACTAGATAAATTTTTACATGTCTTACCAAATTTACCTTTAGACGATGTTCCAATAGGTAAAGATGAAAAATCTAATAAACTAATTGAACAATTTGGATCTAAAAAAAAATTTTCTTTCAAACCCAAGTCACATACTGAAATAGGCTCTATAAATAATGGAATAGATTTTGACACTTCAATAAAACTTTCTGGTTCTAGATTTGTTATTTTAAAAGATAAATTTGCCTTACTTGAAAGAGCTCTTATAAATTTTATGCTGGATGTTCATACATTAGAGTTTAAATATACAGAAATTTCTCCGCCTTTAATTGTTAATGAAGATGTTATGTTTGGAACCGGCCAACTTCCAAAATTTGAGGAAGATCAATTTGAGATAAAGTTTGAAAATTCAGAACAAAGAAAATTTTTAATTCCTACTGCTGAGGTTGTTTTGACAAATTTAGTAAGAAAATCGACAATTCAAAAAGATCAATTGCCTTTAAGATATGTAGCCTCAACTCCATGCTTTAGAAAAGAGGCAGGAAGTTACGGTAAAGATACCAAAGGGATGATCAGGCAACATCAATTTTATAAAGTAGAATTAGTGAGCATAGTAGAAGCAAAAAATAGTAATTTTGAACTCGAAAGAATGCTTAATTGTGCAAAAAAAATATTAGATAAGTTAGAAATACCACATCAAGTTATATTATTATCATCAGGAGACATGGGTTTTAGTGCTGAAAAAACTTTTGATATTGAGGCATGGATTCCTTCAGAAAATAAATTTAGAGAAATTTCAAGCTGCTCCTCTTGCGGTTCTTTTCAAGCTAGAAGAATGGGTGCAAAATATAAATCTGAAAATAGCAACGAATTTGTAAACACGCTAAATGGCTCTGGTTTAGCAGTGGGTAGATTGATGATAGCTTTATTAGAAAACAATCAAAATGAAGATGGTTCCGTTACAATTCCGAATGTTTTAAAAAAATATATGAATAATTTAGATAAAATTTGATAAAATTTAACTTGTTAATCTAATTCATTTATTATAATTGTCTCATCATGAGCGGACAGGGAATAGCACAATTTATACCATTAATCTTAATCTTTGTAATTTTTTATTTTTTTTTAATCAGACCTCAACAAAAAAGAGTAAAAGACCATAAGGCCATGGTAGCTTCTTTAAAAAGGGGTGATGAAATTATTACCTCGGGAGGGATAATTGGTGTAGTTGATCGTGTAATGGAAGATGATAGAATAGAGGTTGTAATAGGAAATGACACTAAAGTTCAAATTATTAGATCAACGATAACAGGTTTACTAAAAAAAGAAGAAGTCAAAAAATAGTTCTTTTTCGTGTTAAATTTTTCTAAAATAAATGTCATTTTAATTTACTTAATATTTTTTTTTATTTCAATTTTTTCTATTTTAAACTTTCAAAGTAAAGAAAATTTAATAATTGATAAAAAAGTTAACCTTGGATTAGATTTACAAGGCGGCTCTTATCTTTTATTAGAAATAAATTCAGACGCATTAGTTGAGGAAAAAATACAATCAAAAGTTATCCCAATTAAAAAATTACTAAAAGATAATAGTTTAGACTACTTTGATTTCAAAATTAAAGGAAAAAAATTATTTTTTAGAGTTAATGATATTGAAAAATTTGAAACTTTTTTCTACTCAAAAAAAAACAATATTGTAAACCCTTATTTAGATAATTACAGATCTTTTGAATTAGAATATAAAAAAATCGACAATAATTATATAGAAGTAATATTTTCCAAATTCGGGTTATTAACAATAAATAATTCTGCCTTAAAGCAATCTATAGAAATTGTAAGAAGAAGAATTGATGACGTAGGGACTAAAGAGCCAACAATTTTACAAAGAGGTGAAAAAAGAATATTAGTGGAATTACCTGGTCTTAAGGATCCAGAGAGAATTAAAAAACTTTTAGGTAAGACCGCTCAATTAAATTTTAGATTAGTAAATAACAATTCTGAATTCGGAGTTGATGAACTTATTGATGAAAATGGTGAAAAATTAAAGATAAGTAAAAGAATAGTTATGAGCGGGGAAAACTTAATCGATGCTCAACCTAGTATTCAAAATCAACGAAATGAACCTACAGTTTCTTTTACTTTGGATAGACTTGGTTCACAAAAATTTGGAAGAGCAACAACAGATAATGTTGGAAAAAGATTAGCTATTATTTTAGACGGCAAGATAATAAGTGCTCCAAATATTAATGAACCTATTACATCTGGCAATGGTATGATATCTGGAAATTTTACTTTTCAAGAGGCTACAGATTTAGCTCTACTATTGAGATCAGGTGCTTTACCAACACCTTTAGAGATTGTTGAAGAAAGAACTGTAGGCCCTGATTTAGGAGAGGACTCTATTAAATCTGGAGTTACCTCATTGATTGTAGGGTTTATTTTAGTGATTATGTTCATGTTTTATAAATATAAATTGTTTGGATTAGTTGCTAATACTGCATTAGTTGCAAATCTATTAATGTTGGTTGGAGTTTTAACTATTTTAGAAGCAACCTTGACGTTGCCAGGAATAGCAGGAATTATTTTAACAGTAGGGATGGCGGTAGACGCAAATGTATTAATATTTGAGAGGATTAAAGAGGAACTTAAAACAGAAAAATCAATCATACATGCATTTGACTCAGGGTATAATAAAGCAAAAATTACTGTTCTCGATGCAAATATTACTACATTAATTGCAGCAGTAATACTTTTTGCTTTTGGTTCTGGTCCAGTTAAAGGTTTTGCAATTACCTTAGGGATTGGAATTATTACAACTCTCTTTACAGCATATTTTTTAGCAAGACACCTAACTTCAATAATTGTTTTAGGAAATAAAAATAAAGAATTAAAAATATAATGTTTAAGAATATTAATTTTGTATCTCAATTCAAAAGAGCAAATATCGCTTCAATTATAATTTTTATAATAAGTATTTTTTTTATTGCGTTTAAAGGATTAAATTATGGAATTGATTTTAAAGGGGGAACATTAATTGAATTAAGAACAGATAAAACTATAGTAGCATCTTCAATCAGGGACTCTCTTAAAATAATGGATTTAGGTGACGTTAATGTTAAAAAATTTGGTAAAGATGGAGATTATTTAATTAAAGTAGAACAAAAAAATACTAATAATGAACATATACCTAAAATTAAAAAAAATTTATCAGATAATTTAAATTCAGAAATTGACTTTAGAAGAGTTGAGAATGTTGGTCCTAAAGTAAGTTCTGAATTATTAGAGTCATCTGTAATTGCAATTTCCCTAGCTTTAATAGCTATGCTTTTTTATATCTGGGTGAGATTTGAGTGGCAATTTAGCATTGGTTCAATTATTGCTTTACTTCATGATGTTGTAATAACTCTTGGAATTTTTTCGGTATTATCTTTAGAAATTAATTTATCTATAATTGCAGCAGTATTAACAATAGTTGGTTATTCAATGAATGATACCGTTGTAATATATGACCGGATCAGGGAAAATCTATTAAAATATACATCAATAAGTATAAGCGAAGTTGCAAATTTATCAATTAACGAAACTCTAACAAGAACAATAATTACCTCTGTAACAACTTTATTAGCCTTAGTTTCTATTTATATTTTAGGTGGTGAGATTTTAAGAGGATTTTCTTTTGCAATGATTTTAGGTGTTTTAATAGGTACTTATTCATCAATATTCGTAGCGTCTCCGATACTAAAATATTTTAAAGTCAGTTACAAAACCTTAGAAAAAGAAGAAGAGAAAATCTTACCTTAGTTAATAAAGGTTTTGAGCAGCTACCATCGAAAGCAACATTGGAAAAGATAACAAAGTATTTATTCTTGAAAATATCATTGCTGTTTTAGCTGATTTAGCTTTTTCCTCTGGAGCTGACTCAATTATGCCTAGGGCTTTTTTTTGATTAGGCCAAATAACGAACCATACATTATAGGCCATTATAATTCCTAGCCACATACCAATTCCTATAGCTGTATTTTTTGGATTATCACTGCCTATACCTAAAACCATAGCCTGATGAATATATCCTTGTAAATAAGAGACTATCAACCCTGTGACTATCGTACCTAAAGCAGCCCATCTAAACCAAAATAATGCTTGAGGTGCTATAACTTTTCCAATAGCAGGTTTTTGTTCATCTGGAATTTTGGGCATAGATGGAATTTGTACAAAATTGAAATACCAAAGAAGGCCAATCCACATAATTCCAGTCAACACATGTAAATACCTAAATAACCAGCTAAAAAAATATCTATCAAAAACAAAGCCGTCACCAAAAAAATGCATTCCTATAAGCAATAAAACTGCAATACCTAAAGATAGATGAACTGTTTTTGAGAGAGATTGAAGAATATTTGTCATCATGCTTTTATAGCATAATTTTAACTTTTAAGCAGTCTTTTTCATTGATCCGTTACCTATAATTTCTCTTATAAATTTGCCTGTATAGCTCTCTTTTATAGTTGAAACCTTTTCTGGTGTTCCTTCAGCAATAATCCTACCGCCATTAATACCCCCCTCGGGTCCCATATCTATTATATGATCAGCAGTTTTTATAACATCTAGATTATGTTCTATAACGACAACAGTATTTCCTGTATTGGCAAACGCTTGTAAGATTTCTAAAAGTTTTTTTATATCATGCGAATGCAGACCTGTTGTCGGCTCATCAAGAATATATAAAGTTCGTCCAGTTGGTCGTTTAGAAAGTTCTTTTGCTAACTTAATTCTTTGAGCTTCTCCGCCAGATAGTGTCGTAGCTTGTTGACCTATTTTCATATATCCGAGACCAACATGTTTGAGTGTAATTAGTTTTGATTTGATACTTTGTATATTTTCAAAGAAATCACATCCTTCATCTACAGTCATGTCCAAAACATCGGCAATATTTTTATTTTTGAACCTTATTTCTAATGTCTCACGATTATATCTTGCTCCTTTACAAGTGTCACAAGGTATAAATACATCTGGTAAAAAATGCATTTCATAGGTTAAAACTCCATCTCCTTCACAAGTTTCACATCTACCACCTTTAACATTAAAAGAGTATCTTCCAACTTTATACCCTCTAGCCTTTGACTCAGGTAAACCAGCAAACCATTCTCTAATAGGGCCAAAAGCACCAGTGTAAGTAGCTGGATTTGATCTTGGAGTTCTCCCTATAGGAGACTGATCAATATCAATTATTTTGTCAATAAGTTCAGTTCCTTTGAAACCTGTAAAAGCTTTTGGTACTTTCCGGCTTTTATTTTTGTTTAACATTAAATTGAAAGCGTTATATAGAGTGTGAAGTATTAGTGTCGATTTACCACTTCCTGACACACCTGTTACACAGGTAAAAGTTCCAACGGGTATTTTTAAATTTACTTTCTTTAAATTATTTCCACTTGCACCACTAATTTCTATAAATCTACCATTTTTAGCTAGTCTCCTTTTTTTAGGTATTGGTATAAATTTTTTACCAGACAAGTAGTTTCCCGTGATACTATTTTCAGTTTGAATTATTTTTTTTACTTCACCTTCAGCAATAATTTGACCTCCTTTTAAACCAGCTTCAGGCCCTATATCAATTATATGATCAGAACTTTCCATAGTTTCAATATCATGTTCTACGACTATTACAGTGTTTCCTAAATCTCTTAATTTTTTTAACGCTGTAATTAATTTTTTATTGTCTCTTTGATGTAATCCAATGGAAGGTTCATCTAAAACATAAAGCACACCTGTTAAACCTGAACCTATTTGAGAGGCTAGTCTAATTCTTTGTGATTCGCCTCCCGAAAGAGTTCCTGACTCTCTTGATAAAGTTAAATAATTTAATCCAACATTTAGTAAAAAATTTAGTCTTTCATTAATTTCTTTCAAAATATGTTGAGCAATTTTATTTTCTTTTTCGGACA
>CACJKF010000009.1 GCA_902593905.1 uncultured Pelagibacteraceae bacterium | reverse complement strand
TGTTTCATCAAACGGACTGCTAAAACAAATTAAATTTCTTTTTTTTGCTCTATTAAATATTTTATGGTGCCATTCCCATGGAGTATGAGCTTTTTTGTAAAGATTGTATAGAGATTGATTTTTCCATAAGTTTTTTTTATCCTTTATAAAAAATTCTTTCCTACTGGATTTAATAGTAATTGTATCAGGTTTAAATGTTTGTAGTTTTATCGCATTAACCCCACACTTAGATGCCAAATCAACCAACTTAAGCGCATTTGCTAGAGAGCCATTATGGTTTCCTGACATCTCTGCAATTATAAAAGGTTTGCTTTTTCTTTCAAAAAAATTTTTATCTTTTTTTTTCACTTTAAAATTTTGGTTTTTCAAAGAAAGTTGATCTTCTAGTTGTTCTTGTAAATTCATCTTTTGGAGGAATTAAATTAAAACCAAGTATAGATTTTTGATTTTTACTTAATTGGTTAAAAATTTTTAAAGGAGTGTTTTGAAGATAATCAAAAGATGGCTTAATAAACCATCTTGCGTAACCTAAAATTAAAGCCCATCTTGAATTGTCATTTTTTTTTTCAGATCCGCCATGCCATAAATTTGCATTATAAATTAAAACACTACCTTGTTTGGCTTTTACTAGAATTTTATTTTTAATGTTCTTTTTATTGTCAGCGAATTTTTTAATTTTATGAGTTTTAGCAACTAAATATGTGCTACCATTTTCCTTATTAAAGTCATCAAATAACCATTGAACATTAGTTACGAGGTTATAGTTTACTCCTGGTAAATTGCTATCTACATGAATTTGTTGTCCTTTATTCCCTTTTAAGGGACTTCTGGCTGAGATATTATTTAAATAGTAAGGTTCTGAATTTTTATACGATCCTTTTTTTAAAATTACATCTAATATTTTTATTATTGTTTTATTTTCAAAAAGCTTAAACCATGACAAATCTTTATTGTGAAGATTAAAAACAACTTTTTCCAGTGATTTATCTGCAAGACTACTTTTGTTATTTTTTGGTAAGGCGTATTTTTTATTGTATTTTTTATAGTATTTTTCTAATAAAATTTTGTATTTTTTACATTCTTTTTTTGAAATTAAATTATTTATTACTACATATCCGTATTTTTCAATCTTATTAACATAAGTATATATTTTTTTATTAGTCATAAAATTAAATAAAATTATTTTGGACAAGCATAAACAGCAACTTGTCTTCCAAGGTTTAGGTTTGCAAGCGTTCTGTAAAACTTTTTTAAAAATTTTGTTTTACCTTGTTTCCTTAAATTCTGTTCAAAAGCAACTCTTTTTTTATGGCAAGAGCTACCAAGTTTTCCGTCTTTGACATAGTTATCTCCAAAAAGAAGGAACATTTCTAAAGGAAATGACGCCTCACAAATTTTAACTTCAAAGTCAAATTTCTCTAATAAATTTACTAAGCTATCTCTTGAAAAATAATTCAGATGATTAGGTGGAGCGATCCACCAGTCATTAAGTTTATGTGTGTCTCTACCACTTAGCTGAAATTCATTAAATTCATTTGGTACGTCGATTACCAAAATTCCATTTTTTTTTATTATCTTCTTAATTTGTTTAATAACTTCTACTGGGTCGGACATATGCTCTAAAACATTAAACAAACTAATTATATCAAATTTCTTTCCATCAAATACATCTAATGATTTTAAACCTGCGTGTTTAATTTTAAGCCCTTTTTTACAACCATATTCAACTGCCTCTTTAGCCGGGTCAAACCCATAACAATCGTAACCTTTTTTCTTAAAAAACTGTAAAGCCAAGCCCCATCCACATCCTACATCTAAAATTTCAGCCTTATTTTCAAATTTTTTATCTATTTCTATAAAATTTTGGTAAATATCATTCCACCTACCATGAAAAAACTCCTCATCATTTAATTGAACCTCAAGAGAGGAATCGTTAAAATTTTTATATTCACCAGTGTAAAATTCTTCAGCATAGAATTTTGTTATCTCCTCTTCAGATGGAGTTGGATTAATTTGATAAAAACCATAATTATTTTTGATAACTTTAAATTTTTTATCCATATCGCTTATTTAACATACTTGGCAGTTCCGGTCCATCCGCAATTGGCGATTACATCAATAATTGACAAATTGGAAATAAATTTATCTAAATTTTTTTGATTATAATTTTTAGACTCATAATTATTAATTTTTAGTTTGACTGTTGTTAATTTTTCAAAATTATCACTTTTAAGATACTCTTCACCGCCTTTTGGTGAAAGATATTCTGTTGCTTCAATTTTTTCTAAAATCTTGATTAATTTAGTAGTCCTTTTATCATCTATAGAGAATAAACTTGAGTTGATAAATTCGACTTTAATTTTAAGTTTGTCGGCAATAAATTTTATAATACTTGTATTAAGGTCGGACAAATTATTATAATTCACATTTTGTAAAAAATCTAACAATTCAAATAAATCCTTTGAATATAGATGTTTACTGTAAGACTGTGAAAGAGTTTTTACGTGTTTAAGTTGCCATTCTTTACCCGTATCTATTTTTTTATCCATAATTTTTGTTTTAATTTCAGAACTTTTTAATGGTACCGTAATCCAAATTTTTTTTTTTTCATTTAAGATTAAATTTCTATTATGCCAACTATTTTTTGAAAATTGTGCATCATCTAAAAAAATAAATTTATTCACTTTAGACATCAAATTAAAGTACCCAGGCCACGGAAAATAATGCGGCTGCATAATCGCACATTTCATGCCAATACTCCTATAATTGTTTTATTGTTTTTACATTCAATTATTTTGTATTTGTCAGATAATTTTTTTTTCTTTTTGAAAAAAATAACATCTTTAAATTTAAAATTGCCTATTTTAACCCCGCCATAGAACTTTTGTGCTTTAATTGCATTATAGACATAAAGAAAATTAGTTTGTTTGGGATTTTTAATAGAAACTCCTTTGTATAAAGCTTTATAATATTTTCCTTTTTTAATTTTAACAAACTTCCTATTATTGTAATTTTTAATTGCTAATTTTATGGCAGAGGGAAGAATCTTGAAAATTTTTTTATTAATGGTTTTTTCGTCATCTTTTAATGTTCTGGTTACAAATTTTTTTGATAACAAAAAACCTCTATCAATTTTTTGGTCTATTTTATGAATACTCACGCCTATTTTTTTTTCGTTATTAAGAAACGCCCAAGTTATTGGGTGTCTACCTCTATACCTTGGAAGATCTCCTGGATGAATGTTCCATATTCCATCTGAATATTTTTTTATAAAATTTTTTTTAAAAATAATACCAAAACCGTAAGATATAGCTAAATCTATTCCGTTAAATTGATCTAATGATATTTTATTTAAAGATTTAATTACTTGTACATTTTGTTTTTTTTTCAAAACAGATTTTTCAGTAAAAATTTTTTTTACCCTATAAAATTTTGATAATATCGGTATTATTTGTTTGCTATTAGTAAATAAATGAATATTTTTCAAATTCTTATTTAAGTAGTTTTTGTGCTAGTTTAGTAATGGATTGATCTTTTAGTAAAATCTTTTTGACTATCTTTACGGCTTTTGCTGGTTCAGCTGAAAAAGCTAGTCTGTATAAATCCATCCAATTTTTGTTATTTTTTGCTCTTACTTTTTCAATTTGTTTAATTATTTTTAAATAAGATTTAATTTTTTTATTTTTCATAAAATTAAAGACTTGTTCATTTTTTGAACATATCTATCACATTTATATAATAAAATTTACTAATTAGCTATGAAGATTAAAAATTTTTTTCAGTGCATAAATCAAGCCAATTGAGCTATTAGTACTGGTCAGCTACACGCGTTACCGCGCTTCCACATCCAGCCTATCAACGTAGTGGTCTACTACGGCTCTATAGGAAGAACTAGTTTTGAGGTGGGTTTCCCACTTAGATGCTTTCAGCGGTTATCCCGTCCATACTTAGCTACCCGGCACTGCAGCTGGCGCTACAACCGGTCCACCAGTGGTATGTTCATCCCGGTCCTCTCGTACTAGGGACAAATCCTCTCAATTCTTCTACACCCATGGCAGATAGGGACCGAACTGTCTCACGACGTTCTGAACCCAGCTCACGTACCACTTTAATTGGCGAACAGCCAAACCCTTGGGACCTGCTCCAGCCCCAGGATGTGATGAGCCGACATCGAGGTGCCAAACACCCTCGTCGATATGGACTCTTGGAGGGTATCAGCCTGTTATCCCCGGCGTACCTTTTATCCGTTGAGCGATGGCCCTTCCACTCAGAACCACCGGATCACTATGACCGTCTTTCGACTCTGCTCGACTTGTCAGTCTCGCAGTCAGGCAGGCTTATGCCATTGCACTCTACGAACGATTTCTGACCGTTCTGAGCCTACCTTCGCACGCCTCCGTTACTTTTTGGGAGGCGACCGCCCCAGTCAAACTACCCACCATACAATGTCTTGCTGCCGGATCACGGCAAGCAGTTAGATGTCAAGAATAATAAGAGAGGTATTTCACTGACGACTCCGCTTTGGCTGACGCCAAAACATCAAAGTCTCCCTCCTATGCTAAACATATCATTCCTAACACCAATATAAAGTTGTAGTAAAGGTGCACGGGGTCTTTCCGTCTAACCACGGGAACTCCGCATCTTCACGGAGAATTCAATTTCACTGAGTTGATGTTGGAGACAGCGGAGATATCGTTACGCCATTCATGCAGGTCGGAACTTACCCGACAAGGAATTTCGCTACCTTAGGACCGTTATAGTTACGGCCGCCGTTCACTGGGGCTTCAGAAATCAGCTTGCACTGATCGCATTAACCTTCCAGCACCGGGCAGGCGTCAGACCCTATACATCCACTTACGTGTTAGCAGAGCCCTGTGTTTTTGATAAACAGTCGCATCTCCCTGGCTTGTGCCACCCACTTAAAGTTGCCTAAAAATGGGTCCTCCTTCTTCCGAAGTTACGGAGGCATTTTGCCGAGTTCCTTCAACATCATTCTCTCAAGCGCCTAATTATACTCTAATAATCCACCTGTGTCGGTTTAGGGTACGGTCTAATGATGGAGCTATTTCCTGGGACTTTTTCGCGGCTAACTCAATCCATTAAGAGTTAACAACTTACAAAATCCGTCACTTCCATCCGGTCAAGGAATATTAACCTTGTTTCCATCGTCTACGGCTCTCGCCCTCGACTTAGGGACCGACTAACCCTGCGCGGATTAACCTTGCGCAGGAACCCTGGGATTTTCGGCGACAGAGTTTTTCACTCTGTTAATCGTTACTTATGTCAGCATTCGCACTTCTGATACCTCCAGGATCCCTCACGGGTATCCCTTTACAGGCTTACAGAACGTTCCGCTACCAGATATAATTTCCGAAGAAATTATAAATCCACAGATTCGGTACATGATTTGAGCCCCGTTACATCTTTGGCGCAGAAACTCTATTAGACCGGTGAGCTGTTACGCTATCTTTAAAGGATGGCTGCTTCTAAGCCAACCTCCCGGCTGTTTAGGAATCTCCACATCCTTTCACACTTAATCATGATTTAGGGACCTTATCTGGTGATCTGGGCTTTTTCCCTTTCGACCATGGACCTTAGCACCCACAGTCTGTCTGCTGAGGTAAAATGTTTGGCATTCGGAGTTTTATGAGGGTTGGTAAAGATTTCTCTCCCCTAGCCCCTTTAGTGCTCTACCTCCAAACATCAATTTACTCAACGCACTACCTAAATAGTTTTCGCGGAAAACCAGCTATCTACGAATTTGGTTGGCCTTTCACCCCTTACCACAAGTCATCCAAAGACTTTTCAACGTCAACTGGTTCGGTCCTCCGGCAAGTGTTACCCTGCTTTCAACCTGCTCATGGTAAGCTCATTCGTTTTCGGGTCTAATTCATACAACTTGCGCCCATTTAAGACTCGCTTTCGCTACGCCTACACCTTACGGCTTAAGCTTGCTGGATAAATTAAGTCACTGACCCATTATACAAAAGGTACGCCGTCACTCTAAAAAGAGCTTCGACTGTTTGTAGGCATACGGTTTCAGGTTCTATTTCACTCCCCTAATAGGGGTTCTTTTCACCTTTCCCTCACGGTACTAGTTCACTATCGGTCACTGAAGAGTATTTAGGCTTAGAGGGTGGTCCCCCTATATTCAAACAAGATTACACGTGTCCCGCTCTACTCAAGAACAACATTAAACATTACCCCTACGGGACTATCACCCTCTATGGTTAGTTTTTCCAAACTATTTAGGTTATCTTAATACTGTTACTGGCCTATTCCGCGTTCGCTCGCCACTACTAACGGAATCTCAATTGATTTCTTTTCCTCCGGTTACTTAGATGTTTCAGTTCTCCGGGTTAGCTCTACAAACCTATGAATTCAGTTTGAAGTACCACATAAAGTGGTGGGTTGTCCCATTCGGAAATTTTCGGATCAAAGCCTGCATACAGCTCCCCGAAACTTATCGCAGTATACCACGTCCTTCATCGCCTTTCAGTGCCTAGGCATCCGCCATACGCCCTTAAACGCTTGATTTATGCACAGAAAATAATTTTCTGTCTAAATTAAATTTTTAAAAAATATTCATCTATTCGAATATTTTAAGATTGTTCATCTATTCGAACAATCGGATATAGATATTGTTTGATTGTTCTTACTGTTTGAACAATCAAAATTGATATTCATTATTTACAATTTAAAAAAACTAAAAGTGAATTTGGTGGAGGATAGCGGGATCGAACCGCTGACCTCCTGAATGCAAATCAGGCGCTCTCCCAGCTGAGCTAATCCCCCGTGAAAAATGGTGGGCCGAGGACGACTCGAACGTCCGACCTCACCCTTATCAGGGGTGCGCTCTAACCACCTGAGCTACCGGCCCCTAAGCATTTATGAGACACTTTGATTTTTAAGAAGAGAAATGAGGACGGCCACATTAACTTAATTTTTTGAGACCAAAAGAAATTTTTGGTCTTCCTTAGAAAGGAGGTAATCCAGCCGCAGGTTCCCCTACGGCTACCTTGTTACGACTTCACCCCAGTTGCTGATCGTACCGTAGTCAAAGGTATTAGCTTTGCCTTAAGGTGTAACCAACTTCCATGGTGTGACGGGCGGTGTGTACAAGACCCGGGAACGTATTCACCGCGGCGCGCTGATCCGCGATTACTAGCAATTCCAGCTTCATGCACTCGAGTTACAGAGTACAATCCGAACTGAGACACATTTTAGGGATTTGCTTAGAGTCACCTCTTTGCATCCCATTGTAAGTGCCATTGTAGCACGTGTGTAGCCCAACACATAAGGGCCATGAGGACTTGACGTCATCCCCACCTTCCTCCAGCTTATCACTGGCAGTTCTTTTAAAGTGCCCAACTAAATGGTGGCAACTAAAAGTAGGGGTTGCGCTCGTTGCGGGACTTAACCCAACATCTCACGACACGAGCTGACGACAGCCATGCAGCACCTGTGTTTCGTCCAGCCGAACTGAAGAAACTAATCTCTTAGTTTCGCGACGAACATGTCAAGCGTTGGTAAGGTTCTGCGCGTATCTTCGAATTAAACCACATGCTCCACTGCTTGTGCGGGTCCCCGTCAATTCATTTGAGTTTTAACCTTGCGGTCGTACTCCCCAGGCGGTGTGCTTAATGCTTTCGCTGCGACACTGAAAAATATATTTCCAACGTCTAGCACACATCGTTTACGGCATGGACTACGAGGGTATCTAATCCTCTTCGCTACCCATGCTTTCGCTCCTCAGTGTCAGTAGTGACCCAGTAAGTTGCCTTCGCATTTGGTGTTCTTTCTAATATCTACGAATTTCACCTCTACACTAGAAATTCCACTTACCTCTATCACACTCTAGCTAAAAAGTTTTGATGGCAGTTCCAAGGTTAAGCCTTGGGATTTCACCATCAACTTTTTTAACCACCTACGAGCTCTTTAAGCCCAGTAATTCCGAACTACGCTAGGTCCCTTCGTATTACCGCGGCTGCTGGCACGAAGTTAGCCGGACCTTCTTATTCGGGTACAGTCATTTTCTTCCCCGACGAAAGAGTTTTACAACCCAAGGGCCTTCTTCACTCACGCGGCATCGCTGCATCAGGGTTTCCCCCATTGTGCAAGATTCCCCACTGCTGCCTCCCGTAGGAGTCTGGGCCGTGTCTCAGTCCCAATGTGGCTGGTCTTCCTCTAAGAACAGCTATTGATCGTTGCCTTGGTAAGCTTTTACCTTACCAACTAGCTAATCAAGTGCGGGCTCATCTTTCGGCATTAAAACTTTCCCCGTAAGGGCTTATTCGGTATTAGCACAAGTTTCCCCGTGTTATTCCAAACCAAAAGGCAGATTCCCACATTATACTCACCCGTTTGCCACTCAGTATTGCTACTGCGTTCGACTTGCATGTGTTAGGCGTGCCGCCAGCGTACGTTCTGAGCCATGATCAAACTCTCAAGTTTAATAACGGCGCACACTAGCTTTAATAACTTTAAGGTAAATTAAAGTTATTTTTCGTTAAAGCGTGTACGACAATTTCTTTATTAACCTAGCCGTCCACACTTCTCTTCTTAAATCCACAATTTAAAAAAGCTAAGATTTTACTTTAAAATCTACACACCTCCGGCGCTATTATTATTTAACATCGTAGAGGTGAGCGCACGTTTTATTACAATTATGTTATAAGTCAAGGTGTATAATGACCAATTTAGCCAATAAAATAGGGCTTTTTTCACTAGTTCGCATTGCATTAGAAGATTTATTTTTGTAAAAAACAACTATGACGATAATCCAGTTTATAGAAAATTTATTTAAAAAAAAAGTGGGGTCTTTTCAATTTTTAAGAATTAATAAAACAAAATTAACTGATTTTTATCCAATTATATTTTTTGCAATAATTGTCTCAATTTCTATTATATATTTTTCTATTTCAAATTTAGTTTCTAAAAAAAATTTAGAACATAAGAATAATTTTAAAGAAATAACGCGTTCTAATGAATTTTCAAGTCTAACCACTTTTTTTATTTCTAAAATTAATAGCCCTTATGAAGAAATAAAATATTCAATTAAAAACAATGATACTATTGAAAAAATCCTTAAAAATTACAATATCAATAAAGAAGACATCAATTCAATTGCAGTAAAATTAAGAGAAAAAAAACTATCAAATATTTACTCAGGTCGTGAACTCGTTTTGATATTAAAAAAATTAGAAAATAAAAAAAATTCTGTTGTTAGCTTAGTATTCCCGTTAAGTAACACAAGTAGTGTGGAAGTTAGAAAATCAAAAAATAATTTTATTGTAAAAGAAAATATTCTCAAACTTAATAAAAAAGAAGTTGTGGTGAAGAATACAATAAAAAACAATCTATATGCCTCTGCAATTGATCAAGAGATTGAGCCGAATATAATAGTAGAATTTGCAAGAATTTTTGGTTTCGAAGTAGATTTCCAAAGAGACATTCGAAAAGGAGATTGGTTCGAAATATTTTATGAAAAATTTGAAGATGATAATGGTAAAGTTCGTGATACCGGTAAAATTATTTACGCATCAATGTATGTGAATGGAGAAGAAATAAACCTTTATAATTTTAAATATAATAATGAAGAAGAATATTATGACATCAAGGGAAAAAGTATTACAAAATCATTAATGAAAACTCCAATCAATGGTGCTCGATTGTCTTCTTCTTTTGGAATGAGAAAACATCCAATACTTGGGTATAATAAAATGCATAGAGGAACAGACTTTGCTGCACCCAGTGGAACTCCAATTATGGCTTCTGGGTCAGGTACTGTGACAAGAGCAAGATGGTGTGGTGGAGGAGGAAATTGTGTAAAGATAAAACACAATTCAACTTACGAAACAGTTTACGCACATATGAAAGCATTTGCTAAAGGAGTTAAGGAAGGAAGGAAAGTAAGGCAAGGTCAAATTATTGGCTACGTCGGTTCAACAGGGTTATCAACTGGACCGCATTTGCATTATGAGGTGATTGTAAATGGAAAAAAAGTTAATTCTCAAAGATTAAAATTACCTTCAGGAAAAATATTAAAAGGCGAGGAAAGAAAAGAATTTGAGTTAGAGAGAATTAAAATAGATTTGAGATTATCAGAACTAAGATAGTTACAGATTTGTAGTTTGAGTTTTATCTTTATCTAAATTTTCTTCTTGAGCCGATGATAAAGATTTTTCAGAATTTTTAGATTTATCAATCAAATTTTTGTCATTAAGTTCGTTGTACCTTCTGAGATAATGGTCAGCATGCTGTAAGTAATTCTGTGCAAGTATTGGGTCTCCGTTACTTTGAGCGTCTTTTGCAAGTTGTTGAAATTTTAGCATAGTTTTTTCAACGTTGTGAATGTTGTTCATCGAACCATTCCTACTAAAATTAACATTCCCATTATTAAAATTATTTACGCTTTTAGTATTGATAGAATTTACTCTTCTTCTAAAATTATTTTTTTGATTTCGACTTCTAAAATTTTTTCTTCTTAAATTATTCATTTATTTGAATTATTTACTATTTAAAATTGATATAACGCATCTTGTATTATTTCCAAAATCTTTAATATTATGTTTTATTAAAAAATTATTATTAATAAGTATTTTTGAAACTTTATTTATTTGCTCATTTCCTAATTCTAGAGCTAGTATACCTTTAATCTTAAGGATTTCCCTAGCTTTGTAGATAACTTTTTTAATAAGGTCAAGACCATCTTTTCCGCCATCAAGGGCTATTTTGGGCTCAAAATTTTTAATACATTCGTCTAAATTTTTAATATCTTTTTTAACTATATATGGTGGGTTTGAAACAACCAAATCTACATTGTAGTTAAAAAGATTTGTAAAAGACCTTGTAAGAAATTTAATATTTCCTTTAATATTATGGTTCAATGCGTTCTTTTTAGCAATCTTTATAGCCTTGTTTGAAATATCAATTCCAATCCCATAAGAATCTTTCAATTCGCTGAGTAGACTGATCAATATACAGCCACAGCCAGTCCCGATATCAACTATAGAAATGCTCTTATCTTTATAAATTTTTATAATCTCTTCCACCATCAGCTCCGTCTCCGGCCTTGGAATTAAAGTGCTTTTATCAACGTAAAAACTTTTGCTCCAAAATTCTTTTTTTTTTAAAATATAAGCAATAGGCTCTTTAAGAGATCTTCGATTTATCAGTTTATTAAATTTTTTTTCCTCATTATCAGAAATTTTCCTATTTAAATTTATCAATACAAATTCTCTTTTTTTTCTTAATACTTTAGAGAGCAAAATTTCTGAGTCCAATTTATGAGAGGTTATATTATTTAACTTGAGTTTTTCTGAGCCTAGATTTAATAATTCTAAAGTATTCATTTTCCTAAACTTTCAAGTTTTAAATTTTGTTCTTTTAGTCTCAATTCTTGATTCATTTCCTCATGAATTTCTCCACTTAAAAATTCATCAAGCTTATGGAGTGTTAAATTAATTCTATGGTCAGTTACTCTACCTTGAGGAAAATTATATGTTCTTATTCTCTCAGATCTATCTCCAGTTCCTATTTGATTTCGTCTATTGGTAGACCTCTCATCATCCTTTTTCCTTTTTTCTGCTTCATAAACTCTTGATCTCAATATCTTTAAAGCTTTAGCTTTATTTTTGTGTTGAGACTTTTCATCTTGTTGGCTCACCACAACCCCGCTTGGTAGATGGGTTATTCTTACGGCGCTGTCCGTAGTATTAACAGACTGTCCTCCTGGGCCTCCAGCTCTAAAAACATCAATTCTTAAATCTGAATCTTTTATATGAATATCTACATCCTCAGCTTCTGGCAAAACTGCCACTGTTGCTGCTGAAGTATGAACTCTTCCTTGAGTTTCAGTTTCAGGTATTCTTTGAACACGGTGAACGCCAGACTCATATTTTAAATATGAATATATGTCATTTCCATTAACTGAAAAAATCACTTCCTTAAAACCTCCTGCATCACTTTTTGAAATATTAATTATTTCAAGTCGCCATTTTTTTTTAGAACAAACCTTTTCGTACATCTTAAACAAATCAGCACAAAAGAGTGAGGCTTCTAGTCCTCCAGTACCAGCTCTTATTTCCACTATTGCGTTTTTCTCATCGTCAATATCTTTTGGAAGTAAAAAAACTTTTAATATATTTTCATTTTTTTCTTTCTTGAGCTTAATGTCTTCCAAATCTTTTTCTGCCATCTCAATAATTTCATCATCATTTGTTTTGTCTTTTATGATTTGCTCTAGATCTTTTCTCTCAGTTTCAAAATTTAAATACTCTTTTGCAGCAAAAATTACATTTCCTAAGCTTGAATACTCTTTAGATTTTTTAGCAAATAATTTTGGTTCTATCTCTCCCGATGCTAATTCTTTTTCTAAAACATTATATTTACCAATAATATCTTTAACTTTCTCTATAGGTATCATTTAATTATTTTTCTTTGATTTTTTCTTCTACAAGCTTCACGACTTTGTTAATGATTTCAGAACTTGCAACTTTAGTGTGAGGAATGCCTGATAGATATAAAAGATTATTATCCTGGCCACCACCGGTGAGACCTATCTCTGTTTGAGCCGCCTCACCAGGACCATTCACTACACAACCAATAATGGAGAGGTTAATAGGTTTTTTAATATGAGATAATTTCTTTTCTAGTTCTTTAACAGTTTCAATAACTGGAAAGGCTTGCCTAGCGCATGATGGACAAGAAATTATATTTACTCCTCTCGATCTTATACCTAATGATTTAAGAATTTCATATCCAGCTTTTACTTCATCAACTGGATCAGATGAAAGCGAGACCCTAATTGTGTCACCAATTCCTTCCATTAAGAGCTGTCCAATACCAATAGATGATTTTATGGTACCTGTGAACAATCCGCCGGCTTCAGTAACTCCTAAATGTAAAGGGTAATCACATAACTTTGATAGCTGTCTATAAGCTTTAACTGTTAAAAAAATATCTGATGATTTAACACTAATTTTGAAATTAAAAAAATCATTGTCTTCTAGCAACTTAATATTATACATTGCACTATCCACTAAAGCTTCTGGGCAAGGTTCTTTGTATTTTTCTAAAATAGCTTTATCTAAAGAGCCTGCATTTACCCCAACTCTTATTGAGCAATTATTATTTTTGGCAGCTTTAATAACTTCTTCAATTCTATCTTTAGAACCGATATTTCCAGGATTAATTCTTAAACAACTTGCTCCCATCTCCGCAGCTTCGATGGCTCTTTTGTAATGAAAATGTATATCGGCAACTAAGGGAACCTTAACTCTTTTTACTATTTCTTTTAATGCCTTGGTAGATTCTTCATCGGGACATGAAACCCTGACTATGTCGGCCCCCGCATCATCTAATTGGTTTATTTGATTAATGGTTCCATTTATATCTGTTGTTAAAGTATTTGTCATCGACTGAACGCTAATTACTGAGTCACCACCAACTGAAACTTTCCCAACATTTATTGGTTTGGTTTTTCTTCTCTTAATAGTTCTATAAGGTCTTACTTCCATTAGTCCAAGTCAAAAATTGTATGTAATTGTTTGATAGCTTCAACTGTATTTTTTTCATCAATAATTACTGAAAGTTTAATTTCAGATGTAGAAATAGCTAAGATATTTATCTTTTTTTCTGCCAAACCTTTAAACATTCTAAAGGTAACCCCAGGTGTAGAAACCATTCCAGCTCCAACTATTGAAATTTTCGAAACTTTATTATTATAAGTTATATTTTTGTATTTAATTCTTTTATTTTGTTTCAATATTTCTTTTGTTTTAGTAAGATCATCTCTTTTAATTGTAAAAGTAATATCAGTAGTTTTTTCATCAGAGGAAATGTTCTGAATTACCATATCAACATTTATTTGAGCTTTACTAAGTGGTTCAAATATATTAGCTGCAACGCCTGGTTTATCCTCTACACCTACGAGTGTTATTTTTGCATCATCCTTTGAATAAGCGACTCCGGTAACACTTTTTGAGTAATCAATATTTTCTCTTTCAAAAATCTTAGTCCCCTCTCTATTAGTAAAAGTAGATTTTACTTCTAAAGGTATATTATACATCATTGCAGTTTGAACAGCAGATGATTGCATTACTTTTGCACCTAGGGAGGACAATTCCAGCATCTCATCATACGAAATTTTATCAATCTTTTTGGCAACTGGTATTTTGTTAGGATCAGTTGAGTACACCCCGTCAACATCAGTATAAATTTCACAACAATCTGTATCAAAAATTTTTGCAACTGCTACAGCTGTAGCGTCAGACCCGCCTCTTCCTATCGTTGTTACTAAACCGTCCTTTGATATGCCTTGAAAACCCGGAATAATTACAACGCCGTTTTCTTGCAAAAAATTGTTAATTTTATCTATACTCATATTGATAATTCTAGCATTAGAATGATCTCCCTCAGTCAAAATTGGTATTTGCCAATTAAGCCAAGACCTTGCATTTAAATTTAATTTTATCAAGGCACCAGCTAGTAATGCGCAAGTAACTTGTTCTCCAGATGATAAAAGCACATCTAACTCCCGCTTATCAAAATTTTCCTCAATCTTTTTTGATAAATCAATTAATTCATTAGTTTTACCTGCCATAGCTGAAACAACTGCGATAATTTGATTGCCCTCATCATGCTCTTTTTTGATAATCTGAGCTACATGATGAATTCTTTCAATAGATCCAACAGATGTGCCACCAAACTTTAATACTTTTTTAACCATTTAAGAGTTTTATATTATAAAAAAAGATTTTAATGTATTCTAATTAATTAAATATTGAAATGACTACTATAAATAAAGAAGAAATACAAAAATTCTCAAATTTAGCTGATGAATGGTGGGATGTAAAAGGAAAATTTAAACCATTACACATGTTTAATCCGATCAGGATAGAGTATATCTCTGAAAAAATTAGGAAAAATTTTAATCTATCAGAAAAGCTTGATAAACCCTTAGAAGGGTTAAAAATTTTAGATATTGGTTGTGGCGGTGGTCTAATTAGCGAACCAATGGCGAGGTTGGGGGCGCAAGTAACAGGCATTGATGCATCTAGTAAAAATATTAAAGTTGCATCAACGCACGCTAAAAAAAGTGATCTTAAAATAGAATACATAAATACTTCTCCTGAAAAATTTGACCGTAAAGAGGAATTTGACGTAATATTAAATCTTGAAATTGTAGAACACGTAGAAAATCTAGGTCTTTACCTAGAGTCTTGCTATAAACTAGTTAAAAAAAAAGGCATTATGTTTACTGCTACGATAAATAGAACTTTTACGTCTTATGTGAAAGCAATTGTTGGTGCAGAATATATTTTAAGGTGGCTACCAATAGGAACTCATGAATGGAATAAATTTATAAAGCCAGAAGAGTTAGAAATAATGTTGTCTAGAATAGGATTTTCAACTTTGGATTTAAAAGGTTTGCAGTTCAATCCATTTAATCAAAAATGGAAAAGAGGTGAAAGCCTTTCAGTAAATTATATAATTTGTAGCATTAAAAATTAATTATCTTTTTCAATCCATGGTATGGATATCAAATCTATACCCTCTTCTTCAAGTTCTTTTCTTTCCTCAAGTGTAGTAGTTCCATAAATTGTTTTTTTGGTTTTTTTATCGTAATAAATTTCTCTGACTTTTTTGCTAAAATTTTTTCCAACGTATTCATAGTTTTTTTCAATAAAATTTCTAATTTTGAGTAAATTTTCTTTTTCTAATTTTAGAGATTTATTTAAATTATTTATCTCATTTTCTGCTTTACTTGTAACAGAAATCATAGGAGCCATAATAGATTTTTTAATTACTTTTGAAGAACAAAAAATACATTCAAGCAATTTTTTTCTTTTAAGATTCTCAAATTCGTCTGAACTAGAAAACCAACTTTCGAATTCATGGTTATTTTCACATTTTAAATTATATTTAATCATTTTTTAGTTTCTGTAGTCTGCATTAATATCAATATAGTCATGGGTAAAATCACAAGTAAAACATTTAAATGCGTCGTTACCAAGTTTTAAGTTTACTTCAATTTCAATGGAGTCCCATTGCATATATTCTTTCAATTTTTCTTCATTGTAATTTTCTGAAATTTTTCCATTTTCTGCTACTATGATATTGCCAATTTTAATTTTTAATTTTTTTTGATCTACCAACTCGCCAGATTTACCAACGCCCATAATTATTCTTCCCCAATTAGGGTCTTCACCTGCAACCGCAGTTTTCACTAAAGGAGAATTTGCAATTGAAAAAGCTATATTTTTTGCACTACTTAGTGATTTAGCGTTAATTACATTAATTGTTACAAATTTTTTTGCACCCTCACCATCAACTACAATCTGTTTGGCAAGATTCAAACAAAGTTTTTTCAAAGCTAATTCAAATTTTTGAATAACTTTGTCATTCAAAGAAAGATTTTGTCCAACCTTAATCGATTTTGTTGAAAAAATAGAAACCATGTCATTAGTTGATTGATCACTATCTACTGTGATAGCATTAAAAGTATTTGCTACTGCTCTCTTCAATAAAGTTTTGAGTAAATTTGAGCTTAAGTCCACATTAGTAAAAATAAAAGATAACATTGTAGCTAAATTTGGTGCAATCATACCTGAACCTTTGGCTATTCCGCAAATTTTTATTAGCTCGTCTCCAACTATTATTTCTTCATAGGCAACTTTTGGCTTTGTATCGGTTGTCATAATTGCTGATGCAATTTTTAACCAATATAATTTATTATGCTCCGTCCTTAATTTTTCAACTAAATCACTCAATCTGTCCTTAATTTTATCAACTGGGAATTCCTCACCTATTACTCCAGTAGATGCAAAAATTAAATCTTTGACCTTAATAGTTTCACTTGTTCCTTTTTGTGCTTTCGACTCTTTTATTGTTAATATTCTTGATAAATTTTTTGCTAATATATCTATGCTCTCTTTGCCTTGTTTTCCTGTAAATGTATTTGCATTTTTAGTATTTACTAATAATCCTTTTATAATCTTCTTATGAGATTGATTGTTCCAAGGTATAAACTCTGATGTGATGGTATTTGAGGTAGTTAAAGTTGCGTAATTTGCTCCTTTGCTAAAATAGAATAATGCTAAATCATCTCTCCCGTCACCATAAAGATCTGCAGATATTGAAGACATTTCCAGCCCTTCAATTTGCTTTAAGTTTTGAAACTCTCCCATTTTTGATAATTTAGAATTATCTTTAAGAAAATTTTTTATGTTTATTGTCATAATTACTATTTAATTTAAGCTATAAATACATATATAGAAGTATAATGAATATATTTGCAAGAACCTTTAGTAAATTATTTAAAAATTCTAATCAACAAGAATTAGATAAAATTCAGAATCTTATAGAAGCTATTAATAACAAGGAAAATGAAATAAAATCTTTATCTGAAAGTGAGATAAAACAAAAAACAGCTAACTTTAAAAAAAATGTTCAAAATGGTTCCTTAAAGCTGGATGAAATAATTCCTGAGAGTTTTGCGCTGGTAAGAGAAGTTGCTAAAAGAACATTAGGTGAGAGACATTATGATGTTCAACTAGCAGGTGGTTTGGTGCTTCATAATGGTAAAATCGCAGAAATGAAAACAGGTGAGGGAAAAACTTTAGTTTCGACTTTGCCTGCATATTTAAACTCTCTTTTAGGTAAAGGTGTCCATATAGTAACTGTAAATGATTATCTTGCTAGAAGAGACTCAGAGTGGATGGGAAAAATTTTTAATTATTTAGGCCTTTCTACAGGTTGCATTACAAATGATTTAGAAGACTTGGATAGAAAAAAAAATTATGCATGTGATATTACATACGCAACAAATAATGAGCTTGGATTCGATTATCTTAGAGATAATATGAAATATGAATTAAATGACATGGTTCAAAGAAATCATCATTATTGTATAGTTGACGAAGTAGACAGTATACTAATTGATGAATCACGAACTCCATTGATTATCTCTGGAAGATTAGACGACAAAACAACTCTTTACTCAATAGCTAATAATTTTTTTCATTACTTGCAAAAAATTGACTATGAGTTGGATGAAAAAAATAAAAATGTTATTTTAACAGACTCAGGAGTAGATAAAATTGAAAAACTTGCTGGTCAAAAAAATATTTTGAAGAATAATAATTTTTATGATCCCGCTAATCTAGACTTAGTTCACAACGTAAATCAGGCTTTAAAAGCTAACTTAATTTTTAGAAAAGATAAAGACTACATTGTAAAAGACGGTAAAGTTCAAATAATTGACGAATTTACTGGAAGGGTTATGGGTGGACGAAGATTTTCTGACGGTTTGCATCAAGCTATAGAAGCAAAAGAAAATGTTAAAATTGAAGATGAAAACCAAACTCTTGCATCAATAACATACCAAAATTATTTCAGACTTTACAAAAAATTATCAGGTATGACGGGTACAGCGATGACTGAGGCCGAAGAATTTTACGATATTTATAAATTACCTGTAATTTCAATTCCAACTAATAAA
>CACJKF010000008.1 GCA_902593905.1 uncultured Pelagibacteraceae bacterium | reverse complement strand
TATTTTAGAACAAATAAAAAAATATAAAAAAAATTATTCAAAGAATTTAAAATTTATACATATATCTACTGACGAGGTTTATGGTGATTTAAAAAAAAATGATCGATCTAATGAAAAGAGCTCTTATAATCCAAGTTCACCTTACTCAGCCACCAAAGCAAGTGCAGATCATTTAATTAAATCTTACACTCGTACTTATGGTTTGGAGACAATAATTTCAAACTGTTGTAACAATTTTGGTCCTGGTCAATTCCCAGAGAAATTGATTCCCACTTTAATTTTTAAAATACTTAATAATCAACCTTTGCCAATTTACGGAAATGGATTGAATTCTAGAGAGTGGATTCATGTAGATGATCATTGCAAAGGTTTGTATGCAATTTTAAAACGAGGAAAAAAAGGAGAAAGTTATAATATAGGTACAGGCAATAACATAAATAATCTTAATTTAACCAAACTTTTATTAAGAATAGTGAAGGATAAAAAAATAACTTTAGGAAAGAAAGTAAAAATCAAATTTGTAAAAGATAGGCCTGGACACGATTTTAGATATGCGCTTGACAGTAAAAAAATCAAAAAAAATCTTAAATGGAAACCTGAAAAAAAATTTAAGATTGGTTTAGAGGAAACTTTAATTTGGTATTTTGAAAATTATGATTTTTTCAAAAAATTTTCAAAAAAGAAATTTTTTAAAAGATTAGGTTTAAAAAATGATTAAAAAGGGAATTATTTTAGCAGGTGGTTACGGTACAAGAATGAGTCCGCTTACCAAAGCGGTAAATAAACAATTGTTACCTATCTATGATAAACCTTTAATTTATTATCCTATTTCAATTTTAATGCTGGCAGGGATTAAAGAAATTTTAATAATTGTGAATAAAGGACAGTTGTATCAGTTTAAAAAATTACTTTCTGATGGAAAAAGATTTGGAATAAAAATAAATTATTTAGAGCAAAATAAACCGAGAGGCCTGCCTGACGCTTTTATTTTGGGTGAGAAATACATAGGAAAAGAAAAAGTAGCTTTAATTTTAGGAGACAATTTTTTTTATGGTCAAAGTTTAACTGCCAAATTAAAAAGCTGTGTGAAATTGAGTAATGGATGCAAAGTATTAATACATCCCGTAAGTAAACCTGAGTTATATGGAGTAGCTAAAATTGATAAAAAAGGTAAAATTTTATCTATAAGAGAAAAACCAAAAAAATCTTTATCTAATTTAGCAATAACTGGATTATATTTTTTTGATAATAAAGTTGTGGATTATAGTAAAAAACTAAAGCCTTCGAAACGTAATGAGCTAGAAATTGTAGACCTTTTAAATATTTATAAAAATAAAAATAAATTAAAATCTGAATTTTTGGGCAGAGGTGGGGCTTGGCTTGATACCGGTTCTATTGATGACTTTTATAGTGCCTCCTCTTTTGTTTCATCTTTAGAAAATAGACAAGGTCTTAAAATTGCATGTCTTGAAGAAATAGCACTGAGAAAAAATTGGATTGGAAGAAGGGAAATTTATAAATCAATTAGTTTCTACGGTAAATGCGAATATTCAAATTATCTTAAAAGATTAATAAAATAAAATGATTGATCGCAAAATATTTTGTATGTGCCTTCATAATCATCATTTAGAAAACTTAAAAAAAATAAATTATATACCTGTTGGACTTGGTCAAAATAAGTTTTCAAATGATTGGTTGCGCGATAATACTGCGGATCATATTTCAGAAAAAAACCAATTTTACGGGGAATATACATTTTACTATTGGTTTTGGAAAAATATGTTAAATAAAAAAAAGGATAAAGAGTGGATTGGATTTACCGGATACAGATATCATTGGAGTCAAACAAACAATAATAAATCTGATGAAATTACTAAAATTGTAAATCAGGATAACTTTGGGGATTATATATTGAGGGATATTCCAAATGAATGGAATAATTACGAAGTAATTTTAGGTGAAGAAATAAATATGAGTAATTGGAAATTTAGTAAGATTTTAAAACATGGGAAAAAAAAATTTTTATTAAATCCTTTTAATTTTTTAAAATCCAATCAAAATATAAAATTACAATTTGATGTTTTTCATGGTGACAATATTTTGGATAAAGCTATTGATATGCTTAATACTAGAGATAGAGAAGATTTTAGAAAATATGTGACTACCAAAAACTCATTTAATAGAGAAAATTTATTTTTCTGTAATTCTAAAAATCTTTTGCATAATTACTTTCAATCCGTATTTAGTTGGCTTTTGGAGTGTGAAAAAGTAATTGGTTTTGATTTGCATGGGTATTCAAAAAAAAGGATGTATGCTTTTCTAGCAGAGAGATACTTAGGTTTTTGGTTTAACAAATATGCAAAACCTTTAAGTTGGCCAATATTTTTCTTTGATACTAATGTAAATAGAGTCAAAATATAATGAATTTTTTAAATTCAAACTCATTAGATAATTTAAATAAATTTTTGCAAGAAAATTAACAAATTACAATGCGCCTAAATGATATTTGTACTAATGGGAAACTTATGATATCAAATTTTTATGTCGTTTAAAGACCTCCCATTAATGAAAGATAATAGCAAAGGGATAATGTTATTTTATCCTTACGTATCAAAAAAGTCTTTAATAAATATAAGATCCACTTTAAACAGTAGATGGGTTGGAGAAGGTCCAAAAGTAAAAATATTTGAAAACAAATTTAAAAAACAATTTGCAAAAAATAATGCGGTAATTTCGACCGGTTCGGGAACTGACGCTCTTCATTTGGCTTATCTACTTGCTGGTTTAAAAAAAGGTGATGAAGTAATTAGTACAATTTTTACATGTACTGCTACCAATATCCCTCTTTTATATTTAGGCTGTAAGATAAAATTTGCCGATGTAGATTTAAATACGATGAATATAAGCGTCGAAAGTGTAAAAAAATTAATTACCAAAAAAACTAAAGCAATAGTTTGTGTGCATTATGGTGGCTTACCTTGTGATTTAGATGAACTACATAAATTAGCAAAAAAAAATAATATTAAAATTATTGAAGATGCAGCTCAAGCAATGGGAGCAGACAGATGTTTTTCTTATATTGATGACTGTTTAAGTTGTTTAATTCCGATGATTGATCAGAAAAATTTGAATAGAGAAATAATAAATATTGGACCAGACGAAGAATTCATAACAATTAATAAAGTTGCAGAGCTTTGCTCAAATATAACTGGAGTAAATTTAAATCCTATTCATAAAGAAGATCGACCAAAAGAAGTTAAGCATGCCACTTGTTCAGCAGATAAAGCTAGAAATTTGTTAAATTATAAAACTAAAGTTTCATTGAAAGAAGGAGTCGAAAAGACATTTAATTATATTAAAAAGAGAGGCGTAAGACCTTTCAACTATAATATTAATATTGAAATTAATAACGATTTAACACCTTCAACCTGGAAAAATAAAGAAATTTAATGTCCAGGAAATTCAATTAAGCTCTCTGTTTTATATCCTTTTTTTCGCAAAAGATTGTTTCCGGGAAGATCAAAAAGGTTAATTACAAAAATAAAACCAGCAACCACACCGCCAGATATTTCAATTAATTTTGCAGCAGCTTCTGCCGTTCCTCCTGTTGCTATCAAATCATCAATTATTAAAATTTTTTCTCCTCTTTGAATAGAGTCTTTATGCACTTCTATAGTAGCCTCACCGTATTCAAGAGTAAAATCTACAGAGTGCGTTTCGGCAGGTAATTTATTTTTTTTTCTTAACAAGATAAATGGCTTATTTAGAATATACGAAACAGCAGAAGCAAAAACAAAACCTCTTGATTCAATCGCTGAAACTTTATCAAACTTTACTTTTTTTGCTATTTCAATAATTTTATCGTTTGTAAATTTAAATGCTTCTGGGTTTTTTATCAATGTAGTTATATCCCTGAATAAAATTCCCTTTTTTGGATAGTCTGGAATTGATCGTATGTGTTTTTTTAAATCCATAATTTATGCTTCAAGTTTTAACAAAAAAGCTTTAATAATTAAATGATGAAAAAAAGAAAGCTCGGGATAATTGGAGGAAGCGGCCTATATAAAATGGAGGGTTTTGCAAAAACAAAATGGAAAAAAATTAATACTCCATGGGGAAAACCTTCAGATGAAATTTTATTGGCTAGTTTAGAAAAAGAGGAAATTTGTTTTATTCCAAGACATTCAAGAGGTCACAAAATCAATCCAACTAAAATCAATTTTAGAGCAAACATTGATGCCATGAAACAGCTTGGGGTAACAGATATTATTTCTGTATCAGCGGTCGGCTCCCTTAAGGAAAACTTAGAGCCAGGAAAATTTGTAATTGTAGACCAATTTATAGATAGAACATTTTCTAGAGTAAAAACATTTTTCAACGAAGAAATAGTTGCGCATGTTTCAATGGCGAAACCAACGAGCCCTGGTCTTTCTAATTGTTGTGAGGCCGCATTGAAAAAATTAAATATTAGTTATCAAGTTGGAGGTACTTATGTGGTTATGGAAGGTCCTCAATTTTCTACCTTAGCAGAGTCAAATTTATATAGGTCATGGGGGGCAGATGTAATCGGTATGACCAATATGCCTGAGGCTAAATTGGCAAGAGAAGCAGAAATTAGATACAGCACCGTCGCAATGGTAACTGATTATGATTGCTGGCACCCTGATCACGAAGAAGTTGATGTTAGTATGGTAGTTCAAACTTTAATGAAAAATGCTGCTAACGCTCAAAATATGATTAAAGAAATAATAAAAACTTTTAAAGATTTTTCAGTAGAAAATGATCCCGCAAATAATTGTTTAGATGTAGCAATTATCACAGATCCAAAACTAAGGACTAAAAGTACAATTAAAAAATTAAAAAATATTGCTGGAAGAGTTTTAAATAAAAAATAATCTCAATGCCAACATATACAGTAAAATATTCAAATATTAATCTTTCACTAAAACAAAAAAATTCTATTGCAAATGATATAACAAAAACTCATAGTAAATTTACTGGCGCAAATACCTTTTTTGCTCAAGTAATATTTCAAAAAAATCAAAAAAATGCTCATTTCATGGGCGGCAAATTAGTAAAAAATAAAGAAATTTTCCTTAACGGACAGATAAGAGCTGGACGAACTTCAAAAGTTAAAAAACAATTAATTTTAGGTCTAAGAAAAATTTTGATTAAGAACACAAAGTTACAGAGTGATTTTGTTTGGGTTTATTTAGAAGATTTATTACCTGATCAAATGATCGAGTATGGAGAAATTTTGCCTAAATCAGGACAGGAAAAAAAATGGTTTAATTCTTTGTCACCAAGCTTAAGAAAGAGATTAAAAAAAATTGAAAAAAAATAAATGAGAATAGAAGGAAAATCATACAAAACAATTTGGTTTGAGAACAATTTAGTAAAAATCATTGATCAAACTAAAATTCCTCATCAGTTTATTATTAAAGATTTAAAAACTGTTAAAGATGTAATTAATGCCATCAAAACAATGGAGGTGAGAGGTGCTCCATTAATTGGTGCAACTGCTGCTTATGGTTTAGTTTTATCCATTATTGAAAAAAATGATTTATCTTTTTTAAAGAAGTCTAGTGAACAATTAATTTCAGCAAGACCCACTGCAATAAACCTTAAATGGGCAGTAGACAGAATGATGAAAAAATTATCTGGAGTGAATGATAAAGATATCTTGAAAATAGCTTTAAATGAGGCAAAGTTGATTACAGAAGAAGATGAAACATTTTGTAAAAATATCGGTTTGAATGGTCTTAAAATTATTGAAGAAATTGCTAACAAAAAAAAAGATACAGTTAACATTCTAACCCATTGTAATGCAGGGTGGTTGGCAACTATAGATTGGGGAACAGCTACTTCGCCAATTTATCATGCTCATCAAAAAGGAATTAAAGTGCATGTTTGGGTTGATGAGACAAGACCAAGAAACCAAGGAGCTAATCTAACTTCATATGAATTAAATGAAGAGGGAATATCAAACACTGTAATTACTGATAACGCTGGAGGTATACTTATGCAAAGAGGCGAGGTAGATGTGTGTATTGTTGGAACTGACAGAACTTTATCTAATGGCGATGTTTGTAATAAAATTGGAACTTATCTTAAAGCCCTATCCGCAAAGGATAACAATGTTCCATTTTATGTTGCTTTACCGAGTTCAACAATAGATTGGAGTATCAAAGATCACAAAAAAATTCCTATCGAAGAAAGAAATTCAGAGGAACTATCGCATATTGAGGGAGTAGATGAGAACAATGAAATTAAAAAGATAAGAATTTACCCACAAAAAAGTAAGTCTTTAAATCTAGCCTTTGATGTTACGCCTGCTAAACTAGTTACAGGTTTGATCACTGAAAAGGGTGTTTGTGAAGCTTCAGAAAAAGGTTTGAAAGGTTTATTTAAGTGAGTAAATTAAAAGCTGAAGTTATTAAATATTCAAAAAAATTAAATATTACTAATCTATCTGCTTTAAGATCAGGGAATATTTCTGCAAGGGCTAAAGAGAAAGGAGTGGAAGGTTTTTATATTACTCCGTCGGGAAGAAAGTATTCGTCTCTAAAAACCAAAGACATTGTTTTCGTATCTCTAAAAGGTATCTACAATAAAAAAAAAGGCAAACCATCATCAGAATGGAGATTTCATCAGGATATTTATGTGAATAAAAAAGAGGCAAAAGCTATAGTTCATGCTCACTCTACTTGTGCTACAGCTGTTTCTACTCATCAAAAAAGCATTCCAGCTTTTCACTATATGGTTGCAGTAGCAGGTGGGGAAGATATTAAGTGTAGTAAATACGCAACTTTTGGAACAAAGAATCTTTCCAGAAACATTATTAAAGCATTAAAAAATAGAACAGCATGTTTGATAGCTAATCACGGTCAGGTTGCTTTTGGAGAAAATTTAGAAAAAACTTTTGAGCTTGCTCAGGAAATCGAAAATATTTGCCATCAATATATAAATGCCATAAGAATTGGAATACCTAAGATTCTTTCAAAAAAAGAAATGAAAATTGTCTTAGAAAAATTTAAAAATTATAAAAAAGGATAATTTTTATGATTAAAGTTGGCGAGCACATTACCATTGATTTTCTTGGTGTCAAAAAAGACTATTCACCTGAATTTTATGAAAAAGTTATTTACAAAATAGCAAAAGCTGCAAAGGTGGAAATATTAAACGTTGCTTCTCACAAATTTGAACCGCAAGGCTTTACATTAGTAGCTTTGTTGTCAGAAAGCCATTTTAGTTTCCATACCTTTCCTGAAAGAGGCGTTATAAGCTTTGATTTTTTTACTTGCGGAAAAGTGAACCCCAAAGTTGCTCTTAAAATTTTGAGAAAAGAAATTGACCATCAAAGAGTTGTGACTAATGCTTTTGATCGAAGTAGTGTAGGTCTTTATGATGATATTTATAGCACCCCGGGTCAAAAAAAATTTTATGTGGTTAAAGATATTTTAGAAAAATTCACTTCTAAAGTCGGTCAATTTGTTGAGATTATGGACCTGGAAGAGTTTGGCCATGCCTTATTCATAGATCATGAGATTCAAGTAGCTGAAAAAGATGAAAAAATTTATAGCTCAAACTTTTTTAAGTCCAGTTATGATTTGAGTAAAAAAAATAATAATGTTGCAATAATTGGTGGAGGAGATGGAGGTGTTGCAAGAGCATGTTTAGAGAATAACTCAAATTATATTGATTGGTTTGAATTAGATCCTGAGATAGTAGATGTTTGCTATCGCCATTTACCTAAAGTTTGCTCAAAAGTTAAAAAGAGCAATAAAATAAAAACTTTCTGGGGTGATGCATTTAAAAGTATAAAAGAGATAGAGGACTCAAAATACGATAAAATTTTTGTAGATTTAAATGACGATCAATATTGCATTGATTTAGCCAAAAAAAATATGAAAGGTTTAAAAAGAATACTTAAAAAAGGTGGCGTGATAACTGCTCAAGTCGGAAGCCAGGATAAAAAACCCAAACAAGTTGATAACTGGTGTAAGGTTTTAGGAAAAAGCTTTGGAAACGTTAAATTATCTGGGGCTTATATCCCTAGTTTTGACTGTAAATGGAATTTTGCTTCATCTATAATGAAGTGATGTTTCGTGTTTCTTGTATTCAATTAAGATCAAATAACAATATTCATTATAATTTATACAAAACTTCGAAACTTATTATTAAAGCAATAAAGCAGAAAACTGATTTCATAATTACACCAGAAGTTTCTTCAAATTTTTCCTTAAACAAAAAAGAGTTATTAAAAATTTGTACCTCTATGCAAAATGATGTTTATCTTAATGGTATTAAAAAACTTGCAGAAAAGTATAAGAAATGGATTTTGATAGGGTCTTTGATAATCAAAGTTTCAAAAAATAAATTGGTTAATAGATCTGTTTTAATTGATAAGAATGGAAAAGTTAGAACTTACTACGATAAAATTCACATGTACGATGTTGTTTTAAGCAAAAAAGAAAAATATTTTGAGTCAAAGAGTTTTAATGCAGGAAACAAAATAAAGACGTTTAAGTTACCATGGGGAAAAATAGGTTTAAGTATTTGTTATGATCTTAGATTTCCAAATTTATATCGAAAATTATCTAAAGCAGGTTCATTATTTCTAACTGTACCTTCAGCTTTTACAGAAACGACAGGTAAGAAACATTGGCATACATTATTGAGAGCTAGAGCTATAGAAAATTTTTGTTATATTTTTGCACCCGCTCAAGGAGGCGCACATTATAATGGAAGAAAAACTTTTGGACATTCATTAATAATTTCTCCAGATGGAGAAATTATAAAAGAACTTAAGAAATCTGAAGGTGTAATTACAGCGACTATAAATCCAAAACTTTCAAAAAGTCTTAGATTAAGAATACCAAGTTTAAAAGGTGACTAATTATTCGTAAGATTTAACTTCTTTTATATTTGAACCGAGAGCATTATTGATTGATAATTTGACTTTGGCTCTCTCATCATTAAATTTGTAAACTTCACGAGCTAATGTAATAAATTTTTCATCAAATTTTCTATTCTTTTCAGCTAGTCTTTTACTGTCCTCTATATCCCAAAGTTTTAAATTTATATTTTTAAGATCTTTTTTGAAATCGGAAATTTTGTTCATATCTGGAATATATTTTTCTAAGGTAATATTTAAAGATAATAGTTCTTTATTAATTTCAATTAATTTTTCACTATTTTTAATCTTATCTTTTTTAATTTCTAATATAGTAATTTTATCTATCAATTCTCCCGCGGATATTTCTGCCAATATTTTGTCCATTTTATTGCCTATAATAATATTTGACTATATTAATCATTAAATATACGTCGAAATAATAATGTCAAACATATTAATAATCAAACATGGTTCTCTGGGTGATTTAATTCAAGCTAATGGTGCCATTAAAGATATAAAAAGATTCTATCAAAATAGAAAAGTATTTTTACTTACCGCTCAACCATATGCAGTTTTTATGTCTGAATGCCCTTATATAGACGGAGTTATTATTGATAAAAGGTTGCCAAGGTGGAACTTGTTTTATTTAAATAATTTAAAAAAAAAATTATCAAAGTATAATTTCACCAAAGTTTTTGACTTGCAGAATTCAAGTAGAACAAAGTTTTATAGAAAATTTGTTATTAATAAAATTGAGTGGTCTTCAACTGAAACTTCTTTAGAACCAGGACAAAAAAAAAGTGACTTTGACAAAGAGCCAGTTTTAGATCGTATGGAAATTCAGCTTAAAAAAAGTGGCATTGAAACTCAATATGTTAAAAATATTGATTTAAATTGGGCTGTACAAGATATTTCAAGACTGATTAAACAATATTCTAATAATGAATATATATTATTATTTCCCTTTTGTTCAAAAAAGCTTCCTCAAAAAAAATGGCCTTATTACAAAGACCTAATTTCTAAATTAAAACAAGGTTTTAAAAATAAATATCCAATTCTTTTAGCGCCTGGTCTAAATGAAATTGAAGAGGCAAATGATTTAAATGGTAGAGTAGTTTTAGATAATAATGAACCCATAAATATAAAAACATTAATTTCTTTAATAAATAATGCTAAATTCATTATATCAAACGATACTGGGCCTGCACACATTGCATCACATCTTGATAAAAAGGGAATAGTTTTATTCGGAAGCCACACTACAGCAAAAAAAGTAAGTATAGAAAGTTTTAATTTAAAAGTGATTACAGTAAATGACTTAAAAGATTTAAAAGTTGAAACAGTTTTTAACGAAGTGAAATCTAAATTAAATTAATATATTTTTTAACAATTTTCTCCCAATTAAAATCTTTGGAAAACTCAAGAGCGTTAACACCGAGTTCTTTATAATGTTCGTTCGATAAAGTTTTCAAAAGTGTTTCGTATATGGCGTTTAGATCGTTTCCGTTACAAAGGTAACCAGTTTTACCGTTTTTAATAGCGTCTCCTTCGCCCCCATAAATTCCACCAATTGAAGGTTTTCCATAAGACGCAGCTTCAATATAAGTTATGCCAAATCCCTCAACAGATTTCTTATAAATAACAGATGGCATAACAAAAACATCTGATTGCTCAAGTAAACTTACTTTTTCCTGCTCAGTTGACTCAAATATTAATTCAACATTTTTTTCTAATTTTAATTCTTTTCTTAATTTTTCTAAATTTTTTCTTTCATCTCCATCACCTATCGACACATATTTTAAGTTGGGAAATTTCGGTAAAAGATTTTTAATTGTCATTAAAACATTTTGATGACTTTTTCTTCCGTCTAATCTTGATACAGTAATTAATTTTGGTGAAAAATTTCCATAAATTTTTTTTGCGAATTCCTTTGAATTTTCTGAAACTTGAATAGGGTAATTGCAACCCGGATTTATTACATGAACGTTTTTAAGACCTAACTTTATTGCGAGCTCCTTAGTAAATTTTGAATTAGCTATAATAAAATTAGCTTTGTTTAAGGATTTTAATACTCGTTTATTTAAAGAGGATCCCAGAGGATGATTAATTTCTTTTGAATGAATAAGACAGAAACACTTTGTTTTTTTTAAAACACTCAAATCTATATTTTCAATACTTTTCCAATGATCAAAAAAACAAGCTCTAATCTCATTATTTTGAATAAAATCTTTAACAAGGTTAGCCTTTCTATATTTTCTAAATATCTTAAATCCAGACACTCGCACTATATTCAACTTAGAATGCTGATCATATAAATCAGAATTATGAACTCCATCAGCAAAAACTTTTACTGGTCCGTGATTTAAAAGCGAATTTGACAACCCTTCCATAAGGTTTTGTATTCCCCCAATTTCAGGAGGAAAGTTTCTAGTAGATACTAAGAACATTAATTAAACCACTTTATGTTACAACCCATACTAGGTACCTGGTTAATTGGACCTTTTTGATTTTGTGCAATGATTTTCATAGCTATTTTTAAATCACTTTCACCTTTATTAATTGGCTTTAAATTTTTTAATTCTCTAAATCTTCCTCTATATTGCAATTCTAAATCTTTGTTGTAACCAAAAAAATCTGGAGTACAAACAGCACCATATTTTTTTGCTATTTCTTGTGTTTCATCTATCAAATAATTTGTATTGTTAAAATTATTTAACTCAGCAAATTTAGCCATATTTTCAAACGAGTCTTCAGGATAATTTTTTGTATCATTGGACATTATTGCAACTGAATTAACCCCGTATTTTTCAAGTTCAGTACAATCTTGTGCTAATTCCTTTATAATTGCTTTTACATAAGGACAATGGTTACAAATAAACATTATAAGAGTAGCTTTCTCACCTTTAATATCTTTAAGTGAAATGATCTTATTTTTTATTGATTTAAGATTAAAATCCTCAGCTTTTTTTCCAAAATCACAAACTGGGGTTTTAGTTAAAGCCATAATGTATTATAAATTAATTAATATTACATTACAGCAATTTTATGATTTATGATTTTGAGGGACATACACCTAAAATAGACCCAGGTAGTTGGGTGGCATCAAACTCTGTAATTATTGGAAAAGTAGAGCTTAAAAAAAATTCTAATATTTGGTTTAATACAACTTTAAGAGGAGATCTCGAACCAATTATCATAGGAGAAAATTCAAACGTTCAGGATGGAAGTGTTATACACACCGATCCAGGTTGTCCAACGATAGTTGGAAAAGGAGTTACCATTGGACATATGGTAATGCTTCATGGCTGTGAGATTGCAGATGATTGTTTAATAGGAATTGGTTCAACAATATTAAACAAAACTAAGATAGGAAAAAATTGCATTATTGGTGCCAATGCCCTTGTAACTGAAAACAAAGTAATACCTGAGAGATCATTAGTCCTTGGTAGTCCCGGTAAAGTAGTTAGACAAGTTACCGATGAAGAAATAAAACATATAAAAGAAAATGCTAGAGACTATGTTGAAAACTTTAAAAAGTATAAGAAATAGTCTCTTAATTTTTATTTTACTTACGACTAATGTTTTTTCTAAAGATATTAAGCTTCCAAAAGATGTTGGATCAGGAAATACTTACAGCAAAAGTTTGGGTTCAGGATTTAAAAAACATGGGTATACAATAGTAAGCAAAAAAAAAGGTCATCCAGTAAGAGCAGGGGAAAAATCCATTAGATTTGAAGTGAGGCATGGTGATTGTGGTAAAGATAAACCTCCAGGAAAATGGAATGATTGCAAAAATGATCGTCAAAGACACGAGTTAAGTGGTGAAAGGTTCAAAGGTAAAGTTTGGTACGCTTATTCAATATATTTACCACAAAATTTTAAAAGTGTTTACCCTGTTAAATCTGCAATGGGACAGTTTCACCAAAAAGGTAGTTGGCCTTCATTGATGTTCCAGTTTACAGACATGGGTTATTACGCTGATAGACAATTGGGCTATCAAACGCAAGAAATGAAGAAGCTTTTAGAAGTGAAAGATATGATTGGAAAATGGAATGATATTTTAATTTATGGAAATTTTACTTCTAAAGAAAATGGATTTTATAAAGTATGGGTTAACAATGAATTAAAATATCAATACAATGGCGCTACAACCGGCGGTAAAGAAAGCTATTTTAAATTTGGCATTTATCATACAAAAGTAAGTGTTTGGCCTATGTATAATCCCAATGATCCATTTCCAACTCAAATAGTATATTATGATGAGATCAGAGTAGGCAAATCAAGAGAGTCCGTAACTAAAAAATTAAATAGAGATAAAGGTAAACTTAAAGTTACAACATCTAATTAAGGCACCAGCCAAGTGAACTTTTTAGACTCTTTAAGATCAAGTAATGCCCTCCTATGACCCTTGGCCGCCAGGTAAAGCCACTCAATGCTTTTAATTTTACATTTTATTACACAAAAGTTTTTATAACCAGCTTCACTTTCTTCTTTTGTAAAATCAAAATTATCAAACTTATTATCTAAACCAGATGTTGGTTTCTCTGACTTAGTTCCCGGGCTATTTGTCACTAGATAACATTTTCGACTTATATGACCGGTTTTTTCCCAAGACTCTTTTGTAATATCATTATCATAATTTACCTCACATTCAGCTTTAATTCTAAGCTGTATTTTCTCTTCTTTGCCATAAAACAAAATCGAACAGTGAGGATTTTTTTTTATTTTTTCAATTTTAGATGATCTAATATCACTATGATATTGAACAAAGCTATTTTGTTGATCTACTTTTCTTAAAACAACAACTCTACCGTCAAGATCTTTGTCATTTCCACAAATGAAAACAGGAGTTCTAAACTCTGAAGATCTATCATTTACTGCTTTTGATAAGAGATCCCAAATTTTTTTTTCTATTTCTTTTGAATTTTCGTAATAAGCTACTGTTTCCGACACAATTTATTTTCTAAATCTTTTAATTAAACTTGAAGTATCCCATCTTTGACCGCCCATTTTTTGCACTTCAGCATAATATTCATCAATTATTTTTGTGATAGGTAAGGGTGAATTATTTTTCTTTGCTTCATCCATAGCGATTTTTAAATCTTTTCTCATCCAATCTACAGCAAAACCATAATCAAACTTATCTTCAATCATTGTTTTATGTCTATTTTCCATTTGCCAAGATTGAGCCGCACCTTTTGAAATAACTTCAATAACATCATGCATATTTAAACCTGCGTTCATTCCAAAATTAATTGCTTCTGATAATCCTTGTACAAGTCCTGCAATACAAATTTGATTAACCATCTTAGTCAACTGACCACTTCCAGAAGGACCAAGTAATTTGATTTTCTTACTATAACAATCAATAACTGGTTCTGCTTTTTTAAATGGAGCTTCATCTCCACCAACCATTACAGTTAAAATTCCACCCTCTGCTCCAGCTTGCCCACCAGATATTGGAGCATCTAAGAAATCAAAGCCTTTGGCTTTTGCCTCTTTATATAATTCTCTAGCTATATTTGCTGATGCTGTCGTATTATCTATATAGATTGAACCTTTTTTTGCAGTTTTAAACAGTCCTTTGTCACCTTGAGTAACTTCTCTTAAATCATTATCATTTCCAACGCATGTAAATATAAAGTCACTGTCTCTTGCAGCATCCATTGGAGTTTCTGCAACGCTACCTTTATATTCTTTAGCCCACCTTTCAGCTTTTGCCTTTGTACGATTATAAACGGTTACATTGTGACCAGCTTTTGATATATAACCAGCCATGGGATAACCCATAACACCAAGACCAATGAAAGAAACTTTACAACTCATTAATGATGAACCTCACTTTAAATAAAAAAGTAATAATATTTGGCTTTATATTTACATTTTTTTCTAGTTTTGGACAGAGCTTTTTTTTGGGATTGTTTAACGCACCAATAAGAAATGAACTTGGTATTACTCATGGGCAATTCGGTAGCATATACGCAACGGCAACTATTTTTTCAAGCTTACTTCTTATTTGGGTTGGAAAAAAAATTGATGATTTTAGAATTTTAAATTACTCACTTTTTGTTGTTATATTATTATTTGCATCTTCATTATTTTTTTCTTTTATTAATAGTATTTACTTTTTAGCAATCGGAATTTTTTTAATGAGATTTTCGGGACAAGGGTTAATGAGTCATACTTCAACAACAACAATTTCGAGGTTTTTTGAAAGATCAAGAGGAAAGGCTCTAAGTACAATTTGGTTTGGTTTATCAACCGCGGAATTTATTTTGCCCGTTCTTATAACTTATTTTTTTCTTATTTATTCCTGGAGAACTGTCTGGCAAGGAATTGCAATATTAATTATTTTATTTTTACCTTTCGTAATTTTAAACACCATCAAATCAATACAATTTGATTCAAGAGAAATAGATACCAATCCTAAAAATAAATTTCAAATCAAGAGTTGGAAAAGGAGAGATGTTTTAAAAGATTATAGATTTTATATTATATCTTTAAACATGCTTGCTATGCCTTGGATTGCAACAGGAGTTTTTGTTTATCAGTCTTTTATCTCTGAGTCGAAAATCTGGGCTATCTATACAATACCCAAAGCTTTTATGATTTATTCAATAACTTCTATAACTACATTGTTTGTTTCAGGTTTCTTGGTCGATAAGTTTTCGGGACGTAAACTTATTATGTATATGAATGTTCCGTTATTACTTGCTTTGATTACCTTATTTTATTTTAATCATGAGATATTTGCGTATGTATTTCTTGGATTAATAGGAGTTTCTAACGGTTTAGCAAACATTCTGGGATCTTCTACTTGGGCAGAGATATATGGAGTAAAATACATTGGAAGTATAAAAGCTTTAACTACTGCATTTATGGTTTTTTCAACTGCTTTTGGAACGGCAGTTTTCGGCCTCTTGATTGACAAGGGATTTACCATCGAAAATATTGCTTTTGTAGGAGCTGCTTACATTGTTTTTTCCTTAGCTTTATTAATTTTAATCAGGAAAAAAGTAGAACCTGTGAGGCTTTCAAATTAAGCTTGATTTATTAAATCTAATTGAATAAATAACAATCACCATGGCAAGAATTACCGTAGAAGATTGCTTAGAAAAAGTAGACAACCAATATGATTTGGTGCTTTTAGCTAAAGAGCGAACAGTTCAATTAAATGCAGGTGCACCAATGCTTGTAGAAGAAGATAATGATAAGAGAACAATTATTTCTTTAAGAGAAATTGGCGATGGAAAAATTGATGTGAAAGAAGTTGAGGCTAGCGCAATAAAAAGATTAAGAAAAGAGCCGGACGAGACAGAGGAACAAGAAGAAATCGAAGAAGAAACTAATGACGATTTTGAAAATTTATACAAAGGTCAAGTTTCTAAAAGTGGTGTTGCTATTTTGCCATCGAAAAGAACAAGAAGAATTCCAGAAGTTAAAAAACCAAGTTTGGCTGATGAGGCTTTATCAGAGCTAAAAGCTGAACAACCAGAAATCAAAGAAGAAAATTTAGATACAGAAGAAGCTCCACTTGAATTGAGCGAAGAAGTTCCAACAGAAGAAGAAAACAAAACAGAGTAAAATATGAAGAAAACTGTTTCAGTCGCACCTATGATGGACTGCACTGACAAGCATGAAATTTTTTTTCTTAGTCTAATTAGTAAAAATGTTCATCTATACACAGAAATGATTGTAGCCAATGCAATTATAAGAGGTGATAGAAAAAAATTATTATCATTTAAAAAAATATCTAATCCGGTAACTCTTCAAGTAGGTGGATCAAACCCAACTGAATTAGCAGAGGCTTGTAAAATATCAGAGGATTATGGTTATAAAGAAATTAATTTAAATTTAGGTTGTCCGAGTAAAAAAGTTCAAAAAAATAAATTTGGAGCATGTTTAATGCAAGAACCCGATCTTGTAGCAAGATGTATTCAAGCTATGACTAAAGCAACTAATTTGCCAATAACAATCAAAACAAGAATTGGTTATAATGATGTTGAAAATTTTGATTTTTTAAAATCGTTTATTCAAAAAACTAAAGATGCAGGTTCTCAAAAATTTATTATTCACGCAAGGAAAGCTTTATTAAAAAAATTAAGTCCTAAAGAAAATTTAAATATACCACCATTAAAATATGACTTTGTTTATAAGCTTAAAGAATATTTTAAAAATGATGAAATTATTATTAATGGTGGCATCAAATCAACTAATGAAATTAAAGACCATTTAAAAAAAGTGGATGGTGTTATGATTGGAAGAGCTATTTATCATTCTCCTTATTTTTTAGCAAATATTGAAAAAGATGTGTTTGGTAACCAAAGTGTCCCAACTAGATCCGAAGTTATGGAAAATTTAATTCCTTATATTCAAGAAGAAACATCTAAAGGAACGCAACTAAATCATATTATGAGACATACAGTTGGTTTATTTCATGGACAAAATGGTTCAAAAATATGGAAACAATATCTTTCAAAAAATATGTGCATTAGAGATGCCGATCTACAAAAAGTTAATCATATTATGGATCAGGTTAAAAAAACAAATCCAGTTTCTTTAGAAAGATAATTTTGGATATTCTTTCTCAATCAGAAATTCTTTATTTAATTTTCATTATGATAATAACAGCAATTCCTGCTGGATTTGCTGCAGGATTATTTGGAATAGGTGGTGGTTTAATCACAGTTCCAATTCTATTTTATATTTTTAGCGCTTCTGGAATAGAACCAAGTTACCTAATGCATTTAGCGGTTGGTACATCATTTGGTATTATTATTCCAACTTCTATTGTTTCTGTAATGACACACCATCAACATAAAGCTGTAGATTTTAAAATTGTAAGAGGTTACGGAATTTTTGTTGCCATTGGGGTTATTCTAGGAACTATTTTAGCTGCAAGTTTAAAAACTAAACCCCTGATCTTATTTTTTACAATTGTTGTTTACATTTTAGCTTTTTATTTACTCTTCCTTAAAGAGAAAGAGGAAAACTTAGATGTAAATATGAGTTTATCAGCTAGGATAATAGCAGGAATAGTAAGTGGTTTTGTATCCGCCCCGATGGGTATTGGAGGTGCGGTCATGAATGTTCCTATTTTAAAATTTTTTGGATATCCTATTAATAAAGCTATTGGAAGTGCAGCAGCTATTGGTTTTATCATTGCCTTGTTTGGAGCTGTAGGGTTTTTAATATCTGGATCGTACTTAAACGCTAAATTACCTTTAAGTATCGGTTTTTTTAATATCCCAGCTTTTCTTATATTTTTTCCAATAACTGCTTTCATGGCAAGGTTAGGCGCTAAAGCTAGTCATAGAATAAATAAAAAGAGAATGACGAAATACTTTGGATTATTTTTAGTAGTTATAGGAACAAGATTTTTATACGAGTATTTTTCGCTTTAAATTTTTTGATCGTACTCTCCAATTTTACCAGTCTTTTGCAAAAGTTCATCGATGAATTGAAATATTTTTTTCTTACGCTGATCAGATGATGGGCTCTCTGTCACTATCACAAGTGAAGGTTTATTTGATGAAGCTCTAATTAAACCCCAAGAACCATCTTCTAAAGAGAATCTCACACCATTAACAGTTAAAACTTCTGTAATTTTCTGGCTATCAATTTTAATATTTTCTTTTTTATGTTGTTGAACCTTTTTAACCATATCATCAACAACTTTGTATTTTTCTTCGTCTTTACAAAAAGGAGCCATAGTGGGAGTTTGAAAAGTAATAGGTAAATCTTTCATTAACTCACTTATTTTTTTGTTCTGATCACTTAATAAATGGCAAACTTGAATTGATGAATTAATACCATCGTCATAACCATATCCTAATGGTTGATTAAAAAAGAAATGCCCACTTTTTTCGAATCCAGCTAATGCTTTCTCTGTATTAACTTTTCTTTTGATATGTGAATGACCTGTTTTCCAATAAATAGTTTTACATTGATTGTCTGTTAAAACTTTATCATTTGAGTAAAGACCAGTTGATTTAACATCTACAACAAATTTAGAATTTTTATGTTTAGGCGCTAAATTTCTAGCAATTAATAAGCCTATCTTATCTGAGAAAATTTCATTTCCCTTTTCGTCAATGACTCCACATCTGTCACCATCTCCATCAAATCCAAAACCAATATCGGCATTATTATCTTTTACAGCGTTAGCAATAGCATGAAGCATTTTCAAATCTTCCGGATTTGGATTGTATTTTGGAAACGACCAGTCAAGCTCACAATCTAATTCAATTACCTCGCAACCAATCCTTCTTAAAATCTCAGGGGCAAAAACTCCAGCTGTGCCATTTCCACATGCAACAACAGCTTTAATTTTTTTATTAATTTTATTTTTATTAATTAAATCCTCAATATATATTTTTTTAAAGTTATCTATTTTTTTAAGATTGCCTTTTCCAATTGTGAATTTTTGATTTAATGTAATCTCTTTTAATTCAGACATTTCTTCAGGAGCGTGAGTTAATCCTTTTTTAATACCCATTTTTACTCCAGTCCAACCATTTTCATTATGACTAGCAGTCACCATTGCTATTGCATCTGAGTTTAAATTAAATTGTGCAAAATAAACCATTGGCGAAAGAGATAAACCAAGATCTTCAACATTACATCCAGTTGACACTAAACCTTCGATTAAAGCTTTTTTAATTTTTTCACTATATGATCTGTAGTCATGACCAACTATTACTCTTGGATTATTTTTCCTAGTATGGTCTATTATTTGAGTTCCAAGACCTTTGCCTAAATTAGTGATTCCCTCAATATCGATGTCTTTTTCATAGATCCATCTTGCATCATACTCTCTAAAACCATTCGGATTGATTTTCATTAGCTATAAATACTAAAGAATATAGAAATTTGTTATTAAATGTTTATTAACAAAACTTTCCACTTGCAAAATTAATCAGATGTTCTTATAATGTTCTATTGATTTAGATGTTATATAGTATATTAACATAAATGTAACACAACATGTAGTTGTTTTGTTAACAAATCGAGTAAAAACAAGGAAAATATGAATAAAAGTGTATCATTGGCAATAGAGAAAGCTGTCGACTCTCTAAGCCAAAAAAACCAAAACGAACTAAAGAACAACGGGCCTAAAAAGCCTGATTTGTTTTCTTTATCGGGAGAGACTGAATTATTTCAAAACGAGAAGGGTATAACTATCAAGATAGATAGATCGAGAGATGAAAATTTAACAGACTTTGGCAGAGCTACACTTACGGATAGATATTTAGGTCAGAACGAAAGTTTCCAAGATTTATTTGCAAGAGTTGCAAGTGTTTATGCTGATGATAATTTACACGCACAAAGAATTTATAACTACATAAGCAATTTATGGTTTATGCCAGCCACACCTGTTTTATCTAACGGCGGCACAGAAAGAGGACTACCAATTTCATGTTTTTTAAACGAAGCTAGCGACAGCTTAGAAGGTATTACAAATCTTTGGGAAGAAAATGTTTGGCTTGCAGCTAGAGGAGGTGGAATAGGTAGCTACTGGGGCAATTTAAGATCCATTGGAGAAAAGATAGGAAAAGTTGGTAAGACTTCTGGAATTATTCCTTTTATTAAAGTGATGGACTCTTTAACTTTGGCAATAAGTCAAGGTTCTTTGAGAAGAGGATCGGCAGCTTGTTATTTACAAATCGACCATCCTGAAATTGAAGAGTTTATCGAAATGAGAAGACCGACTGGTGGTGATGTAAACAGAAGATCCCTGAACCTCCATCACGGAGTTTTAGTCACAGACGAATTCATGAGAGCAGTGGAGACAGGCGGTCAATGGGCATTAAGAAGTCCTTACGATGGATCTGTTCAACAAACTATACCAGCAAGAAATTTATGGATAAGATTGTTGACTGCAAGAATTGAGACGGGTGAGCCTTACATTGTTTATATTGATACAGTTAACAGACAAATTCCTCAACACCATAAACTCGCTGGATTAAAAGTAAAAACATCCAATCTTTGCAGTGAGATTACATTACCAACTGGAGTTGATAATGAGGGAAATCAAAGAACAGCTGTTTGTTGCTTATCATCACTAAACTTAGACACTTACGATCAGTGGAAAGACGATCCACAATTTGTTGAGGACGTAATGAGATTTTTAGATAATGTTATGACTGATTTCATTAATAGAGCTCCAAATGAATTTGCTCATGCAAAATACTCAGCAATGAGAGAAAGAAGTGTAGGTCTTGGAGTTATGGGGTTGCACTCGTACTTCCAGCAAAAAAATATTCCTTTTGGATCAGTAATGAGCAAAGTTTGGAACAAAAAAATATTCCAAAACATTCAAGAGAAAGTTGATGAAGCATCAAAGACTTTGGCTGACGAAAGAGGATCATGTCCTGATGCAGCAGAATACGGAATGAAGGAGAGATTTTCAAACAAAACTGCAATTGCACCAACAGCTTCTATATCAATTATTTGTGGTGGATCTTCTCCAGGGATAGAACCAATTGCTGCTAATAGCTATACACATAAAACGCTTTCTGGTTCTTTTAATGTAAGAAATAAATATTTAAAAAAGATACTTCAAAAATACAATAAAGATACTGATGAGGTTTGGTCAACTATAACAACAAATCAAGGATCTGTATCTCATTTAAATTTTTTAACTGCGAACGAAAAAGATACTTTTAAAACTGCTTTTGAAATCGATCAAAGATGGATTGTTGAACTTGGCGCAGATAGAACGCCTCACATTTCACAGGCACAGTCGGTAAATATCTTTGTCCCCGCAGATATACATAAAAAAGAACTTCACGATATTCATTTTCAAGCATGGAAAAAAGGTTTGAAAAGCCTTTATTATTGTAGATCCAAATCAATCCAGAGAGCTGAAAATGTAAACAATGGATCTTCAACAGATGTGACAAAAAATGTTTACTCTGGAAAACAAGAATCTAATAATGAAAGCAATAACTATGAGGAGTGTTTATCATGTCAGTAGCAGAAAAAACTAAGCCAACAATAATCCAGCCTAATAAAATGGGTTTATTAGTAGAAAACCCAGTTTACAAACCATTTAGATATCCATGGTGCTATGATGCCTGGTTAACTCAACAAAGGATCCATTGGTTACCCGAAGAGGTGCCACTAGGAGACGATGTCAGAGATTGGCAAAAAAATCTATCAGTCGAAGAAAAAAATCTTTTAACTCATATATTTAGATTCTTTACTCAAGCAGATGTTGAAGTGAATAACTGCTATTTAAGACACTACACAACTGTCTTTAAACCAACGGAAGTTTTAATGATGATGACAGCCTTTGCAGCAATGGAAACGGTTCATATTGCTGCTTATTCTCATCTTTTAGATACTATCGGAATGCCAGAGACAGAGTACTCAGCTTTCTTACAGTACAAAGAAATGAAAGATAAGTACGATTACATGCAAGGCTTCGATGTTAAATCCAAGCATAACATTGCAATGACAATGGCAGTATTCTCAGCATTTACTGAAGGCTTACAATTATTTGCAAGTTTTGCAATTTTATTAAACTTCCCAAGATTTAATAAGATGAAGGGAATGGGGCAAATAGTAACTTGGTCAGTTAGAGATGAAACTTTGCACTGTAATTCTATGATTAGATTATTCAGAGATTTCATTAAAGAAGAACCACAAATTTGGAACGATAAACTAAAAAACGAAATCTATGAAGCTTGCAAAACAATCGTTCACCATGAAGATGCTTTTATCGATCTTGCTTTTCAAATGGGTCCAATGCAAGGTTTAACAGCAGATGAAGTTAAACAATACATTAGGTTCATTGGTAACAGAAGGTTAGAGCAACTAGGTTTAAATCCTATTTACGACGTTAAGAAAAATCCATTAACTTGGTTAGATACAATGCTTAACGGAGTAGAGCATATGAACTTTTTTGAAGGTAGAGCTACAGAATATTCTAAAGCTTCAACAAAAGGTACATGGGGCGAAGTATTTGCTTAATTAACAACCTTTAAAAGACGCATACATACTCTGTAACAATTCAGAGTACATGCTTTTACCTTTATCTAAAGTTGCTCCAAGCGGATCTAAAACACCAGTTTTAATTTTAGTGTCTTTTGCAATTGATTTTATAATTGCTGGATTGAACTGAGGTTCTGAAAAAAGGCAATTAACTTTCTCATGTTCGATTACTTCCCTAATTTCAGATAATTGTTCAGCTCCTGGTAAAACATCTGGATTTACTGTTAAAGCTCCTAAAACCTTAATACCAAATCTATTTTCAAAATATTGGTAAGCATCATGGAAAACAACAAATCTTAAATTCCCTTTAAGATCTTTTTTAATATTTTTTGTTAAATTATCTAATTCAGACTGAGCCTTTTTAGAATTAGCTTTATATTTTGAGCTGTTATCTGGATCTAATTTAACTAATTGATTTTCGATTTCTTTGACAATTACTTTAGCATTCATCGGATCTAGCCAAACATGTGGATCGTGTTCTCCGTGAGCATGTTCTTCATGCCCGTGATCATCATGTTTAGCTTTTTTATGACCGTGATCATCGTGTTTTTTCTCTTTATGTCCATGTCCGTGATCGTCATGTTTCTTTTCTTTATGGCCGTGTCCATGATCATCATGGCCTTCAAATATATTTTTTTCTCTAAATTTAAGTTTTTTAATTCCACTCAAATCCATTATTTCAATATTTACTGCTTTTTTAGCAATGGTGTTTAATGGTTTTTCTAAGAAAGCCTCTAAATCTTCTCCAACCCAAATTATTAGATCTGCATTTTCAATCATTTTTGCATGAGAAGGTTTTAAACTAAATCCATGCGGAGAATTATAACCATCAACTATTACATCAGGTTTTCCAACACCATCCATAACGTAACTAACCAAGGAATGTACTGGCTTAATTGATGCTACAACTTTCACTTCAGCTTTTAATACTGAAAAGGTTGTTAAAAATGCAATGAATACAGATGAAATTAATTTAAGTATTTTATTCATAATATGTTATAAAGTAACATAGTGTTATAATATAACATTTATTATTGCAAGGATTATTATTGTGAATAAAATAAATTCAGAGACATTAATTAAAGTAGACAATGTGGGTCTATTTAAAAATGATAAATGGCTAGTAAAGGGAGTTTCCTTAGAAGTCAAAAGGGGAGAAATCGTTACATTAATTGGACCTAATGGTTCAGGAAAAACTACAACAGCAAAAATCGCTCTTGGTATTTATAAGAACATCGAGGGAAAAGTTTTAAGATTTACTGAAAAAGTTGGCTATGTCCCTCAAAAAATCTCTATCGATTGGACATTACCAATTAGAGTAGTTGATTTTATGTTACTCACACAAAATCTAAGCGATGAAGAAATAGTAAATGCTTTAAAATTAACTGGAGTTGAACATCTTAAAAATAATAATTTAAGTAATTTATCTGGAGGTGAATTTCAAAGAGTTTTAATTGCAAGAGCTATTGCAAAAAATCCAGATCTTTTAGTATTAGATGAACCAGTTCAAGGTGTAGATTTTAAAGGTGAGATCTCTCTTTACGAATTAATTAAAGAAATCTCAGATAAAGTTAATTGTGGAATTCTATTAATATCTCATGACTTACATGTCGTTATGTCTTCTACAGATTACGTTGTTTGTCTCAATGGCCACGTTTGTTGCTCTGGAACACCTCAATCTGTAGCTAACAACAATAAATATCAAGAACTGTTTGGAGACCGCGCTTCAACAATTTTATCTGTATATGAACACAAACACGATCATACTCACTCAGCTGATGGAACTATAAAGAGGAAACAATAAATGTTTGATGATTTTTTTATAAGGGCTTTAATTGCTGGAATTGGAATTGCATTAGTCACTGGACCTCTAGGATGTTTTATAATTTGGAGAAGATTATCTTTTTTTGGTGATACATTATCTCACTCCGCACTTCTTGGTGTGACTATAGCTTTCTTTTTTGAATTAAACATAGCATTTTCAGTTTTTTTAATTTCATCAGCGATCGCACTAATACTTTTAAAACTTCAAAAAACTACAAAACTACCTGGAGACGCATTATTAGGTTTATTAGCACATTCATCTCTTGCAGTTGGTTTAGTTGTAATTGGTTTTCTTACTACGATCCGATTTGATATAATGGGACTGTTATTCGGCGACATCTTAGCAGTGAATGAAATAGATCTATTAATAATTTGGATCGGTGGAGCACTTATCTTATTAATACTGAAATACATTTGGAAACCATTGTTTGCCTCAACTGTTAATCATGAACTAGCTGAGGCTGAGGGCATGAACCCTGATAAAGTAAATGCAATTTTTACAGTTTTATTAGCAGCGATAATTGCAATATCAATTAAAATTGTAGGTCTTCTTTTGATAACAGGGATGTTAATTATGCCAGCTGCAATGGCAAGAAACGTTTCTAATAATCCAA
>CACJKF010000007.1 GCA_902593905.1 uncultured Pelagibacteraceae bacterium | reverse complement strand
GAGGGGATCATTTTAATCGCTGCAACTAATAGACCGGATGTTTTAGATCCAGCTTTATTGAGACCAGGAAGATTTGATAGACAGGTAGTTGTAAGCAATCCAGATATTATTGGACGTGAAGCTATTCTAAAGGTTCACGTAAAAAAAATTAATACTGGTCCAGACGTTAAATTGAGAACTATTGCAAGAGGTACTCCTGGATTTTCGGGCGCCGATTTAGCAAATTTAATTAATGAGTCTGCTCTTTTAGCAGCTAGAAAAAATAAAAGAGTGGTAACTATGTCTGACGTTGAGGAGGCCAAAGACAAAGTAATGATGGGAGCGGAAAGACGTTCTATGGTGATGTCTGAAGACGAAAAAAAACTTACAGCATATCATGAGGGAGGTCATGCAATCGTTGCATTAAATGAAAAAGCATCTGATCCAATTCATAAAGCAACGATAATTCCTAGGGGTAGAGCTTTAGGGATGGTTATGAGATTGCCTGAAAGAGATCAATTGTCAGTCACAAGAGAGAAAATGCATTCTGATATTGCCGTAGCTATGGGTGGTAGAATCGCAGAAGAGATTATTTTTGGGCACGATAAAGTAACTTCTGGTGCTTCATCCGATATTGATATGGTTACTAAAATGGCAAAAAATATGGTTACTAAATATGGTATGAGTACTGAATTAGGAACTATTGCTTACGGGGAAAACGAAGAAGAGGTTTTTTTAGGCAGATCAGTTACTAGGCAACAAAATGTATCAGAGGAAACTGCGAAAAAAATTGACGAAGAAGTAAAAAAAATTGTAGACAAAGGATACGAGAGGGCTAGAAAAATACTTACTGAAAAAATTGATGACCTACATAAATTGGCTAAGGCTTTATTAATTTATGAGACCCTATCTGGAGACGAAATCAGAGACCTAATTTTGAAAAATATAAAACCTACTAGATCATTTAATGAGGAAGATAGTAATAATGGTAAATCGACCTCAGCACTCGGATCTCTTGGATTAAAGCCGAAACCTGCTATTTAAATTCATGGTCAAATATTACACAAGGGCGTGTAATTTTTATTATGGAAATCAAGCAAAAATATTAATTAAAAAAAAACATGCTTTTCCGTTGTGCGGGAGTAAAGCTATTGCATTTGACAAAATAGAAATTCTAACAAGAAATAAAAGAAAAGTATCGAGTAGATTTTTAAACGTAAATCATATCTATAAATTAAAAAAAAACTTACAATTTAAAGTTAAAAAAGACTTAAAAAAAATAGTCAAAAAAAGAAAAAACTTTATAAAAAATATAGACTTTTCAAAGCCTTCAATAATGGGAATTTTAAATTTAACTCCTGATAGCTTTTCTGACGGTGGCAAATTCAATAAAAAAAATAAATCATTAAAACACATCTCTTTAATGATCGAGTCTGGTGCAAATATAATTGATGTAGGTGGCGAGTCTACCAGACCTGGTTCTAAGACGATAGATCCAAAAGTTGAGTGGAAGAGGGTAGAATTTGTTTTAAAAAACTTTAAAAAAAATTTTAAAAAGATTTGCTTATCTTTAGACACAAGAAAATCTTCTGTAATGGAAAAGGGTTTAAAAAATGGAGTTAATTTAATTAATGATGTGTCCGGTTTTAATCATGATAATCTATCCTTAACTAAGATAAAAAACTTGAAAGTTCCAAAAGTACTTCATCATATGCAAGGGACTCCTAATACGATGCAAATAAAACCAAAGTATAAAAATGTTTTACTGGATGTATATGATTTTTTTGAAGATAAATTAGATAAAAATTTTAAAGATAGAAGTATTATTTTAGACCCGGGTATCGGGTTTGGAAAAACTTTGAAACATAATTTGACTTTAATTTCTAAGATTTCTTTGTTTCATAGTCTTGGTTTGCCGATTATGATTGGGACTTCAAGAAAAAGGTTTATAAGTCAAATATCTGGTAAACATGATAGTAAAAACAGAATAGGCGGAACTTTAGCTTCAGTACTTTTTTTACTTTTACAAGGCATACAAATATTTAGAGTTCATGATGTTAATGAGATTAACCAAGGAATTCTAGTGTTTAATAAGATTTTACAAGCAGATGAAAAATAAATATTTTGGTACAGATGGAATTCGCGGAACTGTTAATCAAGGCAACATTACAGGAGAAAAATTTTTTAAATTTGGTCTCGCTTCAGGCACATATTTTAAAAATTTAAAAAAAACAAAACAAATAGCAATTATTGCTAAAGATACAAGACTATCAGGTTATACCTTAGAACCTGCACTTGTCTCAGGTTTAGTTTCAGGGGGAATAAACGTTTTAACTTTAGGACCTTTACCAACAAATGGCCTTGCTATGCTAACTAAGTCGATGAGAGCAAACATGGGAATAATGATTACCGCCTCTCACAATCCTTTTTATGATAATGGATTAAAATTATTTGGACCAGATGGCATGAAACTGTCTGATAAAATTGAAAAAAAAATAGAACTTCTAATTGATGCAAAAAATACCAAACAGCTCTCAAATCCAAAACAACTGGGTAGAGTTAAACGGCTTGAAAATGGAAATGAAAAGTATATTGAAATACTTAAAAAAAATTTTCCAAAAAATTTTCATCTTAAAGGTATGAAAATTGTTTTAGATTGCGCTAATGGAGCTTGTTATAAAGCAGCTCCCAAACTTTTAAAAGATCTTGGAGCCAAAGTTTATTCAATTGGGGTAAAACCTAATGGGTATAACATTAATGAAAAGTGTGGATCTACCTATCCTAAAAAAATTAAATCAGCAGTAAAAAGTTTAAAAGCCCATGTAGGTATTGCATTTGATGGCGATGCAGATCGAATAATAATGTGTGATGAGAATGGCAAAGTAATAGATGGGGACCAAATAATTGCTATGCTTGCAAGAAGGTGGAAATTAAAAAAAATCTTACGAGGAGGAGTAATCGGAACCTTAATGTCTAATTACGGTTTGGAAAAGTTTCTTAAAAAAGAAAAAATAAATTTTAAAAGGTCTAAAGTTGGAGACAGATACGTAAAAGAAAAAATGAGAAAAAATAATTATAATCTTGGAGGAGAACAATCCGGACATATAATTTTAGGAAAATTTGCAACAACTGGAGATGGACTGCTGGTGGCTTTAGAAGTTTTATATTCTCTGAGAAAAAATAAAAAAGCAAGCAGGTTACTGAATGTATTTAAGCCACTTCCACAAGTTTTAGAAAATGTAATAGTAAAAAATAAAAATATCATAGAGTCTTTTAAATGTAAAAAAGCATTAAAAAGAGCTAATTTAATTATGGGTAATAATGGCAGAATTTTAGTTAGAAAATCTGGCACGGAGCCAAAGATAAGAATTATGGCAGAGTCAAATGATAAAAAAATTATTTACAAATGTATAAATTTAATAAAAAAATCTATAAAATAATTTGAAACCAAAATCTAAAATTTTAATAATAGCAGGATCAGACTCATCAGGTGGTGCGGGAATTCAAGCAGATATAAAAACTGTCACAGCTTTGGGTAGTTATGCAATGACTGCAATTACCGCAGTAACTTCTCAAAATACAATTGGTGTTAAATCAGTAGTGCCAATAAATCCGCTAGAAATAGAAAAACAAATCAATTTTACCTGTCAAGATATAAAACCAGATGCAATTAAAATTGGAATGTTACATTCAGCAAAAGTAATTTTTTCAATAATAAAAACTTTAAAAAAAGTGAAAACAAAAAAAATAATTTTAGACCCAGTTATGGTGGCTAAAGGTGGAGCTAAACTTATTAATTTAAAGGCTATCAACATTTTAAAAAGGCATTTGTTAAAAAAAGCTTTATTGATTACCCCAAACATTCCAGAAGCTGAAATTTTAACAAAAATTAATATCAAAAATCGGAAGGATATGATTTTGGCAGCAAAAAAGTTACAAAATCTCGGAGCCAAGAATGTACTTTTAAAAGGCGGACACAAAAATTCTGATTTAATTGAAGATTTACTATTAACTAATAAAGAATTAAAAATTTTTAAGAATAAAAAAATAAAGACAAAAAATACTCATGGTACTGGCTGCACTTTATCAAGCGCAATAGCAACATTTTTATCATGTGGAAAACCTCTAAACAAATCTTGTGAGTTAGGAATTAAATATGTTAACCAAGCGATAAAATCTAATCTAATTTATGGAAAAGGACATGGTCCTATTAATCATTTAAATTCGATTAAGCTAGATAAAAAATTTTTATAATATGAGAAATGTTGTTGTAGTTGGGTCACAATGGGGAGATGAAGGCAAGGGTAAAATTGTTGATTGGCTTTCAAGTGAGGCAGACGTAGTTGTTCGTTTTCAAGGCGGACACAATGCTGGACATACATTAGTTATAGATAAAAAAGTGTTTAAGCTTAGATTGTTGCCTTCGGGAATAGTCAGAAAGGGAAAAATATCTATCTTAGGTAATGGAGTAGTAATCGATCCATGGGCTCTTCTTGAAGAAATTACAGAGATAAAAAAACAAGGAATTAATGTAACACCAGAAAATTTTATGATCTCCGAGTCCTCGTCATTAATCCTCCCATTTCATCAAGAAATGGATGAAATAAGAGAGGATGCTGCGGGTAAAGGAAAAATTGGAACAACACGAAGAGGAATTGGGCCATGTTATGAGGATAAAGTTGGAAGAAGGTCAATTAGAGTAATGGACTTAAGATCCTCTACTAATCTTGAAAAGAGATTAGAAAATGTTTTGCTACATCATAATGCAGTCCGCAAGGGGTTAAAAAAGAAAATATTTAAAAAAGACGAACTTAAGAGAAAACTATTAAAAATAGCTCCTGATATTTTAAAATTTGCAAAACCAGTTTGGTTAAAACTTGATGAATTTAAAAGAGATAGAAAAAAAATTTTATTTGAGGGGGCTCAAGGTATATTATTAGATGTAGATCATGGAACCTATCCATATGTAACTTCATCTAATACAGTTCCTGCAACTGCAGCAACAGGATCTGGATCTGGTCCCGACAAAATTGGATATATTTTAGGTATCACTAAAGCCTATACAACTAGAGTTGGAAGTGGACCTTTTCCAACAGAACTAAAAGATAAAATTGGTGAAAGTTTAGGCAAAAGAGGCAAAGAATTTGGCACTGTAACATCTAGAAAGAGAAGGTGCGGTTGGTTCGATGGAGTTTTGGTAAGACAAACAATTAAAATTTCTGGAATACACGGTATTGCATTAACAAAACTAGATGTTTTAGATGAATTAGAAGAAATTAAAATTTGTGTACAATACGATCTTAATGGAAAAAAAATAGATTATCTTCCCGCTGCCTCTGAAGATCAATTTAATATAAAACCAATATACAAAACTTTTCCAGGCTGGATGACTAAAACTCAAGGAGTAAGAAATATTAATGATTTACCCGAGAATGCTAAAAAATATATTTATGCGTTAGAAGATTTTATTGGTGCAAAGATTTCAAGTATTTCGACTAGCCCTGAAAGAGACGATACCATTCTGATTGAGGATCCTTTTAAAAATTAATTAATTTGCAGGTAATAAATTTTTAGACTTACTTGCATTTATCATAGATTTTTGTAGTTTCTCAAAAGCTTTCGTTTCAATTTGTCTTATTCTTTCTCGACTGATTTTGTATTTTTTACTTAGATCTTCAAGGGTGATCGGATTTTCTGTAAGTCTTCTAGCATTAATTATCTCTTTTTCTCGCTCATTTAAAATTTTCATAGCATTGTGCAATAAAATTTTTTTATCATCATATTCTTGTTTTTGAGAAATAGCTAGTTCTTGATCCAAACTTTCATCTACAAGCCAATCTTGCCATTCATCTACTTCACCACTTTTAATTGGATCATTAAGAGATTTCTCTTGTCCCATTAATCTTCTGTTCATATTCACAACTTCCTGTGAGTCAACATCTAATCTTTTTGAAATCTCTTTTACATGTTCCTCTCTTAAATCACCTTCTTGTCCAGGTGCTATTTGATTTTTAAGTTTTTTTAAATTAAAAAAAAGTTTTTTTTGGGCGGTAGTTGTCCCCATTTTTACTAAGCTCCAAGATCTCAAAACATACTCTTGAATTGCTGCTTTAATCCACCACATCGCATAAGTTGCAAGCCTAAAGCCTTTGTCAGGATCAAATTTTTTTACTGCTTGCATTAATCCAAGATTTCCTTCAGAGATAAGTTCATTAACTGGTAGACCATAACCTCTATATCCCATTGCAATTTTTGCAACTAATCTTAAGTGACTAGTTACTAATTTATGTGCTGATTGTAAATTTCCATTTTCTTTCCAATTCTTCGCTAACATATATTCTTCCTCTGCATCCAACATTGGAAACTTTTTTATTTGTGCAAGATAAATCGATAGGCCTCCTACTGAAGGAGTTGGCAAATTAGTTATTTCTTTATTTTTATTCATACTCAAAGATTTATATATAAAATTAAGATTTTCAACTACTCAGATTTTCAAGTAAATTTAACATCTTTTTGAAGTCACTTGGGATTTTTGTCTCAAAACTAAGCCATTTATTTTTTGTTGGATGATCAAATTCAAGTGTTTGAGCGTGCAAAGCCTGTCCTTGTAAGTTATTTAATATATTTAAAAAATCCTCTCTAGTTTTTTTAAATTTCTGTTTTTTCGTGCCATAATGATAATCACCTAGAATAGAAGAGCCCTTATATTTTAAATGTACTCTTATTTGATGAGTTCTACCTGTCTCCAATTCACATTCTATTAAACTTATTTTTGGAATATCTTTAATATTAAATACTTTTATAGTTTTATAATTTGTTATTGCTCTTTTACCCTTTATTTCACTTACAGTCATTAATTGTCTATTAAATTTATTTCTAGTTATTAAAGTTTCGATACGACCATTAAGTGGACGAATTACTCCCCACACTAAACACTTATATTTTCTTTTGATAGTATGATTACTGAACTGTTTACTTAAATTAGAATGAGATAAATTATTTTTCGCTATAACCAATAATCCACTTGTATCCTTATCAATTCTATGAACAATACCGGGACGCATTTTACCATTGATGCTTGATAAGTTTTTTTTAAATTTATACGCTAATGCATTAGCTAAAGTATTTTTAATGTTGCCAGCACCTGGATGAACAACCATACCTTTAGCTTTATTAATTACAAGTATATCTTTATCCTCATAGATAATATCCAGATCAATTTTATTTGGTATTAATTCGCCTTCTTCTTTCTGGGTTAAGTTTATATATATTTCGTCATCAGTTTTAATTTTATTTGAAGGAGAAGTAATCAAAATTTGATTAATTTTTACTTGCTCTCCTTCAATAATTTTTTTTAAATATGAACGAGTAAAAATTTTTATTTTTTTGGTAAGATATATATCTAGTCTTTTACTATTATCACCCTTAGAAACTAAAAATTTCATTGTTTTATTCATAAATTAATTATAAGTAATTAAATATGCGCCGGTAGCTTCAACTGGATAGAGCGCCGGATTTCGGCTCCGGAGGTTATGGGTTCGACTCCTATCCGGCGCACCATAACTAAATTAGCCATTTTGAAAACTTTTCCTTATTTTCTAAAATATACTTTGGATAGCTATCATCCAATGCAACTTTTTTTAGTTCAAAACCTCTATTAAAAATATCTTCATTTTTTAAAATTTTTTCCTCAATTTTTTTTTCACTAAGATTATTATTATTATGTTCACCATGTGAAAAGGATTTTATCTTTTTTAATATTTGAGAAGGTGTATGCAAATAAGAAAAGTGCCAACCACCTTTAATTATTTGTAAATTTTTTTTATCCAATCTCCAAAATGGATATTTTTTAAATTTTAAATTTCTCAATTTTTGCATTGATGTAATATTTTTTTTCTTCGTAATTTTTGAACCAATCCAATTACTTTCATTTAAATTTTGTAGATTTAACTTATACATGAACATTTTCTGTGAAAATGCGATAAATTTTTTTTGGTGGTTTATTTTGGAAAATTTTGTCAAATCTGGAATTTCATCTGAGTCTGAAAGTATTATCAAATCATCCGGAGAAGCATCTTTTATTCCCTCTATTAACATATTTCTTTGATGTTGTTCGATAGGTGACTCACCTCCCGTGTGCTTAGTAAAATCAATTTCTTTATTATAGTCTGCTATTATAAATTTAATTTTATTCTTAAATTTAGGAAAATTACTTAAGTTAAAATTTATTTTTTTATCTACTCCTTGATGTGTTTTTGTTGATTCTGAAATAATAAAATAATCAACATATTTGTCTAAAATATTTAAACGCATATCAACAATATGATCTTCATTAAAGTACTGAAAACAATCGTAAACTGCCATTAATTATTTTTTGGTAAATGTTGCTATTCCAATTTTTTTTCCTTCTATAACTGAGGAAGAACAATGCAAGTGACTTCTGTCAAATATTAACATTGATCCAATTTCCCATTTATAAATAAGCTCAACTTCTAGACCTCTTAAATTTTCTAATTTTTCATGTTGAAGATAATTTTCATGTATTTTTTCATCAAAAGGTTTGCTACCAAAAATTTTTAAGTGGATGTCTGATCTTTTATTTTGACCGTATTTTAAATCCTTTTTTTTTAATTCCTCTGGATCTTGGGTAAAACTGGTGGAACCACCATAATACCTATTTTTAAAAATCACCGTACTCCCTACTGACGATAAAGGAATTAGACTCTGTTTGTATATTTGATTATTTAACTCAAATCCTCCATCTACATGAAGACCTATGGGTGCATAGCTTTCTTGGATTAGCCCTAGAATATCTTTGCCCTCATCGTCTTTTAAATTATCCATTTTAAATTTTCCAATTTCTTTTTCTAAACGCTCACAAAATATTTTTTCTAAACCTTTATTATATCCTTGTAACCATCTCTTTTTAATTACATTCTGTTTTTTATTATGAACCGTTGTAGGGAGTCCATCGTATAATTTTAAAAAATCATCGATTTCTTTACCGCTAAATATATTTTTAATTACTTTTGGTTTAGATTCTAGTTTTTTTATTTCATTAATTAAATTTTTCATAAATCACTCACCCATATTGATTAAAGTACCTCTTTTTTTTGCGCCAAAATACGAAAGATAAAAAACTATAACACCAAAAATAAAATATACTACTGATATAGAAATTGATTTTAAAATATTGAAATAGCTAACTGAATTACTCATTAAAATACTTCTCATTTCCTCAAAAATATGTACCAAAGGAAGCCCCCTTGCTATAAATTGAAGAGAATTTGGTAGTATTTCTATTGGATAATAAATGCAACCAAGTGGAGCTAAAAAAAATAAACTGGCCCAAGCAATATTTTCAAAAGATGGTCCATATCTCAATAGCCCAGAGGTAACAAGAAGTCCTAATGTTATCCCAAATAGATATAATGAAATGAGTAAAAATATTAAAGGCACTCCAAGATTAAGCACAGAAACTCCAAACAAAGGTATCGCAATTAAAACTGCAGGAACCAGTCCGATTAAGGTTCTTAAAATTGCGGTTAAAGTTAAAGCAGCTATAATTTCTCTTATTCTTATTGGTGCAATGAATAAATTCGTAAAATTTCTACTCCATATTTCTTCAAGAAACATCATATTAAAACTAATGCTGGCTCGGAATAGAAAATCGTACAATATTGCTGCAGTTAGAATTATGCCAACGGTGTTATTATAATATTCTGAATTAAGAGTGAAAAATTTTGAAATGAAACCCCATAAAAAAATTTGAACAGTTGGCCAGTAGATAAGATCTAACAATCTTGGAAAAGAGTTTTTTATTAGATATAGGTGTCTCAAACCTAATGCGTATATTTTGCTAAAGTTCATTTTTCGATCTAGCTAGTTTTAAAAATGTTTCTTCTAAATTATTTCTTCCATGTTTTTGTATTAAATCTTCACATGTACCACTGTCTATAATTTTCCCCTTCTTCATCATAATTATACTGTCACAAAGTCTCTCAACTTCATTCATATTGTGGGAAGCCAATAAAATTGTTACTTTATTTTTTAATTTATATTCTTGAATGTAACTTCTGATAAAATCACCAATATCGGGATCTAAGCTTGCTGTTGGCTCATCTAAAAGAAGAATTTCTGGTTCATTAATTAAAGATTTAGCTAATGATACTCTATTTTTTTGACCAGAGGAAAGTTCACCAGTTTTTCTGTTAAAAAAACTTTTTATTTCTAGATCCTCTGAGATTTCATTTATTCTACTATTTAAATTTTTTATTCCATATAGCCTTCCATAAATTTCAAGATTTTGTTTAACAGTTAATTTTTTCGGTAATTCAACATAAGGTGAGGCGAAATTAAATCTTTTTAAAATATCATCTCTTCTAAATGAATTAATATTTTTATTATCTATAAGAATTTCTCCTCCTGTAGGAGATACAAGTCCCAACATCATTCCGATTGTGGTAGTTTTTCCACAACCATTAGGACCTAGCAGTCCTACAGTCTTATTTTTTTCAATTTGAAAATTTATTTTATTAACAGCAAAATACTTATTATAAACTTTTGAAAGATTTTTAATTTCTATAAACATTATTTTGAAGCTTTCATTAAGCGATCATTAATAGCTATTCCTGAACCTTTTTTTGGAAATTTGTTAATGAAAATTTTTTTGTAACCTTTTTTTTTGATTTTTCTCATAGTTTTATATAAATTAGATGCAGCTTCTTTCAAGTCACCTTTTTTACTTAAATTAAAATAATTTTTGTAATTTTTATACTGTTTACCATAAAAAATGTATGCCTCATCTAACCTTTTAGGTTTTTTACCAAAAATAATTGGTATACCTGGCGAGTAATGTTTTTTAAACATTCCAGGTGATTTAATTTTATTTTTTTTTTTAGAGAAAGGCTTTTTTAAAACATTTTTAATCTCAGTTTCACTAATAATACCAGGTCTTAAAATTTTTGGCTTATCAGAAAGGTCAATTACAGTTGACTCAATTCCAATTTTTGTTTTTCCTCCATTAATAATTATACTTAACTTATTCTGAAAATCATCAAATACGTCTAAAGCTTGAACAGGACTCAACATTGATGAAAGATTTGCACTTGGCATAGCAAGTGGAAAATTTGTTAATTTAAGTATGGCGTTTATAATTTTATTTTTTGGAAATCTTATTGCTACAGTATTTAAATTTGCAGTCGCTAAAAGGGAAATTTTAGATTTTTTCTTTTTTTTCAGCACGAAAGTAATAGGGCCAGGACAAAATTTTTTATACAATTTTAAGAATTCATTATTTAAAACAACATCTTTTTTTGTATCATTAATACTTTGATAATGTATAATTAACGGATTTTTAGATGATCTTTTTTTAAGTTTAAAAATTTTTTTAACCGCTGTTTTAGAATATGCATTTCCAGCTAATCCGTACACTGTCTCAGTAGGCAATCCAGCTATACCCCCATCTTTAAGATATTTGACAGTTTTATTGAGTATCTTTTTGTTGAAAGAATAAATGTTTGAATAGATGTTTTTCATAATGTAATTATTATTTAATTTATGAAAATCGAAAATATTCCAGCTGATATCAAAAGTAAATCATTAAAAGAGGCCAGAGACGAGATAAATGAAATTCTTATTAAGCTTGAGAGAGAAAATTTGGACATAAATAATATTGAACAGGTGTACAAAAGATTAATCAATTTAAATAAACATGTAGAAAATCTATTTAAAAAGAGATCGAACGAAATATCTAATTTATAAATAATTAAATAATGATTGAAAATAAGTTAAAAAAAAATGCTAAAAATATAGATCGTTTTCTACTAGGGTTTTTAAAAAAACAAAAAAATTCATTATTAATTAAGCCGATGAAATATGGAGTAATATCTGGAGGAAAAAAAATTAGATCAACAATAATTTTTGATACTGGTAAAATATTTAAGATAAATAAGAAAAAACTTATAAATATATGTGCAGCTGTAGAGTGTATTCATTCTTACTCATTAATACATGACGATCTTCCGTGCATGGACAATGACTCAACAAGACGTGGAAAGCCTTCAACTCATAAAAAATACGGAGAAGCTACTGCCGTTTTAGCTGGCAATTCATTACTAACTTTAGCTTTTGAAATTATTTCAGATGACAAGAATACATTATCCTTAAAACAAAAAAATGAGATAATTAGTTTGTTATCTAATTTTTCAGGACACACTGGTATTGCTGGTGGTCAAGAACTGGATTTAAAATTTGAAAAAAAGAAAAAAAGTTTAAATCAGATTATAGATATGCAAAAAAAAAAGACAGGAAAATTATTTAATTTTTGTCTTCAAACTACTGCAATCGTAGCAAACAAAAAAAAAAATATTAAAAAAGAATTTGGTAGGCTTGGTGAGGATATTGGATTGCTATTTCAATTAGCAGATGATTTCTTAGATATTCATGGATCAAAGAAAATAGTTGGCAAACCAATTAAAAAAGATGGTAAAAAGGGAAAGTCAACTTTAATTAATCTTATGGGTTACGAAAAAGCAGTCAAGTATGCTAATATTTTAAAAAAAAAAATATTGCTTAAATTAAAAAAACATGGAAAAAATGCTAACGATTTATCAGATACAATAAAATTTATATTAGAAAGAAATTTTTGATGTCTACGTTAATTAAAAAAATTAATTTTCCCTCAGATCTTAGGAAATTTAAAAAAGAAAATTTAAAAGAAATTTCAGATGAATTAAGAAATGAATTAATTGATGTTGTTTCTGAAACTGGAGGTCATCTTGGAGCTGGTTTAGGTGTCGTAGAATTAACAGTTGCACTGCACTATGTTTTTGATACTCCAAAAGACAAATTAGTTTGGGACGTCAGTCACCAATGTTACCCACATAAAATCATTACCGGAAGAAGAGATCGAATAAAAACTTTGAGAAAAGGAGGTGGTTTATCTGGATTTACAAAAAGATCTGAAAGTGAATACGACCCATTTGGAGCAGCTCATAGTTCAACTTCTATTTCATCTACCCTAGGTATGGCTGTAGCAAAAAAATTATCCAATAATAAAAATAATGTAATAGCTGTAATCGGAGATGGAGCTATGAGCGCAGGTATGGCCTATGAGGCAATGAATAATGCAGGAGCTTTAAAATCAAACTTAATTGTAGTTTTGAATGACAACGATATGTCTATAGCCAGACCGGTTGGAGCAATGAGTAATTACCTCGCAAAGTTGTTATCAGGCAAAATGTATTTCAGCCTTAGGGAAACAGTTAAAATGGTAATTTCATCTTTTTCAAAAAGATTTAGTCAAAAAGCTGGAAAAGCTGAAGATCTATTAAGAAATATCGTTACCGGAGGCACATTATTTAATGAATTAGGTTTTTATTATGTAGGTCCGATAGATGGACACGATGTAGAAAATCTAGTTCAAATTTTTGAAAATGTAAAAAACTCAAATCATCAAGGTCCAGTTTTAATACATGTAAGAACTCAAAAGGGCAAAGGTTATAAGCCTGCAGAGGACTCAGGTGACAAATATCACGGGGTTTCAAAATTTAATGTTTCTACTGGTGAACAATCAAAATCAAATTCTAACACTCCATCCTATACAAAAGTTTTTGCTGAAACTCTAATAAAACATGCTGAGCAAGATACAAAAATAATCGGTATTACTGGAGCAATGCCTTCGGGTACAGGACTAAATTTATTTGAAAAAAAATTTCCAGACAGAGCATTTGATGTGGGTATAGCTGAGCAACACGCTGTTACATTTGCTGCAGGACTCGCTACAGAAGGATATAAGCCATATGCAGCAATTTATTCTACATTTCTACAAAGAGCCTATGATCAAGTAGTTCACGATGTTGCCTTACAATCTCTGCCTGTCAGATTTGCAATCGATAGAGCTGGTTTAGTGGGTGCTGATGGACCAACGCATGCAGGCTCTTTTGATATAACTTATTTATCTACTTTACCAAATTTTGTTGTTATGGCTGCTAGCGATGAAGCAGAGCTAGTAAGAATGATAAATACTTCAGTAAATATAAATGACAAACCATCAGCATTTAGATATCCCAGGGGAAACGGTATTGGTACTCAATTACCGTCTATAAGCGAAGTGTTGGAAATTGGTAAAGCAAGAATTATTCAAGAGGGTAAGAAAATCGCGATATTAAATTTTGGAGCAAGGTTGGAGGAATGCAAAAAAGCTGCTGAAAAATTATTTTCAAAAGGAATTAAATGTACATTAGTCGACGCAAGATTTGCTAAACCATTAGATGAAAAATTAATAATGGAAATAGCTACTAATCATGAAGTTTTAATAACCATAGAAGAAGGATCGATTGGAGGGTTTGGTTCTCACGTTATGCAATTATTATCTGATAGAGGAGTATTCGACTCTGGTTTAAAATTTAGATCCATGATTTTACCAGATATTTTTATAGATCAAGATACCCCAGAAAAAATGTATGAAATCGCAGGATTAAATTGTCAGTCAATAGTTGAAAAAATTGAGGAAGTTTTGAATTCAAATATTATTCTGGCTAAAAATAAAAACAAAATTTCTAGTTAATCACACTGCGCTTTGTGCATTAATAAATGATCTAAAAGAACACAGTTCAACATTGCTTCTCCTATAGGAACAGCTCTAATTCCAACACAAGGATCATGTCTGCCTCTAACTGAAATTTTTGTATTTTTACCTTTTTTGTTTATTGTATCTCTACTTGTAAGTATAGATGAAGTAGGCTTTACTGCAAAAGAAGCTATGATATCTTGGCCGGACGAAATTCCACCTAATATACCTCCAGCCTTATTTGTTTTAAAATTTATTTTTCCGGAACCTCCTCTAATTTCATCAGAGTTTTCCTCTCCACTTAAAAAAGCTGCATTCATTCCAGCTCCAATATTTACGCCTTTAACAGCATTTATACTCATCAAAGCAGCTGCAATATCTGTATCTAATTTTGAATAAATAGGTGCACCTAAACCAACTGGAACTCCAGTGGCTCTTAACTCAATTATAGCACCGCAAGATGATCCTGCTTTTCTTACAGCAAGAAGATATTTTTCCCATAGTTTTACAGATTTTTTATCTGGACAAAAAAAAGGATTTTTTCGAATTTCACTATTTTTCCAATTTGATTTGTCACAAGACATCAATCCTAATTGCGTTACTGCACCAACGACACCAAATTTAGAACCTAGCATTTTCTTTAAAACAATTTTAGCGATTGCCCCAGCGGCTACTCTGCAAGCAGTTTCTCGTGCTGATTGTCTTCCTCCACCTCTATAATCTCTAATACCGTATTTTTTAAAATACGTATAATCTGCGTGGCCAGGTCTAAATTTATCTTTTATCGTTTCGTAATCTCTAGATCTTTTATCCTCATTGTATATTATTATAGATATAGGGGTGCCAGTAGTTTTACCTTCAAACACTCCTGATAAAATTATGACCTTATCAGACTCTTTTCTTTGCGTGGTAAATTTTGATTGTCCTGGTCTTCTTCTATCCATATCTATTTGTATTTCTCTCTCAGATAGAGGTATTTTAGGAGGACAGCCGTCGATTACGCAACCAATAGCTGGACCATGTGACTCTCCCCATGTAGTAAACCTAAAAAATTTTCCAAAAGTATTAAAAGACATAGATATTTAATGTATAAATTATTTTAAAGAAATTATGAATCAAAAAAATGGCAAAAATTCACTAGGCATCGATATTTGCTTCGAAGATCTCGACAATCCTATAGAATTATTCAAAAAATGGTTTTCAAAGGCGGAAGAAAGTGAGATTAATGACCCAAATGCTGTTGCGGTAGCAACTGCAAACAAAAGCAACCAGCCAAGTGTCAGAATGGTCCTTCTTAAAGGTTTAAGTGATGAAGGATTTGTTTTTTATACAAATTTTGAAAGTAAAAAAGGCGGTGAACTTAAAGAAAACAAAAAAGCATCAATGTGTTTTCATTGGAAAAGTTTAAGACGCCAAGTTAGGGCAATCGGAAAAGTAGAGGAAGTTTCAGCTAAAGAAGCAGACGATTATTTTAATTCTCGTCCATATAAAAATAGAATTGGAGCCTGGGCTTCATCTCAATCAAAAGTTTTAGATCGAAGGGAAATATTTCTAGAAAAAGTAAAAGAGTTTGAAAAAAAATATCCTGATCAAAATAATGTGCCAAGACCTCCTCACTGGTCTGGCTGGAGGCTATTACCGGAAGAAATAGAATTTTGGTTAGACGGTGAAGGTAGAATTCATGAAAGACTAAATTATAGAAAAAAAAATGGTAAGTGGGAAAAAGAACTCCTTTATCCCTAAAAAGATCTATTCAGACTAAAACTTGTTAAATTTTGTAGAATTTTCTTATCTTCGGTATCAGGAAAAATAGCTAAGGCATCATGAGAAACATTAACAAAATATTCTGCCTTTTTAAAAGTAGCTTCGACAGCTTTATATTTAAAAATTAATGCAAGTGTTTCACTAAAATCATCTTCAGTTCTTTTTTCTTTTTTCATAATTTCAGTTAAAAAGTTTTTCTCTTCCTTATTGCCTTTTTGAAAAATTGTAATGAGAGGTAGTGTTACCTTTCCCTCAAAAAAATCCTTACCAACTTCTTTACCAAATAATTTCTCTTTTGCGTAGTAGTCAAGGGCATCATCTGCTATTTGAAAAGCTAATCCTAAGTTTCTACCATAGGACTCTAAAGCTTTTTTTTCCTTATCATTGCTTTCAGATAAGCATGCACCAGTTTTTGTTGCAGCGGCAAACAGTGAAGCTGTTTTTAGATTTATAATTTCAATATATGTTTCCTCAAGAAGGTCAGCTTCACCCTTGTGTTGGAGTTGCAATACTTCTCCCTGAGCAATTTTTGCAGAGGTAGATGATAACAGTTTTAAAATTTCTAAATCTCCATCTTCAACCATCATTTCAAAACATCTACTTAGTAGATAATCACCAACTAAAATTGAAGATTGATTTCCCCAAAGAGAATTTGCAGTTTTTACGCCTCTTCTTAATTCGCTTTCATCAATAACATCATCATGTAATAATGTTGCTGAATGTATTAGCTCAACACAAGCAGCTAAATTTATATCTCTGATATCTTCTTTGTAACCGGTTAATTTTGCTGATTCTAAAGTTAATAATGCTCTTAATCTTTTTCCACCAGAATTTAGATGATGGTTGCTCATTTTTTCAATTAGATTCACATCGCTTTTGAGTTTTTTAACTATTAGCTCCTCAACACTGTTAAGTTTGCTGTTTAATAGGTTTTTAAGTTCTAAGTAAGCAGAATTTGCTGATTTTTTTAAAGGTACTACTAATCCCATAAGGGAACTTTATATTTGTTTTTAAATAATAATAAATTTTTAAATGGTCACCTGGTGACGCACCCATAATTCAACTATAAGTAGCGCAATTATTAATTAAAATTTAAATTATTACTGTTATAAGAATATAAAATAACCATCGTAAAAATATGTTTTCATTTTTAAGAAAAAAAAAGGTAGTTCCACATGTAAGACTAACTGGCATCATTGGCTCAGCTGGTAAATTTAAACAAGGTATGGAGCTAGCTAACCAAAGAGATATTTTAAAGAAAGCATTCTCATTAAAAAAGATTACTCATGTTGCTATTTCAATAAATTCACCGGGTGGGTCTCCTGTTCAATCACATTTAATTTACAGTTATATCAGACAGCTAGCTGATAAAAATAAAGTAAAAGTAATAGTTTTTGCTGAGGACGTTGCTGCTTCAGGGGGATATTTTATAGCTTGTGCAGGTGATGAAATATATGCAAACTCGAGTTCGATCATAGGCTCCATAGGAGTTATTTCAGCTTCTTTTGGCTTCAAAGATTTAATTCAAAAGATTGGAGTTGAAAGAAGAGTTTATACAGCTGGAAAAAACAAAAGTACTTTAGACCCATTTAAAGAGGAAAAAGATGAAGATATTAAAAGATTAAAAACTATCCAGTTAGAACTTCATGAAGATTTTATTAAAGTTGTAGAAAAAAGTAGAGGAAAAAAGCTTAAAGATCCTGAAAAAAATAATATTTTTACTGGGGAATTTTGGACAGGGAAGACCTCTCTCAAACTCGGATTGATCGATGGGTTAGGAAATGCAGATCAAATTTTGAAAGAAAAATTCGGAGACAAAGTAATTATTAAAAATTTTGAGAAGTCCAAAGGATTTATAGCCAGAAAATTATCTTCATCTGTACAAGATCCTGTGGAAAAACTTGCTAATATAATTGAAGAAAAATCGATGTGGCAAAGATTTGGTTTGTAAATGCCAGCTAAAAAAAAAGTAAAAAAGAGATTATCAATAAAATTAAATTTTCTATCTTTTCAAGACATAATAATGAATCTTCAGAAATTTTGGGGAAAACATGGCTGCGTTATTTTACAACCGTATGACATGGAAGTTGGAGCAGGAACTTTTCACCCAGCAACAACATTGAGATCGCTTGGCACCAAACCCTGGAGGGCCGCTTACGTACAACCATCAAGAAGACCAACAGACGGTAGGTATGGTGAAAATCCAAATCGATTACAACACTATTATCAATATCAAGTAATTATTAAACCTTCTCCAAAAAATATTAAACAACTTTATTTAAAAAGCTTAGCGACTATCGGTATTGATGTAAAAAATCACGATATTCGTTTTGTTGAAGATGATTGGGAAAGCCCAACCTTAGGAGCATCAGGGTTAGGATGGGAAGTTTGGTGTGATGGAATGGAGATAACTCAATTTACTTACTTTCAACAAATGACAGGCATAGAATGTAAACCTGTTCCAGTAGAAATTACTTATGGTCTTGAGAGATTATGCATGTTTGTTCAAGGAAAAAATAATGTTTTTGATCTCGATTGGAATAATGATGGTGTAAAATATAAAGAAGTTTTTTTTCAAGCTGAAAAAGAATTCTCGGCCTATAATTTTGAATTTGCAAATACTAATACTCTGCTTAAACATTTTGAGAATACCGAAAATGAATGTAAATCTTTACTTGAAAAGAAACTATCATTACCAGCCTATGATCAATGTTTAAAAGCAAGTCATATTTTTAATTTACTAGATGCTCGTGGTGTCATTGGTGTTGCAGAAAGAACTGGTTATATAACTAGAATTAGGGAGCTTGCAAAGGGTTGTGGTGCCTTATGGCTAAGTTTGCAAAGTTAAATTATGGCAGAACTCTTATTGGAATTATATAGTGAGGAAATTCCACCACAATTACAAATATCAGCAAGGTCGCAAATAAAAGAATTTGTTGAAAACTCTTTAGAAGAGGACAATGTAAAGTATAAAGAATTATCAGTTTACTCTTCGCCAACTAGACTCACTCTATTCATTAAAAATCTTGCAGACAAAATTAAAACAGAGTCTAAAGAAATTAAAGGACCGAAAGTAGGTTCTCCTGATCAAGTTGTAAAAGGTTTTATAAGAGCCAAAAAAGTTAATGAGCAAGACTTATTTGAAAAAAATACTGATAAAGGGAAATTTTATTTTATCAAAACACAATCACGATCAATATTAATTGAGGATTTATTAATCAAAATTATTCCAAAGGCAATAGGATCAATTAATTGGAAAAAATCAATGAAATGGTCAGAACATAATTTGATGTGGGGTAGGCCGCTTAGGTCAATTTTTGCAAAGTTTAACAATAAAAAATTAGCATTTAAATTTGATCATCTTGACTCTACCGATGAAGTAATTATCGAACAAGATTTAACTACCAAAACTAAAAAAATAAAAGACTTTAAAGATTACCTAAATTTCTTGAAAAACAACAAAATATTAGTTGATCATAAGGAAAGAGAAGACATTATTCTTAAAAAGATTAGCTCATTTTCTCAATCTAAACAATACAAACATAAACTCAATCCAAAGCTTTTAGAAGAGGTCGTTAACATTGTAGAGAATCCAAATTTACTTCATGTTAGTTTTAGTAAAGACTATCTAGAAATACCGAAAGAAATTATAATCTCTACTTTAGAAAAACATCAAAGATATTTCCCGATTTTTGATAGTAGGGATCGATTAACTAATTATTTTTTTGTTGTAGCAAACAAAAAAGATGAAAAAAAATTAATCACCCAAGGAAACAGAAGAGTTGTAGAAGCTAGATTAGCAGATGCAAAATTTTTCTGGGAAAAAGATAGATCTAAAAATCTAATCAAACAAATAGCCAATCTAAAATCAGTCATTTTTTATGAGAAATTAGGAACTATTTATGACAAAACACAGAGATTAAGACAATTGGCTGGATTTTTGTCAGATGACTTAAATATTAATAAAGAAAAAGTTCAAGTTGCAGCTTCAATTTCTAAATCTGATTTATGTTCAGACCTAGTTGGAGAATATCCAGAACTTCAAGGTGTTATGGGAAAATATTTTGCGTTAGCACAAGGTTTTGAAGAAGATGTAGCAAATTCAGTAAGTGAACATTATTTACCAGTAGGTCTAACATCAGTATTACCTAAGAAACCTTTTAGTTACTCTATTTCAATTGTAGATAAGATAGATACCTTAGTTGGTTTTTTCATTATTGATGAAAAACCTACAAGTTCAAAAGATCCCTTTGCTTTAAGACGAGCGGCAATTGGATTACTTAGAATAATAATTGAAAATAAACTATCATTTAAACTTAGAGATTTAATTAGTTACGCCATAAGACTTTATAGAGAACAAGGCGTTGAAATTAAAAATGAAAAAACTGAACAACAAGTTCTTGCATTTATAAAGGAAAGAATGCGAAACGTTTTAAAATTAAAAGATATTAAAGCTGATGTTATTGAAGCATCAATCAGTTCTCATGCTGGAGATAATTTCTTGGCACTTTATGCAAAAACACTTTTAATGAATAAATACAAAAATAAAGGTATAGGATTAAACGCAATTAACTCGTATAAAAGAGCTTCAAATATTTTAGATAAAGCTGGAAAAAGAATCACCGGTAGACCCGATGCTGTATTATTTAGAAAAGATGAAGAAAAAATACTTCACGAAAAAATAAATGAAATTCGTAAAGCTTTTACAGTTAAAGATGACAATAAGGACTATGAAAGCTTGTTGATAAAGCTTTCTGATACGAAAGAATCTACCGATAATTTTTTTGACAATGTGGTAGTAAATGACGAAAATCAGGATATTAAAAATAATCGATTAGAGTTATTAAAAATGTATTGCAATACTTTTGATAACTTTATAGATTTTTCAAAATTAGAAGGTCTGTGATGGCAAAAGTAGTATTTAGCTTCGATGATAAGTCTGCCAAAAAACTAAAGAATAAAAAAAATATTTTGGGCGGGAAAGGAGCAAACCTTGGTGAGATGGGCAGATTAGGGTTACCCGTTCCTCCTGGATTTACTATTACAACAGATGTTTGTGATCTCTTTTACAAAAATAAAAAAAAATTACCAAAAAAAATAATACAAAATATTGAGTTAGAGCTTAAAAATATTGAAAAGAAAACTAAAAAGAAATTTGGTGATCTTAAAAATCCATTACTGGTATCTGTTAGATCAGGGGCTAGAATTTCAATGCCGGGCATGATGGACACAATTTTGAATCTTGGACTTAATGATAGAACAGTTGAGTCATTAAAAAAGAAAACATCTAACGGAAGATTTGCAAAAGATAGTTATAGAAGATTTATACAAATGTACAGCAATGTAGTTTTAGGAGTAGAAGGACATTTGTTTGAAGAGCTTATTGATAATTACAAGCTAACCAAAGGAGTTTTACTAGACACAGATTTAGACGAGAGCGATTGGGATGGTTTAATAATTAATTTTAAAGAGTTAATAAAAAAAGAAAAAAAAATTAATTTTCCTCAAGATGTAAAAGAACAATTACTAGGAGCAATTAACGCAGTATTTTTGTCATGGGATAGTCAAAGAGCAAAAACTTATAGAAAATTAAATCAAATTCCAGACCATTGGGGTACAGCTGTAAATATTCAAGCTATGGTTTTTGGAAACATGGGCGATGATTGCTCAACAGGTGTTGCCTTTACTAGAAATCCTTCTACAGGAGAAAATTCTTTTTTTGGGGAATTTTTGATAAATGCGCAGGGTGAAGATGTTGTAGCAGGCACGAGAACTCCTCAATACATTACAAAAAAAGCAAAACAAGGCTCGGGTTCAAAAGATCCTTCAATGGAAGAGGCTATGCCTAAAGTTTATAAAGAACTTGCAAAAGTATTTCTTAAGTTAGAAAGGCATTATAAAGATATGCAAGACATAGAGTTTACAGTTGAAAATAATAAACTTTGGATGCTTCAAACAAGATCTGGAAAAAGGACTGCTAAAGCTGCAATTAAAATTGCAGTAGATATGGTTAAAGAAAAATTAATTTCAAAAAAAGAAGCAATTAAAAGAATTGATCCAAATACCTTAGACACTTTATTACATCCTACTTTAGATGATAAAGTTGAGAAAGAAGTAATTGCCTCTGGTTTACCTGCATCGCCAGGAGCTGCAAGTGGAAAAGTTGTTTTTACTGCCGATGAAGCTGAGAAATTAAATGGTATGATGCAAGATACGATATTGGTGAGGTTAGAAACTTCACCAGAAGATATACATGGAATGCATGCAGCTAAAGGAATTCTTACTGCAAGAGGAGGAATGACAAGTCATGCTGCAGTCGTAGCACGAGGAATGGGAAGGCCATGTGTTTCGGGCTCAAGTGAAATAACAATCGATTATGAGTTAAAACAATTTAAAGCTGGAGATGTAATTATTAAAGAAGGAGATATCATTACTATAGATGGTGGAAGTGGAAAAGTAATGAGGGGCTTAGTTCCAACTGTTCAACCTCAAATTTCTGGATACTTTTCTACAATAATGAAATGGGCTGATGAATTTAGAAAATTAAAAGTAAGAACAAATGCTGAAACAGAGGCGGATAGTAAAACGGCTAGAGAGTTTGGAGCTGAAGGAATTGGCCTATGTAGAACTGAGCATATGTTTTTTGATGAAGAAAGAATTCTATCCGTAAGACAAATGATTTTATCTAAATCAAAAGAGGATAGAAATAGCGCGCTAGAAAAACTTCTACCCCATCAAAAAGAGGACTTTAAAAAAATATTTAAAGTTATGTCAGGTTTACCTGTTACAGTAAGATTACTAGATCCACCACTTCATGAGTTTTTACCAAAAGTTGATAAAGACATAGAAGATGTCGCAAGATCCTTAAATTTATCAGCAAAAGAAGTTAAAGATAGAATAGCAGAACTTCATGAGGAAAATCCTATGCTTGGGCATAGAGGATGCAGACTAGGAATTTCTTTCCCAGAGATTTACGAGATGCAATGTAGAGCAATATTTGAAGCTATAGTTGAATTAAAAAATCAGAAAGTAAAAGCAGCTTTTGTAGAAATAATGATACCATTAGTTTCAACAGACTCTGAATTAAAAATTTTAAGAGATTTAGTAAATAAAATTGCCAAAGAAATAGAAAATGAAAATAAATTAAAACTTGAATATATGGTAGGCACTATGATTGAATTACCACGTGCTGCTTTACAAGCGACGTCTATTTCAAAACATGCTGATTTTTTTAGCTTTGGAACTAATGATTTAACTCAAACGACCTTAGGGATAAGCCGAGACGACTCAGGAAAATTTTTAAATGACTATATTAGTAATAAAATTTTTGACGTAGATCCATTTGTTAGCATTGATCAAAATGGAGTGGGAGAACTTGTGGAAATAGCTTCATCTAGAGGTAGAAAAACAAATAAAAATATTAAGTTAGGAATTTGTGGAGAACACGGAGGTGATCCAAAGAGTATTGAATTTTGCTCTAGAACAGGACTGAATTATGTATCCTGTTCTCCATTCAGAGTGCCAGTCGCAAGATTAGCCGCTGCACAAGCAGAGTTATCTAAATAATAAAGTTGAATCAAATGATTTAGCGCTATGAGTAATTGCACCTACTGAAATTCTATTAACCCCTGTTTTTGATATTTGTTTGACATTTTTTAAAGTAGCATTACCGGAGTACTCCGTTTGATACTTATTTTTACAGAGTTTTATGCATTTTTTTAATTGTGAAAAGTTCATATTATCAAAAAGTATTCGTTTAAATTTTAAACCTATAACCTGTTTGAGCTGACTGATGTTTTCTATTTCAACAGTAATGATTTTTTTTGTTTTTATAGCTTTCTTAATCAAACCTCTAAGACTGTTAGATGCACTAATATGATTTTCTTTAATAAGAATTTCATCACTTAAATTATATCTATGATTATGGCCACCACCTTTTTTGACTGCATATTTTTCAAGTGTCCTCAAATTAGGTGTAGTTTTTCTAGTGCAACAGATTTTAGTTTTTTTACTAATTTTTTTTACAAATTGATTAGTAGCTGTTGCGATACCTGAGGCATGATTTAAAAAATTTAAAGCAGTTCTTTCAGCTATTAAGATTGTTTTTGTCTTAGCTTTTATCTTAGCAATCACCTCATTCTTTTTAATTTTTTTTCCGTCAGAAGTTTTTTTGATGAAGACTGTTTCACTTCCAATTAATTTAAAGGTTGCTTTACAGAATTCTAATCCAGCAATTACTCCATCTTGTTTAGCTATTATCAAAGCTTTAATTATTTTATTTTTTGAATTTATAAGTTTAGTAGTTGTGTCACCTCTAGGTCTTAAATCTTCCTCTAGAGCTTTTTTTACTACTGTTTTTATATAATACTGATTTAATTTTTGCACTGATCTAACGACCAATTTCGGTCATTCTAATTACAGATTTTCTTGCAGCCTCTATAATTTTATTATCTAAAACTATTTCATTAGTATCATTTTCTAAGCAATCTAAGATTTTTTTTAAATCAATTTTTTTCATATAAGGGCAAAGATTACAGGGTTTGATGAAAGAAACATTTGGATTGTCAGCTTCAACGTTATCGCTCATAGAACATTCAGTTACTAACATCACTTTTTTAGGCTGATTATCTTTTACATATTTAATCATACTAGATGTTGATCCGGTAAAGTCAGATGCTTCAATTACATCTGGCGGACATTCAGGGTGAGCTATGACCTTAATGCCTGGGTTTTGATTTTTAATATCTTCAATCTCTTTACTTGTAAATTGTTCGTGAACAATACAAGTTCCCTTCCAAGAAATAATTTTTACTTCTGTATTTTTTGCAACATAATTTGCTAAATATTGGTCTGGAAGAAAAATTACTTTTTCTACGTTTAAAGACTCAACTACTTTAACAGCATTTGCAGAAGTACAACAAACATCGGTTTCTGCTTTTACATCGGCAGAGGTATTAACATATGATACCACTGGAACACCTGGATATTTTTGTTTTAGTAGCCTTACATCTTTTCCTGTAATTGAACTTGCCAAAGAACAACCTGCTTGCATATCAGGTAAATAAACTTTTTTGGAAGGATTCATAAGTTTTGCTGTTTCAGCCATAAAGTGAACCCCACACATTATAATTTTACTTGCGGAAGTTTTAGATGCTTCAACCGCTAATGCCAATGAGTCAGCTGCAATATCTGCTACACCATGGTAAATTTCTGGTGTCTGATAGTTGTGTGCAAGAATTATGGCATTTTTTTCTATTTTAAGTTTATTAATTTTTTCTATAAGTGGTGCGTGAATTTTCCATTCAGCTTCTGGCACAAATTTTGAGATTTTTTTGTAAATCTCTTGTGAACCGCTTAAATTTCTTTGTTGTACAGACATACTAATTCCAATTTACCAACTTGAGATTAAATTGTCATTCATTTATTGTCGCATTATTAAAGCGGTCGTGCTGAAATTGGTAGACAGGCACGCTTGAGGGGCGTGTGGGTTTCCCGTGAGAGTTCGAGTCTCTCCGACCGCACCAAATGTATAATTAATGATTGAATATTTGAAAAAAAACAAAAGAATAGTGCTTATAATATTTGTAATAGCATTTATCGAGTTAAGCGGATATGGAATTTTAGCCTCTTTATCTCGGCTATTAAATGCTCTTTAAAATTATAATTACTAAAAGATAACTAAAGGTAATTAGGTTAATACAAATGTTTTTTTAAAAAATTTAAAATCCATTTAAGTTGTATTTTTTTTCCGTTTTCTATTTTTTTAAAATTTCTATTTACGTCGATAAAAGAGATATCAAATTTGTTACTAGATATATACCTCTTAAAACTTTGCAAGTGTATATTTACAAATTCTGTGACAACCAACTGAATAGAAATTTTTTTATCTCTAATTCTTTGAATTTTTCTAGAGAGGGACTCGTAAACATTTTCTATTAAAAGTATCTTTAAGACAGGTTTCTTTATTATATTTATATCTTTATTAACATAAATACCTTCAAAAATAATTAATCTATCAGATGAAAAATTTATTTTGATTTTTAAATTATTTTTTCCAGTTTTCCTATCGTAAAGATTTTTTATTATTAAGTTTTTTTTATTTGTTTTACCCACCAAAAAGTTTAATAGATATTTTAGCTTCTTAATATCATAATGAAGAATATTTTGATTAAAATTTGATTGTCTAATCTTTTTGGTTATTTGGATCCTTTTTGTTCTTGGATATAAAAAGAGATCTTTGCTTAAAATCAAAATTTCCTTAAAATGTCTTTTTAAATTTTTTTTTAGTAAATCTGCAAAAAGACTTTTGCCTGAACAGGTAATCCCGTCAACCGTAATAAAATTAATTTTTTTTTTCTTAAAATTTTTAAAAAATTTCCTATTTAGTTTCATTTAAATATTTTTTCCAAATTTCTGGTTTTTTTGTACAAATTGCATCAAACTGAATTCTGTTATTCTTTGAAAATAATATTATCTTTTTTATTTCTTTTAATCTTCTTTTATTTATTAATTCAGGAGATACCAAGCAAATTTTTACATTTTTTCTTTTTAAAAAATCGTGAAATTTTTTTTCAATTGTAATTTGGTTAAAATTATCGAGCCAAAGCCATTTAATATGCCTAAATAAATAATTAATTTTTTTAAGCCCTTCATACTCAGAAATTCGAATCGAAACTTTAGTTTTTTTCATATTTTTTAATAGTGATGAAAACGTTTGATCATGAAAGAAAAAATTTTTTATATTATTTTTTTTTAATATCTTTAATATTTTGGACTCTAAACCCTCTTCTTTAACGTTAAGTACAATAAATTTATGATTAAATTTTTTAATCCAATTTTTAAATAATTCTCCTTTTTTAAAAGGATCGTGGTGTAAGTATAATTCATTATTTTTAGATCTTAAGTCTATTTCAACTCCAAAATC
>CACJKF010000006.1 GCA_902593905.1 uncultured Pelagibacteraceae bacterium | reverse complement strand
TTTTTTCGAGTTCGCCCTAATTTTTTTTCAATCATGTTGATTATCTTTAAGAGTTCAAGAGATGTATTTTTAAAATTACCTGTAATACCTATATTAAGAAATCTAGGTAAATTTTTATTTGGGTAAGATGGGGTTTCGTAAAAATTAGAAATTTTAGAAATTCTTATTTTAGAATTTACTAATAGATTTACCGCTATAGAAATATTCTCAAATCTTGAACCAAACTTTGAATCTAAATTTGAACCAACATTAAGATAAATCATTTATTGTTCTTGCTTAATAATCTTGCTTTTTCCCTATTCCAGTCTCTAGTTTTTTTAACATGTCTCTTATCATAAAGTTTTTTACCTTTGGCTACAGCGATTTCAACTTTAACCTTTCCATTTACAAAATACATTTTGGTAGGAACAATTGTTAGTCCCTCCTGATTTATCCTTCCAATTAATTTATTAATTTCTTTTTTTTTTAAAAGCAATTTACGGTCTCCCTTTGGATTGTGATTATTGTATGATGATTGTCTATAAAGAGGTATATGTGAATTAATTAAAAAAAGCTCGCCTTTATTATCAACCGCGTATGAATCAGCTATGCTTCCTTTTCCATCGCGTAAAGATTTTACCTCTGAACCTTTTAAAGAAATTCCTGCCTCTAATATTTCTAAGAAAAAATAATTAAAACTTGCTTTTCTATTTAAACAAATGATTTTTCTCCCCGGTACTAAATTTGATTTCATTAAAGCAATTTAGCTACTTTAAGAGCTTCTGAAACCTTTTTTTTTGTTTCTTCTCTTATTTCTACCAAAGGCAATCTTACTTTTGGACTACACATGCCTAATAACGAGGCAGCATATTTAACTGGCGATGGATTGCTTTCAATAAATAATGCTGAGTGTAATGGTTGAAGAATTTTATCTAATATTTCTGCTTCTGTGTTTTTTTGTTCACAAGCTTTCTGAAAATCAGATGAAATTTTTGCGGCGATATTTGCTGTTACTCCAATAGCTCCAATGCCTCCGCGCCTATTAAATTCTAGAGCATTGTCATCATTTCCTGTTAATTGAATAAATTCTTTACCCATAGCTTTTAATTGCTGATCTACTCTATTTAAGTCACCAGTAGCATCTTTTACACCAGTTATATTTTTTAGTTCATATAGTTTGCTCATAGTTTCAACTGACATATCTATTACTGATCTGGACGGTATGTTGTAAATTATAATTGGAATACTAACACTATCGTTTATCTTTTTATAATGCTGATACAAACCTTCTTGTGTTGGTTTGTTATAATATGGAGTAACAACCAATAGTGCGTCTGAACCAGCTTTCTCTGCAAATTGAGAAAGCTCAACAGCTTCATCCGTTGAATTTGATCCTGTTCCAGCTATCACTGGTATTTTGCCATTACATTCTTTAACTGCTATCTCGATAATTTTTTTGTGTTCACTATGAGATAAAGTGGGAGACTCTCCTGTGGTGCCTCCAGGAACTATTCCATTGGTGCCGTTTTTCAAGTGATAATCGATTAATTTTCTATATGTATTTTCATCAAGATTATCATCTTTAAATGGGGTTATTAATGCAACAATTGATCCTTTAAGCATAAAACAATATAAGGTAGATATCCTTAAACTTATGCTTAATAGATTAATTAGTCTAGTATTTTTATTATCATTTTTGAAAATTAGTATCGGTTATTCTGAAACAAACTTCTTATTACCTCAAAAAAAACCATCGATTTTTAAAAAATCTGAAAAACAGATCCAAGAAAGTATTAGTAAAAATCTACCTGTACCGAAGCCATTATTAGAAAAAAAGGGAGAGATTAAGCCAACTGTAGTTGAACAGAAAAAAGAGCCTTCTAAACAAAAAGAATCTAAAACAAAGCCTAAAGAAGAAATTAAGACACAAGTATCATCTACATTTGTTTATCCAAGAAAAAAACCTATTACTTATAAAGTTTCATCAAAAGAAGTAGAAAGTTCAAAAGTTCTTAATAAAAAAGATTTTGAAAGAGCTAAAGAAACAATTAATTTTATCAAACAAAAAAAATGGAATAGCGCTCTTAAAAGTGCCCAAAAAGTGAAAGATAGTGAATTCAGAAAGTTAATTACATGGATGTATCTTAAAACAACAAGAAATGGAGCTTCATTTAACGAATATAAAAAATTTATAGAACAGAATGATTATTATCCAAGAATTAATAGAATAAGATATCTAGCAGAGGAAAAAATATATTTAAGAAATAATTCACCAACATCAATAATTAATTGGTTTGAAAAATACCCACCATTAGGTGGGTTAGGTAAAATTAAATTAGCTGAGGCATATCTAGAACAAGGAAAACTAGAAAAAGTCAAAGAATTAGTTAAAGATGGATGGATCACTGCTGAAATAAGAAAAAATGATTTGGGCTATTACAGAGCTAAATTTAAAAAATTTATCTCGTCAGATGATCATGTAAAAAGAGCAGATTATTTAGCGTGGGAGAGGAAATATTGGGATTTAAAAAGAATGCTTAAATATTTACCAACAGATCAAAGAGCTCTTTATAATGCAAGACAAATTTTAATGAGCAACTCTTATGGTGTGGACAATGCAATTGCAAAGGTGCCTCAATATTTAAAAAAAGATCCTGGTTTAGAGTTTGATAGATTGAGATGGAGAAACCGAAGAGGACGATTAGACGGATCTCTAGAAATTTTATATCAAAATGCAAATAAAACTGAGACACAAATGGTCAGACCAGATAAATGGTGGGAACAGAGAGAAAGTGTTACAAGAGGTTTAATTTATAAAAAAAGATATAAGACAGCATATAAAGTTGCTAGTGAACACTCATTATCATCCGGCCCATCTTTTGCTGAAGCAGAATGGTTATCTGGCTGGATAGCTTTAACATTTTTAAAATCACCTGAGTACGCAATTAATCATTTTCAAAATTTTTACAATAATGTCGGCTATCCAATTAGCTTAGCTAGAGGAGCATATTGGTTAGGAGAGTCATATGAAAAATTAAACGAAAAAGAAACTGCAAATACATTTTATTCAGAGGCAGCAAAATTTCCAATGACTTATTATGGGCAACTTGCCTTCAATAAAATAAATCCTGGTGGAAATTTTGAACTTAAAGATGAGAGTTTTTTTGATAAGGATTATGAGAAAGAGTTTAAAAAAAATAAACTTATTAAGCATGTTATTTTATTACATGAACTTGATGCGAGCCAATATGCTAAAGATATTCTTAAACATTTAGCTGATCTTAATATTGAAAAAGGAAGTGAAGTTTTAGCAGCAGAATTATCTACATCCGTTGAGCGCTACGACTTTGCAATACAAATATCTAAAAAAGCATCATATGAAAAAAGATTTTTAAATAAATATAACTATCCAGTTATTGCTACTCCAAAAGTTGTAAATAATAAACAAATGCCTAAACAAGAAATTGTTCTTGCGATCATCAGACAAGAAAGTGAATTTGATAGGAAAGCAAATAGCTGGGCTGGAGCTCGAGGTATGATGCAATTAATGAAGTACACTGCTAAGATAGTAGCTAAACAGGCAAAACTACCATACAGTATAAGCAGATTAACTTCGGATCCTGAATATAATATTAAACTTGGTTCATATTATTTTAATGGACTGCTTAATGATTATAATGGCGTTTTCCCGTTTGCTATCGCAGCATACAATGCAGGTCCCAATAGAGTCAAAACTTGGAGAAGAATAAATGGAGACCCTTCTAAAGGTCAAATTTCATATATTAATTGGATTGAACAAATTAGATTTGAAGAAACTAGAAATTATGTTCAGCGAGTTCTAGAAAATATTAATGTTTACAAATATATTCTAAGAAAAGAACCGGTACAAATAGATAGTTATTTTAACTAATTGGCGGTGAGAGAGGGATTCGAACCCTCGGTAGCATAGTTAAATACTACGGAAGTTTAGCAAACTCCTGGTTTAAACCAACTCACCCATCTCACCACAAGCTTTACGTATCTTTATAAAGAAAATTAACTTATATTGCACCAATTTTGTAATGCAACAAAAACAATTATCAGGAATTTTTTATGCTGCTTTTGCATCTCTTTGGTGGGGTGTTGTGGGCACAATTTTTTTCAAATTTGTATCTTTTGCATCATTTATTGAATTAACTGTTCACAGAACTATTTGGACTGCACTTCTTTTAATTCTTACTACAAGTTTCTATAAAAAATGGCCAGAATTTATTAAAGTTTTCAAAAAGAAAAAAAATCAATTATTACTTTTTATATCAGGTTTATTGGTAAGTATTAATTGGGGAACCTGGCTTTATGCCGTCAGTGTAAATAGATTATTAGACTCAAGTTTAGGATACTATATCTATCCAATAATAAGTGTCTTTTTAGGAAGAGTCTTTTTGAAAGAAAAACTTAATAGAAATCAATTTATAGCTGTAATGCTAGTTGTAATTTCCTTATTTTACTTTTTACTTAAGTTAGGTGAATTACCGTGGATTGGTTTAACCGTAGCAATTACTTTTAGTATTTATGGATTAATAAGAAAAAAAATTAAAGTTTCTTCAGATATAGGTTTACTCATTGAAACACTGCTTATCTCTCCTATAGCGATTACATTGTTTATTTATTTAATAAACTCAAATTTAAATGTTTTTTCTTTTAATGAACCCCTTTTGTCTTTTTATTTATTTTGGTCTGGATTTATGACTTTAGTGCCTCTTTTTTTATACACTTTAGGTTTTAAGATTATTGGGATAGGTCCAGCAAGTATGATTTTATTTTTAACACCAACATCTCAATTTCTTCTTGGAATAACTTATTTTGATGAGATTTTAACCTTAGAAAAGTTTTTTGGATTCGTAATAATATGGATAGCTGTATTTGTTTATCTTAATGAATTACGTAAAGAGTAAAACGTTATTATAACAAGTGGTACAACTATAGCTACAATAAATGAAATAAATAGTAAGTTTGACGAGATCATTGGACTAAAATTTTCTAAAGATATAATATTTCCTACTAAAAGACTTGATTGAAAATTCTGACTTGGAAAAAATAATAAACCTGAGATTAAACCAAGAATAATTGATACTGATGATAATCTTGTATTAATGTTTTTCTTAAAAAAACCATAGAATATTGTTACAACTGCTGCACAACACAGAAGGTCTGCAAATAAGAATAAATATAAAATACTGTAACCTTTAGAAGCAAAAATAAAAACAATTGCACATAAAAACAAAATTAATTTATTACATTTTTCTTTTACTTCTCTACCGCTAAAAAATTTATTTATTTTTTTTCCGTCAATAATAATTAGGCTTGAAATAGCATTTATTAATGTATCAATTGTACTTAATGTTAAAGCTAGGGCCAAAATTAAAATAAAAACAATTATTAAAATATTATCATTTAATAATATTAGTTCGAAAAAAGCTAAATCAGGTTTTATTTTAGGGTCGAGAGAAAAAGATATGAGACCTGTGTAGCCCATCCATAAAACAATCAAAAAAGAGATAATTGACGAATAAATTAAACTTTTCTTTAAGATGAAATTATTTTTTGCAGCAAATACACGTTGCCAATTACCCTGGTGAAATAAATTTGTTGCTGCTACAGCAATAAAAAATGTTAATCCAGCAGTGTAATTTGGAATATAATTTTTACTTATAAGTTTTGTAGAATTTTTTTTAATCAACTCATAACTGCTTATTTCTAAGTTTCCTAAAATATAAAATATAGAAAATAATATTATGCTTATGACTATTATAAATTGGTATTTATCAGTAATTATTGAAAGCTTGAATCCACCTCTTAATATATACAAAAGACATATAATTAAAGTTAGTCCAGATGTTACCCACAATGGCGTTTTTGAAATTAAATTTAATAAAAAAGCTATTGCTGTTACTTCAGCTATCAAAAAAATTGTTAAATAAAATAGAATTAAGATTAATATTATCTTTAATATTCCAGTCCCGAATCTACTTTTTACAAATTCAGTTAAAGACATTCCATTAGGAAATTCTCTCCTTATTTTTGGTCCAAAATTTAATAAAAATAACATAGGTGCAGCCGTACCTAACGCATATCCAATTACTGCCCCTATTCCTCCCCAGGTAGCTGCCGAAGCCGGTCCAAATAATATCCAAGCTCCCAAAGCAGATGCCGATAAACTCGTTGTTAATGAAAAAATACTTTCATTTCTGTCACCGATTATGTAGCTTTTATTATCTGAAACTTTTTTTAAATTTATATAGCCTAAAGCGATAAAAAAAACTCCTACCCCTAGAGTAATAATTAGCGTTGTTTGTGTTGATAGGTATATATCTTTCATGTATCCCTTACTGAATTACCGGTCAGGTTCTTTGGGTATGATCTCAGTCTTTATGACACCCCTTAAACAAATTATATATTTATTTTAGGTAAGAAGTCAAATGAAGCTGTATCTATTCTAGATGAATGTTCTCTTCTCATTTTCCAATCATTACTTATACCAGCTTGAGCTATACTGATTGCGTTTCGACCATATTTTGCATTAGTAAAATCAATTGCTCTCATTAACGGTTGAGATTTATTCTCTAAAATTGGTGCTAATAAATTTAGCTCTTTTTCAGAAGCATCTCCAAGCTTCGATAAAATGACTCCAGCTTTTTGATAGAAATAACCATATTTATAAATCTTTCTCAGTCCGCTAATCGCAGTTTTTACAAGTTCAATACTGTTGTTAGTTGCCACTGGCAATTCAATAGTAATAGAATTTGAATAGTATTTTCTATTTTTATCAAATGGACTTGTTCTTATGAATATAGTGATAGCTCTCGTAGTTTGTTTATCTGTTCTTATTTTTTCTGCCGCATTTAAACAATGCGTAGTTATAGACTCTTTTAATTTATCTAAACTCTCAACTTTTTTTCCAAACGATCTTGATACACAACAGCTTTTTCTTTTTGTTTCCTCGGTTTCTAAATCTATACAAGGAATTCCTCTTAACTCCATTACCGTTTTCGCACCTAAAACATTGGTACTTTTCTTAACCCATGTGTTTGAAATATTTTTTAGTTTATAAGCATTGTCTATTCCATTTTTAATATATAGTTTCGATAACTGTCTTCCAACTCCCCATACATCTGCAATATCAAAATTTTTTAGTATATTATCAATATTTTCTTTAAGAAATATCACTCCTGCTTTATTTTTTTTGGCAATATGATTTGCAACTTTACTTAAAGTTTTTGTATTTGAAATTCCTACACTTGTTGGTATTCCTGTCCATTTTAAAACTCTTTCTCTTATTTGTTTTCCATATTCTTCAACTTGTTCATCTTTGATATGCGATAAATCTAAAAATGCTTCATCTATAGAATAGATTTCAATTTTATCAGTAAAACCTTTCAAAACTTTCATCACTCGTCTAGAAAGGTCTCCATATAATGCATAGTTTGAAGAAAATATCTGAACGTTGTTCTTTTTAACTAAATCTTTAACTTTAAAATATGGTTCTCCCATTCTTATTCCAATTTTTTTTGCTTCAGTAGATCTTGATATTACACATCCATCATTATTAGATAGCACTACGACTGGTACATTTTGTATTTTAGGATTAAATAATCTTTCGCAAGAAACATAAAATGAATTACAGTCAATTAATGCAACTTTTTTTCTACTGCTGTTTGTGTATGACATATGTTACTACTCCCCAAATTATTATTTCTGGATTATCTGTTAAATTAATTCGATCTGATGTGTTTTTTGATCCTGATGTTAGGTAGTTGCTACCCTTACTTTTAATCAGAGTTTTAACTACAAGTTCTTCATTGATATTTGCTATAACAGTGGAGAAATTTTTTGGATTTAAGCTTTTGTCTACTATTAATAGATCTCCATCATATATACCGACATTAGTCATAGATTTGCCCTGCACTCTTATAATGAAAGTAGCTGGTGCATTTGTTATTAGATGAGAGTTTAAATCTATATCATCCTCAATGTAATCGGTTGCTGGAGAAGGAAAGCCAGCTCCTACTTTGTGTAGATAATAAGGTATTGTTAGCTTCATAAATGTTCCTGTTTTGTTCTTTATAGCTGATAAACTACCTTTCAGTCAACCCCTTTTCAAAAGGCTGTTAAAGTGGGTCAAATTGCAAATCGAAAAAAAGAGAGAGATTAGTTAATAACATAACGTGATTAAAAAAATTTTTTCAATATTATTAGTATTACTTGTAACAACAAGCGCTCAAGCAGCATCTAAACTAGACTCAATCAAAAAAAGTGGAGAGTTAAGAGTTGGTACTACAGGAGACTGGGATCCAATGTCAATGAAAGATCCAAAAACAAATAAGTACAAAGGATTTGATATTGATGTGATGAATGAACTAGCTAAAGATTTAGGTGTAAAAGTAAAATTTGTGCCTGCGGAGTGGAAAACAATTGTTGCAGGGATAACGGCTGATAGATACGATATATCAACTAGTGTAACAAAAACACCAAAAAGAGCTGAAGTAGCTGGTTTTACTGCAACCTATTACAAATATGCAACTGTACCACTTGTTTTAAAAAAGAATTTAAAAAAGTTTCCGACTTGGGAGTCTTTAAACAATAGTAATGTAACAATAGCTACAACGTTAGGAACATCTCAAGAAGAGAAAGCAAAAGAATTTTTTCCAAAATCGAAACTTCAGTCAGTTGAAGCTCCTGCAAGAGACTTTCAAGAAGTTTTAGCAGGAAGAGCAGATGGAAATATCACAAGCTCAACAGAAGCAAACAAATTAGTTATTAAATATCCTCAATTGGCCATAGTTCCTGATGGGGGAAAAAATCCAGCGTTTTTAGCTATGATGGTGCCAAAAGGAGACAAAGTTTGGAATGATTACGTTAGTAATTGGATTGAGAAAAAACAATCATCAGGATTTTTTAAAACTTTATTGGCAAAGTACGATCTAAAAAGCTTATAATTTAAGTTTCAATACCTCCTAATTACAAATATAGTCAATTAGTGAAATTTTTAAAAATAATTTCTGTTCTATTTTTACTTCAAGGATGTAGTTCTAACTATGAGTGGGGTTGGTATATACTAAGTCCAGATAACATAGATGGTTTAACTAATCTAAAATTTTTAATTAGCGGAATTACAACTACTATTTATATTTCAGTAGTTTCAATAATTCTAGCAATGATTATTGGTTTGGTAATTGCCCTACCATCATTATCAAATAACAAATTCTTAACATATTTTAACATAACATATGTAGAAATTGTAAGAGCTATCCCTTTATTAGTTTTAATTCTTTGGATTTATTACGGCCTTCCAATTATGCTTGGAGTAAGTTTCTCACCATTTGTTTCTGGAATAATAGCTTTGACCATTAGTGAGAGTGCGTTTCAAGCAGAAATTTTTAGAGCTGGTATTAATTCTATTTCGAAAGGTCAACATGAAGTATCTGAGTCGCTTGGAATGGATTTTTGGAGAAAAATGAGATTGGTAATTCTTCCACAAGCAATTAAAGTTGTGTTGCCTGCTATGGGAAACCAATTTGTTTATGTTTTAAAAATGTCCTCTCTAGTATCAATTATAGGTATTGGAGATTTAACAAGAAAAGCTAATGAGTTAGTTACCACTACCTATAGACCTTTAGAAATTTATACTTTTTTAATTTTAGAATACCTAGTACTAATTTTAGTTGTGTCTTATTTTGTAAGAAAATTAGAGAATAAACTAAAATACAAATAATTTTTTAAAAGAAATCCTAAATACTCTTTTTAAAAAGAATGGTACAAAAGTTAATACAACTAATCCCATCATCCAATTTGTTACTAAAATCGTATAAAAAATATCTTGATACTCACCATTTCTAATATTTATGACATACCATAGTGACATAAACGGAATTAACGTTAGTCTAAGAATTGTCATGTACAAACTAAAAATTGGTCTTTTGAGTGCCTGGAATAAAGCAGAGGTAATAAAGAAAACTGGATAAACGGGCCCGATTAAAGCCGCAACTTGTAAGTAAAGTGCGCCTCTTCGAATAACTTCTAAATCATTAGTAAAAAAAGAGATTATAATTTCTGAGGTTAAATAAACGAATATACCCGCTAACACCATAAACCCGGAGCCAAACATTAAAGCTTTTCCATATACTTCTTTTACTCTGAAATACATTTTTGCCCCAAAATTTTGACCTGCAATTGACAAAACAGCGGTATTTAAACCTATGACTGGTAACAATAAAACTTGTTCTATTCTTACAGCAGTGCCGTAACCCGCTGTAGCTAATTCTCCAAACTGACCAACGAAATAGAAAATATTAAATACCCCAAACATTATCATCAACATAGTAAACATTATTGGCACCGATTGTTTAAAAAGTGAGCTTAGGTAATCTATTTTTGGTTTGAAACATTCTGGATAAAGGAATTTTTTTAATTTACAGCAATAAACTTTATTAGCTAAATATATTAAGCCAATACACTGGGAAACTAGTGTAGCGATAGCTAAACCTGCAATTCCGAATGCTGGTATAAATCCGTAACCAAAAATAAATAATGGATTTAAAAAAATATTTAAGAAAAAGGTAAAAATTAAAACATTTCTATAACTTTTTGTATCACCTTGAGCATTTAAAGTTCCATTCAAAGATAATTGAACCAATACAATGATAGCTCCAAAAAAAATAATATCTAAATATTCACGTGTTAAGATTATACTTTCTTCAGTAGAACCCATGATTCTTAAAAGTTCATCGGAAAAGTTTAGGCCAAATAAAGTTACAAAAATTGAAATTACAATTGCTAATACTATTGACTGAGCAACGTACATTGAGGCTTTTCTATCTTCCTTGGCTCCAATTGAATTACTGATTAAAGCTGTAGTTCCGGCTCCAATACCGACCGCAACAGCTATTGCTATGAAGTATATTGGCCATGATTTCGCAATAGCTGCTAACGCTTCTGGTGAAATTCTACCTGCAAAATAAGTATCGACTAGATTATAAAAAGTTTGAAATAGGGATCCAGTGCTTGCAGGTATGGTCACTTTTCTTAAGAGTTGCCATATTGAACCTTTAGTCAAATCCATAATTAATATTCCTTTTGAAATTTATGCTTTCTTCCATCTTTTTTAGCAAGATTAATTTGATTTTGCCTCATACGAAATCTTGTTTTTTGTGAATTTGAGAGTGTGTCATAACACCTTGGGCACGAGACCCCCTCCTCAAATTTGTAAGATTTTTTATCATTTGTTGAAAAAGTCATTCGACATCCACTGCATACAGAGTAAGTTCCTTGTTTTAATTTGTGTTTAAGAGATACTCTATTATCAAAAACAAAACATTCTCCTTTCCATAAACTGTCTTTCATTTCAGTTTTTTTCAAATAATTAAGTATTCCACCTTTTAATTGAAAAACATTTTTAAAACCTTTTCTTTTTAAAAATATGGAAGCCTTTTCACACCTTATTCCTCCAGTGCAGAACATTGCTACAGGTTTGGTTTTATCGAGTTTTTTTAGATATTTTGGAAAATCTCTAAAATTTTGAATATTTGGATTTATAGAATTTTTAAAGGTACCCACATCATATTCAAATGGTTTTCTAGCATCTATAACTAAAGTTTCTTTATTTGAAATAAGTTTATTCCATGACTTTCCAGAAACATATCTATTAAGCTTTTTATTCTTTGTGTTTATTTTTAAACCCAATGGAACAACTTCACTTTTGATTTTTATTTTACCTTTGTGGAATGGTTGAAAAAGACTCTTAGAAATATTCTTACTATCAAAATCTTTCAAACGAAACTGTCTTTTTATAATCTTAATTATTTTCCTTATATCATCTTTTTTGCCTGCAATTGTTCCATTTATACCCTCTGCCGATAAAATTATTGTGCCCCTCACATTTTTTTTTAAAATTTCTTTTTGAAATAAAGATTTATATTTTTTCAAAAATTTAATCTTTTTAAATTTATAAAAACCAAAAACTGTATACATTATTTTTTAATACAAATTGTAAGTCCATCACCTATTGGAATAATATTTTTTGCAACTCTGCTATCTTTCTTAATATGTGTATTAAATTCCCTTATAATATTTGTAAATTTATCGTTTTTCGTATCATCTATTACTTCTCCGTGCCATAAAACATTATCTATAACAATAAGTCCATTTTTATTAATAAGATCCATAGATGCTTCATAGTATTTAAGGTAATTTTCCTTATCAGCATCAATAAAAATTAAATCAAATCTTTGACTTGAATCTTTCAATTCATTAAGGCTTTCAGTAGCAGGTTTTACAATTTGCTTTATTTTTTTTTCATTTGCTTTTTTATAAAATGATTGTGCTTTAATACTGAATTCAGGACTTTTATCTAAGCTAATTAGAAGACCATCAGATGGAAGGGCTAAGGCCATTGATAAAGCGCTAAAACCTGTGAAACTTCCTATTTCTAAAATCTTTTTAATATTAGAGATTTTAATTAATGTTTGTAGAAATTGTGCTTGAGAAACTGAAATTTGCAATCTCTGTTGATCACCAAGACTTATATTATATTGAATTATTTCTTTCTGTACATCAGTCAAAGATTCTGAATGATCAATAATGTATTTTTCAAGATTTTCAGTTAAATCTAATTTTTTAGGCATAATTAGCCTTTTAAAAGCTTTTTTAGAATTTCATTTGTCAATTGGGGGTTTGCTTTCCCGCCAGATAATTTCATAACCTGTCCAACAAAAAAACCAAACAATTTTTCTTTTCCAGCTTTATATTGATCAACTTTATCTTTATTTTTTGATAGTATTTCATTAATCATTTTTTCTAATTCTTTAGGATCGCTTTGTTGTTTCATCCCTTTTGACTCTATGATTTTTTTTGGGTTATCACCGCTTTCAACCATAATTTCGAAAACTTCTTTTGCTATTCTTCCTGAAATCTCTCCAGATTTAATTGATTGTACTAACTCAGCAAAATTTTTAGCAGAAATTGGTGAGTTAGAAATATTAAGTCCTTTGTCGTTGAGCATTGCAAATAAATCACCCATCATCCATGTAGCTGCTAGTTTTTTGTCAGATAATTTTGCAACTTCCTCATAATAATCAGAGATTTCTTTTTCGGAAACCAATACGTTTGCTTCATATGGGTTAAGCCCATATTCTTGAATAAATCTCTCCTTCTTATTATCTGGCAATTCAGGCAAAGATTTTTTTAAATCATCAATTAATTTTTGTTCAAGTTTTAATGGTAAAAGATCTGGATCAGGAAAGTATCTATAATCGTGAGCATCTTCTTTTGATCTCATTGATCTTGTTTCATTTTTTTTTGTATCAAATAATCTTGTTTCTTGATCTATCTCTTTTCCATCTTCTAGTAATTCTACCTGTCGATTAGCCTCATATTCAATCGCCATTTGCATAAATTTAATTGAATTTACATTTTTAATTTCACATCTTGTGCCGAAATTTTTATCGCCTACTTTTCTTACTGATACATTTACATCTGCTCTTAATGAACCTTCTTGCATATTGCCATCACATGTGCCCAAATATCTCATAATGGTTCTTAATTTTTTTATGTAAGCATTTACTTCATCGGGCGAACGAAGATGGGGTTTGCTAACGATTTCCATTAAGGCTATTCCAGAACGATTTAAATCAACATAGGTGCTTGAAGGATCCATATCATGGATACTTTTACCTGCGTCCTGTTCTAAATGAAGCCTTTCAATGCCAATTTCTTTTGAACCATAAGGCATATCTAGTAAAACTTTTCCTTCACCAACAATAGGATTTTTATATTGGGAAATCTGGTAGCCCTGTGGGAGATCTGCATAAAAATAATTTTTTCTATCGAATACTGAATAATTATTTATTTTTGCATTTAAACCTAAGCCTGTTCTTACAGCTTGTTTCACGCACTCCTCGTTGATAACTGGTAGCATTCCGGGAAAAGCAGAGTCAATTAAACTTACTTGTTTGTTAGGATCAGCCCCAAATTTAGTTGAGGAACCTGAAAAAAGTTTAGAATTAGAAAGGACTTGAGCATGAACTTCTAAACCTATAACTACTTCATACTTTCCTTTCTCACCATTTATAAAATAATCAAATTTTTCTTTGCTCATGACCACCACTTTTTAATTTCATTTTTATAACCACAATTCTTTTCGAATGCGTAACCAATATTGAGAATTTTTTGTTCATCTAAGGCTTTACCTATCAATTGTAAACCAAGTGGGTAGCCCTGTTTATCTAATCCAGCAGGAAGAGATAAGGCTGGTAATCCAGCTAAATTTACTGGTACCGTAAAAATGTCATTTAAATACATTGATACAGGATCATTAGTTTTTTCTCCTATCTTAAATGCTGAGCTTGGTGTTGAAGGTGTTAAAATAGCATCAACTTTAGTAAAACTATCATCAAAATCTTTTTTTATTAATTGTCTTACTTTTTGGGCTTTTAAATAATAGGCATCGTAATAACCAGACGATAAAACATAAGTGCCTATTAATATTCTTCTCTTTACTTCATCACCAAATCCTTCTGATCTAGTGTTTTCATACATTTCAATTAAATCTTTTCCTTTTTGTGATCTGTAGCCATATCTTACGCCATCATATCTTGCTAAATTTGATGAAGCTTCCGCAGGTGCAACAATATAGTAAGTAGGCAAAGCATACTTTGTGTGGGGTAATGAAATATCAATTAACTGTGCGCCTAAATCTTTTAATATTTTTTTTCCCTTTTCCCAAAGTTCATCAATTTCCTTTGGCATATTATCTACTCGATACTCTTTAGGGATACCAATTTTCAATCCTTTGATATTATCTTTTAAATTTTTTGAGTATGTTTCTTTTTTTTTATTAATTGAGGTTGAGTCTTTTTCATCAAAACCAGACATTGCCTCAAGCATAATTGAGCAATCATTTACTGTTTTAGTCATTGGTCCTGCTTGGTCTAATGAAGAAGCAAAAGCAACTATACCCCACCTCGAACAAAGACCGTAAGTTGGCTTGAGACCTACAGTGCCAGTAAATGATGCAGGCTGCCTAATTGACCCACCTGTATCTGTTCCAATTGTTGCAGGAGTAAGATCAGCCGCCAAAGCTGAAGAAGATCCCCCTGAAGAACCACCTGGAACTAGATGATCTCCGATAGGATTAATAACGTTTCCAAAAAAACTTGTTTCATTCGAAGAACCCATAGCAAATTCATCACAATTTAATTTTCCAAGTAAAAAAGCTCCATTGTTCCATAAATTTTTTGTTACAGTAGACTCATATGAAGGAACAAAATTATTTAAAATATTACTTCCAGCCGTAGTTTTAACATTTTCAGTACAAAATAAATCTTTTACAGCTAAAGGTACCCCGCTAAGAAGTTGTTCATTATTTGGTTTGTTATCAAATTTTTTTGCATTTTCTAATGCTTGATCAAATGTTGTAGTTACAAAAGCATTTAATTTTTTTGCATTTTCAATGTTCTTTATATATGCTTGTGTAAGTTCTAATGAGGATATCTTCTTAGACTTTATACTTTCCAAAATTTCACTTAAACTTTGATTAGTTATATTGCTCATTACTCAACCACCTTTGGAACTACAAAAAACTCCTCATTTTTTTTTGGAGAATTTTTAAGAATTTTTTCTCTTATCTTGCCATCACTGATTTCGTCTTTCCTTGATCTCAAAGACTGGTTTAAAATCGATGTTAATGGTTCAACTTTATCAGTATTCAGTTCATTTAATTGTTCAATAAACTTGAAAATTGAGTTTAAATCTTTGGTTAAGCTATCTACTTTAGCTTCATCAACTGAAATTCGAGCTAATTTTGCTACATGTTTAATTTTCTCTTTATCTAAGGACATTTGTACAATAAGTTAATTTAAATGTGTTTTATCACAAATTAGGTAAATTTCATGCTCGATATTGACGTATTTATTAAAAAAACCAAGAAAAAATCAAGATTAATAGGTATTGATCCTGGCGGCAAAAGAATAGGAATAGCTCTATCAGATGAAAATAAAATTGTAGCTACGCCGTACACCACGATTATTAAAGAAAATTATAGAGACCTAGTTGATCAAATTAAGAAAATTGTCGAAGAATATGACATAGACGGAATAGTCATAGGTAATCCAATTAATATGGATGGAACGGAAGGGCCTTCTTCACAGTCAGCCAAAGATCTAGCTAAAAATCTTTCAAAAGATATTACAGAAAATATCACTTTATGGGATGAGAGACTATCTAGCCAGGGAGCCTTTAATCTATCTAATGATTTAGCAATTAATTCATCAAAAAAAGTGAAGAAATTAGACGAGAATTCTGCTCAATTTATACTTCAAGGGATTCTAGATTATTATCATAAAAAAAATACTTGATATAATATAGTAAAAGGCCTATAGAGTTGATTTTAATGGCAACTGAAAAAAAAGTTACAGCTATTAAAAACACTCCCAAACATCTATTAGGTATTCAAAATTTATCAGTTCTCGCGGCAAAAGAGATTTTAAACGAAGCAAAATCCTTCATAAAATTAAACAGAGGAAGTTCTAAAAAACTAGATGTCCTTAGGGGAAAAACTCAAATTAACTTATTTTTTGAACCTTCTACAAGGACACAGAGTTCATTTGATTTAGCTGGAAAAAGACTAGGAGCGGACGTAATGACGATGAATATGGGTAACTCTGCATTAAAAAAAGGTGAAACATTAATTGACACTGCCATGACATTAAATGCCATGCATCCTGACATTATTGTTATAAGACATCAAGACTCGGGTGCACCAAATCTTCTTTCACAAAAAGTTAATTGTACGGTCATCAATGCAGGTGACGGAAGAAGAGAACACCCTACACAAGCCTTACTTGATGCTTTAACAATTATTAATAGAAAAGGTAACATTGAGGGATTAAAAATTGCAATATGCGGAGACATTCTTCATTCAAGAGTTGCTAGGTCTAACATTTATTTAATGAATATGTTGGGTGCAGAAGTAAATGTCATTGCACCAAAAACTTTAATGCCGGAAGGGATAGATAACTTAGGTGTTAAATCATTTACCGATATGAAAAAAGGATTAGATGGGTGTGATATTGTTATGATGTTAAGATTGCAAAATGAAAGAATGCAGGGATCTTTTCTACCATCAAAGAGAGAATATTACGAATTTTTTGGACTAACGCCAGAAAAACTAAAGTTTGCAAAAAAAGATGCTTTACTAATGCACCCTGGTCCAATGAACAGAGGTGTTGAGATTGATACTAAATTAGCAGATGACATAAATGTTAGTCTCGTGAAAGAACAAGTTGAATTAGGTGTAGCTGTTAGGATGGCATGTTTAAAATTGTACTGTAAATAAATGAGAGAAAAAATTTTGACAAATGTGAGAATTATCGACCCATCTCAAAAGATGGATGAAATAGGAAATATAGTTATCGATGAAAAAGGAAAAATAAAATCCATTGGAAAAAAATTAGGTACATCTAAATCAGCAGAAAAAATTGATTTGAAAGGCCTAGTAGCTATTCCTGGATTAGTTGATATGAAAGCTTTTGTTGGAGAGCCTGGGTTTGAATATAAAGAAAATTTTAGAACATTAAGCCAAGCAGCTTTGGCAGGTGGAGTAACTTCAATTGTAACTATGCCAAATACTAAGCCAGTTATAGACAACGTATCTATGGTGGACTTTATAATTAGAAGGGGTAGAGATAAAGCTAAGGTAAATCTTTTTCCATGTGCTTCGATTACTAGACAGATGGAGGGTAATCAGATGACTGAATTTGGTTTGTTAAAAGCAAGAGGAATTATTGGGTTTAGTGATGTTAATAAAACTATCCAAAATTCTGAATTGATGTCTAGAATAATGAACTATGCTTCAGACATTGATGTTCTGATTATGCAACATGCCGAGGATTATGAATTAGCTAAAAATTCATGCATTAATCAGGGCGAAGTGGCAACAAGATTAGGTTTACAAGGTGTCTCAGATATTGCTGAAAAGATTATTATTGAAAGGGATTTATCTTTGTTAAGTGAATTTCCTTGCAGGTATCATATTAATCAAATTTCCTCAAAAAATTCTCTTAATGTTATTAAAAAAAATAAATCTAATGGAATAAAATTCAGCACAGGGGTTTCTATTAACAATTTATCGTTAAATCAAAATGACATCGGAGAATTTAGAACTTTTTTGAAATTATCTCCTCCTCTTAGAAGCGAGGAAGATAGACTTTCATTAATAGAAGGAATAAAAAATGATCTCATCAATGTAATTGTATCAGATCACATTCCTGAAGATGAAGAAAGTAAAAGACTTCCGTTTGCACAAGCAGCGACAGGTTCTATCGGTATAGAGACATTGCTATCTTTATCTTTAGAGCTTTACCATAATGAGTCATTGCCTTTGGAAAAAATAATTAAGTGCTTAACGATTAATCCAGCTAAGATACTAAAAATAGATAAAGGATCCCTTAAAGAAGGATCGGACGCAGATATTTGCATATTTGATCTGGAAAAACCATGGGTAGTGAAAGCTGAAGAACTTAAATCAAAATCAAAAAATACTGCGATTGAAAATAGAAAATTACAAGGTAAAGTGAAAATGACTTTGCTTCAAGGCGAAGTAGTATATTCGAACTAATGGACATAGATTTAATTATTGTAGCAGTTTACTCATACCTTTTGGGATCAATACCATTTGGATTACTCTTAACTAGGATATTTCTAAAAAAAGATATTAGAACTGTTGGCTCTGGCAATATCGGAACTACAAATGTGCTTAGAACCGGAAATAAATTTCTCGCAATAACTACGTTAGCTCTTGATTTATTTAAAGGATATATTTCAGTTTATATAACAATATTTTATTTTGAAGACTTAACCTCTCTATCTGCATTAATTTGTTTCATCGGACATATTTTTCCTGTTTGGTTAAAATTTAAAGGAGGAAAAGGTGTGGCAACTTACCTTGGAGTAATTTTAGCTTTATCTAATAAATTTTTTTTAATTTTTATCATAGCGTGGATTACTTTATCGTTATTATTTAGATTTGCATCATTATCTTCAATGATTTCTTCGTTAATAGTTTTTCTCTATGCATATTTTTACGAAATAAATAACAATATCCTAATACTTTTTATTTTTTTTGTGATGATTCTTTTTACTCATAAAGAAAATATTTTAAGACTTAAAAGTTCTACAGAAAATAAAATTAAGTTATAAGTGCTGTCTTTTCTAGTTTTTCAATAATAAATTTGACAAACTCGTTTAATTTTGAAAATAAACAATTAATGAACTTAGTAATTGTTGAAAGTCCAGCTAAAGCAAAAACAATAAATAAATATTTAGGAAAAGATTATTTAGTTTTAGCAAGTTATGGTCATATAAGAGATTTGCCTTCAAAAAATGGATCTGTCGATCCAGAAAATAAATTTCAAATGGAATGGGAAATTGATTCTTTTTCCAAAAAATATTTAAAAGAAATTACAAATGCTGCTGAAGACTCAGATAAAATTATTTTAGCAACGGATCCAGATCGTGAAGGCGAGGCTATAGCTTGGCACGTTAAAGAAGTTCTGGAAAAAAAGAAACTTCTCAAAGATAAAAATTTAGAAAGAGTTGTCTTTAATGAAATTACTAAAAAAGCAATACTCGATGCTATAAGAAATCCAAGACAAATCCATTTGCCTTTAGTCGAAGCTTACTTAGCTAGACGAGCGTTAGATTATCTTGTCGGATTTAATATCTCACCAATTCTTTGGACAAAATTACCTGGATCAAAATCAGCAGGAAGAGTTCAATCTGTGGCCTTAAAGCTTATTACAGAAAGAGAAAAGGAAATAGAATTATTTAAGCCAGATGAATATTGGACTCTTACATCAGACTTTACAAATAAAAATAATAAAAATATTTTTTCAAAATTAAGTTTATTTAATGGTGAAAAAATAGAAAAATTTTCTTTCAAAAATAAAGAAGAAATACAAAAAGCAGTTGATGTAATCAATAAAACAAAATTTAAAATTACAGATGTAAACACAAAAGTATTCAGACGTAATCCCCTAGCCCCTTTCACCACATCTACCTTACAGCAAACTGCTTCAGGACGATTTGGTTTTGGAGCTTCCAGAACAATGCAAATTGCACAACGACTGTATCAAGGAGTAGATATCGAGGGTGAAACTACCGGATTAATTACTTATATGAGAACTGATGGAACTAATATTTCAAAAGAAGCAATTGAAGATTTTAGGAAATTCATTACTGATGATTATGGTGATAGATATTTGCCAGAGGCACCGAATAGTTATACTGGAAAAAAAGCAAAGAACGCTCAAGAAGCTCATGAAGCAATTAGACCAACTAATATAAGTAGAAAACCCTCTGACATCAAAAAATATGTAAATGCAGATCAATTTAAACTCTATGAATTAATTTGGAGTAGAGCCTTGTCATCTCAAATGACACCAGCAGAATTTGATAGAAATACGATAATTATTTCGTCAATTGATAATAAAATTAACTTTAGAGCTAGCGGCTCAGTAGTAAAATTTGATGGATTTCTTAAAGTTTATCAAGTTCAAGAAACTGACGAAGATGCAAAGAATATTTTGCCTGAAGTCAAAGTTGGTGAAGAAATTAGCATACTTAAGTTACATGATGAGCAGCACTTTACAGATCCACCGCCACGTTACTCTGAAGCTAGTTTAGTAAAAAAGATGGAGGAGTTAGGCATCGGTAGACCCTCCACTTACGCTAGTATTATTTCGGTATTATCAACTAGAAATTATGTAGAATTGATTAATAAAAGGTTTAATCCAACTGATAGAGGCAAGCTAATTTCAGCTTTTTTAGAGAAATTATTCACTAAGTACGTAGATTATAATTTTACTGCAGACCTAGAAAATCAGCTAGATGAAATCACTAGTGGTAAAATTGAATGGGTTCAAGTTTTAGATAATTTTTGGAAAGATTTTTATGAAAATGTTGGAAAAGTTAAAGAAAAGAGAACTAGAGAAGTATTAGACTTGTTAAATGAGAGTTTAGGGGCTTTAATTTTTGAAAGAGATGATAAAGACGCGATTGATCGAAAATGTAAATTATGTTCCAATGGAGAACTAAGTCTAAAGAATAGTTTTAGAGGAGGTGCTTTTATAGGATGTTCAAATTATCCAGAGTGCAAATTTACTAGACCTTTATCTAAAGCTAAAGCTGCAGCTCAATATAACTTAGCAGAGCCTAAATTACTGGGTCAAAATGAAAAGGGTAAAGATATTTATTTAAAGAATGGTAGATTCGGCCCCTACTTACAATATGAAAAAGAAAAAGATGAATTAGAAAAAAAAAAGAAAAGAGGTAGAAAGAAAAAAAATGAGAATGAACATCTTCAAAATGTGTCAATTCCAAAAGGTATAGACGTTGACAGTATTGATTTAGATAAAGCAAAGTATTTATGCTCTCTTCCTAAAGTATTAGGACAACACCCTGATAATGGTCAGGACATAACATTAAATTCTGGAAGATTTGGTCCTTACCTTAAATGTGAAAATAAATCTGCACGACTTGAAAATATTGAAGATCTGTTTTCTATCGGAATCAATCGGGCAATAACATTAATTGCTGAAGCTAAGCCGGGAAGAATTTCTTCTTCATTAATAAAAGATCTTGGTGAACATCCAGAGGATAAAAAACCAGTAAGAATCATGAAAGGTCAATATGGACCATACATAAAATATAAATCTCTTAATGCAACTATTCCAGAAGAAAAAGATCCAAATGATCTTACTATGGAAGAGGCACTTATATTAATTGAAAAAAGAAAAGAATACGATAAAACTAAAAAGAAAGGACGAAAAAAATGAAATACATAATCTTAATAATCTTTTTTAACATTTTTGTCATAACAAATTTGTTTTCTGATGAAAAAAAGTGCAAAGATTTAATTGATAAACCAATTGAATGGTCTAAATGTGTAAAAGATAAAAGTATTGATCTAAGTAAGAAAGGATCAAAAAAACTTAACACAGACTCAAAACTTACTGACTGGGTGAAGAAAAAATTGGGTAAATAAAAATGAGTATTATCGATGATAATCTTAAAAAATTAAATATTACTTTACCTGATCCAAAAGGACCTGTTGGGGCATACGTTGCCACTAAAATTGTTGGAAAATTACTATTTATATCTGGGCAAGTATCAATAGATAAAAATGCAAAACTTATTACTGGTAAAATAGGTAAAGACTTAAATTTAGAACAGGGTTATATGGCCGCTGAAAGATGTGGATTGAGTATAATCGCCCACGTTAAAAAAGCTTGTGATGGAGATCTTAATAAAATTAAAACTTGTGTTAAACTAACTGGTTACGTCAACTCAACAGATGATTTTAAAGATCAGCCTAAAATCATAAATGGTGCTTCAGATATAATAGCTAAAATTTTTGAAAAAAAAGGTGAACATGCAAGAGCTGCGGTTAGTGTAAATAGTTTACCTTTAGGAGTTGCTGTTGAAGTTGACGCTATATTTGAACTTAATTAGCGTCAGGTCTACCAACAGAGTAATATTTAATCTTATTTTTTTTCATTTCTTCAGTAGAATAAAGGTTTCTTAAATCGAACACTTTAAATTTACTATTTTTAACAACCTTTTTGAAATCTATTGATTTAAATTCATCCCATTCGGTGAGTAGAACTATTAAATCTGCACCATTACAACTAGATTTTATATTGTTTCTGTAATTACAGTTTTTAATCTTTTTAAACTCATTCTTTTCTCCAGAAGGGTCGTAATATCTAACTTTCGCACCTTTTTTACAAAGATAAGGAATCATTTTAAGACTAGAAGAATCTCTCATATCGTCAGTGTTTGGTTTAAATGTAACGCCTAAAAAAGAAATTTTTTTATTTCTTATATTTGAACCTAAAATTTTGTGAATTCTTTGAGTTAGTAGATTTAATCTTTCTTGATTTGATTTAATAACTGATTTAACAACAGACAAGTTTATTTTGAATTTATCTGCTGCTGATACAAGTCCTTTAGTATCTTTAGGAAAACATGAGCCTCCGTAAGCTGGGCCAGCTCGTAAAAATCTACCACCTATTCTGCTATCAGAACCCATACCTAAAGAGATATCCTCTATATTTACTCCAGTTTTTTCACACAAATTAGCAAGTTCATTTATAAAAGTAATTTTGGTTGCAAGAAAAGCGTTTGATGCATACTTTATTAACTCAGCTCCTCTTCTTGAAGTAGTAAAAAATTTTGAACCCTTATTAATTAATGGTGCATAAAGTTTTCTCATAGTGTTAAAGGCTTTTTTTTCGTTGGAACCTATTACGATTCTATCAGGATATCTAAAATCACGAATTGCTTCTCCTTCTCGTAAGAATTCAGGGTTAGAGATTACTGTAAAAAGTTTTTTCTTTTTTTTTAAAATTTTTTCAATTTCATCGCCTGTTCCTACTGGAACAGTAGACTTGGTTACAATAATTTTTTTTCTTTTTGAATATTTAAATATTTCTTTTGTACATTTGTTAACAAAAGATAAATCAACTTTGATTGATCCTTTTCTTGTAGGTGTTCCCACGCATATAAAAATTATGTCTGATGTACTAATAGCTTTATTCATATTTGTAGTAAACGAAAGACGTTTGGCTAAAAAATTTTTTTTTATTAATTCATCTAACCCTGGTTCATAGATTGGGGAGATACCAAAATTAAGTTTATCTATTTTAGTTTTATCTTTATCAACGCATACAACTTGATTACCTATGTCTGCAAAGCAAACGCCACTTACTAATCCAACGTAACCAGTACCTATCATACATAGTTTCATTTATTTTCCCTTAAATATTTGAATACCTGAATTAATATATCCACTTAAAGTACCACAATCTAAATATTTCCCTGTAAAAATATTTCCATAAAATTTATTTTCTTTTTTAATTAACCTTTTAATTGCGTCAGTAATATGTATCTCTCCACCTTGACCAGGTTTTAATTTTTTAATTTCATTAAAAATTTTTGTCGTTAATATATATCTTCCAATAATTGCGAAGTTTGATGGGGCTTTTTTGATGCTAGGTTTCTCTACTACATCTTTAATTTGAAAGTAATTTTTTTTTTTATTTTTGATTGATAAAATTCCCCATCTTGAAACTGTTTTTCTTTCCACTCTTTTTGTGGCAATTATAGATCCATTAGTTTTTTTATGTAATTGTATCATTTCTTTAGAACAATTTTTTCTTATTATTAAGTCATCAGGTAATAACATTAAAAAATATTTATTTTTTATAAATTTTTTACATTTCAAAACTGCATCTCCTGTTCCTCGAGGTTTATTTTGATAAACAAATTTAATCATTTTTTGATATCTTTTGATTTTTTTATACTCTTCTAGAAGTCTTTTATCTTTTTTCTTTTTTAATATTTTTCTATAGAAATTATCATTGAAAAAATATTTTTTTATTGATAATTTTTTTTTTGAGATTATAAAGATAAATTCCTTTACACCTGCATCAATACACTCGTCTAATATATATTGTAAATTTGGTTTACCATTGATTGGCATCAATTCTTTAGGCATCACACTTGTCAAAGGAAGCATTCTAGTCCCTAATCCTGCTAATGGAATAATGGCTTGTTTTATCATATGATTCTTATAATAGTTATTATCATTGCTTTGTAGAAATGAAAATATTTAAAGATAAACATACACTTCAGAGAGAGATCTTAAAAACTAAAGGGATATCATTTGTGCCTACGATGGGCGGATTACATAAAGGGCATATTTCATTGATCAAAAAATCTAAGAAATTTCAGTTTAAAACTTTAGTCTCAATTTTCATAAATCCTACTCAATTCAATAAAAAAAGCGATTTTAGATCTTATCCAAGAAGTACAAAAACAGACTTAAAAAAGCTTAAAAAGTTAAAAATTAATTATTTATATATTCCAACGTTTAAAGACATATATGGATTTAAGCCAAAGGAAAAAGTTTACTTAGATAAATTTTCAAAAAAATTATGCGGTAGATTCAGAACAGGTCATTTTGAAGGTGTTTTAAATGTAGTAAATAGATTTTTAGAAATAATTAAACCTAAATACATTTTTTTAGGGAAAAAAGATTATCAGCAATTATATCTAATAAAAAAACATATCGAAAAAAGAAAGATTAAATCTAAGATTATTGAATGCAAAACTATAAGAGAAAATAATGGCGTAGCTCTCTCAACAAGAAATTCAAATCTTGATGAGAGTCAAATGAAGATTGCTTCTAACATTTATTATTATTTACATAATTTAAAGAAAAAGATTAAAAAAAATTATAGCTTATTTAATCTAAATAAAATAAAAAAAGACTTGAAAGATTTAGGTGTCAGTAAAATAGATTATTTAGAAAATTATAATACTAAAAATTTTAAAAAAATTAAAAGACAAAGCAAAAAATTCAATCTATTCATTGCCTACTATATTAAAAACGTTAGATTAATTGATAATATCTAATTTAAAAAATAAAAAGATCCTAAACCTAGGAAAGAAAGAAATCCAATAACATCTGTAATAGTTGTAACAAAAACACTAGAAGCTAAAGCAGGATCTATATTTAGTTTTTTTAATGATACTGGGACTAAAATACCAAACAGGCCGGCAACAATCATATTTAAGACCATTGAAATACCAATCAATAGAGAAAGATTTAATTCTTTAAACCATAATTGAACTATTATAGCAGTTATTATTGCGAAAATTATCCCATTTAAAATACCTATTAAAAACTCTTTACCAACTACTCTATTAAAATTACTTTTTGATAATTCTTTGGTAGCTATTGCTCGAATAGTAACTGCTAAAGTTTGCATCCCAGCGTTTCCCCCCATTGAAGCAACTATCGGCATAAGAAATGCTAGAGCTACCATTTGTTCAATTGAGGCTCCAAAGAAACTTATAACCCAAGTAGCTAATAAAGCTGTAAATAGATTTAATAATAACCAATTAAATCTTCTTTTTGTTTTTAACATAACGCTATCGGTAATTTCTTCATCACCAACACCTGCTAAACGTAGAGCGTCTTCTTCTGCTTCTTCTTGAACAACAGTTACCACATCATCAGCTGTGATCATGCCAACTAATTTGTTTTCTTTGTTTACTACCCCTGCAGAGACCAAGTTATAATTTTCAAAAGTAAGACCAACTTCTTCTTTATCCATATTGACTGAAATTAAAACTGGCATTTCTCTCATTATAGAGTTCATTTTTAATTCTCTAGATGTTCTTAACACTCTTGAAGAAGGAACAGTCCCAATTGGTTTAAAGTCATTATCTACAATAAATATCTCTAAGAATTCTTCAGGTAAATCTTTGTTTTCTCTTAAATAATCTATAGTTTGGCCTACTGTCCAATTGCTCGGAACTGCAGTAAATTCTCTTTGCATTATTCTTGCAGCAGAATCTTCTGGGTAACTAAGCCCCTCTTGTAAAAGAAACTTGTCTTTTGGTGGAAGTTTTTCTAAAACTTTTTCTTTTATTTCCTTGGATAAATTTTCAAGAATTTTTATTGCATTGTCAGATTCTAAACGCTTTATTATTTTTATTAATGAGTCTATAGAAAGTAATTGCAAAACTTCACTTTGAATTGACTCATTTAATTCAATAAATATCTCTGGATCAATATTAAAGGACTCTATCTCAATAAGTTTTGTTCTGGTGTCAGGATTAAGGTTCTCAATAAGATTAGCTACATCAGCTTCATGCAGATCTTTTAACGTTTGATTAATAAATTCGACGTTACCTTTCTCAATATTTTGAGTAAAAGTGTTAATAAATTCCTTATTAAAATCTAAGTTGACTTTTTTTGTTTCTGCTGGTTTTGGCAAAGCCATAAATACCTCTTAAAGTTTTTTTGAGACTATTAGTCTATAAAATGATAAAATTCAATTTAAATGAGTATAGAAATTAAAATCAGCAAAAAACGTATATCCTACAAAAAGGCAATGCTTTTTCTTAATAAAAGAGTAGAGAAAGTAAAAAATGGTAAAAAAAGAGAATTATTGTGGATCTTGGAGCACCCAACTACATATACTGCTGGTGTAAATTTTAATAAAAACGAAATTTTAGATAAAAAAATAAAAATAATTCAATCTAATAGAGGAGGCAAAATCACTCTTCATAACCCTGGCCAAAAAATTGTTTACTTTGTTATTAATCTAAATGATAGAAAAAAAGATATAAGAAAGTTTATAAATGTTATTGAAAATAGCATAATAAAATTTTTAGAGGCCTACAAAATTAAAGCAAAAAGTGATAAAAAAAATATTGGTATTTGGGTTAATAGCAAGAAAATTGCTGCTATCGGTATTAGAATATCAAGATGGGTTGCTTTTCATGGATGTTCAATAAATATCTCAAATAATTTA
>CACJKF010000005.1 GCA_902593905.1 uncultured Pelagibacteraceae bacterium | reverse complement strand
TGTTCAGCATTAACTGAAAAAGACGTAAAAAAAAAAGTAATATTATCAGGTTGGCTACATAGAAAGAGAGATCATGGTAATTTACTATTTTTAGATCTAAGAGATCATTACGGAATTACACAGTGCGTTATTGAAAACAATAGCAAATATTTTCCAATTCTAGAAAGTGCAAGATCTGAATCAGTTATCAAAATTACTGGTACTGTAGTTAAAAGAGAAAATGGAACAGAAAATCTAGAGTTGAAAACTGGAAAAATTGAAGTTTCAATCGAAACAGCTGATATATTGTCATTAGCTAAAGAATTGCCTTTACCTGTTTTTGGAGAACAAGATTATCCTGAAGATATAAGATTAAAATACAGATTTTTAGATTTGCGAAGAGAGGATATGCATAAAAATATAATTTTAAGATCTAAAGTTATATCATTTATTAGAGACGAAATGTTAAGATTAGGTTTTTTAGAATATCAAACACCTATATTAACTTCTTCTAGTCCTGAAGGTGCAAGAGATTTTTTAGTACCAAGCAGATTAAATCCTGGAAAATTTTATGCTCTTCCTCAAGCACCTCAACAATTCAAACAATTGGTAATGGTTTCAGGATTTGATAAATATTTTCAAATTGCGCCTTGTTTTAGAGATGAGGATGCTAGAGCTGATAGAAGTCCTGGCGAGTTTTATCAATTAGACTTAGAAATGTCGTTTGTAGAACAGGAGGACGTATTCGAGGTGGTAGAAAAATTATTTGTAAATTTATTTAAAAAATTTTCCTCTAAAAAAATATTGGATGAAAAATTTAAAAGAATTACCTACGAAGAGTCTATGGCCAAATATGCCACTGACAAACCTGATTTAAGAAACCCCCTAGAAATAAAAGATTTAACTGAAATTTTTTTAAGAGATGATGTTAAATTTGATATTTTCAAAAAATTAGTTAAATCTGGATCATCGGTAAAAGCGATTTTAACAAAAAATACAAAAGACAAACCTAGAAGTTTCTTTGATAACATTGATAAATGGGCTAAAGATCAAGGAGCTTCTGGTTTGGCTTATTTTACAATTGAGAAAGAAAAATCTATCACAGGGAAAGGTCCAGTTGGAAAGTTTTTTAGTGAAGACTCTCTTAAAGAAATTATGAAAATTTCTGATGCTAAAGTTGGTGATAGCCTATTTTTAGCATGTGGAAAAATTAGAGAAATCCAAGAGATCCTTTCAAATGCAAGAAATAAGATTGCTGAAGATTTAGATTTAATAAATAAAAATCAATTCGCTTTTTGCTGGATAGTTGATTATCCAATGTTTGAATACGATGAGGTAAAGAAAAAAATCATTTTTAGTCATAATCCATTTTCAATGCCCCAAGGGGATCTGGAAAATTTAAATTTTAATAAGCCATTAGAAATGAAAGCTTTTCAGTATGATATTGTTTGTAATGGAGTTGAGCTATCTTCTGGTGCAATTAGAAATCACATACCAGAATTAATGTATAAATTATTTTCTATTGCTGGTTATAGTGAAAAAAATGTAAAGGAAAAATTTAGTGGTATGATCAATGCACTAAGTTATGGAGCACCACCTCATGGAGGTATAGCTCCCGGAATTGATAGAATAGTAATGTTGTTAGCTGACAAAAAAAATATTAGAGAAGTAACGTTATTTCCAATGAATCAAAATGCGCAAGATCTAATGATGAAAGCACCATCTGAGGTAGACAGCAATCAATTAAAAGAGCTAAATATTAAAATAGATATTAAAAAAAATTAATTTTTAGTTTTTAAATTAATTCTAACATCAGAAAGGTCTACCAATTTTTCTTCAAGGTTGCTTCTGACAAAACCTTTCGATGTTATATTTTTCACAATTTTCAGAAATTTATCGTCGGTTTTTTCGTTTAATGTACTTTTCGAACTAGCTATCGAAGGCGTATGAGCTAACTCTTCTTTTCCCAAATAAGATATAGCTAATTCTCTAAAAACATAATCTAAAATTGAAGACGCGCTTAATATCCTGTCATTTCCCAAAACATTACCTGACGGCTCAAATTTAGTATCAATAAAAGCATCTACATACTCTTCCAAAGGAACTCCATATTGCAGACCTAAAGATATGGCTATTGCAAAATTATTCATCATAGCCTTTACAAGTTCTCCTTCTTTATTTGTATCAATAAAAATTTCACCTATTTTTCCGTCATCGTATTCACCAGTATGAAGATAAACTTTGTGATCATCTATTTGAGCTTTTTGGATATAGCCTTTTCGTCTGTCCGGCATTTTAAATCGAGCTTTGTTTTTAGTTTTTAAATTATTTTGACCTTCTAATTTATTTACTTGGGTAATTTGTTTGGAAATTTTTTCCGAAATAGGTTTTTCAATTTTTGGAGTTGTAGTTTCAGATTTGCTTTTTTCGCCTATTTTCTTAGTTTTTCTATTATTTAATTTTACGTCAATAACTTCAACGTCGCCGTCTGTTCTTTTATCAATTTTTGCTAGTTCACTTTCATTTAAATTATTTAAAGAATGAACTGTTTTAAAGGTACAGGTATAATATGTTTCTACTATAAATTTTTTCATATTTAATTGGAATCTGTATATTGAACATATATATAAAATACTATAAGTGTCTATCGTAATATTATACACTTGATAATTGTGTGGATTTAAAAAATCAAAAATAAATATGAAAGTAATTTTTACTTGGTGGCACAGGCAAACTTTTGGAACTTTTTTGAAGACTTTGTTTACTGGTAAATATGTAGGTAAAGATGATTTTGGTAACAAATATTATAAAAACAAAAAAGATGAAAGATGGGTAATTTACTCCGAAAGTGTTGAGGCTTCCAAAATAACTTCTGAGTGGTATTTATGGATGCATCATACAACCAATAATATTCCAGAAGAAAAAGATCTTAAAAAATATTCTTGGCAAAAGACTCATCAGGAAAATAGGACAGGTACAAAAGATAGGTATAAACCTATTAAAATAAAAAAAGGTGTCATTAAAAAAAAATATGAAACTTGGAAGTAAAAAAGTATCTCTATTTATTTTTATAATTTATTTTTTAATTCAAAATAATCTTTTCGCAAATGAAAAAATTACGACAAGTCCTTTACTCAATATAGAAGAAATTAAACCAAGTTTTGAAGAGTCAGATGAAAAAAAAGAGGTTATTGACACAAATAAAGAAATAAAGAATAAAAAAAGATTTAATCTGAAATCAAATTCATCTCATGCAGTATTAATTGGTTTAGATAAGATTACTGCTAAATCATCTGAAATCGTAGTAAATATTAATGAAATCAAAAAATTCGGGCCTCTTGAAATAAAGATACTTAAATGTGGAAAAGTTCTGAATAATAATAATACAGACAGCGTAGCATATATGCAGGTCAAAGATACTTCTAAAAATCAAAATGAGAAAGTTTTTATTTTTAATGGATGGACATTTTCCTCAGATCCATCATTAACACCCTTTGATCACGCAATCTATGATTTGCAATTAGTAAATTGCTATAATGTTTAATAAAATTTTTCTTTGCTTAACCAATTAGTATCAAATTCAGAATTTACAAACTTTTTATGGGTTAAAATTTTTTTATGAAGATCGATAGTGGTGGTAATTCCCTCTAACACAAATTCATCTAATGATCTTAATGTTCTTTGTATAGCCTCAGTCCTGTTTCTCCCTTTACAGATAACTTTAGCAATTAAGCTGTCATAATATGGTGTTATTTTACAACCTTGAAAAATTGACCCGTCAACTCTAGTTCTAAATCCTGAAGGTTGATGACAAACACTAATAGTGCCAGGACTTGGTTGAAAATCTAATGCTGGATTTTCAGCATTAATTCTACACTCTATCGAATGGCCTCTCGGATTTATATCTGATTGTTTTAAAGCAGTATCACCTGTAAAGGCAATCCAAATCTGCTCTTTTACAATATCTATGCCTGTTTGAACTTCTGTAACTGGATGTTCGACTTGTACTCTGGTATTCATTTCTAAGAAATAAAATTTGCCATTTTCATATATAAATTCAACTGTGCCTGCCCCTTCGTAATTAATCTGCTCTACCATCTTAACTGTTTTATCAAGCAAATCTTTTCTTTGATGATCAGTTAAAACTGGGCTGGGAGTTTCCTCTATAAGTTTTTGATGTCTTCTTTGAACGGAGCAATCTCTTTCTCCTAAATGAACAGTTCTATTTTTTCCCGACATTACTTGAACTTCTATATGTCTTGGGTTCTTAAAGTATTTTTCGATATATAATTCGTCATTTCCAAAAAATTTTTTTGCTTCTGTTTTTGCTGTTAAAAATAATTTTTCTAGTTGACTTTCTTCTTCAACTATCTTCATTCCTTTTCCACCTCCACCACCTGCGGCTTTGATTAAAATAGGATAACCAATTTGTTTAGAAATTGATTTAGCTTCAGAAAGAGATTTTACACCGCCTTCTGAGCCTTCAATTATAGGCAAACCATATTTCTTTGCTAATCTTTTTGCTTCAATTTTATCTCCCATTTTTGAGATAATATCGGCGCTTGGTCCTATAAATTTTATTCCATGTTTTTTTACAACCTCTGAAAATTTTGCGTTCTCTGACAAAAAACCATAACCAGGATGAATTGCTTCTGCGCCAGTTAAATCAACAGCTGACATAATCGAGGAAATATTCAAATAGCTATTTTGAGGTTGATGAGAGCCAATACAAACACTTTCATCAGCTAATCTCACATGCATTGAGTCAGAATCAACGTCTGAGTGAACGGCAACTGTTTGTATACCCCATTCCTTACAAGCTCTAATAACTCTTACGGCTATCTCGCCTCTATTAGCTATCAAAACTTTTTTGAACATTTTATTATTATTTTAAAAGCACTAAAGTTTGACCAAATTCAACTGGTTGACCGTCCTCTACCAAAATTTTTTTTACTTCGCCATCACTTGTTGAAGGAACATGGTTCATTGTTTTCATTGCCTCAACAATCATTACTGTTTGTCCCTTTTTAATTTTGTCGCCTATATTTACAAATTTTTTAGCGCCTGGTTCAGGAGCTAAATAAGCTGTTCCAATAATCGGAGATTTGACTCTTATCCCTTCACTTGTGTCTGAATTGTTTAAAACTGCTTTATTTTGAGGTACTACAGTATTAGTTTTTGATTGTTCAAGATTTTTACTAGCTTTTGAAACTTTTACTCTGGTTGTGTCTTCCTGATACTCTAATTCGGTTAAACCGAATTCTTTTAAATTATCTACTAATTCTTTTATTAATTTTTTATCAATTTTCATTTTAAATATTTATTCATAGCTTCTAATGCCATGATGTATCCTTCAGACCCAAATCCGCAAATTACTCCTTTAGCAACTTTACTGATCAAAGATTTATGTCTGAATTCTTCTCTATTATAAATATTACTTATATGCAATTCAATTATTGGAATTTTCAGTATTTTTAAAGCATCGTGTATGGCAACAGAAGTATGAGTATAACCGCCGGCATTGATAACCATTCCATCTTGATCCTTTCTAGATTTTTGAATTTTTTCTATCAATTCACCCTCGACATTTGATTGAAATAAAGTAAGTTCTATTTGATTTTTTTTAGCAAATTCTTTGCATGATATTTCTATCTCCTCAAGCGTGAAGTTTCCATATTGATTTTTCTCTCTTTCGCCTAAAAGGTTGAGATTTGGTCCATTAAGAATTATAATTTTTTTCATTATTAATTATTATTATCACTGAATAACTTAATTATGGCAAAAATACAATTAAATGGAAAAAAAATAACTGTTAAATCCAATTTTTCAATATTTGATTTATTAAAAAAATTGAAACTAACTAATAAAAAAATTGCAATTGAACACAATGGAATCATTATTCAGAAAATTAAATATAAAAAGAAATATTTAAAAAATAATGACAAACTTGAAATAGTACATTTTATTGGTGGTGGTTAAATTGATTAAAGATCCTTTTAAAGTAGCGAATAAAAAATTAAAATCTAGACTTATTGTTGGCACTGGAAAATATAAAAACTTTTCAGAAACTGCTAGAGCAATAAAGGCCTCTGGAGCTGATATGGTTACAGTTGCTGTTAGAAGAGTAAATATTTTAGATAAAAAAAAACCAATTTTAACTGACTACGTTAATCCAAAAAAAATTGTGTATTTACCCAATACAGCTGGATGTTTTAGTTCAGAAGAAGCTTTAAGAACTTTAAGATTAGCTAGGGAAATGGGTGGATGGAAATTAGTTAAACTAGAAGTACTGGGTGATAAAAAAACATTATTTCCTAATATGATTGAAACTATAAAATCTACAAAAATTTTAGTCAAAGAAGGATTTAAGGTAATGGTCTATTGTACAGATGATCCATTATTGGCAAAAAAATTAGAAGATAATGGTGCTTCAGCAATAATGCCTTTGGCGTCTCCTATTGGTTCTGGATTAGGTTTACAAAACAAGACTAATATTTCTTTAATAATAAAACAATCAAAGGTTCCAGTGATAGTAGATGCTGGTATAGGCACAGCCTCAGACGCAACGATTGCAATGGAATTAGGTTGTGACGGAGTTTTAATTAATAGCGCAATTGCTCAAGCTAAAAATCCTGTACTAATGGCAAAAGCTTTTAAGGATGCAGTAACGTCAGGTCGAAATTCTTATTTAGCTGGCAGAATGAAAAAAAACCTTCTTGGCTCTCCAAGTTCGCCAAAAAAGGGTTTGATCTAGTTTTTCTTTTTTCTTCTTACCCATAAAGTTCTCAATTTTGTTTTAACTTTTGTTTTTTTAGTATCTTTTTTTATTTTTTTAGAAAGTTTCTTCTCTTTTTTTTCACTTTTTTGGTAAAATAATTTCTTTTTATTTTCATAAATTGTATCAATATTCTCAATTTTATTAAGAATTTTTTTTGATTTATTTAATAATTCTATTTTGTATTCTGGTAAGATTAATTTATTATCGTTTAGTATTTCAATTTTTAAAGAATATTTTTTTTGAAAATATTTAAGCTCTTCAAGTAAATTTTTTTCGATATAAAGTTTTACTTTTTCTGGAATAAAACATTTTATAATTTTTACTTTTTCAGTGAATGCTAATAACTGAATTTTTTTAAGTATTTTTTGAGAAAAGGAGCTTAATGACAATTGGGTCTCCCATTTAATAGAAGCTTCTCTTAATCTTTGTCTGGTCATTTCTAATAATCCAAAATTACTTATTCTACCAATTTGAATACGAGCACGATCTTTTCTTATACTTTCTCTCATTTTTTTCTCTACAGTTCTTCGATTATAAAAATTCATCATATCAATAAAATCAATTACTATAAGACCAGATAAATCTCTTAATTTAATTTGATGTGCTATAGCTTCTGCAGCTTCTAAATTAGTATTTAAGGCTGTTTTTTCAATATTAGTTTGTTTCGTTGATTGCCCAGAGTTTATATCGATAGAAACCAGGGCCTCAGTTGGATTAATTACAATATATCCGCCAGATTTAAGTTTAACAGTTGGTTCAAAAATATTATTTAATTCTTTTTCAATTTTAGCATCATGAAATAAAGGTGTTTTTCCTCGATATTTTTTTATATTTTTTACATTTTTAGGCATTAATTCTTTCATAAATTTTTTTGCCTTTTGATAAGCTTCATTCCCTTCAATATAAATATTTTTTGTTTCATTATCGTAAATATCTCTAAGTGTCCTTTTTATAATATCTCCTTCCTCATAAACTAGGGAAGGAGCGTTAGAATCTAAAGCTTTGTCTTTAATATCTTCCCAAGTTTTTAAGGTATTTTGAAAATCTTTTTCAATTTCGTTTTTTGTTTTATTTGCACCTGCAGTCCTTACGATTACTCCCATACTTGTTGGTATTTCGATTTCATTAAGAATACCTCTTATTTTTTGACGATCAGATGAATTAAAAATTTTTCTGGAAATTCCACCACCTTTAGCAGTGTTAGGCATTAAAACAATATATTTACCTGCTAAAGATATAAATGTTGTGAGAGCCGCACCTTTTTGACCCCTCTCTTCTTTAATGACTTGTATTAAGACCACTTGACCTGGTTTTATTACTTCTTGAATTTTATAACGTTTTATTCCAAAAGAGGATTTGACTTCCTCCCTATATTCTTTTTTTTCAATTTCTTCGTTTTTTTCTGAATTAACTTCAAGAGATTTATTATTTTCCTCTTCACTAGGTGTAGCTAAATCTTGATTATTCGTGTCTTTTGAATTTTCAATAGTTTTTTTTTTTAATTCTTCTCTAATTTGCTCCTCTGCAAATTTAATTTTTTCTTTATCTTCAGATGGAATTTGATAGTAATCCGATTGTACATCGTTAAATGCTAAAAAACCATGTCTCTCACGTCCAAAATTTACAAAAGCTGCCTGCAATGAAGGCTCCACTCGGCTTATTGTTCCAAGATATATATTGTTTTTAAAATTTAGATTATTTTTGTCTTCAAATTCATACTCTTCAATAGAATTTTCTGATTTAAGAACAATACGTGTTTCATTCGGATGCGATGCATCAATATATAAGTTTTTTTCCATTTTTTTTGAATTCCTTTAAATTTTTCGAAATCTGTGATTATAAAATTTGTCATAAGTCTATTTTATACAATAAATATTAACAAATATATATAATTTAAATTTTGAATGCCTAAAGAAAGTCTTATTTATTATTAATAAAAAGGGTTGATGCTTAAATTTTTCAATTTTTCAGTTAAGTTTATAATAATATTCTCAATTGCAGTCATATTTTTTCTATTTTCAACTTTGTGGTATTTCTCTATTGGTCTCCCAGATTATAAGAAACTTTCTAATTATCAGCCTCCAATTTCAAGTAGGGTATATTCTGAAGACGGGAAATTAATTGCTGAATACGCATTACAAAAAAGGTTATTTGTGCCCTATGAGTCTATACCAGATGTGGTTGTAAATTCTTTTTTATCTGCAGAAGATAAAAATTTTTTCAATCACCCTGGCATTGATGCAAAAGGAATATTGAGGGCAGTTGTAAATAATATAAAAAATATTTATAAAAATAAAAGGTTAGAAGGTGCTTCAACTATTACACAGCAGGTAGCAAAAAACTTTCTTCTTTCTAATGAAGTTTCAATGAAAAGAAAAATAAAAGAGGCTATATTAGCTTTTAGAATTGAAAGGGCTTACACAAAGGAGAGGATTTTAGAGTTATATCTAAACCAAATTTACCTTGGCCAGGGAACTTATGGAATTGCTGCAGCAAGTTTGGAATATTTCGATAAATCGATTAAAGAATTAAATTATCCAGATGCCGCTTTATTGGCAGCATTACCAAAAGCTCCGAGCAAATATAATCCTTACAAATTTCCTAAAGTTGGAAAATTTAGAAGGAATTTAGTTTTAAAAAATTTAGAAGAAAACAAATTTATTACTAAAGAAGAATTTGATAAATTTAAAAATTCTAAATTAAATCTCAAAAAAAGAAAAATAGAAATAGTAAATGAAGCTAACTCATACACAGAAGAGGTAAGAAGATCTGTGAATGAAAATTATGGTTTTGAAAAATTATATTCTCAGGGATTAAGTATAAGAACTCCATTAAATATTAATTACCAAATAGAGGCAATTAAATCATTAAGAGAAGGTATAGAGGAATATGACAGAAGACATGGATGGAGAGGGCCTATAACTAATAAATTTAAAAATTCTAACTGGAAACAAACATTAGATAAATTTAAATTAGATTCCACGTTAAATTGGTCAAAAGCAGAAATATTGGAAATAGATGAGAGTCAAATAAAATTTGAAATAATTGAAAAAGAAAAAAAAATATCGGGAAATTTAAGATATGAGGATATAAAATGGTCAATTCCAAGAGGAAAATCAATTTCTTATAGATTTAATGTTGGCGATATTATCTTTGTAAAAAAAGAAAAAAATAAATGGAAATTAAAACAATATCCAAAAGTCAATGGTGGAATTGTCGTGATGGATCCTTTTACAGGTGACGTTAAAGCTTTAGTTGGGGGTTTTGATTTTAAATCTAGTGAGTTTAATAGAGTTACTCAAGCCAAAAGACAACCTGGATCAGCTTTCAAACCAATAGTATATGCTGCGGCTCTTGAAAATGGTTTCTCACCTAATTCAATAATACTGGATGCGCCATTTGTAGAAAGACAAGGGGAAGGTTTAAAAAATTGGAAACCAGAAAACTATGGTAAAAAATTTTATGGACCCTCCACTTTGAGAAAAGGCATTGAGTATTCCAGAAACTTAATGACGATAAGGATTGCAAAAATTTTAGGTTTAAATGAAATCTTAGATTTATCAAAGAATTTAGAGATCTATGAGGAAATTCCTGAATTATTATCTGTATCACTTGGAGCTGCAGAAACAACTTTAATAAATTTAACGGCAGCTTATGCACCTTTTATTAATGGTGGCAAAAAAATAAATCCGAACTTAATTTCTAGAATACAAGACCGAAGAGGTAAAACAATTTTTAAAGTAGATAACAGAAAATGTTTTGGATGTGATAAATTTGTAGATCAAAGTGCAGATTTTCCGTCAATTAAAAACTTAAGCAATCAAGTAATGAGTGAGGAAACAGCTTACCAAATGACCTCAATTTTGAGTGGAGCAGTAAAAAGAGGAACTGCAAAAAAGCTAAAAAGCTTAAAGGTCCCAATCGCTGGAAAAACTGGAACTACTAATAATAATTTTGACGCGTGGTTTATTGGTTTTTCATCCAATCTTGTAATAGGTGTTTATGTAGGTTTTGATAACCCGAAAACATTAGGAAAGTTTGAAACTGGATCAAAAGCTGCGCTACCGATATTTAAAAAATTTGTTGAGAACGCTCTTTTTAAAGAAGATTTTAAAGAATTTAAGATTCCTGAAAATATTTATCTAACATCTTTAAATTATGACACCGGTCTAAAATCTTCTTTGGGGGATAAAAATACTATTATTGAGGCATTAAAAGAAAAAGATATTAACAGTATTGGTAATAATGATTTAATCTCAATAAATGATCGTGATACTCTTATTAAGTTTAGACAATTTTACTAATGCAGAATTTTGAAAATAAATTATTAAATACTGAAAAAGTTTTAAAAAATATCAGGGGGTATCTTTGATAAAAACAATATCGTACAAAAGATATCTGATTTAGAGAAAATTACATTAAAAGAGAATTTTTGGAGAGATAAAAACTTAGTAAAGAAAACAGTAAAACAAAAAAAAATATTTGAAAATATTTTAAACTCATATCAAAACACACTTACAGAAATTAAAAATTTAAAAGATTTATATAATTTAGCTAGTCAAGAAAATAACGAGGAAACAATCTTGGATTGTTTTCATCAACTTTCTCGAATAAATAAAGAAATTAAAAAAATTGAAATTGACTGTTTTTTATCGGGTGAAAATGATGACTACGACATTTATGTAGAAATTCATGCTGGAGCCGGTGGAACAGAAAGTCAAGACTGGGCCGATATGTTAAGAAGAATGTATTTAAAATGGTTTGATAAAAAAAAGTTTAATTACGAAATTATAAGTGAACATCAGGGAGAGGAGGCAGGCATTAAATCATCAACTATTAAAGTTGAGGGAAATTATTTATATGGTTTGATGCGTGGTGAGTCAGGGGTACATAGACTTGTAAGAATTTCTCCTTTTGACAGTGGTGCAAGAAGACATACAAGTTTTGCAAGTGTATGGGTTTATCCCGCAATTGATGACGATATTGATATAAAAATAGATGAAAAAGATCTTAGAATAGATACATTTAGATCAAGTGGAGCGGGAGGCCAACATGTTAATACAACAGATAGCGCAGTTAGGATAACTCATCTTCCTTCTAAAATAGTTGTACAATGTCAAAATGAAAGGTCTCAGCATAAAAATAAAGAGAGTTGTTTTAAAATGCTTAAAGCAAGATTGTATGAACATGAATTACAAAAAAGAGAAGAAGAGAATCAAAAACAAATAGATGTTAAAACTGATATTGGTTGGGGACATCAAATAAGATCTTACGTTCTTCAACCTTACCAACTAGTTAAAGATTTAAGAAATAAATTAGAAAACACTAATCCACAAAGTGTTCTTGACGGTAATATAGACGAGTTTATTGAAGAAGGAATAAAGCACAAATAAATGATAAAATTTTTAAAAATTTCGATTTTTACAATTATATTGATAATACTTTTAATTTTTTTAATTTTATCATCAATAGGTATTAAAACAAATAAATTTAATAACCTAATTACAAAAAAAATTAATCAATCAAACGAATATGTTGATTTAAGACTTAAAGAAATAACCTTTAAAATTGATATAAAAGAAATAAGTTTATACTTGGAGACAAAAAGTCCTGAAATTAATTATAGAGACGTTTTAATACCTGCTGACAATTTAAAGGTTTATATTGACTTCACATCATTAACAAAATCGAAACCAAAAATAAAAAAAATTAATTTATCTTTAAAAGATTTAGAAGCTGAAAAAATTAAGAAACTTGCCATTATAATGAAGCCTTCTAATTTTAAAAATTTATTAAATAGTAATTTAGAAAGCGGTTTAATCTCCACAGATTTAGAGTTTTATTTAAATGAAAATAATTTGTTAAAAAATTTGATAGCAAGAGGCAACGTATCTAATTTAAAATTAAAAATCCTTGAGGGAATAGATTTAAATAAAACCAATTTTAAATTTTTTGCTGATCAGTCTGATATATTAATAACGAACCTTTTTGGAGAATTACAAGGCATAACTATTACCGAGGGTGATCTAAAAATATCACTAGATTCTATAATCTCTTTAAAATCAAATTTTTTGACAGATATAAGATTAAATAAGTTTTTATTTAATAAATACTCAAAATTAATACCAAATTTAAAATATAAAAAAAATTTTGAAAATTTAAATGCTAATATTAACAACACATTATTATTAGACTTTGATCAAACATTTAAAATTAAAAATTACGAATACAAAAGTAAGGGTAAAATCAAAAATTTTCAATTAAAATTGGAAAAACCTTTAAAAAGTGATTTCTTAGAAAGTGATATTAAAAATTTTAAAATAAACGAAGCACAGCTTGAAGGTAATTTTAATTCAAAAAAAAATAATTTAGAAATTTCTGGAAAATACTCTTTAAACAATAGTAAATTTTTAGATTTTAATTTAATAAACGAATTTTCTAAAAAATTCACCGATATAAATATTAATTTTGATTTTGATAAAAGATTTTCTTTAGAAGTTATAAATTATGAAAAATTAAAAGACACTATTGCAAATTTTTCCTTAAATTTTAAAAAGGCAGGTGATAAAATTGAGTTAAAAAATATAAGATATACTGAAAACAAAAATTTACTAGTTTTTGAAGGCATAAAAATTACTAATGGAATTTTAATCGATTTAAAGAAAATTTTAGTACGTACATATTCAAGAAATAAAAAAAATAATGATTTTGAAATAATCTTTGATAAAAAGATTAAAGTTGTAGGAAATTTATATGATGCATCAAACTTATCCAAATCTTTAAGTCGAAAAGAAAAAAATAATTTTTTGAATAATATTAACAAAAGTATTGATGTAGAATTTAAAAATATTATTGCACCACTTTCAGAAAATCTTAAAAATTTCAAATTAATTGGTGACATTAAACAAGGAGATTTTGTAAAAATTACCTCCAAAGGTGATTTTGGAAATAATAAATATTTAGATATATCAATGAAGAGTGATAAAAAAAATAAAAAAAAATATTTAGAAATTTATTCTGATTTACCACAACCTCTTCTTACAGAATATAATTTCTTCAAAGGTTTGTCAGGTGGGAATTTATTTTTTTCATCTATTATTGAAACCAACATTTCTACATCAAAATTAAAGATTGAAAATTTTAAAGTAATTAACGCTCCAGGTATGGTTAAGTTACTGTCTTTGGCCGATCTTGGAGGTTTAGCAGATCTAGCAGAGGGTGAAGGTCTATCTTTTGATATTTTAGAAATTAATATGACAAAAAAAAAAAATCTTTTAGAATTAAAAGAAATATATGCAGTTGGATCAAGCATCTCAGTATTGATGGAGGGTTATCAAGATCTTAATGGAATAACAAGTTTAAGAGGCACTTTAATACCAGCAAAGACACTAAATAAAATGATATCTAAAATACCTGTAATTGGTGAGATAGTAATTCCTAAAGAAGTTGGTGAGGGTTTATTTGGAATTAGCTTTAAAATGAAGGGGCCACCAGGAAACATAAAAACAACTATTAATCCAATTAGGACGATTACCCCAAGATTTATACAAAAAATTTTAGAAAAAGATAAAAAATCTAAATAATTTTAACAAGATAGTGTTTTTTTTTTGCCGTAAGAAATTTTAATTTCACTATTATTAAAATCATTCTTTTCAATAGTTTTGCTTATATTTTCAATCAACCGATTATTAATTTTTAAACCTTTATTCTCGATCATTCTTCTTGCTTCACTTTTTGATGAAGAAATTTTTTGATCCGCAAGGAATTCCAAAAGAGTTATGCCTCTATTTATACTTTCAAGTTTTAATTTAATTACTGGCAATTCAGATCCCGTACCACCGCCTTCAAAAGTCTCTTTAGCGGTTTTGGCCGCTTTTTTTGATGCCTCGTTACCATGTAATAATTTAGTTGCTTCATTTGCTAATAGAATTTTAAGATTATTTATATTTTTCTCCTCTTTAAAAATTTTTTCAATTCTATTTGAGTCTAAATCTGTAAAAAGATTCAAAAAATCTTTTAACATCACGGTCATCAATGTTTCTCCAAAACTGCCAGTAATCGTATGGTGACAACATCTCTTCATTTAACCAAATTGCACCTTTTTCAGTTTTACCCATTTTTGCTCCAGAAGCTAAAGTAATAAGAGGGGATGTTAATCCAAAAGATTCTTTATGAAGCATTCTTCTGATCAGATCTACACCATTAACAATATTTCCCCATTGGTCTGATCCACCAATTTGTAATTTACAATTATTATTTTTAAATAATTGATAAAAATCAAATGCTTGTAAAATCATATAATTAAATTCCATGTAGCTAAGCGATTGTTCTCTCTCCAACCTTAATTTTACACTATCGAAAGTTAACATTTTATTAATTGTAAAATGCGATCCGACCTCTCTTAAAAATTTTATATAATTCAAGTTTGTTAACCATTTAGCATTATCAACAAATACCGGAGACGTTTTTTTATCATCGGTATTTAATAATTTTTGAAAAACTTTTTTTATATTTTTAATATTTTCTTTTATATCTTTTTGATCTAAAATTTTTCTAGTACTATCTTTTCCTGAAGGATCACCAATTAAAGTTGTTCCGCCTCCGAGGAGAACAATAGGTCTATGACCGTATTTTTGCATTAATCTAAGAATCATGATTTGCAATAAACTTCCAACGTGTAGACTTTTGGCTGTGCAATCAAATCCTATATAGCCAGTTATTGGGTTTTTATTACATTCTTCGCTTAGTTTTTCTAAATTAGTGCATTGATGCAAATACCCTCGGGTTTTTAATTCTAATAAAAATTTATTTTTCATAGTGTAATTTTTATAAACCACTATTATACAAAAATTATTATAAATAAATAAAAAATATGCATAAAAGATACTTATCTTTGGGATTAATGAGCGGAACTTCGGGAGATGGAGTCGACGCTTCCTTAATATACTCAAACGGATTGAATGAATACGAATCAATTAAAGATAAATATTTTGAATATGATAGCGATATTTACAAAAATTTTCATAATATAAAAGATAAAATTAATAATTCGAAAGATTTAAAAAAACTAAACTTGGAAATTCTAGAATTAGAAAGAAAAATTACAATATTCCATGCAAAAGTAATAAATGAACTAATTATAAAAGAAAAAGATTTTTTGATAGGTTTTCATGGTCAAACTTTATATCATAATTCTAAAGAAAAAATTTCTTACCAGTTAGGAGATGCAAGACTTCTTTTTCAACTAGTAAAAAAAAAAATTGTTTCAAAATTTAGAGATAAAGATATTTTAAACGGCGGGGAAGGTGCGCCCTTCACTCCAATATTTCATCATTTAATTGGACTACAAAATAAAATTGAATTACCTGTATGTTTTTTAAATATTGGTGGAATTTCAAATATCTCTATAATTACCAATTCAAAAGTTGATAAAATCTTTAGTAGAGATTTAGGCCCCGGTAACTGTTTGATAGACTCTTGGGTAAGGAAAAACTCTAATTTTAAATATGATGAAAATGGAAAACTAGCTAAAATTGGAAAAAAAAATGAAATTATTTTTGAACAAGCTCAGGAACTTTATACTTATAGAAAAAGTAAACCAAAACTCTCATTTGATGTTAATGATTTTGATATTTCTTTTGCTAGAGGTCTTTCATTGGAAGATGGAGCAAGAACATTAACTGATTTTACAGCAGATATTATTTGCGACTCTTTAAGTACGATATTTTTAAAACTAAAAATTGATGTTAAAAATATTCTATTATGTGGTGGTGGAAGAAAAAATGAATTTTTAATTAACAAAATGAGAGACAAATTTAAACATTCTATAAATTTAAAAATGATCGATGATTATAAAATCGATGGAGATTTTGTAGAATCTCAAGCATTTGCATTTCTAGCAATTAGATCATTAATAAAATTACCAATTTCTTATCCAAATACAACAGGTTGCAAAGTACCGACAGTTGGTGGAGAGATTATAGAAAGTTAAATCAATGCAGTTTTTTCTTTTAAATATTTTTTAATTTCTAGAGATAACTCTTTTTCTTTGTTTTTAAAAAAATGATTAGAATTTTTGACTTTAGAAAAAATTACCTCAACACCTTTTTGGTTTTTAATTCTGTTATCTAGTTCTATTATACTATCTTTAGTTACAAGTTCGTCATTTTCACTATACACTACCTGACCCGATGTAGGACAGGGCGCCAGAAAAGAAAAGTCGTAAACATTTGGCTGAGGTGAAACAGCAATAAAATTATTTACCTCAGGTCTTCTCATAATAAGTTGCATACAAATTAGCGAGCCAAATGAAAAACCTGAAACCCAACATTGGCTGTAGTCAAGATTTTGCCTTTCAATCCAATCTAAAGCGGCTGCTGCATCAGATAATTCTCCTTGACCGTTATCGAAGACACCTTCGCTTTTACCCACCCCTCTAAAATTTACTTTAATAACTGAAAAAACCATTTTCTAAAAAAATATTATACATAAGCTGAACTATTCTATTGTTCATTGTTCCACCATATTGAGGATGAGGATGTAATACTATTGCTACTGGAGAACCAAATTTTGGATTTTTATAGTACTTAGCCTCTAATCTTCCAGCGGGCCCAGGTATAAAAATTTCTAAACTTTTAGGTTTCATACTTGATAATGATTATTATTAAAAAAAAAAAGTACTGAGTTATATCACGTTTTTATGCGACAAATATTTTTTTTTAATCCTTATCAAATTGGTAGGAATTCAGTAAAAATTATTATATTACAACGTTAATTTATGAAACTAACTAATAAAGGAAGATATGCGGTTATGGCCATGGCTGATTTAGCGTCAAATGCTAGCCATAGGCCCATAAGTTTGAGCGAAATATCTTTAAGGCAGAATATTTCACTAGCTTATTTAGAACAAATTTTTTTAAAATTAAAAAATAATAAATTAGTTAAAAGTTCTAGAGGAGCCAATGGAGGTTATATTTTAGAAAAACCGGCTTCTGAAATAAAATTGTCAAATATAATAAAAGCAGTAGATGAAGAAGTTAAAACATTAAATTGTAAAAAAAATTCAAAAAAAGGTTGTAATAATAGATCTTCAAAATGCATAACTCATAATTTATGGGATCAACTAGATCAACACATTAATGGTTTTTTTGAAAAAGTAAAATTACAAGATTTAACCAAACAAAATATAAAATAAATATGAAAAGTGAAGAGCTTAAAAATCAAGAATATAAATACGGTTTTACAACTGATATAGACAATATTAGAGCTCCTAGAGGACTTAAGGAAGAAACTATTCATTTTATTTCAAAAATAAAAAAAGAGCCTAAATGGATGTTAGAATGGAGATTGAAAGCTTTCAAAAGATTAAAAGTTTTAAAAGAACCTAATTGGCAAAAACCAAAATATCCAAAAATAAACTATCAAGACTTATACTATTACTCAGCACCTAAAAGCATGAAAGATAAACCAAAAAGTTTAGAGGAAGTCGATCCAAAATTAATCGAAACATATAATAAACTTGGAATACCTTTAAATGAACAAAAACGTTTAAGTGGTGTTGCTGTCGATGCAGTGTTTGACTCTGTCTCTGTAGCAACAACTTTCAAAGGTGAACTCGATAAAAAGGGAATAATTTTTTGTCCAATATCCGAGGCGATACAAAAATATCCAGAATTAGTAAAAAAATATCTAGGGTCTGTAATTCCTATAAGCGATCATTATTTTGCAACGTTAAACTCCGCGGTTTTTACAGACGGATCATTTGTGTATATTCCACCAAACACTAAATGTCCGATGGAGCTATCTACTTATTTTAGAATTAATGCATCTGAAACTGGTCAATTTGAGAGAACTCTGATAATCGCTGACAAAGGAAGTTATGTGAGTTATTTAGAGGGTTGTACTGCTCCAATGAGAGATGAAAATCAACTACATGCTGCAAATGTTGAACTCGTTGCTTTGGATGATGCAGAAATTAAGTATTCGACAGTTCAAAATTGGTATCCTGGTGACAAAAATGGAGTAGGAGGAATATATAATTTTGTGACTAAAAGAGGCGCTTGTAGAGGAAACAACTCTAAAATTTCATGGACACAAGTTGAAACAGGATCAGCAATAACTTGGAAGTATCCAAGTTGTATTTTACAGGGTGATAATTCAGTCGGAGAATTTTATTCTATCGCAATAACTAATAATCATCAAAAAGCAGACACAGGCACAAAAATGATTCATTTAGGAAAAAATACTAAGAGTAAAATCATTTCTAAAGGTATTTCTGCTGGTAAAGCTGATAACACTTATAGAGGATTAGTAGATATTGGTTCTAAGGCCCTTAATTCTAGAAATTATACTCAATGCGACTCATTATTAATGGGTAATAAATGTGGGGCTCATACTGTTCCGTATATTAGGAATAAAAATTCGTCATCTACTGTAGAACATGAGGCTACAACTTCTAAAATAAATGAGGATCAATTATTTTATTGTAATCAAAGAGGTCTTAATCAAGAAGAAGCAGTAAGTTTAATCGTTAATGGTTTTTGCAAAGAAGTTTTACAACAGCTGCCAATGGAATTTGCAGTTGAGGCCCAAAAACTTGTTTCAATCAGCTTGGAAGGGAGCGTTGGATAATGCTTCAGTTACAAAATTTAAAAGCCTCTATTAATGACAAATCAATTTTAAATGGGCTAAATTTAGAAATTAACCCTGGAGAGATACACGCGATTATGGGACCTAATGGTTCCGGAAAAAGTACTTTGGCGAACATATTATCTGGAAAGAATGGCTATGAAGTTAGTGGTAGCTTAAAATATGAAGGTAAAAACCTTCAAGATATTCCTATAGAGGAAAGAGCGCAAAAGGGAATATTTTTAGCTTTCCAGTATCCGTTAGAAATACCAGGTGTCAATACATCTAATTTTTTAAAGACATCCTTAAATACAATTAGAAAATCAAAAGGTGAAAAAGAACTGGATACACTTTCTTTGTTAAAATTAATTAAGGAAAAAGCCTCTGAGTTAAACATAGATGAAAAATTTTTATCTAGACAATTAAATGTAGGCTTTTCAGGAGGCGAAAAAAAAAAGAATGAGATATTACAAATGAAGCTTTTGGAGCCAAAGTTAGCTATTTTAGATGAAACAGACTCTGGTTTAGATATTGACGCACTTAGAATAGTTGCTGACGGAGTGAACTCACACAAGAGCAAAAACAATGCTTTTTTAATAATAACTCATTATCAAAGATTATTAGACTACATTAAACCAGACTTCATTCACGTATTATCAAATGGCAAAATCGTAAAAACAGGGAGTGCAGATTTAGGATTAGAACTAGAAAAAACAGGATATGAAAATTTTAAATAATGGAACAGCTATTTAACTTTAAATTAGAAAAGATCTCTAATTTTTCTAATAAAGAAATGTTAGAAAGGAAAAAAAATCTTAATTTTTTTTTAGAGAAAGGTTTTCCTAATAAAAAAGACGAGAACTGGAAATTTACTGATTTAAATTCAATCATCAGTAAAAATTTTAATAATATTACAAATAATTTAGATTTTAAATTTGAAAAAAAAATTGATTACATTCAGGAATTCGAACACAATAGTATAGTCACAGTAAACGGGTCTCTTAAGTCTAGTGACATGCAGTTCGAAGATAAAGGAAAAATTAAAATTGATAACTTAGTTTCATTAGAAGAATTTAGCTTACACTCTAATAATAATCTTTATCATCTTAATAAAGCCTTAACATTAGGTGGATTTGACCTAGAAGTTAAAGAAAACTACAAATGTAAAAAACCAATAATATTATACAATTACTTTACTTCAAAATTAGATAATAAAATTATAAACAATTCAAATAAAATTAAACTCAATCAAAATTCTGAATTAATATTGATTGAATATAATATTTGTGAAAATAGTAAGTTTTTAAAAAATACTTTTGAAAATATAAATATTGAAAAAAACTCAATATTAAAAAATATTTCTATTCAAAATAATAAATGTAATGGTTATTTTTATAAAAATATATCTGGAGTACAAGGATATAACTCAAGCTATCAAAATTTTTTACTTACATCTGGCCTCAAGTTCAACAAAGTTGATGTTAATATTAGTTTAGAAAAAGAAAATAGTAACTGTTTTATTTTATCAGGATTAAATTTGAATTCAGGAGAACATCAAGAAATAAAAACAAAAATTAATCACCTCGCACCAAATTGTAAAAGTTATCAAAAAATTAAAAACGTTTTAGAAAATGATAGTATCGGGGTTTATCAAGGCAAAATTTACGTAAAGGATATAGCGCAGAAAACTGACGCTTATCAATTAAGTAAAGCTCTTATTTTAAATGATTTAGCAGAATTTAATGCAAAACCAGAACTAGAAATTTATGCAGATGATGTTAAGTGTTCACATGGATCTACTTCAGGCAGCATTGATTTAGACGCTATACATTATTTAATGACTAGAGGAATTGAATTACATAAAGCAAAAAAACTTTTAATTAATGGTTTTCTAAATGAAATTTTTGAAAATATACCGGAAAAAAAAATAAAAAATTTTTTGGAAAAATGTATGGAGTATCAAATTGATAGACTTTAATAATATTAAAAATAAATTTCCAATATTTAAACAGAAGATTAAAGGAAAACCCTTAATATATTTAGATAGTGCTAATTCTGCTCAAAAACCAAAAATCGTTATTGATGAGATTTCAAGATTTTATGAAACTGAATTTTCTAACGTTGGTAGAAGTGTACATACGTTAGCTGTAAAGGCTACTAATAAATTTGAGGAAACAAGAGATATAGTCAAATCTTATATTAATGCAAAACACAGAGAGGAAATAATTTTTACAAAAGGAGCAACAGATGCAATAAATTTGGCAGCCACAGCTTTTGGTGAAAAATATATTAATGAAGGAGATGAAATTATACTTACTGAGCTCGAGCATCATTCGAATTACGTGCCATGGCATTATTTAAGAAATAAAAGAGGTGCAATTATTAAATTTGCGTCTATCAATGAGAACGGTGAAATTGACGTTGATGAGTTTAAAAAAATAATTACAGAAAAAACTAAGATAATAGCTTTTACACATATTTCGAATGTTACAGGTACTATCTTGCCAGTAAAAAAAATAATTGATTTAGCAAAATCTAAAAATATTCCAGTTTTAATTGATGGAACGCAAAGTGCACAACACATTGGTTTGGATGTACAGGATTTAGGTTGTGATTTCTATGCAATCTCCTGCCATAAAATGTACGGTCCTAATGGGCTAGGTATCCTCTATGCGAAAAAAAAATGGGCCGATGAATTACCCCCATACCAAGGTGGTGGCGGCATGATAAGCGAAGTAAAAAAAGACGAAATTACTTACGCTGACTCACCAACAAAATTTGAAGCTGGCACAATGCAAACCGCCGAGGTCGTGGCATTTGCTAAATCAATTCAATTTATTCAAGATCTCGGCATAAAGAACATTGAAGAACATGAGAGCCAAGTACTTGAATATGGTTTAGAAAAATTGAGAAAAAATAATTCTGTAAATATCATTGGTAATCCAAGTAAAAGAGCATCTATTATGTCTTTTACGATTAAAGGAATTCACCCACATGATATTGCGACAATCTTAGATGACGATGGCGTAGCGATAAGAGCAGGCCATCACTGTTGCCAGATTTTACACGACAAACTAAAAATTCCTGCATCGGCAAGAGCATCTATAGGAGTTTATAACAATAAAGATGATATCGATGTTTTATGCGAGTCGATCAATAAATGTAAGAAAGTATTTAATATTTAAATGGATCTTAAAGAACTATACCAAGAAATTATATTAGATCATGCCAAGAACCCTCGAAATAAGGGAAAATGTGAAGGTTTCAATCATGACGCAAAAGCACACAATCCCCTCTGTGGAGACAAAGTTCATATTTATTTAAAGTTGGACAAAGATAAAAATATTTCAGGGCTTAGTTTTGAAGGTGAAGGTTGTGCGATATCCCTTGCTTCAGCCTCAATTCTTACCGATACTTTAAAAGGAAGAGATTTAAATTTTTCAAAAAAAGTAACAAATGATTTTTTAGATATGTTGAAAAATAAAACAAAAATAACTTTAAATAGTTTATCCGAAGATCAGATAACAACTATTTCTTCACTATCTGGCGTCCAAGAATTTCCAATGCGAATAAAATGTGCAACTATGGCTTGGCATACACTTTTATCAGCACTAAAGAAAAAGGTTTAAAATGGATGATGTTAAAGAAAAAATAATATCCGAAATAAAGAAAATTTACGACCCAGAAATCCCAGTCAATATTTATGAATTAGGCCTAATATATAAGATTGAGGTCAGTAAGGAAAGAAAAGTGTTTATAGAGATGACTCTAACTTCTCCAAATTGTCCCGTAGCAGAAAGTTTGCCAAATTCAGTTAAAGAGAATATATTAAAGATTGATGGTATTGAGAGTGTTAATCTAAAGCTGGTTTGGGATCCTCCTTGGACAAAAGAGAAAATGTCCGAAGCTGCAAAACTAGAATTGAATTTATGAGAGAACAGATAATTAAATTAAGTGATAACGCTGCAGAAAGAATTAAAAAAATTATGTCTCAAGCTGAGAAGACTGCGATAGGTGTTAGAATAGGAGTAAAATCTGGCGGATGTGCAGGTATGTCGTACATCATGGAATATGCCAAAGAAATCAAACCAAACGAAGAAGTAATTGAAGATAAAGGAGTAAAAGTTTTAGTAGATCCAAGCGCAATAATTTATCTATTGGGCACTGAAATGGACTATAAGCAGGAGAAATTTTCTTCTCAATTTGTTTTTAAAAATCCCAATGAAACCGAACGTTGTGGCTGTGGAGAGTCTTTTAAGATCTAGCCACTATAATACATCTGAAATTCAATTGGATGAGGAGTATGTTCAAAGTTATAGATTTCTTGAAATTTTAACTCAATATAGGCGTCTATTTGATCATCTGTAAAAACTCCACCCTCTGTTAAAAATTTTCTATCTTTATCAAGGTTTTGCATAGCTTCTCGCAATGATCCACAAACTGTAGGTAATTTTTTTACCTCATCTTCAGATAATGAATATAAATCCTGATCAAATGCTTTGCCTGGATCTATTTTATTTTTAATACCATCTATACCCGCCATAAGCATCGAAGCAAAAGTTAAATAGGGATTTCCAGCTGCATCAGGAAACCTTATTTCCATTCTTGCTGCTTTAGGGTTCATTATTACCGGTATTCTACAAGAAGCTGATCTATTTCTAGCCGAGTATGCTAAAATTACCGGAGCCTCAAAACCTGGTATCAATCTTTTATAACTATTAGTTGTTGCGTTTGAAAAAGCATTGATTGCTCTAGCGTGTTTCAAAATACCGCCGATATAATATAATGCTTGTTTTGACAATCCTGCGTATTCCTTACCCATAAAAACTGGAGTATTACCCTTCCAAATCGACTGGTGACAGTGCATTCCAGATCCATTATCACCTTTAACAGGTTTAGGCATAAAGGTAGCTGTTTTTCCAAATGAATGAGTAACCATCTGAACTGCATACTTATATAGTTGAACGTTATCTGCCATGTTTGTAAGTGTTCCAAAATACATACCTAATTCATGTTGACTAGGAGCAACTTCGTGATGATGTTTTTCTACCTTCACTCCCATATCTTTTAATGCTTTAAGGTACTCTCCTCTCATATCTTGAGCACTATCAACTGGAGGAACGGGGAAATAGCCCCCCTTTACACCAGGCCTGTGACCCATGTTACCATTTTCATATTTTTTTCCTGTATTGTAAGGTCCTTCTGAACTGTCAATACTAAAACTTGTTTCATTCATGTCATTTTTAAATCTTACATCATCAAAAACAAAAAATTCTGGTTCTGGCCCGAAATAAGATTTATCTCCTATTCCAGTTTTATTTAGATAAGCCTCTGCTTTTTTAGCTGTTCCTCTTGGATCTCTCTCATAAGGGTTTTTTTTAACTGCATCTAGAATATCGCAAAAAATGTTTAAAGTAGTGTGAGAATTAAATGGATCTATTATCGGTCTTTCTAAATCAGGTTTTAAAATCATGTCTGACTCATTTATCGCCTTCCAGCCTGCGATAGAGGAACCATCAAAAAACACGCCGTCATTAAGCATACCTTCATCTACAACTGTTGCGTCGATTGTCAAATGTTGAAGCTTACCTTTCGGGTCAGTAAACCTAAGGTCTACAAATTCAACCTGCTTATCCTTCATTAACTTTAGTATGTTTTTTGAACTCATTAAATATACACAATAATTAGTTTTAATTTTGAGCTGAACATATATAAGGAACCTCTTTGGAGTATAATTAAATATATATATCAGCTATGCATTTATCACATATATACAATCTTAACTTGAAATGAGAGAAGCCAATTCTTTTGATTTAGCGCTATTATTATTGCTCGCCATTATATGGGGGTCTTCTTTTTTCAATATAAAAATTGCAACTTACTCTTACGATCCAATTACACTAGCTCTAGTAAGAGTAATATTTGCAAGTATTCCCTTGTTGATTTTATGTAAATTCAAAAAAATAAAACTTGAAGCTTTTAGTAATAATTGGAAATGGTATGCTCTAATAGGACTTTGCAATATTTCAATTCCTTTTGTTTTAATAGCTATTGGAACTGCAAAAATTAATAGCTATTTGGCGGCTATTTTAATGAGCACAACACCATTAAGTGGATCGATCCTCGCTCACATTTTTACAAAAGACGAAAAATTATCTTTTTTAAAATCTCTTGGCGTTTTGGTTGGTTTTAGTGGAGTCGTATTGTTATTTTTTGATAAAGTGATTATTAACTCTGAAAATTTCGTGTATGCTTTAATCACTATACTTGGTTCGACCTTTTATTGTATTGGAGGTTTGTTAACTTTAAAACTTAAAAATAAACTTAACGAAAATGTTACAACTTCTACAACTTTGTGGTCTGTAATATTCTTATTACCTTTCTCGATAGTTTTAGAGACCCCTTGGAATTCAAACCCAACTTTATTATCGACTTTATCCTTATTATATTTAGGAGTTGTAGCAACTGGGTTAGCCTGGTTAATTAGATTTAGGATTTTAACAGTTAATGGCCTGGTTTTTCAGACTCAAGTAGCATATCTAATTCCAATTTTTGGAATTTTTTTTGGATATGTTTTGATGAATGAAATAATTACTTGGAGAGTTTTAGTATCTTTAGTAATAATCCTTTTAGGCATTTATATATTTAAAAAGAATAATAAAGGAGCAGAAAAATAAATGGGCACAGAGTCAATTGAAGCAAGCTTTTTGTCAATCTTCGCTTTGATAAGTTTTTTTATTTTTTTAATTATAAGTAAACTTTCTCATAAAATCCGAGATGGAGCTCTATTAGATGAAGATTTTGTTAAACCTCAAGCTTTTCATAACTTTCCTGTTACTAGAAGTGGAGGCATAGGCGCTATTTTATCTTTAAGTGTTTTTTTCGGGATATACTACTTGCTTTATTCAAAGTTTTTGTATGATTATTTTTTCATCAGTATTGCCATGTTTTTAATTGGCTTTGTAGATGATCTAAAAATAAGTGTAAGACCTTCAAAGAGATTATTGATAATGATGATTATACTTTTTACACTAATTTATTTTTTGCCAATAAAAATTTTTAATATCGATATTGCGTTTCTATCTTTCATTGCCAAAAATCATTTGTTTTCATCTATTTTTGTGCTTTTATGTTTTTTATTTATCATCAATGGTGCAAATTTAATTGATGGGTTTAATGGTTTGCTAACTATTAATCTAATAGTTATAAATATCATACTTTCATATATAAATATCAATGCTGGAAATTTAGAATTTTCTTTTCTATTAATTTCTCAAGTTATTGTTTTACTTGCTTTTTTATTATTTAATTTTCCTAATGCAAAAATATTTTTAGGTGATAGTGGCGCTTATTTATTAGGTTCATTAATTTCATTAAATACAATAATTACAAACAATTTAAATCCAAGTATCTCGTCATTCTTTTTTTGTACTTTATTATTTTATCTTTTTTTTGAAGTGTTTTTTTCTTTTTTCCGCAAACTATTACAAAGTAAATCTCCGATTTATCCTGATGATAAGCATCTTCACATGCTCAGTTATTATAAAATTACCTCAATGTTTGGTAAGGAGAAAGCTAATTATCTCAACTCAATTTTTATCAATGTTATTTATATCTTCTTAGTTTTGCCCGGGCTGTACTTGATAAACGATCCAATTCTTAGCAGGATTTGGTTTTTTATATTACTATTAATTTACGTTATAATATATTTTAGACTTTATTATTTAACAAAAAATTAAATTGTTATATAAAACTACAACTAATTAAAAGGGCAAGTGGCGGAATTGGTATACGCGCTGGTCTTAGAAACCAGTGCCGCAAGGCTTAAGAGTTCGAGTCTCTTCTTGCCCACCATGAATTATGAAAATTGAAATCAAATCTAAAAAAGGTTTAAGCACTACTCTATCAGTTATTGTTGACAAAAAAACTATTCAACTAAAAATGGAAGAAAGGCTTACACAATTACAAAAAGAAATATCACTAAAAGGATTCAGACCAGGTAAAGTTCCTTCATCTGTAATAAAAAAACAATTTGGCAAATCAGTTTATGGAGAAGTAATCGATAAAATACTGAGAGAGACTTCATCTAAAGCAATAATCGAAAAAAAACTAAAAGTAGCAGGGCAACCAAAAATCGATTTAAAACAATTTGGAGAAGGAAAGGATTTAAACTATGAATTGCTTGTTG
>CACJKF010000004.1 GCA_902593905.1 uncultured Pelagibacteraceae bacterium | reverse complement strand
TTTAATTTTAGGTCTTTTAAGAAACGTTAAACAAGAAGTTGATAACATGTTTCAAGGATATTGGCAGACTACTATTGGTTTAGAGTTAAAAGGCAAAATGTTGGGAATAATAGGCTTAGGAAAAATTGGAACACAAGTTGCAAAGGTAGGCAAAGCTTTTGGAATGGAAGTTTGTGCTTGGAGCGAAAATCTAAATTTATCCAATGCGAATGAACTTGGAGTATTACCTATGAGTAAAGAAGATTTACTTAAAAATTCAGATATAATTTCCATACATTTAGTTTTAGGTGAAAGATATAAAAACTTAATTACAAAAAAAGAAATAGAAATGATGAAAAAAACAAGTTTTCTAATCAATACTTCCAGAGGTCCAATTATTAATGAAAATGATTTAGTTGAAGCTTTAAAAGATGAAAAAATAGCTGGCGTTGGATTGGATGTTTATGATAAAGAACCACTTCCACAAGATCATAAACTTCGATTTTTTCCAAATGCTTTTTTATTGCCCCATATTGGTTACGTAACAGCTGAAAATTACTCAAAGTTTTATTCGCAAATGATTGAAAATTTAGAAAGTTGCCTCAAAAACAAGCCTAAAAGAATAATATCATAGATAAGCACTTCCATTACAGGTTGTATTATATATAAACTCATTTTGAGTGATTCGTTTGTTTTATAACGAACAAATCTCTGCTTAAAATAGGAGGAATTATAAAAGGGAGTATGAAAAAAATTTTAGGCTTTTTGCTAGGACTTACTTTATTGACTGGTTGCGCAGAGTCTTTAGCTTTATTAGGAACTTCCTCTACCGCAGTAACAGGTGGCAATGCTGCCCAGTCAGCTTTTTCTTCAGCAGTTAATTACGGAGTAAAAAAACAAACTGGAAAAAGCCCAATGGAACACGCAATGGCTTATGTTGAGGAAATTAATCCACAGAAAGAGAAGGAACCTTGCTTATTATTTGCTGAAAAAACTAACTCAGAAATTTGTGCTATTGTGAAAAAACAATTAAAGATAACCAAATCGAAGATCTTAAATAAATCAAAGGAAAAATCTATAAAAGACCTTACTTCATCGATTCAGCCTAATATAAACAAAAAATCCAAAATTAAGTATTTAGATTAATTAATTCTAAAACAAAATCTACATCTCAAATTTAATATTTTAACTACTATGGGTTGTGTGAATAAACATTATTACACTAACAATTAACTTTTATTTGAGGATGAAGCAGATATACGAAGTCAATTAAACCAAATTTTAATCATGAAAAAGATATTACTTTTATTATCAACTATCTTTTTACTAAATGGATGCGCAGAGTCGTTGGCATTACTTGGTCCAGGTGCCTCTAACGGGAGATTTGTTCAATCTAGTTTAAATTCAGCTATAAGTTATGGGGTTAAAAAACAAACAGGAAAAACCCCTTTAGAACATGCTATAGCCTATGCAGAAGAAAAAAATCCCGAGAGAAAAAAAGAAACCTGCATTTCTTCTTTTGAAATTACAAGGTCTGAATTTTGTACAATTTTTAAAAAACAAATTAAGTTAAAAAGTACTGCATTAATAGATAAGTCCGCAGAGATTGTGAAAGAATATCCAAAAAAAATTAAAGAAGTATCTAAGATTGAAAAGATAGCAAAAAAATCAATTATTTATAATAGAAGGTAATTTTAATTTCTTTTTAAATGATGGCCCCAATAAAATTGGGACCACCTAATTTATATTTAAGCAGCTAAAGCTTGCTTAATGTCCGCAATGATATCATCTGGATGTTCGATACCAATTGACAGTCTTACATAACCTGGTGTTACTCCTGCTGCTGCTAACGCTGCGTCATCTAACTGACTGTGCGTTGTAGTAGCTGGATGAATTGCTAAACTTCTAGCATCACCAATATTAGCAACGTGATATAACATCTTTAAGTTATCAATGAATTTAGCACCAGCTTCTTTTGTGCCTACATCCATACCAACTAAAGAACCATATCCGCCTTGCATGTATTTTTTAGCTCTTTCCTTAATCTCACCTTGGTGATTAGTAGGGTAGATCACATTCTTAACTTTCTTTTGTGTTTCTAAGAACGAAACTACTTTTTCTGCATTACTGCAATGTTGTTTCATTCTAAGAGCTACAGTTTCCAAACCTTGAATAATTTGGAAAGCATTGAATGGACTTAAAGGAGCACCTAAGTCTCTCAATAAAACCACTCTCGCTCTGATTACAAAAGGAATGTTAGCTCCTGTTAATTGAGGAACTGCATCTGCCCATATCGCACCACCATAACTTTGATCAGGTTCATTTATTAATGGTTGTCTTTTTCTATCTTTTATCCAGTCAAAGTTTCCACCATCAACAATAATCCCACCTATTGAAGTTCCATGACCACCAATATACTTCGTCAAAGAGTGCATTACGATTGCAGCACCATGAGCTAAAGGTTTACAAATTACTGGTGAAGCTGTGTTATCGATAATTAAAGGAATACCTTTTTTTCTACCGATATCTGAAACTTCCTTAATTGGGAACACACGTAGATAAGGATTTGGACAAGACTCACCGTAGTAAGCCCTTGTTTTATCATCAGTTAACTTTTCAAAGTTTTTTGGATCTGCAGGATCTGCAAATCTGACTTCAATCCCTTGTTGTCTTAAAGTATTTTTGAATAAGTTCACTGTACCTCCGTACAAGTCAGTTGAAGCAACTATATTATCCCCAGCCTGTGCCAAATTTTGAATGCACATTGCTGATGCTGCTTGACCTGATCCAACTGCAAGCGCTGCTACACCACCTTCTAGTGCTGCTACTCTTTTCTCTAGCACATCACATGTTGGGTTCATTATTCTTGTGTAGATATTACCGAACTCTTTCAAACCAAATAAATTTGCAGCGGTTTCTGCATTTTTAAATTGGTAAGAAGTTGTTTGGTAAATTGGAACTGCTACTGCTGTAGTAGCTGAGTCACTTCTGTAATCGCTACCATGCAAGCCAATAGTTTCCGGATGTTTAAAATCAGCCATTGATTTTCCCCCTTACTGTTTCTCTTATCGTTTCGTTCATTTTTTCTCCGTCTTTCTGGAGAAGAATGAACGAAGTTTAATTCTGTTCATCTTCTCCTTTTTAGTACTTCGGCATATGCCAGGTGTACAATATGGTTCAAATACCCGGTTTAATTTCAGATTGTTCCAAAAAAAAACCACCGGCTAAAGCGGTGGTCTAAATGACTTTTGCGCTTTAGCAGGATTTATAAAGCGCCCGCAAGTTGCTTTAACTCAGCGCTAATGGATTTATAGCAAGAAATTCAGGATTTTGTCAACTATGAATTAAATATTATTCCAGAACAATTTTGCAAGGTTTATCCCAGATAAATCTTTGTATGCAGCCAGCCCAGTAGGGCTAGTAACATTAATATCACCAATTAATTTCTCTTGTACGAAATCTATTCCTGCAAAATATATATTATTTTTCACTAACAATTTTCCAATTACTTTGCTTGCATTAACTTCTTTGCTTGTAAGCTTTGTTAATTTTGCTTTAGCTCCTTTACTCATATTAGATAAAATACTGCCTTTTTTAGGTACCCTAGAAATAGTACCTACGATCTTTCCTTTAATGATAAAAACCCTTTTGTCACCTTTGGAAACTCCAGGTAAAAACTTTTGAAAAAATAAATGATTATGAATTTTCAATAATTTTTTAAGTTTATTAGCATTAAAAGTTTTAAATAAAATTACGTTATTACCACTAAAACCATTAATTGGTTTAGCCACGACAGCTTTATGCTTTTTAAAAAAACTTCTAATTTCTGAAAGGTTTTCACTAATTAAAGTTGGAGGCATATATCTCATTAAATTAATAGAAAATAACTTTTCAGATATGTTTCTAACAGCAAAAGGGTGATTTATAATCTTAACCTTCTTAGAGATATGGTTAAGTAAGAATGTTGTATATAAATAACGATTATCAAAAGGTGGATCATTTCTGATTAAAATTACTTTAGATCTTTCTAAATTAAAAGTAACAGTTTTTAGTAGTGAGTAGAATTTCTTTTTATTTTCATTTATTTTTATATGCTTACAAGAAGCTAAAACTTTTCCATTTAAAAAACTCAAATTTTCAGGTTCAAAATAATATATTTTATAACCTCTTTTTTGTGCTTCAGCTGCTAGCAGTAAAGTTGTATCAGTTCTGATGTTTACTTTTTTAAGATCAGAACCCTGAATAGCTAAAATTTTCGTCATGATTTATTAAGAAATCTAATTTTTTTGTTTTATTATATTGCTCAATCAGCATTTCTGCTCTAGTTTTTTTATTACTAATTATTTCCTCTATATGTTTTAAATAAATTGTTTCATTTTTTCCGCTTTTATTCAGTTCATTCCTTTTTGCTAAGCCTTTTTTTGACAAATCTAGAAATATTTTTGCCCAATCAATTAATTTTTTATCTTGAAGCAATGTATTTAATCCTTGTTTAGGAGCATTTAAGTATGCTTCCATAACTTCTTCCTTTTTCCAATTTTTAATTATTTCATAAGTCTCATCTAAAGAGCCATAAATTAATCCAGTAAAAAATGAAGGACCGTTACAAATACAACCAAAATTACATGTATCTAGAGATCTGAATTCTAAAACTTGCTTTAATCTTATCTCAGTAAAAATTGTACCTAAATGATTTTCAAAATCTTCTAAAGTTGGTTTTTCTCCTTTTAAAAAACTTAGGTTGCTATTTAAAAAATCTTTAAAAGTTTGGCCGTTTGGCGAGTAGTATTTTCCGTTTTTTTTAAGAAATAAAATTGGGTAACTTATTGCATGATCAATATATTTTTCAAAATTAATATTTTCAAAAGCAATAGGCATTATCCCACCTCTATTAGTTTCTTGCCAAACTTTTCCTCTATAAGATAAAAAACCTGAAAGTTTATTTTCATTAAAAGGAGAGTTTGCAAAAAGAGCAATAGTTAGAGGGGCTAAATAGTTTCCGATTTTAAATTTTTTTTCAAAATCTTCTTCAGAAGTGTAATCATAATTAATCTGAATGCCGGCAGTTTTGTACATCATATCTAAACTTAATTTCCCACCTTTTGGCATTTCTGATGTCATAATTTTGTAACGCTCTTTAGGACTTTTAGGAATTTCAACTAATTTATTAAAAGGATCGTATGCAATAGATGAAGTTGTGATAGAAGCAGAGCTAAAAACTTCTTTCAATTCATTGAAATGAGAACTATTTTCTGAACAAACTAAATGTATGTTTTTAAAAGGTGCACCTGATAATTCATATTGAAATCCTGGCTCAGTAGTAATCTTTTGATTTCCCCTTTTTAAACCAATTATTTTATCTTTTTCATATTGAAGCTCCCAACCATTATTTTTAAGAAGTTCAAATACTTTTTTTATCTTTTCATAATCAATTCTTTTAAGATCTTTTTTATTAAAAAGAAATTTTTCATGCTCAACGCCAATTTTAACTTGCTTATCCTCTTTAATTCCGTCGGTGAAATATTTGATTAATTGGCTGTAATTTTCTATGAGTGTAGGTGAATTATTAGTCAAACGTCTTTAACTCTAATACATTTCCATTTGGATCTTCAATAAAAAATGTATTCTGTTCAAACTCAGTTCCCTCAAACCTTGTGTAGGGCTTATCAATATAATTTATTTTATTGGCTTCAATATTAGATTTAATTTTATTAAAAACTTCTTTTTTTAAATGTACACCAAAGTGCGGGACTGGAACTTGGCCCATATCTACATCATGTCTCTCTCTGGGCAGTTTCATAGAAGTTTGGTGTAAAGTAAGTTCATTACCCCAAAAATCAATGTCAACCCATTTGCCATCTTCACGATTACCAGTTTTGCACCCTAAAATATCAGTGTAAAAAGCTTCCGCTTTTTTCAAATCCCCTGCGGGGATGGCTAAATGAAATGAATTACTCATTAGCTGCCTTATATATTCTTCTTTAAATTTTTCAAGTAGACATTATATACATCCTATGAAAGATTATTTAGAATCTATAAAAAAAAGAGATCCTGCGGCAAAATCTATACTGAGTATCATTCTCACATATCCAGGTGTTAAGGCAGTTTTCTTTCATCAAATATCAAACTTTTTTTACAAGGCTGGATTTGATCTAATTGCTAGAATTATTTCACAAACAATAAGATTTTTTACAGGCATTGAAATTCATCCTGGAGCCAAGATAGGTAAAAATTTATTTATTGATCATGGTATGGGCGTTGTAATTGGTGAAACTTCTGAGATAGGAGATAACGTTACTATTTATCATGCCGTTACTTTAGGTGGAAGTTCTCCAAGTATAGATAGCGAAAGACAGCGTCATGAAAAAAGACATCCTACTATTGGCAACGATGTTGTAATCGGTTCAGGTGCTCAAATAATCGGGCCTATTAAAGTTGGCAACAATGTAAGAATTGCAGCAAATGCAGTTGTGGTAAAAGATGTTCCAGAAAATGCAACGATGGTTGGTATACCTGCTAAAGCAGTCAAGTTAGAAAACAAAGGCAGCTTCAGACCTTACGGCGTAGATGATAAAGTCAAAGATGAATAAAGATTGGGATTCTAATTTAACTCCTGAACAAAATTATGTTTTAAAACAAGAGGGAACAGAGTCTCCAGGAAGTAGTCCATTAAATAATGAAAAGAGAAAAGGCTCTTATCATTGCGTTGGTTGCGGAACAAAATTGTTTGAATCTTCCACAAAATATGAGAGTGGTTCTGGCTGGCCTTCTTTTTTCGAATCTATACCAGGCGTATTCGAAGAAAAAAAAGATATGCACATCGGTTATCCAAGAACCGAATATCATTGCAAAAAATGCGGAGGTCATCACGGCCATGTTTTTGATGACGGTCCAAAACCAACAGGAAAACGATATTGCAACAATGGTATATGTTTAGTCTTTAAACCAAAAGGCGAGTAGTTATACACAAACCAATTACGTGTTTTAATACAACTTAATAAAAAATTATAATGTTACTTGCCATGTCCTCTAGACCAAGGCAACATAAGTTTGTTAGATTATCATTTCATCCACCATGAAGAAGCAAGTTATTTCCCTATTTATAATTATATTTTCTTTAATTTCATTTCATACTCACGCATCAGAACAAAATTGGAAACCTGCACAAGATGGAAATAAAATTATTTTAATTAGACATGCTAAAGCCCCTGGAGGTGGAGACCCAGATGGATTTAAAATTGAAGATTGTAAAACTCAAAGAAATCTCGACTTGATGGGAATTAATCAAGCAAAAAAAATTGGTAAACTTTTTAGAGAAAAAAAAGTTAAAATTGATGAAGTTTTATCAAGCCAGTGGTGTAGATGCAAAGATACTGCAAAATATGCTTTTGGCGATTTCAAAGAATTTTCCGCATTAAACTCTACTTATACTCCGCCATACGACCAAAATGAAAAACAGCAAATTAAGGACTTAAAAAAATATGTAAATAATTGGAATGGTAAAGGGGGAAACCTAGTTTTAGTTACGCATTATGTAATTATCTTGGCAATAACAGGAGAAACAACCCGATCCGGTGAACTAGTCATCACTGATAAAAATTTTAAAGTTTTATCTACAGTTAATACTTTTTAAAAAAATATAAAATATCCAACTGCTATTAAAATTAAATATTCAATCAATGTTTTAATTTTTAAAAGAATGTTCTTATCCTGAAATTTGTTATTGATGAATAAAGTTAATCTAGAAAAAGCCAAGTGAACCAAAACAATACTCAAAGCTATACCAAGTAAAGCATGGTAAAAGCTAAAATTTTTAAGGCCATAAAAGCAAGCTGCAATAAACGTGAACCAGGATATATTGGTTACAAATAAAGTAATTAAAATACCTGATCCTTTTTTAAAAATACTTTGAGACTTAATGAAAGTATATGACCACAAAAGAGTGAATAAAAAACCTGCGTATTTAATTATCATGAGCCAATATTGTAATTGCGGTAAAGTTCAAAGGCAAATATAAACGTAATATGATCATTAAACTTGTGTTTGCTTTTGGGGCAGGATTTATAAGTTTTCTTACCCCTTGTGTACTTCCAATTATCCCAGGTTATATTTCATATATTACTGGAAAAAATTTAGGGGAAATAGATAAAGACAAATCAATAGTTTTGACTAAAACTGTTCTTTTTTCACTAGGTTTCTCATTTGTTTTTATAACACTTGGAGCTGCAGCCTCTGCGATAGGAAACGTGCTGCTTTTCTTTTCTAATGAATTACGAATTGTTGCAGGATTAATAATTATTATTTTTTCATTACAAATGTTAGGTTTTTTAAATTTCTCTTTTCTAAACACGGAAAAAAGAATTCAAACTAATTCTAGTTATAAAGATAATTATGCATTTCCTTTTATAGTTGGTGCGGCTTTTGCATTTGGTTGGACACCTTGCATTGGTCCAGTTTTAGGATCTATAATTGCTTTGTCTGCTACTGAAGCTACTATTAGCAAAGGGGTTTTATTACTATCATTTTATTCTTTAGGATTAGCTATCCCATTTATATTATCCGGATACTACATGAGTAGATTTTTAAATTCAAAAAAAGGTTTTGGAAAATATTATGGAACAATTACAAAATCTGGCGGAGTTATTCTTTTAATTACTGGCATCTTGATTACTACAAATTATATTCAAGTGATAAGTTATTATATTTTGACGACCTTTCCAATTCTCGCTAAAGTTGGATAATGAGCGAAATAACAGTCTTAGGAATTTTTGTTGCTGACATAAGTTTTTCTGGACCTAAAATCCCATCAATAGGTGAAACTATTTTGGGAAAAAAATATAATGTGGGCCCAGGAGGGAAAGGTTGCAATCAAGCCATAGCAATTGCAAGACTTGGCGGAAATACAAACTTTATAAGTAAAATTGGTAAAGACGCATACGGAGAGTTAGCTCTTAAAACTCTTGAAAAAAATAAAATTTCTACAGAAAATATAATTCAAGATGGCAATCAACAAACTGGAGTAGCAGGAATTTTAGTTGATCAAAATACTGGCAAAAATGCAATAAATGTAATTGTAGGCGCCCCAAGTTCTTTGCGAATAAGTGAAATTGAAAAACAAATTAATTTAATAAAAAGATCAAAAATTTTTTTAACTCAATTAGAGGTTCCAAAAGATGTTACATTACATTGTTTGAAAACTGCTAAAGAAAATGGATGCATTACTATTTTAAATCCTGCACCAGCATCAGAAATTTCGAAAGAGTTTTATAATAATATTGATTTTTTTACGCCTAATGAAAATGAGGCTGAATTTTATACAGGTATAAAGATTTCTAACAGTCAAGAAGCAAAGCAGGCGGCAGATAAACTTTTAAATTTAGGAATTAAAAAAGTAATAATTACTCTAGGAGAAAAAGGTTTATTTTATTCTGATGGAAAAGAAGAAATTTACTTAAAAGCAAACTCCATAAAAGCAATTGATACTACCGGAGCAGGAGATGCATTTAATGGAGGTTTAGCTTTTAGTTTATCTAAGGAAAAACCTATAAAAGAGTGTTTAGAATTAGCAAATAAAGTTGCAGGGATATCTACAACTAAACTTGGAGCAGGGGATGCAATGCCTTTTATCCAAGATATAAAGTAATTCTATTCAGGTTTAAAAATTAAACAAAGACCATTATTACAAAATCTTTTACCGCTTTTAGTTGGCCCATCGTTAAAGACATGTCCATGATGCGCGCCGCATTTAGCACAATGATATTCTGTTCTTTTCATTCCAAATTTATAATCTATCTTAGTTTTAAATGCTCCAGGTAAAGCCTCAGAAAATGATGGCCAACCTGTACCACTATCGAATTTACTAGTAGAAGCAAAAAGTTTATTTCCACAATTAGCGCAATGATAAAAACCCTTTCTACTTTCTTTAAGTAAATCACTAGAAAAAGGTGTTTCAGTACCCTCGTTAAACATTATTTCTTTTTGTTGTTTTGTAAGGTTTTTATTGATAATTTTTTTTGTATTCGCGAATAGTGAGTTTAAAGGAAGAATAAAAGATGAAAAAATTGTTAAGCTAAAATATTTTAAAAAAATTCTCCTCATTTTCTATCTATTATTTTATCTAATTCACCATTTCTATTCGCTTCCTGAAGTTTATCATTACCACCAATGTAATGATCTCCAATAAAAATTTGAGGAATAGTTCTCGCGCCATTAGTTCTTTGTAACATTTCTTTAGCATTAGCTGGATCTGCCCAAATATCAATCTCTTCTATTTCAACATTTTTTGTTTTTAATAACGCTTTAGCTGCTGCGCAAAATGGGCATGGATTGCCAGTATACATTGTGACTTTTTTCATAATTAATATATATCAGTTAATTTTATTTTTTCTCTTAGTTTTTTTCTACCTAATTGAAACTTTTTCCTATGTTTGATGCTAGTATTATGCACTCTTTTTCTCCATAAGCGGAAAGAACCTGGTTTTAAATTTTTTCTCATTATCTTAATTACTTGAGACTCATTTTTTCCTGTTTTCTCTTTGATTTCTTCAAATGTAATTCGATCTGCCCATGCCGCCCATATTATCCAGTTATCATCCTTTTCTTTTGGCTCAGGGTTTTTAACTCTTGTTTGAGGGATAAAACTTTTTTTCTTCATAAATTTATATATAGTGACTAATCAAATGTTTCCAACAGACTATATAATATTTTTACAAATCATTTTATTTTTATTTATTTCTCCAGGTCCGCCAAGAGTTGTAATTGTTTCACACACGTTAAACTATGGGTTAAATAGATCTGTTTGGACTGCTTTAGGAGATATATCTGCAAATACTATCCAAGCTATTTTAGTAGTTTTTTTAATTGGCTCTTTTTTAAGTGATAACCCTCAAGTCCTTTATTATTTAAAATGGGCAGGGATATTCTATATAGTTTATTTAGCCTATGACACTTTTACTTCTAAAATTAGAAATTTTAATTCAAAAGATCAAAATTTAAAATCGCCACTCTCATTTTATAAAGATGGATTGCTAGTTGCTGGTTTAAGCCCAAAAGCAATCTTATTCTTTGGAACAATTTTTCCTACATTTATCAATTTTGGTTCAAATATTATTTCACAGTTTTTAATATTATTAATTACATACGTAGTTTTAGATTTTTGCACTTTAATGATTTATGGATTAGCAGCTGAAAAAATTTCAGTTTGGTTAAAAGGTAAACCAAAGCTATTAAATACAATTTCTGCGTGTGTTCTTTTAATTTTAGCAGTTTACATCGCTGCGACACAGAATTTTTAACCAATTCTAACTGTTGTCAAAATCTCTATTTCTTGTTTTAATTATTTAATTTTTAATTAATTAATTAATAACAAGAAGGGAAATAATGAATAAATTAGCAAAACTATTTGTTACATTTATTTCAGCAATAACTTTAGCACTTGTTTCTTTCACTTCTTCTTTCGCAAAAGTAGAAGGTGAGTACATTGTGTTAGGTTCTGCAATATCTCTTACAGGTAAATACTCTTCAAATGGAGTTCATACTCAAAATGGTTATAACATGGCCGTTGACAGAATTAACAAAATGGGTGGAGTAGAAGTACAAGGTAAGAAATATAAGTTTGAGATCATTTACTATGATGATGAGTCAAACCCAAAAAGAGCCGCTCAGTTAGCTGAAAGACTAATTAAACAAGATGGCGTTCATTACATGCTTGGACCATACAGTTCAGGTTTAACGAAAGCCATTGCACCAGTAACCGAGAAATATAAAATTCCTATGGTTGAAGCAAATGGTGCATCTAGATCTTTATTTACTAAAGGATATAAATATTTGTTTGCGGTGTTATCACCAGCTAACCAATATCTTGAAGTAGCTATTGATTTAGCGGTAGAAAAAAACGGTGGCAAAGGAGTAAAAATTGCTCAAGCATTTGAACAAGATGCTTTCTCTCAAGACGTGAGACTTGGTATTTTAGATGCAGCGAAAAGAACTGGATCTGAGATCATCATCGATGACAAACTACCAAAAGAACTTAACGATATGGCAGCTACATTGGCTAAAGTAAAAGCTGTTAAGCCAGATGTACTTGTTGTATCAGGTCACACAAAAGGTGCATTAACTGCAATCAGACAAATTTCTGAAATGAAAGTTGATGTTCCTATGTTAGCGATGACACACTGTGATGCTGCAAAACTTTCTAAACAACATGGAAAGAAATCAGAATTCGCATTGTGTGCTTCTCAGTGGCACAAAAATTTATCTTACAAAGATAAATTCTTTGGCTCTGGTAAGAAATACGCTAAAGACTTCCAAAAAGAATTTGGATATGACCCGCCATATCAATCAGCAGAGTCTTCTGCAGCATTGTTAGTATTTAAAGATGCGTTCGAAAGAGCAAATTCTTTTGATAGAGATGCAGTTAGAGACGCGCTTGTTGATACAGAAATGCAAACTTTCTATGGAAACATTAAATTTGGACCTGGTGGCCAAAATGTTGCTAAGCCAATGATCTTGTTTCAAGTAAGATGTAAAGGCGATGATTGTGAGAATAGAGTAGTAGCACCAACAAAATGGGCTTCTGATAAGTTCTATCATCCAATCCCGAAATGGTCTGAAAGAAGCTAATAACTTCTGAATAATTTGAAAAGCCCCTAGTTTTCTAGGGGCTTTTCTTTTATAAGTTTTAAAATTTTATGGACTTTCTAATTTTTAAAGCTCCAATGTTAATGGTCCAAGCTTCTTTGGATGGAATTCTCTTAGGTATTTTATTTGCATTAATCGCTTATGGCATGGCTCTTCAATGGGGAGTTATGAATATTATTAATATTGCACAAGGTGATTTAGTTATTCTTGGAGGCTACATCGCATACACTATTTATCTTTGGGGAATTCATCCTGCTTGGGGAGTTATTATTTCTCCAATTATAATGTTTTTTGTGGGATGGGGACTTTATAAACTTGTCATTAATAAAGTTGTAGACCGAGATTTATTTATTTCAATATTAGCAACTTTTGGTATAGCCATTGTTTTCCAACAATTAATGAATTTTATTTTCGGTGCAGACGTAGTTGTTGCACAGTCTGAATACGGAACAACAATGTTATTTGATAATTCAGTAACCTTACCAAATTCAAAAATATTCTCAGCTTTTATAAGCGTTCTATACGCATTTGCTTTAGTTATTTATATGAAAAAATCCAGACTTGGACGAGCTATTAGAGCAACTGCTCAAAATGCAAGAGCTGCAAAGATTTTAGGTGTAGACACAGAGAAAGTTTACGCCGCAACGTTTGGTATTAACGCTGCATTATGCGGAATTGCAGGTGCTTTAATTTCGATAACTCTAACACTTCACCCATATGTAGGGCTTCCATATACAGTAAGATCTTTCATGATAGTTATTGTTGCAGGACTTGGAAACTTACCTGCAGTAGCGGTTTCAGGGATGGGGCTAGGTCTTTTTGAGGAATTTGCTGATTATATTTTAGGAACAGAATTTAGAATAGGCGCAGTATTTTTATTACTTGTCTTAATATTAGTTTACAGAAGATTTAAACTTTCAAAAAAAAGGGAATATCTAAAATAAATGGAAAAAGTAAAACAAAAAGACTTAATTTTATACTCTGGCTTAATCATTTTAGGTTTAGCCGCGCCTTATTTATTTTCTGCTTTTAAAGTTCAGCTTACATATCTTTGTGTTTTGATCGTTCTAGCAATGACATGGAATTTACAAGGCGGAGAGATGGGCTATAACACCTTTGGAAACATTCTTTTTTATGGTCTAGGAATGTATTTAACCGCTTCAGTTCAAGTGGGAATGTTTTTCCCATTAGCCGAATGGACAGAGAGCGGTGGAGAAAAAACATTTGTGCACACTACTGCGCAATATTTTCAAGGAATAGGGGTCGGATTATTAGTTTCAGCAATTATTCCAGCAATTATTGCGGGAGCTATAGGTTACGCTATTTTGGGATTAAGAGGCCACTATTTTGCTATTTGTACTTTAGGTTTAGGCATCGCGGCAGGTGAAATTGCTGGCGGAATAGAAATAATTGGTGCCGGTCAGGGCTTTACTACGCCACCTTTTCCTGCAGAAATAGTTGATACTGAAGCTAGAGGAAAGTTTTTCTACTTTTTAAGTTTTGCATTACTAGTCGGAACATTTGTGTTTGTTAAATATATTTACGGTTCTAGATTTAAGTTAATTCTAAATGCAATAAGAGATAATGAGGATAAAGCAGAGGCTATGGGTATTCAAACCATGAAGTATAAAATAGTAGGTTGGATGTGCTCAGCGTTCTTTTGCGGTCTTGCCGGCGGAATTATGGGAGGACTAATCGGATATATAGATTCTACAGATGTTGCATTTGATGGAAGAGAGATGGGAGTATTTATGGTTCTTATGGCAATTCTTGGTGGAAAGGGAACTTTGTGGGGCCCAGTGATTGGTGCAACTTTATTCCATTTTTTTAAAGAAGGACTTTGGACATTAATTTTAGGATGGCAATATGTTGCGCTGGGAGTTTTAATCGTTGTAATCGTAGTTTATTTCCCAGAGGGTTTGATGGGTTGGTTAAGAGAAAAATATCCTGAAAAATTTGGTGAAGTAATTGACGACAAAGATCGTAAAGCACAGGTGGAATTAAAATGAGTATTTTAGAAGTAAAAAATGTAAGTAAATCATTTGGAGGTGTTCAAGCCAATGTAGACATTTCTGTTTCAGTGGAACAGGGATCAATAGTTGGTTTAATAGGACCTAATGGTTCAGGAAAAACTACTTTATTTAATTCTATTGTAGGTACTCACCCAATAGATAAAGGGTCTATTATTTTTAACAATACAGAGGTATCAGAAATGCCTGTTCCTGCAGTAGCCAAACTTGGTTTGCTAAGAACTTTTCAACAAACAAGAATTTATTCAAAATTAAATTGTGTAGAGAACATGCTTATAAGTCATAAAGCTAGTGACTCAGGATTTATTTTTGCAAAAGTACCTGCTGAACTAACTGAAAAAGCAGAAAACATATTAAACTTTGTAGGTCTCTTTCAAAAAAGAAATTTGAGAGCTGGAGATTTATCATTCGGACAACAAAAATTGCTTGAATTAGCAATGGCTTTAATGAATGAACCAAAAATGCTTTTATTGGATGAGCCTACAGCAGGAATTAATCCAACACTAATTAATGGAATTATAGATAGATTAATTAAAATCAACAAAGATTATGGAATAACTTTATTAGTAATAGAGCACAATATGAAAGTAATTATGAGTCTAGCACAAAAAATATTCTGTTTAGCACATGGCAAAATGTTAGCAGAGGGTTCTCCAGATCAAATTAAAAATGATAAGCGTGTTGTTGACGCTTATCTGGGAGCTCAATAATGTCAAATCAATATGATGTTTTGGGTAAAGCGCCTGGTTTAGAAGATCTAAATAAACTATCGCCAAATGATGTTCATTTAACCATCAGAGGCTTAAATGCTGGCTATGGAAAAATGGAGATCCTTCATAATTTCGATTTAACAGTCAGCAAGGCTCAATCATTATGTTTAATAGGACCTAATGGGGCAGGCAAATCTACGATACTTCATTCAATTTACGGTTTCACAAATATCTTTGATGGAAAAATCGAATTAGAGGGCAATGAAATTACAAAATTAACTCCTGCACAAAAGTTAAGTAAAGTTGGCATAGCTTATATTTTACAAGATAATTCAGTGTTTCCAGACATGACAGTAGAGGAAAATCTTTTAATGGGTGGATATATTAAAGACAAACAAGACGAAGCTTATGAAGAGGCAGAGAGAATTTTTCAAAAATATGAAAGACTAAGAAATAGAAGAAATCAACCCGCAAAAGTTTTATCTGGTGGTGAAAGAAGACTATTAGAAATTTCTAGGGCTTTAGTTATGAAACCTTCAGTATTATTAGTAGACGAACCATCAATTGGCTTAGAGCCAAAATATATAAACATGGTTTTTGAAATTTTAGATGACCTTCAAAAAACTGAAAAGAAAACAATTATACTTGTTGAGCAAAATGCAAAAAAAGGATTAGAATTTGCTGATATCGGCTATGTTTTAGTTTCAGGGCAAACTGCAATAGCGGGAAAAGGTGACGATCTTTTAAAAAATCCAGATGTAGGAAGATTATTCCTAGGTGGATGATTAATTTAAAAATATTTCTCACAGGATTAAAATCTTTAAAAGGTTCTAGAAGTCCAGCTATTCCTTTAGCTGCTTGTTTCATCGCTCTTGGAGCTTTGTTAAAAGATGCAGGATTTAATATCCAACAAAGTGCTGCCTCAAGCTTATTTACATATGCTTTGCCTGGTCAATTAGTTATGGCAGAGTCGCTTTTAGTTGGAGCTTCAATTATAAATATTTTTATAGCTGTATGGTTAGTAAATTTTAGACTTTACCCTATGACAGTCTCTTTATTTCCATTGCTTGATCACAAGTCACAACCGAAATGGAAATATTATTTATCTTGTCATTTTCTAGCAGTAACATCTTGGTTAATAGCTAAAGATGGTTACAAAAAAATAGATAAGAAAAATCGTATAGATTTTTGGATTGGAATTGGAATTGGAACCTGGTCTACAGCAATTTTGATGACAGTAATAGGCTATTTGTCTGCAGACTATCTAAATAAAGATATGTTAATTGGGCTTGCCATAGTCAATCCAGTTTATTTTTTTTGTATGATGATAGGTGCAATGAAAAATTTAGGTATTTCTATTGCTGTAATTGGTGGGACTATATTAGGTCCTGTAATTTATGTAATTTCAACAGAGTGGGCATTATTATTTGCCGGTCTTATTGCCGGAACCATAGCTTTTTTATTTGGAGGAGATAATGGCAAGTAGTCAAATTATAATTTTGGCGATTATAGCTACATCAGTTGCAACTTTCATTTCTCGCTTTATGGGCGCGATTACTTCTGAGAAAGTTAGTGTTAACTCTAAAATTTTTCAATGGTTTAATTGCGTTGCTTATTCAACATTAGCAGCTTTATTAGGAAGGATGATTATTTTTCCAGCTGGCGTGCTTGCAGACTCTGAATTAATTATTCGATTAATAGTTTTAATTACTTGCGTTGCTTTATTTATAATAACTAAGAAAAATTTAGTAATTCCAACAATTATCTCTGCTGCCCTTTTAGGTGTTTTGACTAACATTTAAATTATGTTAAAATTTTAAATGGAACCGATTTTACTAATTTTTATTACTTTATGGATAATGGGAACAATAGATTAGTTTTTTTATGAGTTTTTCAATATCAGATCATCAAAATTCCAATAGAGTACGTGTTATCAAACTTCAGGAAAGTGATTTAGATAGATTAGTTTTTCCTTTTAAGAAACATTCAATCTTATCTTTAGAATATAAACCTTTTTCAAGATTTACCTTAGCTAAAAGTTTAGATGCGGTATTTGAAAATAAATTGAGTAAAGCTTTAATTGAGATACTAAATGATCGCAAAACAGGAACTGCAATTATAGAACCTGAAATTGATAATAAAAAATTTGATAAAGATTTTCTAGTAAAGCTATCCACTGGTCTAGCCTATTTAGTTGGAAATCCAAACTTTGATTCAATGACAGGAAAATACTATGCAAGATTTCATGTCAAACATCAGGACAGCAGCGACTCTTATCTTAGAAAAGCTTACACTAATCTAGATCTACACACTGATGGGACTTACGTAAAAGAGAAGACTGATTGGTTAATAATGACTAAAATGGAAGAAAACAATGTAAGCGGGGGTGAAAGTGTTATTCTCCATTTGGATGATTGGGAGCATTTAGAAGATTTAAGTAACGATCCTATAGGAAAAGAAAATTTCACGTGGGGCTCTCCAAAAAGCAAAAATGTTGAATACAAAGTTGAACATCCTGTATTTTCAAAAGATAAAAATGGTAAACCTACTATTTCCTATATTGATCAATTTCCTGAGCCAAGAAATATGAACCAAGGTCTTTTTCTTCAAAAACTTTCTGATGCTTTAGAGCAAAGTAAAAATAAAATAAGTTTCCCTTTACCAGTAGGATCAACTATTTTCTCTAATAATTATTTCTGGTTGCATGGGAGAAAAGCTTTTAAAGAGCATTCTGGGTTGTCTAGAGAATTACTTAGAATAAGAGGAACTTTTTTTCATTAATTACAGTCATTCTAAATTAATTGTATATTGACTCTCAATAGTATTTTTATTTTAATAACCTAATTTATTAATTAACAGAGGGAAATAATATGTTTAATAATTTGAAAAAATTAATTAGCTTAGTTTTCGCAACTGTTCTTATAACTTCAATCTCATCAACTAGTTTTGCAATCGACAAATTACACTTCATTATCGGTGGCGGTGCTGGTGGTGGTTGGGACGGAACTGCTAGAGGAACGGGAGAAGCTTTAACTAAAGCTGGTTTTCTTAAAAGTGCTTCATTTGAAAATATGTCAGGTGGTGGTGGAGGAAAAGCTCTATCTTATATAATCAATACGAAGCCAGAAGGAACTATATTAGTTCAATCAACACCTTTAGTATTAAGATCAATCACTAGACACAAAGGTTATGTAAAAGGATCTGGTGTTTTGTCTTACAAAGATGTTAAGCCAATCGCTGGTGTAATCGGTGACTACGGCGCGATCGCAGTTGCTAAAAATTCGCCATACAAAAACTTTAAAGATGTAGTAGATGCTTACAAAAAAGATCCTAAATCAATTAAAATGGCTGGTGGTTCTGTAAGAGGAAGTATGGACCATTTAATTGGTGCACTCGCATTCCAAGAAGCTGGCGCAAACCCTAATAACGTAGTGTACGTGCCTTACGATGCTGGTGGTAAAGCTCTAGCTGGACTTTTATCAGGAGAAACTCAAATTCTTTCAACTGGTTTGGGAGAAGTAATGGGCGCTAGAGATCAAGTAAGAATAATTGGCATTACAGCTCCTAAAAGAGTAGGAGATGCTCCAGAAGTTCCAACTTTAAAAGAACAAGGATATGATGTTCAGTTTGTTAACTGGAGAGGTTTCTTTGCTCCAAAGAGTATGCCAAGCGGAGATGTTAAAAAGATTGCTAAAATGTTAGGCGATGTTCAAAAAACCCCAGAATGGGAAACAGTTAGAAAAAGAAATGCTTGGGTAAATATTTACAATCCAGGTAGCAAATTTGACAGCTTCTTAAAGAAACAAACAAAAGAAATGACAAAGTTAATGAAAAAACTAGGTGTTATCTAGTCATTTAACTTAGAGGAAGAGCAGTGAAAATAAATTCAGTAAAACTTATTTCGCTGCTCTTTTTCATTTTATCAGCATTTTATTTATATACAGCTCATCAAATACAAGTTTTTGCATTCGATGAGAACGCACCTTTTAATGCCAAAACTTTTCCTATCTATTTAGGTTATGCAGGAATGTTTTTTTCAGGTTTAAAAATTGCTTTACCAGACCAAAACCCTATTGAGGTCGATCCAACGTATTTAGAGTTTAAAAAGACAATTTTATTGGTTTTCACAATGATTGTTTATGGAGCAACAATACTTAAAGTTGGTTTCTTTTTATCAACTTCACTTTTCTTAGTCTTCTCATATTATTTTTTAGGAGAAAGAAGATGGAAATATATTATAATTTTTTCTTTCCCATTCGTTGCAATATTTATGTATCTCTTGCACGGAGTATTAGCTGTATATCTAAGAGATCCATTATTAAAATACATAGGAATAATGGGATGATTGAAGGAATATTAATTGGATTAAAAACTGCGTTATCTTTTCAAAACCTAATGATGGTAATGATAGGTTGTTTCGCTGGAACAATTATTGGAATGCTTCCAGGTTTAGGACCAATGACAGCAATTGCTCTAATGATACCAATTACTTATGGTTTTGATCCTGCAACTGGACTTATCTTAATGGCCGGTGTTTATTATGGTGCCGTATTTGGTGGTTCTACCTCTTCAATCTTAATTAATGCGCCAGGGGTTCCTGGTACTGTTGCAACATCGTTTGATGGTTATCCAATGGCGCAACAAGGAAAAGCTGGTAAAGCATTAGCTATAGCTGCATACAGTTCTTTTGCTGGAGGAACAATTTCAGCAATTTTTTTATTAATTGCAGCACCTAGCCTATCAAAAATAAGTTTGTCATTTAGATCACCAGACTATTTTGGTTTAATGATTTTAGGTTTGACTGCAGTTGCTGCTTTTTCATCCAAAGGAAATTTTTTAAAAGCTATGATGATGTGCGTTCTAGGTTTAATGCTAGCTTCTGTTGGTCAAGATACATTATCAGATATTCCAAGATTCACTTTTAATAATATGAATTTGTCAGATGGTATAAGCTTCGTTTTAGTAGTTATGGCAACATTTGCAATGAGTGAAGCTTTGACTATTATAATAAAAGGAAATGATCCATCCAAAGCTGCAAAACAAATTTCATTAACAGATTTAGGATCTATCAAAGTTAATAAAGAAGAAACAAAACAAATGGCTGCAACTATTCCAAGATCCTCAATTTTAGGTTTTATAATCGGGGTATTGCCAGGAGCAGGAGCAACAATAGCTTCATTTCTAGCATACGGAATGGAAAGAAATTTTGTTAAAAGCGAAGAAAAGGAAAAGTTTGGAAAGGGAAGTGTGCAAGGTCTATCTGCACCAGAAACTGCAAACAATGCAGCTTGTTCTGGATCTTTTGTGCCGCTTCTTACACTAGGCATCCCTGGGAGCGGAACTACAGCAGTTATGCTTGGGGCATTGTTAGGATTTGGTATTCAGCCTGGACCAAGACTTTATCAGACTAACCCAGACATATTTTGGTCAGTAATAATGTCAATGTATATAGGGATGGTTGTTCTTTTAATTCTTAACTTACCTTTAATCCCTTACATCGCAAGAATACTTGCAGTACCCAGAACATTTTTAATACCTATGATATTATTTTTCTCTGTCACTGGAATTTATTTAATGTCATTCAATAATTTTGATATTTTTTTAATGATTGGAATAGCAGTTATTGCAACTGCGCTTAGATTATACGATTTTCCAATGCCCCCATTAATTTTAGCATTCGTTCTAGGAGGTTTAATGGAAGAGAATTTAAGAAGATCTCTTTTGATAAGCGATGGATCTTGGTCTTTTCTTTGGGATAGACCATTAACTTTAATAATTATGCTTACCATTATCCTTATTGTTTGTCTGCAATGCTATAAAAGCTTTAAAAAAACTCCTAATGTTGCAAAAACATCACAATAATTGCCTCTAAAAGACCGTTTTTTTAAGGATTTTTTTACAACTAGATACAAGGGTCTACAATACCCTTGTAAATATAACGATTATGGCTATTGTGACTCCATCTGCATGAAAGTGTAGGTATATTAAATTTAATATAATAAGGGAAAATATGAAAAAACTATATGCAATTCTTATGTCTGGGATCTTGCTAACTTTTGTTGGTAAATCTCATGCAGAGATAACTTATGGTGTTTCAGCAGCTTTAACTAAAATTGAAGCAAGTGGTTCTGAGACAGAGGGCGGAGAGAAAACAGACAAAACGGTAGACAACGTAGTTGTTATACCTTCAGTGTTTGTTGAATACGCATACTCTGACTTGATCACAGTAGGTTTAGATTTAATTCCATTATCAGCTGATGTTAGTGATAGCACTAAGTCAAGATCTGATACTGAGACTTCAGTAACTGGAACTACAACTACAACTTCAACTTCAAGAACGAATAAAGCTAACGCTGAATTAAAAAATCACTTAACGCTTTACGGTCATTATAATTTAAGCGATACCACATATGTAAAAGCTGGTTTGGCTTTCGTTACTCTCGAGACTAACGAAAGTTTAGACACTGGTTCTAAATATGGTAACGAAGATATTTTTGGTGGAGTAATTGGTGTTGGTATGTCAGAAGGTCCTATTAGGTTTGAACTTTCTTATACAGATTATGAAGATATAAGCTTAACTTCATCTGTAGCTAGAACTGGTGTAACAACTAATAATAAGATCGACGCAGACTTAGACACACTCGCGTTAAAGGTTTCTTACACTTTTTAACATAAGTTAAAATGAATTAAAAAAACCCACTGCTTTGCAGTGGGTTTTTTTTTACTCAAAATTTAAAGTCTAACGTATTTTTTTTCTCTATCTACAGACCATTCTTTTGTACCGTTAGCCATAATAAATAAAAAACCACCAGCTAAACCGATGTTTTTCAAGAAAGAAACTAGTTGCATTTGGTTTGAAAAATCTAAATGAAAAATAAAAGCAGTCAGAATACAAAAAGATGCTAAAATTGCTGCAGAAATTCTTGCTTTGTAACCAATTATTATGAATACAGGTAAAATAATTTCTATTAAAATAGCAGGATAAAGTAATAAACCTGGAATTCCAAAACTTTCCATCCAGCCTATACTACCATCAATATTTGATATTTTATTATAGGCAGAAATAAGAAAAAGAGCAGAGATCAATATTCTTCCCAATAAATCAAAAACATTTGCCATATGAAAAACCTAATGCGATTTTAAGATAATGTCAAAAATTTCATTGTTTAATTCAGGTCTTTTTCAAAAACCTAAGTATTACTGGCACAACAAAAAGTATCATTAGCAATCGAATAATATGATGAAAGGATACAAACTCAGGATCTAGATCAAAGAAAATGGCTATTACTGCAACTTCATAAATTCCTCCCGGGCAGTAGGAAAGTAATAATGTAAAAAAATTTTTATCAATTACCATTCCTGCAAAAACTGCTGCAACAACACCTAATACTACTAATAAGAACGTTGCTACAAAACTATGCAAAGCATTTCTTCCTATTTCTCCAAATGTTTTGTCTGCAAATCTGCACCCTACCGATGAACCTAAAATTAATAAACAATAATCGATAATGTCAGGAGGTATTTGATAACTTGCGATTTCTGTGATTTGTAAAAAACCACTTGCTACTAAGGTTCCCGTTAACAGTGCAGCAGGAACTTTTATCTTTTCAAAGAATAAAATAAAAATTACTGACGATGCGATTAAAATCATTAAGTGGTAAAAATTTTGATTTGTAATTACTTCTTTAGAAATATTTACGCTATCAACATTATAAAAACTATTCACTATAAAAGGAAAGACTGTAATTATTATGATTAATCTTATTAGATGAGATGTAGCTACTTGACTTAAGTCAGTTTTTGCATCTTCAGCTAATATCATTAGAGGACCTAATGCACCTGGAGCTGCTGAAAAAATAGAGGTTTTTTTTTCATATTTAGAAAACTTTTCTAAATATTTAGAAACGATAAGAACGCTTACTATTATGTAAATAAACATTATAAAAGAGGTCCAAATCCAATCTTGCATTTGGCTGAATAAATCTTTGTCTATGTAGTTACCAATATAAAGACCGAGTATTATTAATATAGAAGACAATACCAATCTCGGCATTTTAGTCTTCAGACCCATTAATGAAGCCAAAGAAGTTATTAGCATTGGTCCTAAAAACCAGGCTAAAGGAATACTAAAATATTCAGCTAATATGGCACTCGGTATTGATATTATGATGACAGATATAAACGGTATTGAAAATATCTGTTTAAAATTTTCTTTATTAAAAGGAATAGCTTGGTTATTCTGCATCATTCATGATTTTAGGATTTATAGGAACTGGTAAAATATCATCATCAATTATTCTTGGTATTTTTAAATCAAAGTTAAAAATTAAGAAAATTTATATATCTTCAAGAAATAGAAAAATAGCTAAAAAACTATCTAAAAGTTACGGAAAAATAAAAATATTAAACAATAATCAAGAAATTATAGATAAATCCTCAGTAGTATTATTGGGGGTTACGCCTAATGTTGGCAATAAAATATTACCTAAATTAAAATTTTCAAATAACAAAAAAATAATTAGTCTTATTTCGACAATTAATTTGGATAAGCTTAAAAAAATCACAAAGAATAAAAATATTGCAAGAGTTATACCTTTACCTCCAATTGAAATTAAAAAGGGACCAGTAATTGTTTGTCCACCAAGTAAATTTGCAAAGAACATTTTTAAACATTTAGGGCAAGTTTTAGAGCTAAGAAATGAAAAACCTAGTTATAAGTTTTGGTCTACCGCTTCTTTAATGGCAACATATTATGAGATACTTAATACGAGTTCTAAATGGTTAAGTAAAAAAGGTGTTAATAAGAAACTAGCTGATACGTATGTAGCTGAATTATTTCTAGCATTAAGTCAGGATGCTTTAAATAAATCATCTCGAGGATTTAAAAAACTCGTAGCGGACTCACAGACCCCAAAAGGCCTAAATATGCAAGTTCTTAATGAATTGAAAAAAGGAAAATTCTTTACTAAGCTCATCAAAGCTCTTGAAAATGTAAATAAAAGAGTAAGTAAATAAATCATGGAATATTTTATACAACAATTAGTGAACGGGATTACTCTAGGCTCGATCTACGGATTAATCGCAATTGGTTACACCATGGTTTATGGAATTATTGGAATGATTAACTTTGCTCACGGTGACATCTTTATGATAGGAGCTTTTGTTGCTTTAATTTCATTTATTATCTTTGGTTTAACTGGAGTAGCGTTACCAATTATTTTACTTCTAGTTTTACTTATAGCTATGCTTTTCACTGCTTGTTATGGATGGACAGTTGAAAAATTAGCTTATAAACCATTAAGAGGATCTTTCAGATTAGCTCCTCTTATATCTGCTTTAGGTATGTCGATTGTATTACAAAATTATGTCCAAGTTTCTCAAGGCGCAAGAGTAAAACCGATGCAGCCATTATTTTCGGGAGGATTAGAGTTTTTTAAGAGTTCAGACTTTATTGTTACGGTTAGTTATCTTCAAATTTTTATTGTTGTATTAACAATTATTTTAATGGGAATTTTTACATATTTAATTACTAAAACTGATTTAGGTAGAGCGCAAAGAGCATGTGAACAAGATAGAACAATGACTGCTTTACTTGGAATTAATGTTGATAGAACAATTTCAATTACATTTATAATTGGATCTTCTTTAGCTTCAGTAGCAGGAATGATGTTTGTACTTTATTATGGTGTAATTGATTTTTATATTGGATTTTTAGCTGGTATAAAAGCTTTTACAGCTGCAGTACTAGGTGGAATAGGATCGTTGCCTGGAGCAATGTTAGGTGGCTTATTGATCGGACTTATAGAAACCTTCTGGGCTGGATATGTTTCACTTGAATATAAAGATGTTGCAGCTTTCAGTGTTTTAATTGTAGTTTTAATTTTCTTTCCAACTGGATTTCTTGGAAAACCTGACATCGAGAAAGTTTAATGGAAAAGAAAGATATCATTCAGTCATTTAAAGATAGTTTATTTACAGGCTTAATAGCTTTAGCTTTGTTTGGTCCAATAGTAGGTTTAAGAACTGTATCAAAAGGTGAAGGCTTATTCATAACTCAACAATGGGGAGTAGTTTTTTTACTTGTTGGATTATGTATTTTAGGAAGATTTTTAATTAATATAAATTCTGCAAGAAGAACAGAATTTAAAATTTTTTCAACAATATCATCTAAGTTTTCTAGTATTACCGAGGATAAAGCTAAACATTTTGCAATTACCGGCATTTTGTTTGCAGTAGTTTTTCCATTTCTACCATTTACTGACAGATACTTTATGGATGTAGCAATAATGATTTTAACTTATATCATGTTAGGATGGGGTTTAAACATTGTAGTTGGTTTAGCTGGTCTTCTTGATTTAGGTTATGTAGCTTTTTATGCAGTCGGCGCTTATTCTTACGCACTGATTGCGACAACTTTCGGTTGGTCTTTTTGGATTTGTTTACCCCTAGCTGGAGTATTTGCAGCTTTTTTCGGAATTTTACTTGGCTTTCCTGTTTTACGATTAAGAGGAGATTACCTTGCAATAGTAACTTTAGGATTTGGAGAAATTATAAGAATTATTTTAATAAATTGGTACGAAGTAACTAATGGGCCTGATGGTATCACTGGAATACCAAGACCATCATTTTTTGGATTACCTTTTAAAAGATCTCCAGATGAAGGGGAAACAAGTTTTCATTTGTTTTTCAATCTTGAATATTCAACAATGCACCGAATAATATTTTTATATTATTTAATTTTAGTATTAGCCTTAATTACAAATTACTTTACTCTGAAGATAAGAAAACTTCCTGTTGGTAGAGCCTGGGAGGCTTTAAGAGAAGATGAAATTGCTTGTAAATCCTTAGGAGTTAATCCTACAAATACAAAACTAACTGCTTTTGCAATTGGAGCTATGTTTGGTGGTTTTGCTGGTTCATTTTTTGCGACACGACAAGCATTTATAAGTCCAGAAAGTTTTACATTTATTGAATCAGCAATCATTGTTGCTATTGTTGTATTAGGTGGAATGGGCTCACAAACTGGAGTAGTTCTTGCATCAATTTTCTTAATTGGAATTACAGAGATGTTTAGAGACTTAGAGCAATATAGGATGATCGCTTTTGGTGGAGCTATGGTTTTAATTATGGTGTTTAAACCGAAGGGAATTTTAGCAAATAGGAAGCCAACTATTCTGATGCACGGAGATAAGAAATGAGCAATTTATTATCAGTAGAAAATTTAACAATGAAGTTCGGTGGCTTGACTGCAATAGATGATTTAAGTTTTGATGCAAAAAATAACCAAATTACTTCCATCATTGGACCTAATGGTGCAGGAAAAACTACAGTATTTAATTGCCTAACAGGATTTTATAAGCCTACCAATGGTCAAATGTTTTTACACAAAGAAGATAGCAAAATTTCACTTAGAAAATATACTGATTTTAAAATAGCTTATGTTGCTAAAGTAGCTAGAACTTTTCAAAATATTAGATTGTTTCCAGCAATGTCAGTTCTTGAAAATTTGTTAGTCGCTCAACACAATGAATTAATGGTAGCTTCTGGTTACTCTTTATTTGGTTTGCTTAATCTTAAAACCTATAGAGATAAAGAACTACTAGCAGTTGATAAAGCAAAGTACTGGTTAGATATTATTGGTTTAACTCATAGAGCAGATGATAACGCAGGTGATCTACCTTACGGAGATCAAAGAAAATTAGAAATTGTTCGTGCAATGTGTATTGAACCAAGGTTATTGTGCCTGGATGAACCAGCTGCAGGATTAAATCCAAAAGAGTCAGCTGAACTTAATAAACTTTTAAAATTTATTAAAACAGAAAAACAAACAGGAATTTTATTAATTGAACATGATATGAGTGTGGTAATGGGAATTTCCGACCATGTTGTTGTTTTAAATTATGGTAAAAAAATATTTGAAGGAACTGCCGAACAAACTAAAAATAGCAAAGAGGTTATTGAAGCTTATCTAGGAGTAGATGAATAATGCTTAAGATTTCTAATGTTGAAACTTTTTATGGAAAAATTCAAGCTCTTAGAGGCGTTGACCTTGATGTAAATGATGGTGAAATTGTTTCTTTAATTGGTTCTAATGGAGCAGGTAAATCAACTTTACTTATGACGATTAGTGGAGTGAATAAAGCTAGAAGAGGAAAAATAGTTTTTAATGGTGAAAATATTGAGAATAAACAGCCTCACAAAATAGTTGATATGGGTATTTGCCAAGTTCCAGAAGGCAGAAGAATATTTTCAAGATTGACTGTAGAAGAAAATTTAAGATTAGGGGCCCATGCAAACGAAAAAGGAAAGCACTTTGAAAATGATATTAAGGAAGTTTATGATTTATTTCCTGTATTAAGGGATAGAAAAACGCAAAGAGGTGGAACACTTTCAGGAGGAGAACAGCAAATGCTGGCGATAGGAAGAGCATTAATGAGTAAACCTAAAGTACTTTTATTAGATGAACCTTCGCTTGGAATAGCGCCTAAACTGGTAAATCAAATTTTTGTTTCAATAAAAAATATTAATAAAGAAAAAAATGTTACTATTTTTTTAGTTGAGCAAAATGCAAAAAAGGCTTGCTGATAGAGCATATGTTTTAGTAAACGGAAAGGTGACCATAAAGGGTCCTGGTCAAGAGTTACTTAAAAATAAAGACATACAAGCCGCTTATCTCGAAGGTGGGGCAAAAAATTAACTTTTTTTCATATTTACAATATTGGAATTAAGGTGTTCAATATCAATAATTAATTAATTAACAACAAAGGGAAATAATATGTTAAGAACGTTCAATAAACTTCTTTCATTAATTGCCGGAACATTAATGCTTGCAACAGTATCAGCTAAAGCTGACGTTGTTGTTGCTTCTGCTGGACCTATGTCTGGTCAGTACGCTTCATTTGGTGCTCAGTTAAAAGCTGGTGCAGAAATGTGGTTAAAGCACGTTAATAAAAAAGGTGGAATTAATGGTGAGAAAGTTAAATTAGAAATCGGAGATGATGCTTGCGATCCTAAACAAGCTGTTGCTGTAGCCAACAAATTTGCTGGTCAAGGTGTAGCTTATGTTGCAGGTCACTTCTGCTCTGGTTCTTCAATTCCAGCTTCTGCGGTTTACAATGAAGAGGGAATTATTCAAGTTTCACCAGCTTCAACAAATCCAGCGTTAACGGATAAAGGTGGTAAATATACTTTTAGAGTTTGTGGTCGAGATGATCAGCAAGGTGAAGTTGCTGGTAAATTCTTAGCTGAAAACTACAAAGGTAAAAAAGTAGCAATTCTTCATGATAAAACTGCTTACGGAAAAGGTTTAGCAGACGCGACTAGAAAAAATATGAAGAAAGCTGGCCTTAAAGACGCTATGTACGAAGCTTATACAGCAGGTGAAAAAGACTACTCTGCTTTAGTTTCAAAATTAAAAGCTAACAACATTGATGCAGTTTATCTTGGTGGTTATCACACAGAAGGTGGTTTAATCGTAAGACAAATGAGAGACCAAGGTATGAAAACTAAATTAATCAGTGGTGACGCATTAGTTACAGCTGAATATTGGGATATCACAGGAAATGCAGGTGAAGGTACATTAATGACTTTCTCCCCAGATCCAAGAAATAACCCTGCTGCAGCAAGTGTTGTAAAAGAATTTAAAGCTGCTGGTATTGAACCAGAGGGTTATGTTCTTTATTCATACGCTGCGTTACAAGTATTCGAACAAGCTGCTAATCAAGCCGGGACAAACGACCCTGCTAAAGTTCTTAAAGTAATGAGAAAAGGTAAGTTTGATACTGTAATTGGTTCACTAAGCTTTGACAGAAAAGGTGACGTGAGCTTACCAGGTTATGTATTTTATGAGTGGAGCAAAGGTAAATACAAAGAACTGTAAACCAAATGCTTAGCTAATTTAAAAGGGGGCTTAGGCCCCCTTTTTTATTTATAGAAAGGAATTTATGGAAATAACTTATGATGATTTTAAGAAAGTGCAGATTAAAGTTGGTACTGTCTTAGAAGTAAAAGTAAATGAGAAAGCAAGAAAACCTTCATTAGTAGTTAAGGTAGATTTTGGAAAAGAAATAGGGATTAAGCAATCCTCAGCTCAGATTACTCACTATTACACTCCTGAAAATTTAGTAGGCAAACAAGTTATTGGGGTTTGTAATTTTCCTACTAAAAATATAGCTGGCGTTGTATCAGAAGTTTTAGTGCTTGGCGCAATTGAAAAGGATGGAAAAGTTGTCCTAGTGCACCCATCTCAGAAAACTGATAATGGTCTAGATATTGCTTAAATGAGTTCTGAAACATTTAATTGGAGCTGTAGACATACATGGTCAAGAAGCGCCAAAAATACATTTTGGTGTTTACTTGGTTGCTCTATTGGTGATTTTGGAACTATTTTATTTTTTCAATTAACAAAAATTCCTTTTCCTGTTTTAGTAATCATGGTTTTAGCGATAATTAATGGGATTATTACAAGCATAATTTTAGAAACAATTATCTTATTAAGACAAAATTTTTCTTTAAAGCTAGCTTTTAAAACAGCCGTTGGGATGAGTTTAATCTCTATGGTGAGTATGGAGATTGCTATGAATGCTACAGACTATTTTCTTACAGGAGGAGCTATTTTAACTTGGTGGGTTGTGCCAATAATGTTAGCCGTTGGTTTTGTTACGCCTTGGCCATATAATTATTGGAGACTAAAAAAATTTAACGAAGCTTGCCACTAAGTAATTTTGTTCAAGATTTTATCCTTAAAAATAAAATGATGAACAATCACTGCAAATATATGTAGGCTTACAAGCGCTAATAATAAGTAATTAGCGTAAATATGTACTTCGTAATAAGCATCAGCTAAAACAAAATTATCTTTCTCAAATCCGTATTTAAAAAATATGAAATTAAGCGTTTCACCCATATAAAGTTTTTTAAGAATTCCAGAAATTGTTATAGAAAAAATAGTTACATAAAGCAAAAAATGGTTAGCCTTTCCAATGAAGACTTGTCCTTTAAAAAAACTTCTAGTTTCAGATAGACTTGGGTTAAAAAATTTCCAAATTAGTCTAAACAAAGTAAGATAGAAAACGGTTATTCCAACTAGGATATGTATATTTTCAAGTTCAATTCTTTCATCAGAAAATTCAAGCCCTACTAAATAAAATCCAAAAGGAACTTGAGCTATCAATACAATGAATGTAACCCAGTGGAACAATTTGGCCAATAGGCCATACTCATTTTTACTGTTAAAAATTCTCATTATTAATTATAATTAGACATGTCATATAAAAACACCATATCTAAATTCATTATTTTTACAGTAGTATTATTCTTTGCTTTTTATATCTTTAATTTTGTCACAGATAAAAAAAACGCTTTAGCCAATATTAATAATAAACAAATTGTTGAAGTTTTTAAGACACCCTCATGCGGATGTTGTTATGGATATGTCTTATTTTTAGAAGAAGAAAAATTCCAAGTAAAACAAACAGATATGAGAAGCCTTCATACAATAAAACAAAAATATAATATTCCAGTAGAAATGCAGTCTTGCCATACTACTATCATGGGTAAATATTTTATAGAAGGTCATGTCCCGTTTGAAGCAGTTAACAAATTATTAAAAGAGCAACCTGATATTGATGGTATAGCTTTACCCGGAATGCCGATTGGAACACCTGGAATGCCAGGTGATAAAGATGAACCCTATGTTATTTATCAACTTAAAGATGGGAAATCTTCAGTTTTCATGACAATATAAATCTCATGATACAAAAGATAAAAATAATAAAAACACTTATTATTATTTTTTCTTTGTACTTTCCTTTTACTGCTAACGCGCAAACAGTAGAAGAAATTATAAAAGGCAGGAAAGCAATGTTTAGCGAAAACTATCAAAACGCTAAAAAAATATCTATATTATTAAAATCAAAAAAAATCGAAGAGGCAAAACCCTTAATGAAAAAAATTTCAGATAATTATATAAAATTACTAGATTATTTTCCTGAAAATACAAAAGAGGGGTTTAAAACAGAAGCGCTACCAAGTATTTGGGAAAATAAAGATGAATTTAATGCTCTAATGAAAAAAGCATCAGATGATATGATAAAACTTGCAAAAGCTATTGAAACTGCAGAAGATCTTAGAGCAGCGCAGAAAGAGCTGATGTGGAGTAAT
>CACJKF010000003.1 GCA_902593905.1 uncultured Pelagibacteraceae bacterium | reverse complement strand
TCATGAAGAAGAAGCAAAAATAATTGCTGAAGCAGGTAAAGTGGGCTCTGTTACAATTGCTACTAATATGGCTGGAAGAGGAACGGACATAAAATTAGGAGGAAACAAAGATTTTTTAAAAGATAATCAAACGAATGATCTTGAAGATTATAAAAAAAATGAGTTGAAAGTAAAAAGCATTGGGGGACTTCATATTATAGGCACCGAAAGACACGAAAGTAGAAGAATAGATAATCAATTGAGAGGTAGATCTGGAAGACAAGGTGACCCTGGTTCAACAATATTTTTTATTAGTTTGCAAGATGAACTAATGAGAATTTTCGGCGGTGAGTCAATTGACGGTATGCTTAAAAAACTCGGTCTCAAAGAAAACGAGTCTATTGATCATCCATGGATAAATAAAGCGATGGAACGAGCTCAAAAAAAAGTGGAGACAAGAAACTTTGATATAAGAAAAACTCTCATAAAATTTGATGATGTAATGAATGATCAAAGACAAGTAATCTTTTCTCAAAGACTAAGGATTTTGAAGGAAAACGATATTAATAAAATCTTAAACGACTTTCTAGAGGAGATATTAAAAAATTTAGAGATTTCTTTCAATAATTTTGAAAAATCTAATGACGAAAAATATTTAACTGAAATTAAAAATATCACGGGAAACTCTTTAACTGAAGAAGAATTAAGAAAATTAGTAAAAAAAAATAAAAGTGAATTTTTGAACGCTATTAAAAATCTTTTTTTAACAAAGAAAAAATCTAGAATTGATTTAATTGGTGAAGAACAAAATAAAAACCTTGAAAAAAAGATTTTTCTTCAAATTATTGATTTTTCATGGAGATCTCACTTACAGTACTTGGAGCAACTGAGACAGGTTATTGGTTTGAGGCAATATGGTCAGAAAGACCCATTATCAGAGTTTAAAAAAGAGGCATTTGCTCTTTTCGAGGGTCTTTTATCAAAAATTAAGAATGAAATAATCAAACTTCTTTTGAATTTAAATATTGTTGTTTCAAAGGAAGAAGAGGAAAGTAAAGAAACAATAGACAGTAATAAAAATTTAAAAAAAGTTGGAAGAAACGAAAAATGTCCGTGTGGATCAGGAAAAAAATTCAAATTTTGCCACGGAAATGTTTAAATTAAATTTTTTTAAATGCGTTCAGTGCCTTTTCTCTTGCCTCCTCGTGAGAAACAATTGGAAAAGGGTAGTCTGATCCTAGTTTTAAAATTTTTTCATCCTGAACTTCCCAAGGTTTATGTATTAATTTTTTGGGTACATTTTTTAATTCAGGAATCCACTTAATCACATATTTGCCGTCTTTATCAAATTTTTCACCTTGCAAAATTGGGTTAAATATTCTGAAGTATGGAGCCGCATCAGCTCCACACCCAGCAACCCATTGCCAACCAGAAACATTGTTTGCTTCATTATAATCTAATAAACAATTTTTAAAATATTTTTCACCTTCTTGCCAATTAATTAATAAATGTTTGACTAAAAAAGAACCAACTATCATTCTAACTCTATTATGCATCCATCCAGTCGAATACAACTCTCGCATTCCTGCATCTACTATAGGATAACCTGTAAGACCATTTTTCCACGCATTTAAAAACTTAGAATTTTTTTGCCAAGGAAACTTATCAAATTTTTTTGAGTAATTACCTTTTAACATATGTGGGAAGTAATTTATAAGTGAGTGATTAAACTCTCTCCATCCTATTTCTGCTAAAAACTTTTCAATACCCTTTTTTTTAAATTTTAAACATTCTTCCCAAATTGTTTCGACATGTATTTGACCATGTTTTATAAATGGAGATAGTTTAGAGGTACCTGCAATGTTTGGGTAATTTCTTCCTTCAGAATAATTTTCAATATCTTTATTTATAAATTTTTTTAAAATCTCTAGAGCATTTTCCTCACTAGGTAGCCAGTAATCTTGAAATTTGTTAAACCATTTTTTTTTTGGAAATATCTGATTAGCATTAGTTGTGTTATTAAAAAAAGATACTTTTTTATTACACTTGGCTATTTTTTTTTCTATTTGAGGTATTTTTTCAGAATAAAACTTTTCCGCATTTTTCCAAAAAGGTGTAAAAACCTTAAATGGAGACCCGTCATTCTTTTTGACATCCAGTTCATTTAGGATGTTGCCTTTAAAAATCTTAAATTCTATTGAATTTTCAATTAATTTTTCAGATAAATATTTATCAAATTTTAAATAGTTAGGCTCGTAAGTTTTGTTCCAGTACAATGCAAAATTATTTTTTCTAAATAGTAATTCAAAAAAGGACTTGTATGTTTCCGTTTTAATTATCTCAAGATTAATATTATATTTGTTAAGTTTATTTTTAAATTCTTCTAAAGACTTCCCTACCCACCAACTCTGAGCTTGTTGATATTCGAATTTTTTTTTTTTAAAGAGGTAGAAAACTACAACCTGATTGTGTTTTTTTGTTGCTTCAATTAATGCTAAATTTTTTCTTATCCTGAAGTCGTCTTTAAGCCAGAAAAGTCCAATTTTTTTACTCATACGAATTTCTATCAAATTTAATAATTAATATCGATGAGTATAAGTTGCTCGATGGTGGCCTTGGTAAGAATCGCACTTACGACACATACCTTTTCAGGGTACTGCTCTACTACTGAGCTACAAGGCCTAAAATCTAAAAGTAATTCTACCTTTAGTTAAATCATATGGTGTCATTTCAACCATAACATTATCACCTGCTAGAACTCTTATTCTATTCTTTCTAAGTTTTCCAGCAGTGTGTGCTAAAATTTCATGATTATTTTCAAGTTTTACTCTAAACATTGCGTTCGGCAAAAGTTCTGTGACTTTTCCTTTGAATTCTAAAGTTTCTTGTTTAGCCAATTAATTTCCTTTTTTTTTTAATCTAATTCTTACCGAGTTAGCATGACCTTCTAAATTCTCATACTGAGCTAAATTTATAACTGATGGACCTAATCTTTCAATACCTGATTTTGTTATTTTTATTAATGAATGACGTTTTAAGAAATCGCTTACTGACAAACCAGAGGAAAACTTAGCAGAACCTGAAGTCGGTAGTACATGGTTAGGTCCAGCAATATAGTCCCCCATTGCCTCTGGCGAGTATTTGCCAATGAAAATAGATCCTGCATTTTTTATTTTTTTCAAAATACTCTTATATTTGTTAAAATTTATTTCAAGGTGTTCTGGTGCTATTGTGTTCACTACATCCAAAATTTTACTTTGATTTTTAGCATAGATAGCTAAACCAAAATTTTTTAAACTTTTAGATGCTATAATTTTTTTTGGTAAACTAAGTAATTGCCTCTCTAATTTCAAATTTACTGATTTTATTAAATCTATGCTGTTAGTAATTAAAATTGATTGAGCAAATATATCATGTTCTGCTTGTGCTATTAAATCGGATGCTATCCATTCTGGATTTGAATATTTATCAGCGATAATACTAACCTCAGACGGGCCAGCCACCATATCTATTCCTACGTCCCCAAAAACTTCCTTTTTAGCTGCTGCAACAAATGCATTTCCAGGACCAACAATTTTATCAACCTTTTTAAAAGTTTTAGTTCCGTAAGTTAAAGCTGCTATTGAGTGAGGTCCTCCAGTTTTATAAATTTCTTTAACACCGCATTTTTTAGCGGCATAGACTATTCCAGGATTTATTGGTGTACCAAGTGCTGGGGTGGTAAGATAAATATTTTTAACTCCAGCTACTAAAGCAGGAATGCAATTCATTAAAACAGTGCTTGGATAGCTAGCTGTACCACCAGGTACATAAACTCCTACTCTTTCAATGGGTGAATATTTATATGATAATTCATTTTTAAATTTATCTTTAAATTTGAAAGAAGAAAATTTTTGCTTGGAATGGAATAGTTTAATTCTATCATAAGCAGTGTCAATAGACTTTTTTAATTTTTTGTCTACCTTTCTTAAAATTTTATTAATTTCTTTTTTAGAAAATCTTATTTTTTTTGTTTTTGTTTTGACCTTCGAGAATTTTTTTTCATAGTTTAAGACAGCGGTATCTCCCGATCTTTTAACATTAGACAAAATTTTTCTTACAAAAAAAGATTTTTTGCTTTGTTTTGTTTTCCTTTTTTCTAAGATTACTTGTAATTTTTTCAAAAAATCTTTTTGATTTGTGTTAAAAAATTTTAATTTCATATAACCTTATGTTTTGGCATATTTTTTGTTTCCCATGACTCTCCTTGATCATCTAATGTTACTTCTATTACTTCAGAGATGATCTTTATCATTGAGTCGCCAGCAAAAACTATATTCATTTCATAGTTATTATCAGGCATTTGGATAGATTCAATTGCTAAAAAATCTAAAAATTTATCTTTTTTTGATTGAATTATGTTTTTAGAGTGAACATTTATTACATTTTCGAATTTAAGAATTGACCTTATTCTTTTATTTTTTCTAAATACTCCCTTTTCAATATCTTCCCACATAAACCTATTAAGTTGCATTAAAAAAATCTTATTTTTTTCTAATCTTGCAATATCTGAAATTTTTATTATTGAATCCTGCAAATGAGCAGACACGACTCTTAGGTCTTCTTCTGTTCTGGCTATTAATTTAAGATTTTTAGTGTTCATTTCATAGTCTTTTAATTTTAGCCTGGCAGTTTTTTAATTTTTTTTCAAGGGACTCGTAACCTCTGTCTAAATGATAAATTCTGTTAATAATTGTTCTATTATCAGCTATTAATCCAGCCAAAACCAAACTTACGGAGGCTCTTAGATCCGTCGCCATAACCTCTGCACCATTTAGTTTTGTAGGGCCAGATATGTGGGCGATTTTGTTTTTTATTTCTATTTTTGCGCCCATTCTTTTTAATTCTGGGACATGCATAAATCTATTTTCAAATATATTTTCTTTTATTTTCGATTTTCCTTGAGCTTGAGTCATTAAAATCATTAATTGTGCTTGAAGGTCTGTGGGAAAACCAGGGTAAGGTTTAGTAGCAATATTAACTCTTTTAAGTTTTAAATTTTTAAATACTGAAATAGAATTCTTAGTTTTCAGTATTTTTACACCCATCTTTTTTAAAGTATCTATTTCACATTTAAATACACTTGTATTAATTCCTTTTAAAACAATTTTTTTTCCAACTAGAGCACCGGCAACAAGATATGTTCCTGCCTCAATTCTATCAAAAATTACTTTATGATTTATTTTTTTTCTTATTGAAATATTCCCGTTAACTTCAACTTTTCGCCCTTTTATTTTGATTTTTCCACCTAGCTTGTTTAAAAATGAAATAAGATCTTTTATTTCTGGTTCTATTGCGCAATTCAATAAAACAGTTTTGCCTTTAGCTCCAAAAGCAGCAAGAATGGCATTTTCAGTTGCACCAACAGAAATTGTAGGGAATTTAATTTTTGTCCCTTTTAATCCTTGTCTAGCTTCTGCAAAAATGTAACCATTTTTTATTTTAATATTTGCACCAAGTTTTTTTAATGCAAATAAATGTAGGTCCACTGGTCTGCTTCCTATTGCGCACCCTCCAGGTAAAGATACCTTTGCTTTATTAAATTTAGTTAAAAGTGGTCCTAAAACCAAAACACCAGCTCTCATTGTTTTTACCAATTTGTAAGGGGCAAGAGTATTAATTTCTTTTTTTTTATTTAAAATTTCAATAGTTTTATTTTTCTTATCTAATTTAATTTTTAAACCAATAAACTTTAAAAGTTCCAACATTGTATATATATCTTTTACAAAAGGAACATTAGAAAGTTTTATTTTATTTCCTAAAATAGATGCTGCTAAAATTGGTAAGGTTGCGTTTTTTGAGCCTGATATTGATATTGTTCCGGATAACTCTTGCTTACCTTTGATTAAAAGTTTTTCCATTAAAAAAGTTTTAAACCTTAGGAAGTGTCACACCTTTTTGTTTCATATATTTGCCTTTTCTAGAGGCATAAGTGACTTCAGGCTTTTCATTCCCCTTAATGAAAATAAATTGAGCAACTCCCTCGTTGGCATAAATTTTTGCAGGAAGAGGAGTAGTATTAGAAAACTCTAAAGTTACATGACCTTCCCAGCCAGGTTCTAAAGGTGTTACATTAACAATAATACCACATCTGGCATATGTTGATTTACCAAGACATATTACTAAAACATTTTCGGGTATCTTAAAGTACTCAATCGTTCTGGCTAGTGCAAAAGAATTAGGCGGTATAATACATTCCTTTCCTTTTTTTGTGACAAAACTCTCTTTTTTGAAAACTTTCGGATCGACAACACCAGAGTTTACATTTGTAAATATTTTAAATTCGTTTGAAACTCTGGCGTCGTAACCATAGGAAGATAGACCGAATGAAATTTTACCTTTCCTAACTTGTTTGCTAACAAATGGTTTGATCATACCTTTTGTTTTAGCAGTGTTTTTGATCCATTTATCTGAAAGTACTGGCATTTTTTTTTGTAAGTAATAATTTATTTTTCTTTCTTCTTTTTAAATTTTTTTTCAACGCAGCCTCACGTTTTTTTAATAATGAATCTTTTTTTTCAAAAGATTTCATTATAATTTTAATTTTTATCTGGGTTTGTTAAATCCTCAAGAGTGATGGGTTTATTTATGTCATGCATTGTTTCTTGCTCTGACTCTTTTGGATTTGTGCTTGATCGTTTTGCTCTTCTTTGTTCAATACGCGCTTTTCTTTTAGCCTCTTTTTTCATAGCTTTATCGCCACGTGTTGATTTATAATCATAGTGAATTCCCATAACAAGCGCTCCTTCATTATTTAACGAACTTACTTCTTGGACTGCTTTTTTTCAAGTATCTTGATTGAAGCAACTGAATAATTATAAACAAAATCGACAAAAATACGGCAACTGCAACGTCTTGAAAAGGAGATGCTTGTGGAAATCCATAATTCCACAAAATAACAAGAGCTAACCAAACTACCCAATTAATTTTTTTAAACATCTAATTTACAACCTTGCTCATTACAGTTTTTTCCGTCCTGAATATTGTTAAAAAAATCTATTGCCCTTAATGATGTCATCATATGGTTTTTATAAATATTTAAATATCCATTTAGACTAATTGATAGCTTTTTTGCTTCCTCCATCATGCCTAGCCTTATAAAATTTATTAACATTATAGCATTTCCGTTTGGTATAGTGTTATCACTAATGTCGATAGGTCTAAAGAAAACATCATTATTATCTCTTGGGTTTTTTTGAAAAATATTTTTTTCCTTTAAATAAAATTTACTTATAGCTTCTTTAATTAATTTTTTTGCTAAGTCTTTATATTTAAAATTCATTGTTTTATCTGACAAATCATTTAGTGCGTTAATTAAAAAAGCATAATCCTCAATAAAAACAATTTCAGTTGAGTAGCTATGATAAATTTTATTTTTAATATATTTTTTTTCAATCATAGAAAAAAAATTTTCTGCATATTTCAGGTATCCTTTATTTGGTAAAACTTGGTTTGCTTCAACAAGTGCACTAACCCATAAACAGTTTAAATCTAATTGAGTTTTATCATCAAAAAAAGGTTTATTTCTTTTTGATCTGAGATCAAGAAGTTTTTTTAAAATCTCATTAGCTGGTTTTTGTTTCTCAACTAATATAATTTTACCATTCCAATTGCCCTCAGGTTTTATTTCAAAAAATTTTTCAATATTTTCAATCTCTTTTATCTCATCATATGAAAAAATATAATATTTACCTTCTTCTCCGTCGCTGTCGGCATCGTAAGCAGATCCTAAAAATCCTTCTTTATTCAAAAAGTTTTTTTTTAAAAACTCAATAGTTTGCTCTAGTTTGGCTTTATAATAATTATCAGGTTTGATTTTACAATATTTTGATAACAATAAAACGAATTGTGTATTATCATAAAGCATTTTCTCAAAATGTGGCACTAACCAGTTTTCATCAACCGTATATCGGGCAATACCACCTTCAACATGGTCATAAATTCCTTTAGAGCAAAGTTGCTTTATAATTAAATCAACTGGTTGCAAATATTTTCTATCTTTTGATTTATTATAAAAATAAAGCAAAGTTTCATATAAATTGAATGTTGGAAACTTAGGCGCACCTTTATAACCGCCTTTTGAGGTGTCCAAATGACTAAGAGATGTATCTAAAATAGGTTCAAGATCTTGATTTAAAACTGAATTTTTTTTTAAATCTAAATTTTTTATTATTAAGTCTTTTTGATTAATTATATTATTTCTTTGACTATTATACGCTTCTGAAACTTTATGAAGAACTTCTTTAAAAGATGGCAATCCGTGCTTTGACTCTTTTGGAAAATAAGTTCCTCCCATAAATGGTACGCCGTTCTCATCTAAAAACATAGTCAAAGGCCAGCCTCCTCCAGCTTGATTAAATAATTGAAAAGAACTTTGAAAAATAAAATCTAAATCTGGCCTTTCCTCTCTATCAACTTTAATATTAACAAAGGACTCATTCATAATTTTTGCAGTTTCGTTATCTTCAAAACTTTCATGAGCCATAACATGACACCAATGACAACTAGCATATCCAATGCTTAATAAAATTGGTTTTGAATTTAATTTGGCAAACTCTAAAGTCTCATTTGACCAAGTCTGCCAATAAACAGGATTATTTTTGTGTTGCTTTAGATAGGGACTCAAGTCATTATCTAAAATATTTCTATTAATTTGCTTCATTGAAAAATTTATTTTTAATTAACAAAGATAAAATCATTAAAATCGCAAACATTGATATTGGTAAATATATTTCTGGTGTAAATATAAAATCAATTATATTAAAATTTTGAGCCTGTTCCACATATAAATTTAATCCAGCACCTATCGTATTCATGATAAACATCGCTGGAATAAATCCAAAAAAACTTGATAGAAAATAATTTATTTTTTTCATCCCAAATAAAATTGGAAGCAAATTTTGTAGACCAAAGGGAACTCCGAGACCTCCAACAAATCTATAAATAAAAAAATAATAAAATTCGTTTTTTTGGAACAATTTAATATATTTTTCAAATTTTTTTTCTAAAACACTCCTAACTAAATCGCTAAAAAAAAAGCTACCAATTGAATAAAGCGCTAATGCCCCTAATGAAATAGAAATTACTGAAATTATTGTCCCAATCCATTGTCCAAATAATACTCCCGAAATAATCAAAATAGGCGATCCAAACCCTAGAAGAGCAACCCAAATGATAGCGAAAATAAAAAAATAAAATAAATTTATCATTAAATTTTCACTAATATAGCCATCTAAATCTGACTGAACTTCTTTATAATAAGAAAAATCATCCAACCTATTTATTTCAATGACTGTGAAAATAAAATAAAGAAAAACAAATAATATTAGCAAGTAAGAAACACCTAAAAAAATTTTCAAATAATTGCTCATAATTTACCTGTACAATAGACTACAATTAAAATATATACCTTTTAATATTTATGAAAAGAACATATCAGCCTAGCAATTTAGTAAGAAAAAGAAGACATGGTTTTAGAGCTAGAATGTCTACGAAAACCGGTAGACAACTTATAGCTCGCAGAAGAGCCAAGGGAAGAAAAACTCTATCAACTTAAATTTAGATGGTTAAGCTTGAAAGTTTAAAAAAAAGCAACCAGTTCAGAAAAGCCCTTAAGGAAAAAAAATTTCATACAGAATATTTCTCTATTTTTGCAGCAAAGAATTTTTTCAAGCCTAAGCATAAAAATAATTTATTAATTAGTTTTGTGATGAAAAAAAAAATTGGAAATGCTGTTAAAAGAAACAAAATTAGAAGAAAATTAAAAGCAATTGTTCAAAAATTATTAAAAAAAAGGGGTGCAATTAATAGAGATTACACATATATAGTTTTCGGTAAGTCTAATGCTTATACTCAAAAACAAAATGTGCTTTTGCCATTAATAGAGAAAAGTTTTAGTAAATTAAAAAAATGAAATGATAAAAATTCTAATTTATATAATTAAAATATACCAATATTTAATTTCACCATTATTAGGAAATAGATGTAGATTCTTGCCAACTTGTTCTGAGTATTTTATTGAAGCGCTTAAAACTCTGGGTCTAATTGAAGGAATTAAATTAGGACTAAAAAGAATTTTTAAATGTCATCCATTTAAGAAATTGGGTGGTAGTCATGGCTTAGATTTCGTGCAAATTCCAAAAGATAAAAAGGAGCAATAATGGACAGGAATGTTTTTGTGGCAATCGCTCTTTCGATGTCTGTTTTGCTTTTCTGGGGTGCTTTTTTTGAAACTCCAAAGAAAAATTCTGAACAACAAATAAATCAAAAAGTAGAACAAAAGAATGAGCAAAGCTCTATTGCGCCAACTATTAATCAGCCACAGATAATAAAAAAAATTACTAGAGAAGAGTCCATCAATTCAAGTAAAAGAATTAAAATTGAAAATAACAGTGTAGTAGGTTCTATAAATTTAAAGGGTGCTTTAATTGATGATATATCTTTTAAAAAACATAAACAAAAAGTCGAAGATGGAAAAAATATCATTTTTTTAAATCCATCTGACACTGAAAACGGTTTTTATATAGAGACTGGTTGGACAAGTATTGGAAATAAAATTAAAGTTCCAACAAAGGAGTCTGAATGGAAAGTTAAAGGTAATAATATATTAAGCAACACATCTCCAGTTACTTTGCAATGGAATAATAAAGAGGGTGTTATTTTTGAAAAAAGAATTGAGTTAGATGACAAGTATTTATTTAAAATATCACAGCAAGTAAAAAATAATTCCAATTCCTCTATCGATCTATATCCCTATGCACAAATGACAAGGAATAAAATTCCCGATGATATTCAAAATTTTTATATTCAACATGAAGGGTTTATCGGTGTATTTGATGATGAATTAAAAGAAGACGACTATGACGATGTTGAAGAAAAAAAAATAGTAAGAGATTCAAATGAAGGCTGGCTTGGAATAACAGATAAATATTGGATGACTGCTTTTGTCCCTGAACAAGGTAAAAATTTTAAATCTACATTCCTTTACGAAAATGGATTTAAAGCGAATTATATTATAAATGAACCGGTAAATATTAGTAAATCATCAACTGGAACAAATAAACTCAGATTATTTATTGCCGCTAAAGAGGTTGAAACAATTGATGGATATGCTGCAGACCAAAATATAAATAAATTTGATTTAGTTATAGACTGGGGATGGTTCTACTTTTTCACAAAACCTTTATTTTTCGTTATAGATTATTTATTTAAAATTTCAGGAAATTTTGGAACAGCTATAGTGTTATTAACTATTGCTATAAGACTTATTTTCTTCCCACTGGCTAACTTCTCATTCAGGTCAATGGCGAAAATGAAAGCAGTTCAACCGGAGATGATGAGACTTAAAGAACTACACAAAGATGATAAAGTTAAATTACAACAAGAGATGATGGCTTTATATAGAAAAGAGAAAATAAATCCTGCATCAGGTTGCTTACCAGTTTTAATTCAAATTCCGTTCTTTTTTGCAATTTATAAGATGCTTTTTATTTCTTTAGAAATGAGGCATCAGCCATTTTTTGGTTGGATCAAAGACTTATCAGCACAAGACCCGACTTCTTTATTCAATTTATTTGGTCTAATTCCATGGGACCCTCCAGGGTTTATGATTATAGGCATTTGGCCCATATTAATGGGAGCCTCTATGTGGATTCAACAAAAATTAAACCCTGCTCCTGCTGATCCTATACAAGCAAAAATATTTGCTTTCTTCCCATTATTTTTAACGATCATACTTGCTTCTTTCCCCTCTGGTTTAGTTGTTTACTGGACAATAAATAATATTCTCACAATTGCTCAACAGTATGTGATTGTTAAAAAAACGACTGTGAAAACAAATTAAATGTCAAAAGATATTTCTCTAGACGAGATAAAAGAATTTTGGCCTGATAAAGCCCCAGACATTAACATTGTTCAAAAATATATTAAAAAATATGAGAATGAAAAAATTGTAATTAAATATGGTGGCAATGTTCTAATAGATAGAAATGTCTTTAATAATTTTATATCTGATATAAATGTTCTTAATAGATTAGGTTTATCTGTAGTTGTGGTTCATGGTGGTGGTCCGAGAATTAAAAGAGAATTAGATAAGAAAAAAATCGTATCAAAATTTATTAATGGCTTGAGAGTTACTGATAAAAACATAATTGATACTGTAGAGGAAGTTTTAATTGATTTTAACAAGGACATAGCTAATTCTCTTAAAAAATTAGGTTCTCAAGCAACTATGTTTCATACTAAGACTGATAATATTATAGAAGTTGAGCCTGAGAGAGAGGAACTTGGATTTGTTGGAATACCAAAAAAAATAAATGATAGTCTAATTCATAATGCATTAAACGAAAATAAAATTCCAATCATAGCACCTTTAGGTTTGGGAAAGAATAAACAAACATATAATATAAATGGAGACACTGCAGCTAGTGCTATTGCAAAAAAACTTAAGTCTAGAAGACTTATATTAATGACAAATGTTGAAGGTGTTTATGATGATCAAAAAAAATTAATATCAGAAATTAAACCTTTCGATCTTGAAAATCTCATTAAATGGAAAGTTGTGCAAGGAGGTATGATTCCAAAAATAGAAAACTGTGTAGATGCGGTACAAAATGGAGTAAGAGGAGTGGTAATTCTAGATGGGAGAAAACCCCATTCGATTTTACACGAAATTTTTTCAGATACAGGGTCTGGAACATTGATTAGAGAATGAAAGATTTAAAGGAAATTAAATTTTGGTTATTTGACTTGGATAATACGCTTTATGATGGCGCAACCAAAGTTTTTGATCAGGTAGATAAAAAAATGTCAAAATTTATCTCGGAAAAACTTAATGTCGGCATTGAAGAAGCTAGAAAAATTCAAAAGAATTATTTTCAGGAATATAATACAACTTTAAATGGGATGATAAAACACCACAAAATAGATGCTGATGAATTTTTGGAGTTTGTTCATGACGTAGATCTAAGTTTTTTAAATAAAGACAAAGATTTAGAGGGCGAAATTAAAAAATTGGATGGAAAAAAAATAATTTTCACAAATGGCTCTCGAGCGCACGCCCTCAATGTTACGAAACGAATAGGAATAGATAAGCTTTTTGATGGAATTTTTGATATACGAGATTGCGAGTTCATTCCAAAGCCTTCAAAAGAACCTTATAAAAAATTAGTAGAAAATTACAAAATTGAGCCACAATATTGTATATTCTTTGAAGATATTGCAAGAAATTTAAAACCAGCGTACGAATTAGGAATGAAAACTGTTTGGATTAAAAATGATGAACCTTGGGCAGCAAAATATTCTGACTCAGAATTTATCAATTATAAAACTGACAGCTTGGCTAAATTTTTAAAGGAGATTAATGAGTTACGATAAGCTAGAAAAAATTATAAATGAAAGTTTTGAAAAAAAAGAAAAAGTAGGTCCAAAATCAGATAAAAAGTTAATAAAAGCTATTAATGAAACTATTAATTTACTTGATGGTGGAAAAATTAGAGTGGCAAACAAACAAAATGGGAATTGGATTGTTAATCAATGGATTAAAAAGGCTATTTTGTTAAGCTTTAGAATAAATAAAATGGAAATGATGAAAGGTCCCTATACTACTTGGTATGACAAAGTGCCAGGAAAGACAGTCAAGTGGAAAGAGAAAGATTGGAAAAAAGCTGGGTACCGTCATGTACCTAATGGGGTTGTCAGAAAAGGAGCATATATTGCTAAAAATGTAGTTTTAATGCCAAGCTTTGTAAACCTTGGAGCTTACGTTGATGAAGGTACAATGATTGATACTTGGGCATCAGTTGGCTCTTGTGCCCAAGTTGGAAAAAATTGTCATATTTCGGGAGGTGCGGGCATCGGGGGAGTTTTAGAACCCCTTCAAGCTGGTCCAGTAATAATTGAGGATAATTGTTTTATTGGTGCTCGATCTGAAATTGCCGAAGGTGTTTTGATAGAAGAAGGTGCTGTACTTTCAATGGGAGTTTACATTGGAGCGTCTACCAAAATAATAGATAGGAATAGTGGAGAAATATATTACGGAAAAGTACCTGCATATTCGGTTGTGGTTCCTGGTAGCTTACCTAACAAATCAAATTCAAATGGTCCTTCACTGTATTGTGCGGTTATAGTTAAAAAAGTTGATGAGAAAACTAGAAGCAAAACTTCTATTAATGATTTACTTAGAGACTAATGACTATCATTAACGAATTACAATTATCTAAAGATTTAATAAGGTTTCCAAGTGTTACCCCCAAAGATGCAGGAGCAATTAAATTTTTAAGTAAAAAATTACGAAAATTGGGTTTTAATTGTAAAATTCTTGAGTTCAAAGACAAAAAAAGCAAACCAATAAAAAATCTTTATGCTCGAATAGGTAAAAAGGGGCCTAACCTTTGTTATGCTGGCCATACCGATGTAGTGCCTCCTGGAAATGTAAAAGACTGGACTATCAATCCTTTTAAGCCATTAGTGAAAAAAAATTATTTAATAGGAAGAGGTGCTAATGATATGAAAAGTTCCATAGCATGTTTTGTAGCCGCTGTAAGTAAATTTATACAGAAAAATCGAAAATTTAATGGGTCAATTAGTTTTTTAATTACGGGTGATGAAGAAGGATATGCAATAAATGGAACAAAAAAAGTTGTAGATTATTTAAGAAAAAGAAGAGAAAAAATAGATTTTTGTATTGTGGGAGAGCCAACAAATCCAAATAAACTTGGAGAAATGATAAAAATTGGAAGGAGAGGAAGTCTTTCAGGAAAAATTGAAATCACTGGTATTCAAGGTCACATAGCGTATCCTCATCTATCAAATAATCCTATAAATACTTTAGTTGCAATTTGCAAAAAGCTTAAAGAAAATAAACTTGATAAAGGTAATAAGAATTTTCAACCATCTAATTTAGAGTTTACATCGATAAACGTAGATAACAATGCTCATAATGTTATTCCAGCCAGGGCAAGAGCTCAATTTAATATAAGGTATAATAATTTACACAACTCTAGGACTTTGAAAAAAAAAGTGAATTCAATTGTGAAAAAAATAAGTAAAAAAAATAAATGTAATTATAGTATTAATTATATGGCAAACGGAGATGCCTTTTTAACGAAACCGGATAAAACTGTATTTATGGTAAAAAAAATCATTAAGAGAATAACAAAAATAAATCCCAAATTATCCACTACTGGGGGTACATCAGATGCAAGATTTATCAAAAAAATTTCTCCTTGTCTTGAATTTGGATTGGTAAATAAAACTATGCACAGGGTCGATGAATGTGTCTCTTTATCAGACTTAAAAAAACTTACAAAAATATACGCCGATATATTAGTTGAATATTTTAAGTGAAATTATACAAAATTAAAAAGTCGAAAATCGATAAAAACGGTTTATATGCCAACAAAGATATCAAAAAGGGCACAAAAATTATTGAATACAAAGGAAAAATTATTTCCGTAAATCGAAGTGCTAATGACCCCAAATTTGATAATGAAAAGGCTATTTATCTTTTCAATATAAATAAGAGATATGATCTTGATGGTGATTTTAAGTTTAATACTGCAAGATTAATTAATCACTCTTGCGATCCTAATTGTGAAGTCACAGGTGTAGGTTTAAAAATTTGGGTTTCCGCAATAAAAGATATTAAAAAAAATGAGGAGTTATCTTATGATTATGGCTTTAGTTTTGATAAAGATTACAAGGATTATCCATGTAGATGTGGTTCAAAAAAGTGTATTGGATTTATTGTTAGAGAAGGATCGAGATGGCGAATAAAGAAAAAACGAATTTAGATAGTAAAATTAGCAATCAAATAATTAATTTTTTTTCACTTTTTTTAATATTTTATTATTTTTATGGTTTTACCACAGGGGAAAATAGTTCTGGCTCGGGTGGTGTAAATGGAGATTTTAAACTTATTTGGAACAATTTAGAATTGTTCAAGCAAGGTATAATCTCCAATTTAGATAGCTCTGAATACACAGATAGTAGAACGCCACTACTATACTTAATACACGTATATTTAAATCCATTTAATTACAATCAAGACGTTTTTAGGATTAGTGTATTTTTTGTATCATTTTTAGTTCCTATATTGCTATTTTTTACAATAAAAAAAAATTACGAAAATCTTGAAAATAATGAAATTATTTTTCTTTCTTTATTAGTTACTTTAAGTCCATATTTCAGAACTTCAGCTTTTTGGGGATTGAGTGAAAATTATGCTTTAATTATATTACTTTTATCGTATTTGATTTTAAAAAAGTTTGAGGAAAGCTATAAAAATTCTGGAAGATTAATTAATATTTTTTTTCTATTTTTATTATGTTTTTCAAGCTCTCTTATTGTTTACTTTGACCAAAAACTTGTTTTTATAAGTTTAATAATTTTTTTAGCAATTTTAAGATTAAATATAGATTACTCAACTAAATTTCTATCTATAATTTTTTATGGAATATTTGCTATTCCATTTTTATATTTAATTAGCTTATGGGGCTCAATTGTGCCAATAGATGCATCCGCACATAGAAAAGTTGGCTCAATAGCAGATTTATTCAATCCAATATATTGTCTAACAATACTATCGATATATATTTTACCTTTTATTCTTTGCAAAAAATTAAATTACTTTGATGTTAAAAAGAAATTTTTGAACACAAATTTTATTTTAATATTTTCTATACTTATTATCTATTTATTATTTGCAATTTTTTTAGGAAATTTCCAAAATCTGGATTTAAATGGCAAAGGTGCTATTTACAAGCTATCTTTAATTATTATTGATGATACATATTTGCGGCTGTTTATGACATCTGTTGTTTATATTGTCTGTATACTTTTGATTTATTTTTTTTTCGAAAAAACATTTGATCTTTTTCTTGTTGCTTATTTTTTTACAATATCCCTATTTATAACACCTTTTTATCAGGAATACCTTGATCCGTTGATTTATATACTTTTATTTTCTTTTTTTAAAACGAAACTAAATATCAAAAAGTATAATATTTATGTAATTGGTTTTTATTACTTTCTTTTCTTAATTTCTGCAAAAACTTATTATAACATTATTATATAATTATTTTTTGCAGACAGTTGTAAACCACGTATAGGGTATGAAAAATTGTTTTGTTACTTTTGACTTGCAATTTTTAAAATAGGTTTTTAATAAATCTATATATTCATTTTTTTTTCGAACATTCGTTCCCCTATCGCTTTTAATTAAAAATTTAGCCACTATATTTTGATTTTTAATAAGTATTGGGTCCTCTGTTAAAAGTATAGAGTTTTTTTTCATCTTTTTTTTGCACAAATTTAAAACATTCTTAGCCTGTTTATTGTTAAGGTGGTGTAAAATCCCAAATAATATTACGTAATCAAAATAAGGTAACCTTTTAAGGTCGCTAGATTTAAATTCCTTACAAAAAAATTTGTAATTTTTGTTTTTGTATTTTTTTTTAGCGTAATCTATAGATCTTTTATCTATATCATAACCATAATAAATACACTCAGGCATAAAATCAATTATCTCTGCAGGACCACAGCCTATATCTAAAATTTTTAAATTTTTTTTTTTAATATTTTCTTTAATTATTTTTTTTCTAAAAGATGTGCCTGACATTATTTTCTGTATAATTTTGTATATTTGAGGACTATTGATGAAGTCGTGTAAAATATTAGTTCTTTGAGACATTATTTTTAATTGTTTGTTAATATATACACAATTATGCTAATTAGACAAAACAGCTTATGAAAAGAAAAGTTAGTACTGGCATAATAGGATCTGGTTTTATTGCTAAAAAGTTCAAAAAATATTCAAAATTTATTAAAGATAACAATATAATAATTTATGCGGCTGGAGTCTCAAATTCGGGAGAGAGAAAGTTGTCAAGTTTTCAAAAAGAAAGGAGAAAGTTCAAACAATTTTACAAAACAACAAATAAAAAAATAGTCTATATCAGCACATGTTCAATAAATGATATTTCTCGATCTAACAGAAATTACGCGAAAAATAAAATTCAAATAGAAAAGTTTATTCAAAAAAACGTGAAAAAATATTTGATTATCAGACTTCCTGAAATTGTAGGGTTAAATAATAATCCTTATACTCTCACAAACTTTTTTTATAATAAAATCATTAACGGTTTACCTTTATATATTTATAAAAACGTGAAAAGGAACCTTATTGATGTAGATGACGCTATTTACAATTGTATTAAAATAATAAAAAAAAACACGAATAAAAATATCACGATAAGTCTTTTTAATAAAAAATTTTACACACCGCTGGTAATAATTAAATGTTTTGAAAAAATCTTAGAAAAAAAAGCAAATTATAACTTAAAGATTATCAAACGCACTGGCTGGATTTCAAGAAACAATCATTACCTTAAATTTAATGGTAAATACTTAATTAAGGTTTTAAAAAAATATTATACTTAATATGAAACTATCAATCGTAATTCCAGTATATAATAGCGAAGGTATTCTTGAAAGTCTTAATAAAAGAATATTTGAGGTAATAGCTATGATGGAACTTACGAATAATTTTGAAGTCATTTTGATAAACGATCATAGTAATGATGATAGTTGGATCAAGATTAAAAATTTATCGAAACATCATAGATATATAAAAGGTATAAATCTTAATCAAAATTACGGACAACATAATGCGATTATGGCTGGATTAAATAATTGCTCCGGTGAATTTGTAATTACAATAGATGATGACTTGCAACACCCTCCTGAATTCTTCCCCGAAGTATTAAAACAACTGTCAAATCATGATGTCTGTTATACAAATTACAATAAACGAAAACATTTATTCTGGAAAAAGGCTGTAAGCAAATTAAACAATTTGTTCTCTAGTTTTCTTTTAAGCAAACCGTTAAGTGTATACATGTCTTCGTTTAGAGGTTTAAAAAAATCAGTTGTAAAAGAAATCATTAAATATAAATATCCTAATGTTTATTTAGATGGTCTTATATTAAGGTCAACAAAAAATATAGGAATGATTAACGTTGATCATCACGCTAGAAAAGTAGGAGATAGTAATTATACTTTAAAAAAATTATTAATTCTTTGGTCAAATATGCTTTGGGATTTTTCTTTTTTACCATTCAGGCCAGCATCAATATTCGGGATTTCGTTAAAATATATAATTAAATTTATTCGAAAAGAAAATATAAAAAATCAATATGAAATTATCGAAAAGATCAATTTTCAATGAAAAATGAAATAGATATAATTTTACCAAATTTTAATAGTGCAAAATATATTTCTGAAACAATAAATAGTGTTATTAATCAAAGTTTTAAAAAATGGAAGTTAATAATCGTCGACGATGCATCAAAAGATGGTGCCAAAAATATTTTATCTAAATTTAAAAATGACAAAAGAATTAAAATTTATTGGTTAAAAAAAAATAAGGGTGCAGGATTTTGTAGAAATTATGCAATAAAAAAGTCAAATTCTAAATACGTTGCTTTTATTGACTCTGATGATGTATGGAAAAAAAATAAACTTAAACTTCAATTAGAATTTATGAAAAAAAATAAATATAATTTTACTTACACATTTTATGAAACATTTGGTCTTAAAATAAGGAAAATAAAAACTCCATTAAAGTTTAATTTTGTAGGGTTTGTCAAAAATACATCTATTGGGACAAGCACTATGATGATTTTAAGAAAAGATATAAAAAAAATAAGATTTGCAAGTGAAGGAATTTGTGAAGATTATACTTTTAAGTGTGACCTTCTTCGTAAAGTAGGTTTTGCTTATTGTTTAAACAAATATTTAACTAAATATAGAGTAAGGAGTAATTCACTTCAGAGTTCAAAAATAAGAAATTTATACTGGATTTGGAAAATTAATAGCAATGTAAATAAATTAGGTTTTTGGGAAAATTTTAATTCCTTAATTTCTATTTCAATAAATTCTTTTACCAAATACGGTTTTAAATAAATCAATACCTAATATTTTTTAAATATAAGCCACAAGCAGGCGCAGGCGGGGCACAATTCGATCTTTTTTTCGATTTATGTATTTTTTTAAATTTTTCAAAATCCCATTTTTTTTCTGATAAATATTTTAAACACCCCACCATAGATCTAACCTGATTTTGCAAAAAAGATCTTGATTTAAAAACCAAAAAAATTTTACTTCCATTTTTTTTTATTGAAATTGAATTTATTTTTTTAATTGGAGACTTGGCAGTACACGAAGAGGCTCTATAAGTAGAAAAGTCATGTTTACCCTCTAAAATTTTTGCTCCTTTTTTTAAAAGACTAATACTCAATTTTTTTTTTACATGCCAAGCTTTATTTTTATCTAAAGACAAATTTCCAATCCTATTAATGATATAATATTCGTATGTTCTCTCTTTTGCAGAAAATCTTGAATGAAAGTTTAAATTTTTTTTAATTATATCAGTAATTGAAATTAGATTTTTATTTAAAAAATAATTTATTGACTCAAGAAATTTTTTTTTATTTAAAATTTCATCTTTTACTTTAAAATTTGCACATTGTGCTAAAGCATGTACACCCTTATCAGTTCTACCAGATCCAATTATTTTTACTTTTGTCTTAAGAATTTTACTAATTGCCTTTTCTATTTTCTCTTGAACTGAAATACCATTTTTTTGAAATTGCCAGCCAACAAATTTTGTACCATCGTATTCTATTCTGATTAAGTAATTAAACATTTTAGTTTAATTTTGAGCCAATTTTTATATTACTACCTCTAAGAAAATCGATCGCGTTCATACTTTTTTTTCCCTCTTTTTTAAGCTCTAGAATTTGTATCGCATTTGAAGAGCAAGCAACTGTGAGTTTATCATCGATAATTTCTCCTGGGTGTCCTTTGCCACTTGTCACAATTGCTTTTAAAACTTTCACACGGAAATTATTAAGTTTAAACCAAGTTCCAGGATTTGGGTTAAGAGCATTTATTTTAGAAACAACCTCATGTGCTGTTTCATTCCAATTTATTTTTGCTTCTACTTTTAGAATTTTTCTTGCATAGGTGGCATCTTTTTCATTCTGCGGTAAAAAGGATGCATTTTTATTTTCTAACAAATCTAATGACTTTATTATCATCTGAGCTCCTAACCTAGCTAGAGATTTGCTAATATCTTGAAAGTTATCACCAATATTTAAAGATATTTTAGACTGCATCATCACTGGTCCAGCATCTAGTTTTGGAATTATTTTCATTATTGAGACTCCAGTTTCTTTATCAGAATTCATTATGGCTCTCTGAATGGGTGCGGCTCCCCTCCATTTTGGTAAAAGAGAAGCATGGATGTTAATAAAATTTAAATTTTCAATATTTAGTATTTTTGATGGTAAAATTTTTCCATATGCTACAACAATCACTAGGTCTGGTTTTAATTTTTTAATATGATTAAATTCTTCCTCTGTATTTAAATTTTCGGGAGTTTTTACTTCAATATTTTTTTGATCACAGTAAACATGTACCGGGGAGAAGTTAGTCTTTTGTCCTCGATTTTTTTTTTGTGGAGGTTGAGTATAAACCTCTAATATTTCATGATTTGAGCGATTTATTGCTTCTAATGCAGGAATTGCAAAATCAGGGGTTCCCATAAAAATAATTTTTAATGCCATTCAAACTATAAAATAATTTTTTTCAATTCTTTTTTATGCTTTATCAATTTTTTTAAAATCATATCTTTTTTAAGTTTTGAAAGATAATCAATAAATAAAACCCCATCGAGATGATCTATTTCATGTTGAATGCAAGTTGCCAAAAGACCATCAGCTTTTAAATTTTTTTGTTTTCCATTATAGTCTATATAATTAATATGACATTCAGCCGGTCTTTCAATTTCAGCGTAGTGTCCAGGAAGGGATAGACAACCCTCTTCATAAGTTGATGTTTTTTTGGATCTAAATATAATTTCAGGGTTTACAAGAAATAATGGATCTTTACCTTCGTCATTTTTAGAAATATCTATAACTATTAATCTTTTTAATATACCCACCTGGACAGCAGCGAGACCTATCCCAGGTGCCGCATACATAGTTTCCAACATGTCATCCATTAAAATTTTTAATTCATCATCAACTTTTTCAATCGGTTCACTTTTTTCTCTCAATATATTATCAGGCTCTATTATTATTTTTTTTTTTGACATTTTATCTTTTAATTATCAGGTTCTCTTAGGTAGAGCAGAGATTAATACTTTGTTTCTGATCTGAATTAAATCCATAGAGTTAAGAAGACTAGTTAAAAAATAAATGGTTTCTGGGTCTAGCTGATAAGGTTCGTCTTCGCCTATAATTTCAACTATTTTTAGTGCTAAAAATGCACTTTCATTTTTTTCAACTAGTTGAAATAAGTTTTTGGGGACTTCGTATTTTTTGGATAGTTCGCTATAATTAAGATTAGCTGGAACTTTAAATCCATCCTTAATCAATGTTTCAACAAGAGCCAAATCTTTAGCTGAATAAAAATATTTTCTATTTTTGCTTATTTTTTTAAATATTTTATCTATATCTTTTTGTATTTTTTTTTTATTTTCGTTTTCTAAGTAAAATTTTATTATCTTAGACTGATGTAAAACCTTATCATCATATTTTATCTTGCCTAAGCTTGCTATCTTTAAATTAGATTGAATTCGATTTTGAACAACTTCCTGATATTTTTTTGGAATATTTTTAAAATCCAGTACTTTCAGTTTATCACTTAAAAATTTAGAATATATTTTTTGTATTTCACCTTTTTTAAACAATTCCTCAAGCAGAAAGAGATAATCTAATTGTTTTTCAAGATCCTCTGAAAGTAAATATTTTTGAAAAATTAAAGCTCTTGCATCTGTTTCATCTAACGTTAGATAGACGCTTTGTGCATTAATTAAATTATTTAATGTGAATGGAACCTGTTTATAAATATTAAAAATTATTTCTGGATTTATTTGTCCTTTATTAGCTGCCATCTCTAAATCTTTCAACTTTTTCTTATCATTTATATCTTCAAGTTTTATTAAATTCGCAGCGTTTAAATATTTCCATATTTCTTTTTTTGTTTTTTCATTGGGTTCATAATTAAAGTTTTGAATGGTTACACTTGAAAGATAAAAATTTAAGAGATTTTTTTCGTTAATTTTATTTGAAGTTTTTTTGGTAATTCCTAGGAGAAAATCAACTTTGTCATCAAAAAATTTATCAGATTGATTTTGCTCTCTCAATAAATCTAATAGAAGTCTAGCTTGAGAATTTTCGCCATTGAAGATCAAACAATATATTTTAAATTTTTCTAAATATGAATCTTTTATTGAGCTGTCTATAAATTTAATTTTATCACAACCTTTTTTAATATTAGCTTGAGAAATATTATGATCTACTAAATACTGTACAACTCTGCTTTTACCATAAAATTCTTTGTTTTGTTTTAAAAAATCTTCAATAAGTTCTTCGTCATTATTTTCAATCAACCAATTAATTTTTATTTCTACAAATTCTTTCTCCTTCATACCCTTTGGGGGGAAAGAATATGACAGCAAAACATTATTCAAAATTTCATTTGATGTTCTTGACAAATTAATTTTTTTTAATCTTTTAATGCTCGACCTAACATCATCAGCTTTAGTAGATGACCACATATTTAAATCTAGGTTAAAATCTTCTGGATCATAAACTCCAAATATTTTTACCTCTTTAGAATCATCTGACAAATTTTCATCAATTTTAATTGATTCACTTGGGTTAATAGAATTGACGTTTTCTAAATTAATTTTGTTTGGAGAATTATCTTTTTTTATAGTTTCTGACTCAGAAATTTCTTTGTTTTTTTTATTTTTCCAAATATCAATTTTCTCCTCTGCTAAAAGAATTGTTGAAAAGAATAAAAGAAAAAATGAAACTATGAAATTAAAGCTTTTTAATATCATTAGATACATCAATGTCGTAATTTTTATTTGGACTAGGAAAATTTATTTTTTCAATTAAAAAAAGGGATAATATAAAAATTATTATTACCAGTAATAATTTTACTAGTATTTTAATTAATGAGCTGCCGAAGCTTGACTGTCTATTGTATTTAAGTTGCATACTATTAGAATTAATTTAAACTCAATAATTAAGACATATTTATGAAAAATCAAATTCAAAATCGGATAATAAATTGACCAAAAACCTTGTTTTAACAGGAATGATGGGTGTGGGTAAATCTACCATTGGAAAATCTTTAGCAAGGAGGCTTTCTTACAGATTTGTCGATGTTGATAGAAAGATAGAATTAATTGAAGGAAGTTCAATAAATCTTATTTTTAAAAATAAAAATGAAGCATACTTTAGAAAATTAGAGAAGGATGTGAGCATTCAAGAACTGAAAAAAACTGGAGCAGTTATTTCTTTAGGTGGTGGGGCATTTATAAACTCAACAATAAGAAGAGCGGTTAAAAGTTCCTCAGTAAGTTTCTGGTTAGATGTTAGCATTCTGGAGCTAATTAAAAGACTAAAAAAATCAAAAAAAAGGCCACTTTTATATAATAAAGGATTGAATGAAACAGTGTCAAAAATTTACTTAAAAAGGAAGAAAACTTACAGTCAAGCAGATTTTAAGATAAAATGTAATTATTTAAAGCCTAATTTAATTGTAGATAAAATACTTAAAATATATGAAAAATCACGAGATAAAATTTAGAGATCCATTAAATAAATATTCTATTTTGATAGGTAAAAATACTCTTAAATTTTTACCAAAAAAGATAAAATTATTGTGCCCTGGTACAAAAAAGATAGCATTAATTGTTGATCAAAATGTGCCCGGTAGAATCAAAAAATTATTAAATTCTAAATTAAAAAAATACGATAAATTATTTTTAAGTTTCAATGCAAGTGAAAAGTTTAAATCATTTAAGTCTGTAGATTTCTACTTAAATAAATTACTAGATAAAAATTTTAACAGGTCCGATTTAGTAATAGCTGTTGGAGGAGGTATCACTGGAGATACGGTCGGATTTGTTGCTAGCATTTATAAGCGAGGAATTAACTTTATTAATATTCCAACAACTTTGTTGGCTCAAGTCGACTCAGCAGTTGGTGGAAAAACAGGCGTAAATTCAGTTCATGGTAAAAATCTTATTGGCTCATTCTATCAGCCTAGACTTGTAATAAGTGATACTATTTTTTTAAAATCTCTTCCAAAAAAAGAAATTGTTTGTGGATACGCAGAAATATTAAAACACTCGATTATCAAAGATAAAAGTTTTTTTAACTGGTTAAAAAAAAATACGCAAAAGATCTTATCTATAGACCTTAAAGTTATGGCGTATGCAATTAAAAAGAGTTGTGAAATTAAAATGTATTTTGTAAACAAAGATGTTAACGAGAAAGGGCTTAGAATGAGCTTGAATTTTGGTCATACTTTTGCACATGCAATTGAAGTTAAAAACAATTATTCAAAAAAAATAACTCATGGTGAGGCAGTGTTATCTGGTATGATTTTAGCAGCTAGACTTTCGCACTTTAAAAAAATTTGTAACTCAAAAATTTTAGATGAAATAGAAAAAATATACAAAAATAATAATCTTACATATACCTATGAAAAATTTTCAAAATCTAGATCAATTGAAGAATTAATTCCTTTTTTGAAATATGACAAAAAAAATAATGATGATAAAATCAATTTTATATTGTTGAAAAAAATTGGTCAAACTACTCGACCTAACAAAAATAAAATATCTTCGAATGAACTAAGGAAATATAGTAAAATTATTTCTCAATACTAATTTGTAGAGCATGAATTTTATTTTTCAATTCATCTTTTAAGATATTCATTATAAGTTTTTGAGCATTAATTCTTGAAATCGATTTTAAATATAAAGATTTTATTTTTAAATGTAAATGAAGTTTGCCTGGAGAATAAAATTTATGAGTTTTATGTTTATCAGAATTATCAACAATTTCTAAATGTTCTAATTTTATATGTTTCTTTAATTTGGTCTCAATTTCTTCTATATAGTTCATCATTATTTAATTTTACTATATAGAATAGATAAATGAAAATTATTTGTGATTGGGAGAATTGTAAAGAAACTGGGTTATATAAAGCTCCAGTAGAAAGAGATAATAGTAAAAAGTATAGATTGCTTTGTTTGAACCACATTAAAATATTCAACAAAAATTGGAATTATTTTGAAAACATGAATGATCACGAAATAGAGTATTTTATAAAATCAGATTTAACCTGGCACAAATCCACTAAAAAGTTTGGATCTTCAGATAATTTCTTTAATATTTTATGGAATAATGCTCTTGAGGATAAATTGAATATTTTTAATAGCACTAATTTTAAAGATTTCAAAAAAACAAAAATATCACAAACCGATAAAGATGCGCTGCAAGCAATGGAGCTAAATGATGATGCAAAATGGGATCAAATACAAACAAAATTTAAAGAACTTGTAAAAAAATATCATCCTGATAAAAACCAAGGAAGTAAAAAATTTGAGGATAAGTTAAAAAAAATTACTTTAGCTTATAGCCAATTAAAAAAAACTTTAGGAAAAAAATGAGTTCAGAACAACTTTTGCAAAAACCAGACATTAAACTTTCAGTAAAACAAACTTTTGGTTTTGATAGTGATATGAAAGTTGGAGCATTTTCTAAAAAAAATGAATTTGTTCCAAAAATTGATACTGATTATAAATTTGACAAGGACACCACTTTAGCAATTCTTGCCGGATTCTCTTTTAATAAAAGAGTTTTAATACAAGGATACCACGGTACTGGAAAATCTACACATATTGAGCAGGTTGCAGCAAGATTAAACTGGCCGTGTGTGAGAGTCAACTTGGATAGCCATATCAGTAGAATTGATTTAATCGGAAAAGACGCAATAGTTTTGCAGGATGGAAAACAAGTTACACAATTTAAAGAAGGAATTCTTCCTTGGTCAATTCAAAATCCAGTTGCATTAGTTTTTGATGAATATGATGCTGGTAGGCCTGACGTTATGTTTGTTATTCAAAGAGTATTAGAAAGTGAGGGAAATTTTACTTTATTAGACAAAAATAAGGTTCTGGAACAACACGATTTTTTTAGAATTTTTGCCACTACTAATACCGTGGGTTTAGGAGATACAACAGGACTTTATCATGGAACTCAACAAATTAACCAAGGGCAAATGGATAGATGGAATATTGTTTCAACTCTAAACTATCTTCCTTTTGAAAAAGAATTAGAAATAGTTTTGGCTAAAAACAAAAGCTTTAATAATAAAGAAGGTAAGGACTTGCTTTCAAGTATGATAAAAGTTGCAGACTTAACCAGAAAAGGTTTTATTAATGGGGACATATCCACTGTAATGAGTCCAAGAACAGTTTTACACTGGGCTGAAAATGCAGAAATTTTTAAAGATAAGGGTTATGCTTTTAGGATTACTTTTTTAAATAAATGCGATGATTTAGAAAAAAAAATAATTTCAGAATATTATCAAAGATGTTTTGGTGAAGATTTGCCCGAGTCTTCTGTAAACGTTGTTTTATAAAGTGGAAAATAAAAAAGAAAAATTAGAAGATTTTAAGACTGCGATCAGTTCGACTGTAAGATCCTTATCTAATTCGAAAAAAATTGAAGTTTTTTTTGGAAATCAAGTCACGAAAACTGACAAAGATGTTATAAGATTACCTAACCTCGAAAACATAAGCAATAAAATTAATTATGAAGAAATAAGAGCAATAGCAGATTCAAAGTCTTTAAGATTAAGATTTTCAAATAAAGAAACTTTAAAAAAATATGAACCTGAAGGAAATATATCAAAAAGGCTTTATGATATTTCTGAAAAAATTCGATGTGAAAAGATAGGTACTAGCTACTTTAAGGGAATAAAAGATAATATTGAAAAGTTTTACCAAAAAAGGATATCGAATTTAGATTTAAAAAGTAGTGAGGACAAAATTATCGAGTCTTTTGAGAACTTCTTAAGAATAAAATTTCTAAACTTTAAGAATGAAACAACAATTGATAAAAAATTAAAATCTTACAAAAAAGATTTAAATGATCAGTTCAAAAATAATATTTCTGAGTTAAAAGAGATCACTTTAAATCAAGAAAAATACAATGCTTTAGTTTCAAAAATAATTTCTGATATGAGCCTTGATGAAAATATTGATGAAGAAGAAAAAAAAGATGAGGAAAATAATAAAGACGACAAGGAGTCAAAACCTGAAAATCAAGAGCAAAAAGCTCAAAAAAAAGAGCAAAAGCATGAGGAAATGTCAATTGATAGCGGAGTGCCTGATTTAGAAAATGAGGCAAAAGAAACCGACTCCATAGAAGAGGAAATTGAGATAGAAAATAGTTCAAGACCTGATTTAAAAAAAAGGGGTAATAATAATTTTGGTGATATTAAATATAAAACCTTCACAGAAGAATTTGATGAAATTATTAAAGCTGAAGAATTAGAAAACATAGATGAGCTTGCGAGATTAAGAAAAAACCTTGATCAACAGTTGCTTCAGCTGAAAAATTTTATTTCCAAATTAGCAAATAAATTGCAAAGAAAATTATTAGCCAAGCAAAATAGATCTTGGAGTTTCGATTTAGAGGAAGGCTTATTAGATAATTCCAAATTACCTAGAATTATAATGGATCCATTTAATTCTTTATCTTTTAAAAAAGAAAAAGATATTGAATTTAAAGACACATTAGTAACAATACTTATCGATAATTCTGGATCTATGAGAGGTAAGCCAATTTCAGTTGCAGCAATTTGTGCAGATATACTCTCAAGAACTTTAGAAAGATGTTCTGTAAAAGTTGAAATACTAGGTTTTACAACGAAACACTGGAAAGGTGGATCATCAAGAGAAAAATGGTTGAAAAATGAAAAACCAAATTTTCCTGGAAGGTTAAATGATTTAAGACATATAATTTATAAATCTGCAGACACACCTTGGCGACAAGCTAAAAACAATATGGGTTTAATGTTAAAAGAGGGTTTGCTAAAAGAGAATATAGACGGAGAAGCTCTTAAGTGGGCCTTCAATAAAATGAATAAAAGAAAAGAAGATAGAAAAATTTTGATGGTAATTTCAGATGGTGCGCCAGTAGACGACTCTACTCTTTCAACTAATACCAGTGATTATCTTGAAACTAATTTAAAAAAAACTGTAAAATGGATAGAGAGTAAATCAAATATTGAATTATTAGCAATTGGAATTGGTCATGATGTAACAAGGTATTACACTAGAGCAGTTAAAATTACTGATGTTCAAGATTTAGGTGACGTGATGATTAATCAATTAACTGATTTATTCGTTGAAAAAAATAAAAAAACTATTCACTAAAGCTCTACATTTGAGGGCGACTTCGATGTATAATCTTTTATCTTATTTAATAAAAGTCTAAAAGGAATTAACATCAAAATCGTTATAAATAGTTTGACAAATAAATCACCAAGAGCAAGAGTTACCCAGGGAATTCCGGTAGCATAAAAAGCTATCGAGAAAAATAAAAAAGTGTCTGTAATTGATCCCAGTGTTGATGAAGTCAAAGGGGCAACAAACCAACTTTTTTTTCTTAATTGGTCAAACACTTGAACGTCTAAGTTTTGAGCAATAAAAAATGCTAAACCTGAACCAATTGCAATTCTAATTGAGATTATATCTTTAAAATTTGTCGAAATTAATAGCGTTAATAATATTCCAATAATAAAGCCTACATAGACAACTTTTCTTGCTACGTTTTTTCCATAAGCACGATTTGCTAAGTCAGTTATCAAAAATGTTACTGGATAAGTGAAAGCACCGTAAGTCAATAATTCACTCAAACCAAATTGTTGAACTGGAAATTGAACAAGATAGTTTGATATAACTACCACCATTCCCATCAAAATTGATAGCTTGTAATACAAATTCATTTTACGATTTTGCAGAAATAGAGGCTTTTATTTTTTTTACTTTTTTTGATAATTTTGCGTTTTTGGCTGATATTAAAAATTTGTCAAGCCCACCTTTAAAGTCGACTGTTCTCAGTGCTGCATTGGCAACATTCAGCTTAATATCTTTTTTTAAAATTTCACTTCTAAATGTGACCTTTTTTAAATTTGGCAAAAATCTTCTCTTAGTTTTATTTTTTGCATGACTCACGTTATGGCCTTTTAGAGGTGATATACCTGTTAGTTCGCATCTTTTAGACATATTTTTTTCCTACAGCTATATAAGTGTAGTGTTAAGAGTGGTCAAGCATTAATTCCGACCGCATCTCTTATATATTTGATATTCTCTTTTTTAAGAATTGATATTAACTCTTTTTTCATCTCTTTGACTACTCCGGGACCTTTAAAAACCATACCGGTATACAATTGAATTGCATTAGCGCCAGCACAAATTTTTTCAAAAGCTGCTTGCCCAGAATCTACTCCTCCAACACCTATAATTTGTATTTTTCCCTTAGTTTCCCTATAAAATTTTTTTATAAGACTTGTAGATAGTTCTCTTAAAGGTTGACCGGATAATCCACCATTTTCATTTTTTTGTGAATCAGATAATTTTTCACGATTACTATCAGTAGTATTTGATACGATTATTCCGTCTATTCTATATTTTATGATTAATTCAATTATTTTACTTATTTCATTGTGATCAATGTCTGGAGAAAGTTTTAATACTAAAGGCTTTGAAATTTTTTTTTCTTTTTTTATTTTACTGATGCCTGTCAGTAATCTATTTAGTTCTTGTTGGTCATGAAAATTTCTTAATCCTTCAGTATTAGGGGAAGATATATTAATTGTTAGATAACTTGCGTGAGATGAAAGCCTTGATATACAAGTGTAATAATCTTCTTCTTTGTTATTTGTGTCTTTGTTTGGGCCAACATTAATTCCTAAAAATCCACTTGGTAAATTTTCTGCAATTCTTCTAGATACAACTTCTGAGCCATGATTGTTAAAGCCTAAACGATTAATTAATGCTTGATCTTTCTCTAACCTAAAAATTCTAGGTTTAGTATTTCCAAGTTGTCTTTTAGGAGTGACGGTTCCCACTTCTACAAAGCCATATCCAAGTTTAAACAATGAATTATAAACTTCGGCACTTTTATCGAAACCTGCTGCTAATCCAATCGGGTTAGGTATTTTTTTTCCAAGTAAATCAGTTTCTAATAACTTCTCATCTTCCACACTAAAAAGATTTTTTGGCAAGAAATTGAGTTTTAATGATTTAATTGCTAGGTCGTGAGCCACTTCAGGATCTAGCGAAAATATATATGGTCTTATTAAAGAAAACATTACTTTATTTTGTCCTTTATTAATTCAATTGTTTCATTAAGTCCAAAAAAACTTATAAAGAAACCCATCCTTGGTCCATTTTCTTCACCGAAGACTACCTCATATATTAATTTAAACCAATCTCTTAAGTTTTTTTCATATCCGTTTTCTTTTCCTACAGTATAAACATAAGTCTGAATTTCTTCAGGTTTGAGGGACTTATCAATTTTTTTTAATTTCAATATTAAGTTTTCTAAAGCTTTCTTTTCTTGAGAGTTTGGCTTTTTGAATTTTTTATTAGGTTCAACCTTGTCTTTAAAATAATTAATTGCATACTCTGTAAGACTGTCAAGTATCCTAAAATCTTTAGGTTTAATTTCCTTATGAAATCTATTAATAAATTTCCAAAGTATATCTTTGCTATCTGCATTGCTAGAACCTGTCAGATTCAATAACATTGAAAATGGCATCACAATTTTTTCCTGAGGTGGATTGCCATTATGAACATGCCAAACTGGGTTTGATATTTTTTCTTTTAATTCCTGAGAAGGATATTTTTCAATAAGTGAAAGATATTCATCTACGGTTTTTGGAACAACCTCAGAATAAAGTTTTTTTGCTCTTTTTGGATTTGGATACATGTACAAAGCTAAACTTTCAGGAGACGCATATCTAAGCCATTGCTCAATTGAAATTCCATTTCCTTTAGATTTAGAAATTTTTTCTCCTTTTTCATCTAGGAATAATTCATAAGCAAAGCCATTTGGAGGACTCTTTCCAAGCACACGACAAATTTTTTTTGATAATATTGCGCTTTCAGTTAAATCCTTACCATACATCTCGAAATCAACATCAAAAGTGAACCAGCGCATTGCCCAATCAACTTTCCATTGTAGCTTACAATTTCCGTCTAAAATACTTGTTTCTATCTTTTCATTTTTGTTATCAAAGATAATTTTTCCCGAATTTTTATCCATACTTAACATTGGTATCTCCAGCACCTTGCCAGAATTTTTACAAATAGGTAAAAAAGGACAGTATGTTTTTCGTCTTTCCTCTCTCAAGGTTGGCAAAATGATATCCATAATCTCTTCGTATTTTTCCAGAACTCGTAAAAGTGAATTATTGAATACCCCTTTTTTATAATTATCTGTTGAACTTTTGAAAATGAAATCAAAATTAAATCTTTTCAAAAAATTTTTCAACATTTCATTATTGTGCTCCCCAAAACTATTAAATTTTTTAAATGGATCAGGAATTGAAGTTAATGGTTTTCCTAAATTTTTTTTTAGAATTTCATCATTAGGGATATTTTCAGGTACTTTTCTTAATCCATCCATGTCATCAGAAAAAGTTATTAATTCATGATTAATCTTTTGTACGTGATTAAGAGCATTTATCATCATCGTGGTTCTCGCAATCTCACCAAATGTTCCTATGTGTGGAAGTCCACTTGGACCATAGCCTGTTTGAAAAGTTATTTTGTTCTTTTTTTTTATTATTTCTTTCCTATCCTTCAGTAACTTTCTAATCTCAACAAAAGGCCACGAAGAAGTAGATTGAATTATGTTGTTATCAAGCATAACTATGGTTTATTAAATTTTATGTGCAAAATACAGTTATAATTGCACGATATTAAGTTGAATTTTAAAAGTTTTTAAATAATGTCAATTTTAATGGCGACAAACAAAACAGTCTTTTTTTTAATAGGGGTATTATTAATAGTTTTAGGTATTTCAATGCTAGCGCCATACATATTGCAAGTATTTTTTGATGAGAGAAGCCATAGCTTTATTTCGGCATCGTTTATTACAATATTTATTGGGGTGTTATTTATTTTAGCTAACCTTGAGAGAGAGTTTAAATTAAATCTTAGGCAAACCTTTCTGTTTTCCTCTTTAGCTTGGATTATGATTGCAGCATTTGGAAGTTTGCCATTTTTATTATCAGATCAAAATTTTACTTTTAGTGAAGCATTTTTTGAAAGTATGTCAGGAATTACTACTACGGGAGCTACAATTATTTCGGATTTAGATAATAGCCCAAAAAGTATATTGTTATGGAGAGCCATAATGCAATGGTTGGGAGGTATAGGAATAGTGGTAATGGCAATCACAATTTTACCTTTATTAAAAGTTGGAGGAATGCAATTGTTTAAAATGGAAGGACCTGATAGTACAGAAAAGATTTTACCACGAACTATTGAGGTAGCTGCGATTATTATTTCAACTTATATAATTCTTACTTTTTTATGTGGTTTTTTTTATTGGATGTTTGGAATGACAATTTTTGACAGCGTGAGTCATTCAATGACAACTATTGCTACAGGAGGTTTTTCTACTCATAACAACTCAATCGGATTTTTTAAAAATTCAAATATTGAAATTGTTGCAAGTATATTTATAATATTAGGAAGTATACCGTTTATTTCTTATCTAAAGTTTGTACAAGGCAACAGAAAAATTTTCTTTCAAGATGTTCAAATAAAAGGATTAATTTACTTATTAATAATCTCAATTTTAATAATGTTTTTTTATTTATTTTTTATAAATTACGAGAGTAGTATACTTGATAAAGTAAGAATTTCCTCTTTTAATGTAATCTCAATACTTTCTGGAACCGGGTACGTAACAGATGACTTTGGTTTATGGGGAAAATTTTCTCTGATATTTTTTTTAATCTTGATGTTTATTGGAGGATGTGCTGGATCTACTGCGTGTGGAATAAAAATTTTTAGGTTACAAATGCTTTTAATATTTCTTAAAAATCAAATTAAGAAATTATTTTTTCCAAATAGTGTAATTATAACAAAATATAATAATCAAAAAATATCAGAAAACTTTATAAATTCAGTAATTATTTTTATCTTTTCATTTTTATTTATCTTTTTAATTATCGCTATGCTTTTATCAATTAGCGGTCTTGATTTTATTACATCAATATCTGGCGCTGCTAGCTCGATTTCAAATGTTGGGCCTGGCCTTGGTGAAGTGATAGGGCCAAACGGAAACTATAAAAATATCCCTGATTTATCAAAATGGATTTTAGCAGCAGGAATGTTATTAGGTAGGTTGGAACTTTTTGCAGTATTAGTATTATTTTTCCCTTCTTTTTGGAGGAATTAAAAAATGGAAATTTATAAAAAACAATCTCTCTCAGAAACTTTTAAAGTTTATTTTGACAAAAGGATGATCAAAATATTGCTACTCGGGGCGATAAGTGGATTTCCTTGGGTTATAATAGGAAGCAGTCTTAGTCTTTGGTTAAAGGAAGATGGTTTAAGTAGAAGCACTATTGGATGGGCTGGTCTAATCTTTGCTGTTTATGCATTTAATTATCTTTGGGCTCCGATCGTTGACAGAATAAGAATTCCCGTTTTAACTGAAAAAGTAGGTCACAGACGTAGTTGGATTATAATTATGCAAACTGTGATTTTAATAAGTTTAGTTTGTTGGAGTTTAATAAATCCTATAGCAAATTTAGCTCTTGTAATAAGCATAGGATTAATAATTGCAATAGCTTCAGCAACTCAAGATATAACGGTTGATGCTTTAAGAATTGAACAAATTGGTGAAAATGAAGGTAGGTCAATGCAAGCTGGCGCGGCTATGGCTGTTGTTGGATGGTGGACTGGATACAAATTAGGTGGAGTAATTGCCTTAAATGTAGCTGAGTTTTTTCAAAATATAGGTATTAATAATTATTGGCAAATAACTTTTTTAATTTTGGGTATTGTAATTATTTTCTTTAACATTTGCTTAATGTTTGTAAATGAACCCAACCAATTTAATAGGAAAGAAAATCAAAAACAAACAGATAAAATGATTGAAGAGAAATTAGGATCTTCAAACATAGCTACTAAAACTATTGCATGGTTAACTGGCACTGTTATTGGGCCAGTAATAAGTTTTTTCAAAAAAAATGGTTTTAATATTGCAATAGCAATTCTGGGTTTTGTTTTTCTTTTTAAAATTGGTGAAGCGTTTTTAGGCAGAATGTCAGTTATATTTTACAAAGAAATAGGATTTACCAAATCTGATATAGCTCTTTATTCAAAAGGACTAGGATGGATTACGACTGTTATTTTTACCTTATTAGGTGGGTTATTTGCTATTCGATCTGGCGTAATTAAAGCAATGTTTATATCCGGAATATTAATGGCTTCAACAAATCTACTATTTTCATTGCTTGCTTGGTCTGGAAAATCAGAATTATTATTTGCTATAGCAGTAATATTTGATGATATGGCTGCAGCATTTGCAACTGTCGCTTTTGTAGCTTTCATTTCTATGCTTGTAGATAGAACTTATACAGCGACTCAATATGCATTACTTGCTTCAATTGGAACTGCTGGTAGAACTACTTTAGCGGCCTCTTCAGGTGCTTTAGTTGATTGGCTTAACGGAGACTGGGGAATATTTTTTATAATTACTGCATTAATGGTAATTCCTTCTTTAATATTTCTTTATATGATTAAAGACAAACTAAAGCTTAATGACTAAATATTTTACAAATAATTTTTCGATAGTTAATCTATATAAGAAACCATCATTGAAATCTGAAGTTGTTACTCAAATGATTTTTGGAGAAAGTTTTTCAATTTTAGCCAAAAGAAAAAGATGGTTAAAAGTAAAAATCAAAGAGGATAAGTATATTGGTTATACTAATAAAAAAAAATTTTCTAATCTTATTAAACCAAATTATAAAATTAACGTTTTGAGAGCTCCTGTTTATAAATTTGCTAATAACCAAAAAAAAATTGATGAACTAACTTTCGGTTCAAAAATAAAGGTCAATAATAAAAAAAAAAAATTTTATCAATTTTTAAATGGTTGGGTAAATAAAAAAGATGTAAAACCAATTTTTTTTAAAGAAAAAAATTTATTCAAAAAAATAATTATATTTAAAAACGTAAAATATAAATGGGGTGGAAAATCCTTTAAAGGCATAGATTGTTCTGGTTTAATCCAGGTTTTTTTTAATTTTAATAATAAATTTTGTCCAAGGGATGCTAAAGATCAAATTAAATTCTTCAAAAGAGATATCAAATTAAGAAATATAAAAAAAAATGATCTAATCTATTGGAAGGGACATGTTGCAGTAGCTGTAAGTAAAAAAAATTTAATACATGCATACGGACCAAGAAAAAAAACTCTTATTATGAATACTTACCAAACAATCAAAAAAATTGAAGATACTGCAAAACTTAAAGTCAAATCAATAAAAAGAGTAAATTAATAAATGAATTTTTTGTATAACTTAGTTGATATTTTTTTGATGAATAATAATGAAAAAACAATCTATAAAATTATAAAAAATGAACCACAAAAAGTAATTTTTGATGTTGGAAGTTTTAAAGGACGTTTTACAAAAAAAATATTAAAAATCGATCAAAACAAAGAAACTAAATATTTTTTATTTGATCCAAATCCTAAAAGTAGATTATATCTTGATGAACTTATAAATAAAAATCCTAACATATCTTTTGATTGTGTAGGATTAAGCAATCAAACAGAGAAAAAGATATTTCATTTAAACAGTTTTTTCGAAGCGAGTGGATCAAGTTTTCAAACTATTTCTAAAGACGATAAACTCTGGAATATTTCAAGAAAACTTATTTCTACATTTAATATTTTTGATCTAAATAGTAAAAACAACTTTAAATCATTTGAAGTTAAGACAAATACAATAGATAAATTTTGTTCTACCAATCAAATAGATAAAATTGATTTACTTAAAATTGATGCTGAAGGTCATGAAGAGTATATTCTTGAAGGCGCATCTAAAATGTTTGAAAACAACAAAGTTAAATTAATATATGTTGAAATTTTGTCAACTAAGCAATTATTTAAGCAAAAAAAGGATAAGATCTTAAATCATCTTGAAAAAGAAAATTTTAAATTTATAAAAGAATATCCCATACATTCTGTCAGTATTTTAAGTAATTTAAAAGCGGCAGATTTTTTATTAATTAATAACAATTATAGAAGTGATAACAAATAAAATTTTTTTTAAATATCAGAAACAAACTATTAGTTTATATTTTTTATTTTTATTTTTAATTTGCTGGCAAATAACTGGCGACTTTGGAGTTACGTTAGATGATGAGCACTATTACAAGAATGGTCTAAATACTTATCTTTATGTAAAAAATTTTTTTCTAAGTATAATTAGTAGCGATATAAATTTAGATTATTTCAAAAATCGTATAAAAGAATGGCCTATAGTTTTTGAGTTTGTTTTAGTTGTTTTTTCAAAACTTTTAAACTCAACTAAATATGAAGAAATTTACTTACTGTCTCATAGAATAAACTTCATAATTTTTTTCCTTAGCTTAGTGTTGTTCTTCAAATTGATTTTAAAAAGATTTGAAAATGTTTTTTTATCAATTTGTGCTGTCACTTTCTTAGTTTTTTCACCTCGTATTTTTGCTGAGTCCTTTTATAATTCTAGAGATATATTTTTCATGTCTATTTTTATTTTTTATATTTATTGGGCAAACGAGTTTATAAGCAGAAGTAATACAATAAATACACTTCTATTCTCTTTTTTTAGTGCTTTACTTATAAATACAAAAGTAATTAGTTTGATTCCGTTTGGTTTATTTTTAATTCTTTATTTTTATAACTTTCTTAATACAAAAAAAAGATTTTATAAAAACTATAAGCAAGTTTTTTTATATTTATCTTTAACAATGATTTTTATTTTCATTTTATGGCCTTATTTATGGTCTGACCCTTTAAGTAATCTTATTTTTGCATTCAAAAATATTATAAAAGATCATAGCGCTATAACAGTTGTTAACTTTTATTTTGGAACTTATTACCCTAGCGACATGATGGCTTGGCATTACCGTTTAGTTTGGTTTTTGATTACTACACCTATATTTATATTGGTTTTGTTTTCAATTGGATTTTCGTATGCTTTACGAAAACTTTTCAATTACTTAAAGCAAAGCTTAAATGACGAGTTCGAGCTAAATCAAAAAAAGTTTTTAGACATATTTTTATTATTAACTCTAATATTAACTTTTATAATTGTTGTAGAATTTACGAAATCGAAGTTTGGTGGATGGCGGCACATTTATTTTTTATTTCCTATAATAGTATATTTTTCAATTTATACCTTAAAGAAATTAGAAAGGATTAAATTAAAAAAAGTTATAAAACTTATAATTGTTTTTTTGATTTCTATTAATCTTATTTATAATTTGTCTTGGACAATTAAAAATCACCCTCATCAATATGTTTTTTTTAATATTTTTTCTAAAAATTATGCTTTAAAAAATTTTGATTTGGATTGGTGGGGTATTTCACATAAGTCCTCTTTAGAATATATTTTAAAAAACGATAAGAATTTTGATATAAAAGTTTTCGCAGAAGGATTTACAAGTCTAAGAGATAGCTATCTTTCTTTAAAAGAAGAAGATAGAAAAAGAATAGTTTTATCAGATTTTAAAAATTCTAATTATATAATTAATAATAAAATGAGAAGAATTAGAATTAATAATGAAATAGAAAATAACGAACAGTTTGAATTATATTACGAGTTGCTAATTGATGGACATGCAGTTACAAGTATCTATAAAAAGAAAATAAATTAAATAAATTATTTATTTTGATAAACATGAGAATATTTATTTTAAAAACCTCAGTAATAACAATTGCAATTTATCTCTTATACCAGTTTACAATTGGTCACCATATAAGAAATTTTTCTAGCCAATTAAATATAATTTCAAGTCAGCATGAAAGAATAAAAATTAAAGATAAGATTTTAAAAGAAATGAAAAAAGGTTCGGAAAAAGAAAATATTTTTGATGAGGAAGAAAGGGTTATAATATCAAAATTTATAAAAAAGATTTTATCAGAAATAAATTATGCTAAATAGATGTGGTTTATTATTTTATAAAGCCAAGTTTTATCAATAAAAGATTTTTTAAAGTTCTAAATATTTCAATTTTAGGGATTTTTGACTCTCCTTTGGTTCTGTCTCTAAAAACTATAGGTATTTGAACTATATTATTACCAGTATTTTTTAGTAAGTTAATTGTACCCATAAAAAAGCTATATCCTTTTAGTGTTACATTTTTCATATCAAAATTATTTAATAATCTGAGGTTAAACCCTCTATATGAAGTAGTAAATTCGTCAATATCTATTTTTAAAACAAATTTTATTAATTTATTTCCAAAATAACTCAAAATGTTTCTGAATAGACCCATTTCATTTCTTCCTCCAGGCATGTATCTTGAGCCAATAACAAAAGGATTTGAGTTTAACTTTTGTAAAAATAATGGAATTATCAAAGGATCGTGTGATAAATCTGCATCCAAAGTTATTAGTTTGTCATAATTGTTTTCTTTTGCATATTGATAAGCAAGTTTATGGGCCGTATTAAGACCTTCTTTTTTTTCTCTTTTTATTAGCTTAATTTTGTTTTGCCTTATTTGATAATCTTGAACTAACTTCCAGGTTAAATCAGGGGAATTATCATCAATTATTAAAACGTCTAAATCCTCAGACAAACTAAAAACTTTATTTAAAAAATCTTCAATATTCTCGCATTCGTTGTAAGTAGCGGTAAATACAATATTTTTAGTCATCAGATATATATTAGCTTTGCGAAATATAAGTTTGTTAAACGAATAGATTTTTTAATAATTTTTTTTGGCGTTAGAAAGTTTAAATCTCCTTATGAAATTGATCAAAGCCATTGAAAGTCTTGTGCTTCCCTCCATTTTAAACATATCATAAAACAATACAAAAATTCTCTTTGGTTTAAATAAAAAACTACTTAAATAAAAAACAGAAAACACTAAATATTTGAAAATGAAAAGTTCATATTGTGTATAATGATTTGAATAACACTCGCTAAGGTTCAGACTACCCTGGTCTGTTAAAGTTTCAAAATAATAATCATCATATTTAATATTTCTCTCTTCTTTGATTTGTTCGTGTATTGCACTTCCTGGGTAAATAGATAATGGGGTAACCAATAAATCATCAGTTCCGTTATACGCACATCTAATTGCAAACCATAAAGTATCTAGAACGTCTTTTCTAGTTTCCTCTGGATACCCAAGAATAATATTCACCTTAATTTTCAAACCAACTTGTTTAGCTGACTTAATTGATGATAACAAATTATTAATTGTAATTTGCTTTTTCATAATTTTTAAAATTTTTTCTGAACCACTCTCTGGTGCATAATCTATATCATTGAGGCCAGCATCTTTAAGAAGTTTTAATATCGGGTAATCTAAAACTTCAGATCTTGTACCGCTTGGTAAAGCCCAGGATATGCTCATTTTAGCTTTAATCATTTCCTCACAAAATTCGATCAGCCATTCCTTTTTTACAGCTAAAGTGAGATCAGTAAAATCAAAGTGATTAGCCCCGTATGTTGAGTGTAAATGTTTTATTTCCGCTACTACATCCTCTGCGGGTCTTGCTCTCCATAATTTTCCCCACATTTGTGGATTAGAACAAAAAGTACATCGATATGGACAGCCTCGAGTAGCATTAAGAGGCATAGGTCTTATATTATTTTTTTGATTAGAAGTATTACCAAGCCCACTGTCTAACATTTTATTAATATTAAAAAATTCCCAAGCTGGCCATGGCATATTTTTTAAACATCTAACTCTTTCTCTTTGACCTCCATTTACTATTGAGTTTCCAGATCTAATGTATGTACCTTTGATTTCAGATGACCAAAATTCTCCACTCAAAATTTTATCAATAATTTCTTTTATAGTTTCTTCTCCTTCACCGGTAACAACGCAATCTATCTTGCTCTCATTTAAACAAAATTCCGGCATTGCGGAAAAATGTTCTCCTCCTCCAATAATGATACATTTAGGAAATTTCCTCTTTAGCTTTTCAATTAGATCTCTAAGTATCAACCAATCAGGTGAAAACATTGATGTAATTAGAACAATGTCTGGAGAAAAACTCTCTGTTTGTTCCATAATTTTATCATTGTCTAATCCCAAAATTAAATTTTTATTAGAAAACTTTTTTGCATCTTTCATAAATGGAGACTCGCCCAGTGCGTCAATAGCCTTGATTGTTAAATTTTTGTCCTTAATCGCACCTAATATATAAGCCAATCCTATAGGCAGCGAAGGAGATATCATTGTAGTCAACTTATTGATTAGAGTCGCTGATCTTATAGCTAGTAGTTTTTTTTTGGGCAAATTATCATTAGTTTTCATAATTTAAATTAATTATATCTGTTTTAAGATTTTATTGAAATGTTAAAAATATTTGAATTTTCCTTGATAAATGTCTAAAAATAAAATCTTATTTTTCAAATACGTTAATAAGATAAAAAGTAAATATATGATTAGAATTACGGTTTTTAAGGTAATTATACTGGTTGCTCTTTTCCCATTCAATTTAATTTGTGAAAATTTGGAAGAGTGTAAATGGAATAATAGCAAAGGAGTACCATGTATAACAATATTCTCAGCTCCCAACACCTCAATGTTATCCGAAGAGACCGTTGGAAAAACTGTTATAACAAAAAACCAGATGATAAATTCTGGTTATAAAGATGTAAGAGACGTATTAGAAAATATACCTGGTATAGATGTTTATGCAAACGGACCTAGTGGTCAACAGACGTCAATTTTTATGAGAGGCACAAACTCCAATCATACCTTGGTTCTATTAAACGGCATTCCAATAAATGACATTGGATCGCCAAAGGCAATGTTTGATTTTGGCTATGATTTTTTACAAGGATTGCAACAAATTGAAATTTATAAGGGAGCTAGTAGTGCAATTTTTGGTCCAGCAGCAATTGGTGGAGCTGTAAACTTTGTTACTGATATTGATTATCAAAATACTTTTAATACAACTTATACTGACAGTAGATATAACACTTTCAACGGTAATTATGCATATATTTCGAATAATGGCTGGCATCACAATTTAAAAGGTGGAGTTTCCCAAGCAGAGTCTATAACTGCAAAAAACTCAAAAAAAGACTTGGATGGGACAAAGAATATTTCGATAAATTATAATTCTCAAAAATTTTTAAATGATGGCTTAAAATTTAAGAATATTGGCTATCTAAGAAAAACTAACAGTGGCTACGATGTTAGTGCCGATGAAAATGCTACAGCTAAGAATTTTATGTACGCAGTTCAATCAAGTTTAGAAAGTAAAGTAGAAAATAAAGAGAGTAAATTTTCTACCCACGTTCATGTTTATGACCGCGTATATGACGAAAATGTTAAAAATAAATACTATTCTCAATCTTATTTAATAAAAGGTGAAAGAAAAATAAAACACTCAGAGAATTTATCTTATGGGTTTGGTTCAGATTATAATTATGCGAAAGGAGATTTTATAGTGCACGGAACTTATGGATCGTCAGCAAAAGGTCATATGGATAATTTAGGATTTTTTGCGAATGCTGGACTCAAAACAGATAATAAAACAACATTGTCTGGACATATAAGAGGAGATAGTCATAAATACAGCGAGGAAAATATTACTTATAGATTAAATGCCACAAAAGAATTTAACAATTTAGAGTTAAGTATTTCTGAGTCAACTGGCCTACGACACCCAGATCTTTATGTTTTGCATGGTGGTAACTCGAATTCAACTTATTACAAGGGATCTTTTAAATCAATGAAAACAACAAAACCAGAAACAAGCAAAACTAGAGAACTTACATTAAATTATAATTTTGCGAACGGAATGATATTTGAAACAACTGCTTATAAGAGTTACGTCTCTGATGTTTTAAATAGAAGCAATAGTTCTGGAGGCTATAATGAAATTATAGATATCAATCAAGAAGGTTTGGAAAATAAGATTCAAATTAAAAATGAAAGAAGAAGTTTAATATTAGCTAATACACTCTCAAAAAGTAGAGAAGGTAGTGGCCGTCCTCAATTAAGAAGACCAGAAAAAACTTATAATGTGAATTTTTCTCAAAATTTAGATTTAAAATACTTCGGTAAATTAAATTTAAACTATGACTATAAACATGTAGGAAAGGCAGAAGATTTTATCGGTTTTGATAGAAAAGATGCAGATAGCACAGACATAATGAATTTATCTTTTTCAAAAGATATTCTAGGGCAAAAATGGTTTTTAAATATTAATAATTTAACAGACGAAATTTATCAGCGGCCAGATGGATACAATCAAGAAGGCAGAAGATTAAGCTTGTCTTTTTTATACAAATACTAATAATTAAATTATGAAAAAGTTTTACTTTTATTTAGGAATTTTTTTAACATTAACTTTAAGTAGGTTTATCCCTCACCCTCCAAACTTTACTAGTTTACTAGCTTTATCTTTTTATATACCAGCCGTTTTTGGCACTAGAAATATAGGAATTGTCTTAATTTCATTTATTATTACTGATTTATTTATTGGATTTCATTCTACAATTGTTTTTACTTGGGGTAGTGTTTTGCTTATAGGTTTAGTCGCAAAATATTTTAATAAATCTATTTTGCACAGAATGTTTGGAGCGTTAGGAGGGGCAACTTTATTTTTTTTAGTCACAAACTTTGGGGTGTGGACATTTGGCTCTTATGGATATTCGTTAAATGGATTAATTACTAATTACACACTTGCGTTACCTTTTTTTAGTTATAGCTTAATTTCAACTGTTATATTTTCGACAATAATAGAAACGTTCTACAAATTTTTACGTCTGCCGATTGAAAAAATAAAAAATTTATAGAAATTTGAGTTCGCCTTTAATAGCAAAGGCAGCTTCAGTCTCCCTCCACTGCCCCTATAATGAATTTAAATGATTCGAGCTTTTTTCTTAAGACTCTTTATAGTTGTATGTGGATAATGAATGGCGGAGAGAGAGGGATTCGAACCCTCGAAACGGTTTCCCGTTTACACGCTTTCCAAGCGTGCGCCTTCAACCACTCGGCCACCTCTCCTATTTGAAATCATCTATTGCTTTTACAAATTCTTCGATGAACTCTTTATTTGTAGAAAGTTTATTTTTCATCATATCTTTTTGAATTTTCTTATAATTTTTCTTAATATGGTTGAGTGTTGCAAAAAAATTTAGAAAATTCCGCTTAGCAACAAAAATACCTTTTTTATCGCCTATGACGTGCTCAATTTCTTCAAAGACAATTACAGGTCTTCTTCTTGCTAGCGCTTCTAATAAAACCATAGGATGCCCCTCTGTAAAAGAAGGTAAGACAAAAATATCATGATCATCGTAATATTTTATAAGCCTCACTTTATTGCTTTGAGTTAATTGAATATTAATATTACTTTGATTTATTCTATAGGAGGTATTTTTTTCTGCTCCTACTATCGTTAATGAAATATCTCGCTTATTTTTGATCAAAGTAGCTAATGAGAAAATACCTTTTTCTACTCTTATTCTTCCAACATATAAAAGTTTAAAATTTTTAACTTCTTGATTTTTTGGCTTCCTAAGCCAAACAGAATCAAGCTGAGATGGATTAACGACTTTGCCTTTCTTGCCTCTTAAAATATAATTTCTGCAACTAATAAAATTGGAAAATAATGAAGTTATAGTAAACATGCAATGGTAAACCAATTTGCCAATACTCCCAAGAATAGCTTTATATTCTCCGTAACCATCACTTCTTAAATATACAATCGGAGTTTTTCCATAAAGCCTAAGAAATAGGCATATAAAAAAAGTATAAGGGGTAATAGAAATAACTAAAAATTTTGTATCATCAATTTTTGTAGATTTTATTACTTCGGATAAATAAGAAAATATATTAGAAAAAATTTTTAATTTTTTTAATTTTATTTCATGTGCTCTTTTTTTTGAGGATTTTCTACCAAAAAGATTTACTTCAAATTTTTTATTTAATCCTTCAGGGCTAGATTTAAGGTCAATATTATCACAAAAAAATTTTTCATCTTGCGTAAAAAAACTTTCATTTGTAAAAATAAATAATTTTTTTTTCATTAAGTTTCTTTATTAATTTTTAAAACTCCAATAAATGCTTCTTGCGGTATCTCTACTTTTCCAAACTGTTTTGACCTAGCCTTACCTTTTTTTTGTTTATCTAATAGCTTTCTCTTTCTATCTGTTGCTCCTCCCCCATGAATTTTTGTTAAAACATCTTTTTTAAATCCTTTGATTGACTCCCGAGCTACAATTTTTCCACCAATAGCTGCTTGCACTGGTATCATAAAGTTATGTCTTGGAATTAAATCTTTTAATTTTTCACATACTTGTCTACCAGTTTTTTGAGCAAAGTCTTTATGAATAATCATTGCTAAAGCATCAACAGGTTCAGAGTTAACTAAAATTCCTAATTTGACAAGATCGCCCTCTCTATAATCAGAAATTTCATAATCAAAACTTGCATAACCACTCGATACAGATTTTAGCCTATCGTTAAAATCAAATACAACTTCATTGAGTGGTAAATCATATGATAATACGGCCCTACTTCCAGAATAAGATAAATTAGTTTGAATTCCTCTTTTATCTTGGCAAATCTTTATAATCGAACCTAAATACTCATCTGGTGTAATGATGGTAGATTTAATCCAAGGTTCTTCAATTTTCTCAATTTGAGAGGGGTCTGGCATGTTTGTCGGATTTTGTAAGTCCAATATTTTATTTGTAGTTGTATGAACTTTGTAAATAACCCCTGGGGTAGTTGTTATTAAACTTACATCAAATTCTCTCTCGAGTCTCTCTGTTATTATTTCAAGATGTAAAAGACCTAAAAAACCACATCTAAACCCAAGACCTAATGCGCTTGAAGACTCAGGTTCATAAGAAAAACTCGCATCATTTAATTTAAGTTTAGCTAAACCGTCTTTTAATTTTTGATACTCTGAACTATCGACTGGAAATAAACCGCAAAACACAACTGGCTTGCTCGGCTTAAACCCAGGTAAAGGATTATGAATTGGATCGTTAGCATCGCATATTGTATCTCCAACTTTTGTTTCTGAGAGCGATTTTATACCTGTAATTATAAATCCAATTTCACCTGAGTTTAGCTCATCTATATCAGTCGGTTTAGGTGTAAATACTCCTACTTTTTCTAATAAATGTTCTTGATTATTAGACATTAATTTTATCTTCATGCCTTTTTTTAATTTACCGTCAATTACGCGAACTAGAATAACCACACCCAAATAGCTGTCATACCAACTGTCTACCAATAAACATTTAAGTTTGTCGTTAGTAATGCCTTTTGGGGCTGGCAACTTATTTATTATTGCCTCTAGAATATCATCAATGCCTTCACCAGTTTTTCCTGAGCATGGAATTGCGTTTGTAGTTTCAATTCCAACTACGTCTTCTATTTCTTTTTTTGTTTTTTCTATATCTGATGCAGGTAAATCTATTTTATTTAATATAGGTATTACTTCATGATTTATCTCAAGTGCTTGATATACATTAGCTAAAGTTTGAGCTTCCACTCCTTGGGTGCTATCGACTATCAAAAGTGAGCCTTCGCATGCCGATAGTGATCTGCTTACTTCGTATCCAAAATCCACGTGTCCAGGCGTATCGATTATATTAAGTTTATAACTTTGACCGTCTTTACTTTTATAGTCAAGTTTTACAGTTTGGGCCTTTATTGTAATGCCTCGCTCTCTTTCAATATCCATTGAGTCCAACACTTGTTGTTTCATTTCTCGGTCTGTCAAACCTCCGCACTTATGGATTATTCTATCTGCTATTGTAGATTTACCATGATCAATGTGCGCAATTATCGAAAAATTACGTATTCTTTTTGTATCTGACATTAGGACCTAATTGTAGCGCCTGTTTTTTCTTTGACCACATCAATAATTTTTTTACTAATCTGATCTATATCTTTTTCACTTAAGGTTTTATTTAAAGACTGCAAAGTAACGTTAATTGCAACTGATTTTTTATTTTTGGGAATGTTTTCACCCTCATAAACATCAAAGGTTGTTACTTCTTGAATAAGTGAGTCATCTATTTCTTTAATAATCTTTTCTAACAAACCTATCTTAAAAATTTTATCTATAACAAAAGCAAAATCTCTTTGAGATTTTTGAAAATCTGAAGGTTGAAAACTTTTTTTAGTTTGCCTAACCTTTTTATTAGGTTCAGGAATATTCTTTAAAAATATTTCTAATCCATAAATATTTGGTTCTTTAAAATCTAATTTTTTTATAATAGCAGGATGTATTTCGCCAAAGTAAGCAAGGTGAGGACCTTTCTCTGATTTTAAATTAATACAGCCAGATCTTCCTGGATGGTAACACTGTTTTGTTTTATCACTAATAAAAAGATCTTTTTCAGGTACTCCAAGTTCAATTAAAGTTTTCATTACATCACTTTTAATATCAAACACATCTAGGTCTCTTTCCTTTTCTATCCAGCTTTTTCTATTCACTTTTCCTGACTTTAAGGCACCAACCACAATTTGCTGTTCTCCAGGATTTTTTCCAAAAAATACTGGTCCTATTTCAAATAGAGATACATCTTCATAACCTCTATCTTGATTTTTTTTTAGGTAAAGTGAAAGGTTTGAAAAGATTGATCTTCGCAAAACATTTAGGTCAGAAGAAATAGGATTTAAAATCGCAATTTCTTTTTCACCTTTTGAAAATTGAATATCAATTTTAGAGTCGGTAAATGACCAGGTAACTGACTCGAGAAATCCTTTAGATGCAAGAGATCTTTGTGACAAATGGAATAATTTTTGTTTAAAATTTAAGGTTTCATTTTCTCTATTTCTTTCAGGAATAACTAATTTTATATTTTTGAAACCTTTAATTCTTATAAGTTCCTCAATTATATCTACATCTTGATTAATATCTGGTCTCCATGAAGGAATTTCTATTTTAAGACTCTTTTTTCCTTTTTTACAAGTAAAACCTAGTGAATTTAAAATTTTTTGTGCCTCATTAATAGATATTGGTATACCAATTAAATTTTCAAAATTATCAATATCAAAATTTATAATTTTATTTTTTTGAGAATTTTTTCCTACAATGGTAAACTTGCTTGCTTGTCCCCCACATATCTTTAATATTAAATTGGCGGCAACCTCTAAGCCTTCTGTTACAGAGTTTGGATCAATGCCCCTTTCAAATCTATATTTTGCATCAGTGTTAATTGATAGCTCTCGAGAAGTTTTTCTTATTGAAGATGGCAGAAAATACGCAGACTCAAGTAAAATATTTTTAGTATCAAATTCTGTTGAAGTTTTTGTCCCTCCAATAATTCCCCCAAGACCCAAAATACTGGACTTATCTGCAATAACGCACATCCCTTTTTTAAGTTTGTATTTTTTATTGTCTAAAGATTCAAACTCTTCCCCTTCTTTTGAATCTCTTACAATTATTTCTTTATCAATTTTATCTGCATCGTAAGCATGTAACGGGCGATTTAAATCAAACATTACATAATTAGTTATATCGACAACAGCAGAAATCGGTTTTAAGCCAAGAGCAAAAAGTTTATTTTTTAACCATTCAGGACTCTCTTTATTACTTATATTTTTAATATAACAACTTCCAAATGTTAAACATCCTTGATGCTTATCTTTAGTTATTGAAGTCTTGACGTGATGCTTTAAACTTTGTTTTATTTTTTTTCTTTTCAAAAATATTAATTTACCTATTCCAGTAGAGGATAAATCTCTTGCTATACCTCTTACGCCCAAACAATCTGGTCTGTTTGGTGTAATTGCAATATCGATTGCTTTCTCTGATTTGATTTTAAAGTAACTTTTTCCTATTTCGTTTTCCTTAGCATTCAATTCTATTATTCCTTCACTTTCATCTGATAAATTCAGTTCGCTTTCAGAACACAACATACCCCGAGATTCGACTCCTCGTATTTTAGCAATTTTTAATTGAAACTTTGTTTTGGGTATTATTGCCCCTGGCGGAGCATAAATCGTTACAAGGCCATCTCTTGCGTTAGGTGCTCCACAGACAACTTTTAAAGTTTCTTTCCCACCGATGTTTACATCACATACTTTTAATTTATCTGCATTGGGATGTTTCTCGGCCTTGATAATTTTAGCTATTTTAAATTCACTTAGCTCTCCTGATTTTTCTTTTACACTTTCAACCTCTAAGCCAATATTAGTAAGTTTTTTAATAATTTCATTTTCGTTAGCATTAGTTTTCAAATGTTCTTTTAACCATGGAAGAGTAATAATCATTTGCTTAACCCTCTATAGTTAGTCGGTACATCTAATGGATCAAAACCAAAATGACTTAACCATCTATAATCTGTTTCAAAAAAGGCTCTTAGATCGTTGATTCCATATTTTAACATCGCCAATCGATCAATGCCCATTCCAAAAGCAAATCCTTGATATTTTTTTGGATCAACTTTTGTATTTTTCAGAACATTAGGATGAACCATCCCACAACCTAAAATTTCTAACCATTTATCACCTTCACCAATTACAATTTTTTCATTCTCGATTCTATATCCAATGTCTACTTCAGCTGATGGTTCGGTAAATGGGAAGTGGCTGGGCCTGAATCTCATTTTTACGTTTTTAACTTCGAAAAATTCTTTAATAAAATAATCTAAACATCCTTTTAGATGACCCATAGTAATATTTCTATCTATATGAAGACCTTCTAATTGATGGAACATCGGGGCATGAGTTTGATCACTATCGCATCTATAAGTTCTACCAGGAACAATTATTTTAAAAGGTGGTTTTCCATCGATCATTGCTCTAATTTGTACTGGAGAAGTGTGTGTCCTTAAAAGAAGTTTTTTGTTTTTTTCTAAATAAAAAGTGTCGTGCATATCTCTTGCAGGGTGATCTTCAGGAGTGTTTAATGCTGTAAAATTATTATATTCAGTTTCGACATCTGGACCTTCTGCAACTGTAAAACCAATTTCAGAAAAAATTGAGGAAATTTCGTCAATAACTTGAGATACTGGATGGATTTTTCCTTGTTGATATGGTCGGATTGGTAAAGTTACATCAACTTTTTCGTTTTTTAATTTATCACTAATTTCTGCATTCTCTAATTCAGAACTTTTCTGTTCAATCTGACTTGATAAATCATCTTTAATTTTATTTAAATTAGAAGCAAAATCTTTTCTTTTTTCAGGTTCCAATGAACCTAATGTTTTGAATTGCTGTGTGATTTTTCCGTTTTTTCCAAAAAACTCTGTTTTTAAATTTTGCAAGTCTTCTTTAGTTTTAACAGAGTCAATTTTTGCGTTAAAAATAGAATTTATTTTATCCAAATCACTCATTAGGTTATTGATTTTTTATATTAAAGTTCGTTTGAAATCAAAGACCCTTTTAGCCAAGGGAGGATTGAACCTTTTTAACTACAGATTTAAAGACTTCTGGGTTGTTATAAGCCAATTCAGCCAAAACTTTTCTATCTAATTTAATTTTTGATTTAGCTAAACCATTAATAAATTTTGCATAAGTTAAACCTTCGGCTCTAACACCTGCATTTATTCTTTGTATCCACAATGATCTGAATTCTCTTTTTTTCGCCTTTCTATCTCTATAAGCATATTGCATTGCTTTCTCCATAGCTTGACGAGCTATTCTAATAGTATTCTTTCTTCTTCCGTACTGGCCTTTAACTGATTTAAAAACTTTTTTATGTTTAGCTCTGCTTACTACACCACGTTTTGTTCTAGCCATTTTATCCTCTTAAATTATATGGCATATACGACTTTACGATTTTTGTATCTTGCTTTGTCATTATCGTAGTGCCTCTCTGTTTTCTGATTTGTGAATTAGTTCTTTTAATCATGCCATGCCGCTTGCCAGCTTGAGGCATTTTAATTTTACCCGATGCTGTAAATCTAAATCTTTTTTTTGCTGAGCTTTTAGTTTTTAATTTTGGCATAAATATTTCGGTTTTATATAGGCAATATCTTATCTTAGCAAGTCGCTATTATGTTAGATTTAAATGGGCTGAATGATCATAACCATTTGTTTACCCTCAAATTTAGGCTGGCTCTCAACTTTCGCTATATCTTTTGTTTCTTCAATAATTTTGTTCATCAATTCTTTTCCAAGATTAGAGTGCTGCATTTCTCTTCCTTTGAATTTAACGGTAAATTTTACTTTATCCCCTTTGCTAATAAATTTTTTAGCATTTTTAATTTTAAAATTATAGTCGTGGGCTTCAGTCCCTGGTCTTAATTTAATTTCCTTTAATGATATAGTTTTTTGTTTTTTTTTCGCCTGATTAGCTTTTTTTTGTAAATCGTATTTATATTTACCGATATCCATAATTTTGCAAACAGGTGGATTTGCATTTGGTGATATTTCTATTAAATCTAAATCCTCTTGCTTTGCTAACTCAATAGCTTTGTTCAATGGCATTGCACCTAAATTAGCGCCATCGCTTCCAATTACTTGAACATCTAATGCTCTTATTCTTTCATTAGCTCTTGGGCCTTGTGGTTTTGTTCTTCTCTGAAAATAATTTGGTTTTGAATTTGGCACTTAATTTAGAGGTAATTTATTCAGGTCTAGCATAATTTTGATTAGGTCTTCTCTTTTCATGGCTTCTTGTTTGTCAAAACCAAGTTTTCTAACAGTAACTGTATTTTCTGCAACTTCTCTTTTTCCACAAACGATTATATAAGGTACCTTAGCAAGAGAATGTTCTCTTACTTTATAATTAATTTTTTCATTCCTTAAATCCATTTCACATTTTATACCTTCTTTAAACAAATCTTCAAATAACTTTTTGACATAATTATTGTTCTCTTCTGCAATAGAACATACTACTGCTTGTGCCGGAGATAACCAAAAAGGCAGTTTGCCAGCGTAATTTTCAATTAATATTCCAATAAATCTCTCTAATGATCCAAACAAAGCCCTGTGTAACATTACAGGAACTTTTTTATTTCCGTCTTTTGCTACATATGATGCGCCCAATCTTTCTGGTAAATTTAAATCTACTTGTAAAGTTCCACACTGCCAATCTCTTCCAATTGCATCTCTTAAAACAAATTCAATTTTAGGACCATAAAACGCTCCCTCTCCTTTATTTATTGTATATTCAAGTTTAGATTTTTTTATTGCAGTTAAAAGTGCAGCCTCAGATTTATCCCAAACACTATCATCTCCAACTCTTTGGTTTGGTCTATCAGAATATTTTAAAATGACGTTTTTAAATCCTAAATCTTTATATATTTCTAAAATAAGATTTGTGACTGATAATGACTCCTCAGTAATTTGATCTTCTGTACAAAAAATGTGGGCATCATCTTGTGTAAAAGCTCTAACCCTTAATAGGCCATGTAACGCACCAGAAGGTTCATATCTGTGAACTTTTCCAAATTCTGATAATTTTAAAGGTAAATCTCTATAACTTTTTAATCCTTGATTAAAAATTTGAACACAACCTGGGCAATTCATTGGTTTAACTGCGAAAGTTTTTTCATCTGGTGTTTCCGAGGTAAACATGTGTTCGCCAAACTTTTCCCAATGACCTGATTTTTCCCATAAAGATTTGTCTAAAAGTTCTGGAGTGTTGATTTCTTTATATCCTGCTAATCGTTGTTTCATTCTCATATATTCAATTAGTCTTTGAAACAATAACCAGCCTTTTTCATGCCAAAAAACCGAACCTGGACTTTCCTCTCTGAAATGAAAAAGATCCATCTCTTTGCCAAGCTTTCTATGATCTCTTTTTTCAGCCTCCTCTAACCGATTAAGATACTCATCCAAGTCTTTTTTTGAGGTCCAGCAGGTCCCATAAATTCTTTGTAACATTTCATTTTTAGAATCTCCTCTCCAATAAGCCCCTGAAACTTTTGTTAATTTAAAAGCTTTTCCAATTTTACCTGAAGAAGATAAATGTGGGCCTCTACATAAATCATGCCATGTATTACCGTGATGATACACGGAAAGCACCTCATTTTTTGGTATGCTCTCAATAATTTCAGCTTTATATTTTTCACCAATTTTTTTAAAATGTGAAATAGCTTTATCTCTCTCCCAAACTTCCCTTTTAGTTTTTACATCTTTATCAATTATTTCAGACATTTTTTTTTCAATTTTTTTTAAATCATTACTAGTAAAAGGTTCTTTTCTAGCAAAATCATAGTAAAAACCGTTTTCTATTACTGGTCCGATAGTCACTTGCGTACCTGGAAATAATTCTTGAACAGCCATGGCCATTATGTGAGCTGCATCGTGTCTAACTACTTCGAGGCCCTCTTTATCCTTAGAAGTTATGATTCTTACTGTTGAATCTTTTTTAATTTCATGACTTAAATCTTTTAATTCGCCATCTACTTCCATAATCAAAGCAGATTTCTCAAGAGACTTACTGATTTTTTTTGTTAGTTCAAATCCATTTATCGATTTTGTGAAGGGAATTTTTTTACCATCTAATAATTGAATTTGAGGCATTAATTTTTTAATAGTTTTTTATATTCTCTTAAATTTGAATCACACATAACTTCAACGTCAAATTTTCGTATTACGTTTTTTCTACCTTCGTTTCCCATAAATTTCAACTCTTCTTGATTTAATTGAATAACAGTATTTAAATATTTCGCAAGTTCTCTAGGATCGTCATGTTTGTATAAATAACCAGATTTTTTATTCAGAACTGTTTCTTTTGAACCGCCTATATTACTTGCAATAATGGGTTTACCCATTGATTGCGACTCAACCGCAACTCTCCCAAATGCCTCTGGTTCAACAGAAGCAGAAACTACAACATCGGCGAGTGAATAAGCCAAAGGCATTTCTTTACAATGACTTATAAATTTAACTTTTTTAGTTAAACTATATCTTTCAACCAGACTATGTAATTTTTTTGAATATACTTTTCTTCCTTGGTCAGATCCTAGCAGAATAGCTTGAAAATTTGTTACGTTATAATCCTCAATTAATATATTAAGGGACTCTATAAATTTTTCTTGTCCTTTCCAAGAAGTAAGTCTACCGGGCATTAAAATTGTAATTTTATTTTGCTCGAGGCCCCATTCCATCTTTAATTTTTCTTGTTTTAAAATTGAAATATTTTTTTGACTATAATAATCAACATTTATACCTCTAAATATAACTCTTAATTTTTTTTTTTTATTTAAGTACTCATTATAATTTTCATTTATATGATCAAAAATAAAGTTTGACCCCGCAATTGTAAGTTTAGCTCTAAGCATCACGCTATTATAAAATTTTTTCAATTTACTCTTAAAATTATATGTTCCATGAAATGTGGTCACAAATATTCTATTAGTAATAAGACAAGCAAAATAGCAAGACCACGCAGGAGCTCTACTTCTTGCGTGAACAATATTTATTTTTTTTGTTATAATAAAAAACGATAAAAATAAAACGTTAAGTAAAATTATAATTGGATTTTTAGAGTGTACAGGAATTTTAAAAACTCCTACTTTATTTTTTTTTACAAATTTAAGCAAATCACCGCCCGAAGTTGCAATATAAGATCCGCAATTTTGCTCTGCCAAATAGTGAGCGATGTCATAGCAACCGGTTTCGGCTCCGCCATAGCCAAGCCTTGGAATTATCTGTAAAACATTTATTTTAGTAGTCATGCTATTTGTTATATAATAGCACTAAAATATTCCTATATGAAAAAATTCAAATACTTAAAAATTTCAAAGACTAAAAAACTGAGATTTATAGACAATTATTATAAAAAAAATCTTTATATTGTTTTTCTTCCTGGTTTTATGTCAGATATTGATGGAGAAAAGCCTCAAGCCTTTAAAAAATATACTGTAAAAAATAAATTAGGTTTTTTAGCTATTGAGTATTCAGGACACGGTAAGTCATCAGGCAAATTTACAAATGGAAACATAACTAAATGGTCTAATGATGCTAAGAATTTAATTAAAAAAATTGTTAAAAAGAATAAATTTATACTTATTGGTTCTAGCATGGGAGCATGGATCTCTTTAAATCAATTTAAATATTTTGAAAATCAAATTGTAGGTTTTGTTGGTATAGGCTCAGCTCCCGAATTTCTTGAAAGATTAATGTGGAAAAAATTTCCAAAAAAAAATAAAAATGAAATTATTACTAAAGGATTAAGTGTTATTAAGAATGGGCAATATGAATATCCTATTACATTTCAGCTAATTAAAGATGGAAGAAAAAATAAAATTCTATCTAAAAAAATAAGATCAAGAATTAAAGTAACAATGGTTCATGGGAGCAAAGATGAAGTTGTGCCGGTATCCTTTTCAAGAAAAGTTCTTTCGGTATTTCCAAATGCTCAAAAGAAGTTAGTAATAATTAAAAACGGAGACCATAGTTTATCAAATCAAGTTTTCTTAAAAAAAATAATTAAAGAATTAAAAAGTGTTATTAAAGATATAATTTAGTCCTTCAACATAGGTTGGGTACATTAATTTGTGATTAAAAAATTCTTTCATTTTTTTATTATCTACTTTTTTTGAATCTTGATAAAAATTTCTTAACATTTCGCTATCAACTTCCTTGAGTTTTACTGAATTAGGTCTTTCTAGTTTTAGTAATTTTGCACCGTAGGCTGCTACTTCAATTTGCGAAGCAGGTTTATCATCACAAATATTGTAAATTTCATTATTTTTAAAATTATCAAGGGACTTAAATAAAATGTTAGCTATGTCCTCAACATGAATTCTTGAAAAAAAGTGATTTTTTTTATCTACAATTTGTACTTTGCCAGTTTTTAATCTTTTCAAAATATTAAACTCATTTGAATATATGCCGGCTAATCTAAAAATTTGAAGCGGATAATTTTTTTTATTCGATAAACTTTTCCAGTTTTTTTCTGCTTCTAATCTACTTATCCCATTATCTGACGTAGGTTGAGTAGCGCTATCTTCATTAACCCAATCACCTTTATGATCCCCATATACACTAGTTGCCGATAAATATGTTATCCATTTACAATTCATTAATTTTTTTAGATTTGTATCTAGATAATTTGCTACAATATCTTTACCATTAATAGGCGGAATAGAAACTAAAATGTAATCTGCTTCCTCTATTTTTTTTTTAATAGAGTTATCAAATTTGTCTTCAGTAAATTGGTATGAATTTATTTTAATATTATTAAACTCAATCTGATGAGTTTCCTGTCTAGAAGTAACACTTAATTCAAAGTCTTTTTTTTCATTAATTAACTTATTAATGAAACTTTCTGCGACTTGGCCAAAGCCAAAGCAAAAGACGTTAATTTTACTCATTAACCTGCTTTCTTAGTATGAGATCTTAAACTAATAGGATTGTCTAATTTATCAAGCATTTCTGTCGGGCAAATTTGTTTAAATTTTTTAAGTTCATTATCAAAGTCAATTAATATTTTTTGAGCAATTTTTGAATTTGTTTCTTTGACAAAAATATTTAAACTTTCTTTTAAAAACTTTTTCCAATAATCTGTTTCAACTTCTTGCCAAACTATTGAAGTAGGATTAACAAAATTTTCAAATGTATTATTATCATCATAAACAAATGCCATTCCACCCGTCATTCCTGCTCCAAAATTGTCACCTACTTCTCCTAGTATTATAGCTGTTCCTCCAGTCATATATTCACAACCATGGGCTCCACAACCTTCAACGATTGAAAAACTTCCAGAGTTTCTAACTGCGAATCTCTCTCCCGCTTGCCCAGATGCAAACAGTTTTCCTGAAGTTGCTCCATAAAGAACGGTGTTTCCTATTATTGTATTTTTGTTTGAAACTAATGAACTTTTTGGAGATGGATATACAACAATGGTCCCTCCAGATAATCCTTTGCCAACATAATCATTGCAGTCCCCTTCGACGATAAGTTTAATTCCTTTGGTTAGGAAGGCGCCAAGAGATTGTCCCGCTGATCCCTCTAGTTTAATATTTACCGTATTTTCATCTAATTTATTGTTACCAAATTTTTTATAAATATGGTGAGATAATCTTGTTCCTACTGATCTTGAAGTGTTTTCTATCTCGTAATTAAATTTATTTTTTGAGTCTGTTTTAATCTTATCTTTTATCTCAGACCAAATCTTTTCGTCGAGAGTATCTGGCACTTCATTTATATGTTTGTCTTTACAATATCTTAGATTTTCACCTGGATCAGCTTGAACTAATAGTGGATTTAAATCTAAATCATCTAAGTTAGATGCTCCTTTATTTACCTGAGTTAATAAATCTGTTCTTCCTATAATTTCATTAATTGATTTAAAACCAAGAGAAGCGAGAATTTCTCTTACTTCTTTTGCTACAAACTCAAATAAATTTACAACTTTTTCTGGGGTGCCGGTAAATTTTTCTCGTAAAGTTTCATCTTGACTGCAAACTCCAACTGGACATGTATTTGAATGGCACTGCCTTACCATTATGCATCCCATTGCAACTAAAGATGACGTACCCATTCCATATTCTTCTGCTCCCATCATGGCGGCCATCACAATATCACGGCCAGTTTTTAATCCTCCATCCGTTCTTAGAGTAACGTTATGTCTTAAATTATTTAAAGTAAGAATTTGGTTTGCTTCTGTTAGACCCATCTCCCAGGGAATACCCGCGTACTTAATACTTGTTTGAGGACTAGCGCCAGTTCCTCCAGAATGACCTGAAATCAAAATAATATCTGCTTTTGCTTTAGCTACACCTGCTGCTATTGTCCCAATACCAGTTGATGCAACTAATTTGACTCCAACTCTCGCACCTGGATTGATTTGTTTTAAATCATAAATTAACTGAGCTAAATCTTCTATAGAATAAATATCGTGATGTGGCGGTGGTGATATTAAAGTTACACCTGTTGTCGAATGCCTTAATCGTGCTATTTCTTTTGTAACCTTAAAACCTGGTAGCTGCCCTCCCTCACCTGGTTTAGCTCCTTGAGCGATTTTTATCTCTATTTCGTTAGCGTTATTTAAATAGTCCACAGTAACACCAAATCTAGCAGATGCAATTTGTTTCACTCTTGAGTTTGCGCTATCCCCGTTAGGTAATATTTTAAATCTTTTTGCGTCCTCGCCTCCTTCCCCACTACAGGAGGCACCTTTAATTCTATTCATTCCCATTGCTAAAGTTTCATGAGCTTCTGCTGACAGTGCTCCATGAGACATACTTCCACTTCCAAATCTTTTTAAAATTTCTTCAATAGGCTCTACTTCTTGAATATCAATAGGTTTTCTTTGTTTTTTAAATTCTAGTAAATCTCTTATATTAATTGGAGGTAAATTATGAATTCCAGCTGAATACTTTTTATATTGCTCATAAGAGCCAGTTCCAACAGCGCCTTGCAGCAAGTGTATTAATCTTCCTTGATATTGGTGATTCTCACCAGTTTTTCTATACCTGTAAAGTCCCCCAATAGGTAAAGTGAATACATTTTTTGCGTTAAATTTTTCATGAAGTTCCTTAATCTTTTTCTCGATTCCGATTATGCCTATTCCTGAAATTCTAGAGGACATTCCAGGGAAATAATCAGAAACTATAGCTCTACTTAATCCTACCGCTTCAAAATTACATCCGCCTCTATATGAACTTATTACTGATATTCCCATCTTTGACATTATCTTCAATAATCCTGCATCAATTGATTTTTTAAATTTCACAATGCAACTCTCAAAATCAGACTTACCGAATAATTTTTTTTCAAATCTTTGATAAATGCTATCAATCGCTAAATACGGATTTACAGTTGTAGCTCCAACTCCAATTAAAACTGCAAATGAATGAGTATCTAAGGCATCAGAGCATTCAACATTTAAAGAACAATATCCTCTTAACCCAAGTTTTACTAAATGTGAATGGACTGCTCCTACGGTTAAAATACTAGGTATACTAGCTTTTTGATTGTTAATATTTTTATCTGATAAAATTAAACATGTGCTCCCCTCTCTAACAGAAGTTTCGGCTTCTTCTCTTATTGCCTCTATTCTATCTTTTAATGAAGTAGAAATGTCAAAAGTACAATCGATTACTTTGGACTTTTTTAAAAAAAACTTTTTAAATTTTTTGAATTGTGAATTTGTAAGAATTGGGCTATCCAACACGTATATATTCTCTTCTGTTAGATTATCAAAATCTAAAATGTTTCCTAAATTTCCAAATCTAGTTTTTAAACTCATCACTTTATTTTCTCTTAAAGAGTCGATTGGAGGATTTGTGACTTGGCTAAAATTTTGTCTGAAATAATGCGACACTGGCCTAAAATGACTTGATAAAACTGCAACTGGAGTATCGTCACCCATAGAGCCTGACGCTTCTTTTCCTTCATCAGCCATCGGATGCAAAATTAACTCAAGATCTTCTATGCTCAAACCTGATAAGTATTGTCTTTTTCTTAATTCTTCGCCTGTAAAATTAGCTTTTTCATCTTCTTTAGAAATTTTTTTTTCTAAATCTATTATTTGCTTACTATATTTTTTATAATCTTTAGCTAATAAGTCTTTAATTGCTTTATCCTTAAACAGTTTACCTTTTTTTAAATCAATCGCAATTATTTGCCCTGGACCTAACTTGCCTTTTTCTATAATTCTTGTTTCAGGAATTTTTATCATCCCAGTTTCAGACCCAGCAAAAAACAAATTGTCGGAAGTTATCGTATACCTGAGTGGTCTTAATCCATTTCTATCAGAAGAAGCCAAAACCCATTTAGCATCAGTTGCGCAAATCGCAGCTGGTCCATCCCAAGGTTCGATTGTGCTATTTAAAAAATTAAACAAATCTTGATGATTTTTTGGAACAGTTTTACTTCTTTTTGACCACGAGTCAGGTATCATCATTAATTTTATTAAAGGGGCAAGTTTTCCTGAATGAACTAATAGCTCAAATACATTATCAAGAGCCCCTGAGTCTGAGCTGCTTCTAATTACTGGTTTAAGATCTTTCACGTTTTTAAACAAAGAGCTAGACATATCTTGCTCATGTATTTTCATCCAATTAATATTTCCTTTTAAAGTATTTATTTCTCCATTGTGAGCTAATGTTCGGAAGGGTTGAGCTAAGTCCCAACTAGGGAAGGTATTTGTTGAATACCTTTGATGAAATACTGCAAATCTTGAAGTTAATTTTTTATCGTTTAGATCAGGATAAAATTCAGACAGCATTTCTGCTAAAAACATACCCTTGTAAACAATTGATCTTGAACTGAAAGAACAAATATAAAATTCTTTAAGTTGACTATCTCTAGCAACTTTCTCTATTTTCTTTCTAGTTTCAAATAAATTTCTTTCAAGATCATTTGTTTCTAAACTCTCGTTCTTTTTAAACATTACCTGAGCTATTTCAGGTCGACTTTGATCAGCAGTTTTTCCCAGTACGCTAGAATTTATTGGAACTTGTCTCCATCCGTAGATATAGTAATTTTCTTTAAGCAAAGCTGACTCAATTATTTCTCTACATTTTTCTTGTGCTGAGTAATCAGTCCTGGGTAAAAAAACCATACCAACGCAAATTCTTTTTTTATCATCAGGTGTATGACCTGTAGCTAAAATTTTTTCTTTAAAAAAATCTGGTGCAATTTCAATCTGTATTCCAGCTCCATCACCTGATTTTCCATCAGCGTCTACAGCTCCTCGATGCCAAATAGCTTTTAATGCTTCTATTCCATATTCAACTACTCTCCTAGATTTTTTTCCATTCGTAGTAGCTATTAAACCTACTCCACAAGCGTCATGTTCCATTTCAGAACGATAATTATAAGTGCTCTCTAATAGGTTTTTGTTTTTTTTATAATTATACATCTAAGCTGCCTCAACAGATTTATTTTTGTTAATTTTACTTTGTAAATATTTTTCAATTTGAGTTGCTGCATCTCTCCCGTCTCGAATGGCCCATACTACAAGTGATGCGCCTCTTACAATATCACCTGCAGCAAATACACCTTCTAGATTTGTTTGCATCGATTTAATATCGATTTTAATCGTTCCCCATTGAGTTACGGCAAGTTCTTCAGCATTAAATAATTTTGGTAAATTTTCAGGATCGAAGCCTAGAGATTTAATAACAATGTCCGCTTTAATTTTGTACTCTGAACCAACTTCTATCTCCGGTCTCCTTCTACCTGATGCATCTGGTTCACCTAGTTTCATTTTATTTACTTCGATATGTTCTACTTTTTTTTCCCCTATGAATTTTTTAGGATTTGTGAGCCATATGAATTCTACTCCTTCCTCTATTGCATTCCCAACCTCTCGAGCTGAGCCTGGCATATTTTCTCTATCTCTACGATATAAGCATTTAACTGAATTTGCTTTTTGTCTTACCGATGTTCTGACACAGTCCATAGCAGTATCACCACCGCCTATTACAACAACATCTTTTCCTTCAGCATTTAATGTTCCATCATCAAATAGTTTAACTTCGTCACCAAGTCCTTTTCTATTAGAGGCAGTTAAAAATTCCATTGCTGGAAAAATATTTTTTAAATTTTGTCCTGGTATTTCTATTTCACGTGCTTTGTATACTCCAGTTGCAATTAAAATCGCATCGTGTTTATCTTTTAGTTCGTAAAGTGTTTTATTTTTACCTACTTCAAAATTTTGTATAAATTTAATACCGCTATCTTTTAGAAGTTTTGTTCTTCTTTCTACTACAAATTTTTCTAGCTTGAAGTTTGGTATTCCGTAAATTAAAAGTCCTCCTGGCCTGTCGTATCTATCGTAGATTGTTACTTGGTAACCGGATTTCCTCAATTCTTCTGCACATGCCATTCCAGCAGGGCCAGCTCCGATTATTCCGACAGTTTGTTTTAATTCCCTTTTAACTTTTATAGGTTTAACCCAGCCTTTTTCCCAAGCTGTATCATTAATGTATTTTTCTATAGAACCTATAGTGACGGTTCCGTGCCCAGATTGTTCAATAACGCAATTTCCCTCACAAAGTCTATCTTGTGGGCAAATTCTTCCACATACTTCGGGCATATTGTTTGTACTTTGAGAAACTTCGTATGCTTCTTGTAGTCGACCCTCAGCTGTGAGTTTTAACCAATCAGGAATATTGTTGCTTAGTGGACAATGTATCTGGCAAAACGGGACTCCACATTGAGAGCATCTACTTGATTGTTCTTTAGCTTTTTCGGTAATATATTCATTGTAAATTTCTTTGAAGTCCTCTTTTCTTTTAGAAGTATCTCTTTTAACAGGAGTTTCCTGTTTTAAATCTACAAATTGAAGCATTTTTTTTTTCATAAGCACGCCAAAATAATTAAGAATTACCTTAATAGATAGAAATTTAAGGTCAATAATAATTACCTAAATCAAAGAAAATCCTTAATTTTAGGGTTAGTTATTGCATACCAGATATGCAATTGATAATGACATTAAAAAAACACCCTTAAATATTAAATATTTCGAATGATTGAGATATTGATTCTATCTTTAGTTCAAGGCGTTACAGAATTCATACCTGTAAGTTCATCATCACATTTAATTTTAATCTCAAAATATGTAAATTTTGAAAACCAAAGTCTTGCTATAGATGTAAGTTTACATCTAGGATCTTTTCTCGCAGTGTTGACATATTTCTTCAAAGATATTTTAAATTTTTTGAGAAATAAAGAGTTGTTTTTTAAAATTTTTATTTCTTCAATACCTGTGATGATTGTTGGTTATCTACTAGTAAAAACTAATATAATAGCGGAGCTTAGAAGCGTAAAAATAATAGGATGGATGACAATTATATTTGCAATCTTGCTTTATATTAGCGATAAATTTAAATTAGAAAATACCACTGAAAAAAACTTTAATTATAAGTCAGCGATTATAATAGGTATTTTTCAGGTTCTAGCTTTAATTCCTGGTGTAAGCCGATCTGGTATAACTATAACAGCTGCTAGATTGTTAGGCTTCAAAAGATATGACTCGGTTAAAAT
>CACJKF010000002.1 GCA_902593905.1 uncultured Pelagibacteraceae bacterium | reverse complement strand
CCTCAAAAACTTAGCCAGGTTCATGGCGATACCTATGCATTTGTTTCTGAATGGATCAGTAAAGATTTTTCAAACCAAAAAATTCCTTACGTTCCATTAATTATAGATCCAAAAAAAAATATAAGAAATTTAAAAAAGAAATTAAAAATTAAAAATAATCAAATAGTATTTGGATGTCATGGGGGAGAAAGTAGTTTTGATCTAAAATTTACGCATGATGTTTTGAGGAGAATAGTAGATATTAGAAAAGATATAACATTTTTATTTCTAAACATTAATAAATTTTGTAGTCATCCGAGAATAATTTTTTTAAAAGGAACATCAGATGAAACATTAAAGTTAAATTTCATTAATACATGCGATGCAATGATTTATGGAAGAAGTCTGGGTGAGTCTTTTGGACTAGCTTGCGCAGAATTTGCAATAAATGACAAACTGATCATTTCTTATAAATTTAACCGACATAGATCTCATAAATTTCATATCAAAAATGAATATTTTGTAGAATATGGATCATACAATGAACTTACAAATATTTTATTAAACTTTAGAAAGAATAAAAAAATAATAGTCAAAACTAAATATAAAACTTTTAAACCTAGAGTAGTTATGAGTATTTTTAAAAAAATATTTTTAAATTCAAATAATACAATTCATTTTTCATTAAATGATTATTTAATAAATTTTTTTAGTCATATAAAAATGTATTATTTGTACTTAAGACACAAGTTTTATAATCACTACTACAAATACATAGAGTCAAAAATGATTAATTTTTAAGATTGAATAACTAATAAAATGCTTATACAAATTCCAAATATTGGCGAGGTAGCTCAGTTGGTTAGAGCACAGGACTCATAAGCCTGGGGTCGGCGGTTCGAATCCGCCCCTCGCTACCAAATTTACAAGTTATTTGGTAAGTTTGTTAATTAGACTGCTAATATATCTGGCATCCTTTTCTGATACTTTATGGTGAATTGGTAGAACTAAATATTTATTCTCCAAATAATCCATGTTCGGAAATTTTTTACCCTTAACAAATTTTTTGAAAATTGAATATCTGTCGTTTCTAAAATGTACTTGATTTGTCTCTATACCTCTTTTTCTTAATTCTCTTTGAACATAAATAACGTCTAAATTATATTTTTCTTTAAATTGATCAATTTCACTAAAATCAGTAACTGCCAATACTTTAAATTTTTTTTTAAATTTTTCTATTACTTCTTTTTTGTTAGATCTATTTTTTTTATTATAAAAGATTATAGACTTGTTTTTTAAAATTGTTTTGTTGAACAAAGAATATTGATAAGTTGAATTAGCAACTCCTCTAAAGTTCATTTCATTTATGTAAAATGCAATGATCATTTATTAAAATTTATTATAGATTACTTATAATAAAGATTTAGGTTTAATAAATATTAATTAATTGGCTGATATTTGAATTTTTAATGAGTTTTAAGTTAAATTGTTAGGATTATACCAAAAACTGTCACTGCTGAAACAGCTGCTACCCCTAAAGCAAAATTTCTGTTTCTTTCATGTTTTTTTTCTTCATTAATTCTTGATAGCAAATCAGTTAATTTAACTTTGCTTTGAGGTCTTATATCCTCAAGATTAGAATGATCTTCAAACTTGTATTGCGAACTCATAAGAAAATTAAATCAAATAATCAAATAATTTTAAATAATGTTTTCGAGCAAAATGGGTTGAGGTATTAGATTCGACCCAAAATGAATTAATTTCTCATCATTTTTGAGGATGGGTCATGTAATGGTTTTTCCTCAAATTTTAAAGAAAACCTTTTACCTTCTACTTCTAACTTTAAATCCTCTTTTTCTAAACCATTTAATACATAACCAAGTGTCAAATTCTTTTTGTAATAAAAAGAATAATTTGAACTTGTAGTGTTGCCTACTATCTTATCTTTATAAAAAATAGGTTCGTCATGTAGTAAAAGCGGTTTCCCAGGATTAAAATTATTTTTAAGTGAAAATAGTTGCAATATTCTCTTTGGCCTTTTATCAATTATTTTTTCAATTGTTTTTCGACCTATAAAATTCTCTTTTTTTTTAAGATTAACTGTAAATGATAGACCCGCCTCTATAGGATTATTTTCAGATGTAATATCATGACCCCAATGAAGAAATTTTTTTTCTAATCTTAATATATCAAGTGTATGCATTCCTGCATAACATAAATTATATTTTTTTCCAACTTTAAGAATTTTATCAAAAATCTTATTTGATATTTTTTTTGGTATATAAATTTCCCAACCTAATTCACCTACAAAAGAAAGCCGTTGAAACCATATTTTTTTTTTAAAAGCATTAATAAACTTTCCGTTAGAGAATGGAAATTTATCTTTAGAAAAAAAATTTCCATATAATTCTGTTAAAAAATTTCTACTATTAGGACCAAAAATACCTATACAATTGAATTCATCAGTCACATCTTTAAATTTAATTTCTTTGTTAATATTTTTAAAAATATGTGATTTATTGTGACTTCGAGCAAGAGCAGGGCAAATAATCCTAAAATAGTTTTCTTTTAAACATGAGATAGTGACGTCCGCCTCTATACCTCCGGACGGATTTAACATTTGTGTATATGTAGTCTTACCTTTTATATTTTTAACGTTGTTGGCACATAACCTTTGCAATTGATCATGTGAATTTTTTCCACTTATATCAAATTTAACAAAAGGGGATAATTCAAAAAAACTTACATTATTTCTTGTACTAAAACATTCTTTCTTTGATGCATTGTACCAATTTTGATAACCATAACTATATTTATATCTCGGTTTTTTTTTTTTTGAAAACCACATTGGTCTTTCATATCCAGCTGCCTGTCCAAAACATGCACCCAATTTCTCTAATTTCTTATGATAAGGAAGCAATTTTATATTTCTTGAAGTCTCTAATTGTTTGTAGGGCCAATGCATTTTAAAAAGATTACCAAGAGTTTCTGTTGTTCTTTTTTGAATAAATTTTAAAGAAGAATTAAATGGCTCAAATCTTTTTATATCAAGACTAAATAGATCTTGTTTTGAGTAACCATCAATCATTAATTCAGCAATTGTTTTACCGGCTCCTCCTGCGGAACCTATACCGATACTATTAAACCCACAGCATACATAAAAATTTTTAATTTCAGATGTTTCACCTAGGAGAAAGTTGCTATCTGGAGTAAAAGACTCTGGTCCTGAAAAATATTTTTCAATTTTTAGATTTTTAATATCTATAATTCTTTTTGATGCAAGTTTATGTAGCATTTTTGTGTAATCTTCACTTACTTTAAACTCTCCAAAAGAAAAATTATTCGGTACTTTTCCAGTCTTCTTAAATGCATTTTTTGCATTAGGTTCAAAAATTCCAATCATTATTTTCTTATGATATTCTCTAATGTACAAATAAGTATCTGGATCTCTAAATGTAGGTAGTAAATTAGGAAGATTTTTATAATTTTCTGTGATCATGTAAAAATGCTCATTAGGATAAAGTGGAACACTGACGCCTGCAGCTTCTCCAATTTGACGGGACCACATACCTGCACATAAAACAATATATTCACAATGTATTTTTCCTTTGTTTGTTTTTACTCCTCTTATTTGTTCTCCTCTCTTAAGAATTTTTTCTAGTTTACAATTTTCAATAATCTTAACACCAGCATTTTTGGCAGCTATTGAAATTGTTTGAGTAAGAATTTGTGGATCTGCCTGACCATCTTCAGGTATATGTAATCCACCTATTACGTCTTGATTTTTTGCAATTGGATATAATTCTTTAAACTTATTTTTGTCGATCAAATTTATATTTAAATCAAATATTTTAGATGTTGTATTTTGTCTATAATATTCCTGCATCCTTGCTTTTGAGGTGGCAATATTAATTGTTCCAGTTTGTCTAAAACTACTGTCTTGACCTGTAATTCTTTTTAGTTCGTTGTAAAATTTAACGGAATATTTTCTTATTTTAGTAATTTGTGGAGTGGTACCTAGTTGAGTTACCATTCCAGCTGCATGCCATGTGGTGCCAGATGTTAAAACATCTCTTTCTATCAACACTGTGTTCCAGCCATTTTTTGCTAGATGGTATGCAGTTGAGCATCCTGCTATTCCTCCACCGATCACAACAACTTTTGCTTCTCTCGGCAAGGATTGCATTTAATTTTTTAAAAGATCAGAAGCAGGGGTATATTTTAAATTAAAAGCATCAGAAACACCTTTATAAGTTATGTGTCCTTTATAAATATTTAAACCCGCTAAAAAATTTTTATCTTCCAACAAAGTTTTTTTATAACCTTGGTCAGCAATTTTTATTAATAAAGGTAAAGTAGCTTTATTTAAAGCCATTGTTGAAGTTCTAGGTACTCCACCTGGCATGTTAGCAACACAATAATGAACAACATTATCAACTACATAAGTTGGATTAGCATGTGTAGTTGGTTTACTAGTCTCTACACATCCTCCTTGATCGATCGCAACATCAACTACAACGGATCCCCTTTTCATTGATTTAATCATTTCTTTAGTAACCAATTTTGGAGCTTCGGCACCAGGAATTAAAACACCTCCAATTAATAAATCGCATTCTGAAACGAGTTTTTTTAAATCTGCTTTGCTGCTCTCAGTTGGTATTATTTTATCTCCAAACATTTCATGTAATTCTTTTAATCTTTCTTTTGATTTATCCACTACGTAAACTTTACCTTTCATGCCAGTAGCTATTATTGCTGCATTTTCTCCTACAACTCCGCCACCTAAAATAACAACATTAGCAGGTTCGACTCCTGGCGCCCCACCTAGTAAGAGGCCTCTTCCTTTTTGATTTTTTTCTAACGAGTGTGCACCTGCCTGTATAGACATCCTTCCAGCTACAGCACTCATAGGTGCTAGCAGTGGAAGTCTTCCATTATCATCAGTGACTGTCTCATAAGCAATACAAATTGACTTGGATTTTATTAAACCCTCTGTAAGTTCCCTCGTTGCAGCTAAATGTAAGTAGGTATAAATAATTTGACCCTCCCTTATCATTTTTACCTCGCTCATTTGAGGTTCTTTGACTTTTACAATTATTTCTGAATCATTAAAAATATCTTTAGCATTTTCATAAATCGTTGCTCCAGAATCTTTATAATTTTGATCTGTGAATCCAGCTTCTAGACCACCATTAGTCTCAATAAGTATTTTATGACCTTTTTCGTGTAAAACTTTAACACTATCAGGCGTGAGACCAATTCTGTGTTCTTGAAGCTTTATCTCCTTGGGAACTCCAATAATCATAACTATGACTTAGAATAATTTGTGATACCAGTTCTTAATTTTTCAATAATTTCATCAATATGTTTTTTTTCACATATGAATTGAGGTGCAATAATCAATGAGTCTCCAGTATTTTTAAAGTTTACTCCAGCATCATAACAATGTTTAAAAGTTTGAAAACCCGCTTTACCTGGTTTATCTTTCATTTTCATTTCAATACCACCCATCATTCCATAGCCTCTGATGCTTACAACTTCTTTTAAATCTTTTAAAGAATGTAAACCTTCTTGGAAATATGGAGACATTTCTTTTGCTCTCTTAAAAATATCTTCTTTATCAAAAATGTCTTGTACTGCTAATCCTGCAGCAACAGCAACTGGAATTCCAGAATAAGTGTATCCATGAAATAGCTCTGGTGTTCCCTCTGGCGCTGAGGAACCATCTAACACAGTATCATAAATTTCTTCTTTAACAGCCACAACACCCATCGGAACCACTCCATTAGTTGTAGCTTTAGCCATAGTAATAATATCTGGTGTTACTCCAAATTCTTGAGAAGCAAAAGCTGATCCGGTCCTACCCCAACCAGTAATTACCTCATCAAAAATTAAAAGGATTTTATGTTTATTACAAATTTCTCTTATACGTTTTAAATAACCTTTAGGAGGAACTAGTGTTCCAGTTGAACCTGCTATTGGTTCTATTATACAAGCCGCAATATTTTCACCGCCAAAGTTCATTGCAATTCTCTCTAAATCTTCAGCCATATCAACACCGGTTTCCGGTTGTCCTTTTACAAATTTATGTTCTGGCAAATGTGTGTGTCTCATATGTTGAACGCCAGGCATTAAAACACTTGCAAATGTTTTTACATTATTGATCATACCTCCAACTGTTGTCGCTCCAATATTCATTCCATGGTAACCTCGTTCACGTCCTACAAATCTAAATCTTTTTGAGTCTCCTCTGGCTCTATGATATGCAATTGAAATTTTTATTGCTGTTTCGACAGCTGTTGATCCACAAATAGTATAAAATATTCTATTTATTCCTTCTGGTGTTTTTTTTGCAATTCTTGTTGCTAATTCAAATGATCCTCCATATCCTTGATTAAAAGGCTGGCAATAGTCTAATTTATCAAGTTGTTTTGATACTGCTTCTGTAATTTCTTTTCTACCATGTCCAAGTGGATTACAGAACAATCCTGAGCTAGCATCAATCATTTTTTTTCCTTGATGGTTTGTTAAATAAACACCTTTTGCATCTGTAATTAATCTTGGATTTTTTTTAAAAGACTTATTATCTGTAAACGGCATCCAATGCTCGTTAAGCGAATTTGGAATATTAGTTCTATTTGAAGAGCTCATTTTTGAAGTAGTAGACCTTTGTTAAATTAAATCAAGAATTATTGTTTACAATTAATAGTTGTACCTTAAATTAGACCCAAATTCAATTTTCTAAGTGTTTACATACGATTAAAATTCATTTTTAATCCCTTTAATTAACAAACCATATGGGAGAACTATGAAAAAAATAATAAGCACAGTTCTTGGGATTTTATTTGCGTTTACTCTAACTGCTACAGTAGCTAATTCAGCTGCAAAAGAAGTAAGAGTTGCGTACTTCTTGGAGTGGCCATCTCCAAATCTTGAGGACATGAATAAAAAAGCATATGCAAAAGCACTAGGTGTGCCAGTGAAGTGGACTAACTTTACTAATGGTGTAGCTATGACTGATGCTATGTTAGCAGGAGATATTGATATCTCTTACTCACAAGGTTTAATGCCTTACATAAATGCTGTTAAGGCTAAAGCGCCAATAAGTTTAGTAGACGTTGCAATGGAATACGGAATGGGAGGAACAACATGTGTTACTTCTAAAAAGTCTGGTATTACAAAAGCAAATGCTTCTGAACTTGAAGGTAAGAAAGTTGCAGTTCCTCTAGGAACTATGGCTGAATACGTTTTCACAGAAAGTATGAAAATAGTTGGTGCTGACAGAAAAAAAATGGAAATTATTGCAATGGACCCTGAAGAAGGTGCAGCTGCATTAGTTAGTGGCGATGTTGTAATGGCATGTTTATTTGGAGGTAACTCTATTAAATCTGCTACATCTGTTGGAACAAGACTTCTCACAGTTGATGAAGCTCGTGCTGGAGGTATCATGGGAATAGATATCGTTTCTGTAACGAATAAATTTATGAAAGAAAATCCAGGTATGTTGAAAGCTTTCGTAGAATTAACTCATGAAGCTAATGAGAGATACAGAAAAGGTGGAAGTGATATGAAGGCTATGTCTAAAGAGTCAGAAATGAAAATTGCTGACATGAAAGACACTTTAAGTGGCTTCAAATTCTTAACGCCAAAAGAAACAAAAAAATCAATGAAGAGTGGAAACCTTGCTAAATTTTTAAAAGGATTTGACACTCCAAGAGGTACAGTAACTACTAAGTTTTTACCGTAATTCTTGAAAGTAAAATTATAGGCACCAATGAACATTATTGGTGCCTATTTTTTTATCAAAATATCTAATATAGTTCTTTTATGAGCAATCTGATTTCGCAAAATTTAAATATGATTTTTAAAACTCCTAAAGGAGAAACTGTTCATGCTTTAAAAGATTTAAATTTTACAATTAAAAAAGGAGAGTTGCTTACTGTACTTGGGCCTTCAGGTTGCGGAAAAACAACTCTATTAAATATTACTGCCGGGTTTATTAGACCTACCTCGGGAAAAATTACTCTTAACAATAAAGAAATTAATGGACCAGGTGTTGATAGAGGAATGGTTTTTCAGCAAGGCGCTTTGTTTGAATGGTTGACTGTTGCTGAGAATGTAAATTTCGGTTTGAGAATGAAAGAGGAAGATGCTGCTCAAACTCAAAAGAAAGTTGATGAATGGTTAGATATAGTTGGACTAAAAGGTTTTGGTAATACTCCTACCTATCAGTTATCAGGGGGAATGCAGCAAAGAGTAGCTCTAGCAAGATGTTTAATTAATGATCCAGAGTTAATATTGATGGATGAACCTTTAGGTGCTTTAGATGCTTTAACAAGAGAAAAGATGCAATCTTTAGTTCTCAAAATTTGGAAAGAAACCGGAAAAACAATAATTCTAATAACTCACTCAGTTGAAGAAGCGTTATTACTTGGAGAAAAAGTTTACGTGATGGCGCCAAGACCAGGCAGAATACATAAAGAATATAAATTACCTTTCGCATCGATGGGTCTTAAAGAAGACTTGAGAGATATTAAAAACAATAAAGAGTTCGTCTCTAAAAGAGAAGAAATTCTCACTATGATATGGGACATGGAAGAAGAAATAATGGGAAAAGAAGTTTAAATGATAACAGGTTTTCTAACATTTTTATTTTTTTTCGCTATTGTAGGGTGTGTTTTATATGGCAGAAAATTAATTAGAACTGAAAAAGTCGATGCTGTTTTTGGTAATCCAGAAAGAGCCAAAGGAGGTATCCATTGGGTTATTGTAGGAAGTAGTTTTCTTTTATTAGTTTGGCTCTATTATTCATGGGACATAGCTAAGTCTTTTTTTCCAAAGTCAGCTAATGAACTTTGCCAAGTTGGAAAAGTAAACGAGTCTCTTCTCTCACTTAAGTATCTATTTCCAATAGATGAACGTCAACTTAAGAGTACATCGGTAATAGAAACTGAGTCAGAAAATTTAAACAAAATCACTATTGAAATAGAAAAATCAGGTATCAAAAATCAAGATAAAAGCAAGTTGCTAAACTTTGTCTCTCAAACTAAGAATACAATTCCATTGCTTACAAATGAACAACTTTTAAGTAATGATACTAGACAGCAAATTCAATTAATAAATGAAAAAATTGTAAATCTAACTGAGAATTTTAAAAGAAGTGATTATCCTAATGAGAGTGCCGAACAAGAATTAGAAAGAATTGAAGCTGCTAACGAAGAAGGTTCTTGGAAAGCATCGAGTACCTCAATTGAAAATACAATCGAAATTCCCTTTATTCCAAAAACAAAGCGAGGTTTAAAATTCCAGGCAGCATCCACAGAATTAAATTTGATAAGTGATGAATTCTTTGAACTTAAAAATCATAATGAACAATATGCTTCAGCCTTAGAAAAACTAAAAAAAGAAATAAAAGATTATAGAGACAGTTTAAGCTCCTCTGAGGAAATTTCCTCTTCATTAGCGAAAGATATTCTCAAGATTGCACGTAGAATTGAATACGCAAGTATATTTCCACCTAATACTCTAAATGACATGCAGGCATCAATAATCAATTTTGATAACGTGCAAAAAAAAGAACAAGGCAGTCTTAGATGGGTAGATCTTCTTTTGTTCCCATCAGGCACGATCATTTCTAGTGGCCCAAGTTGCTCAGAACAAGGCTCAGGTAGATGGCTTCCAAAACCATCAGATACACTTAATAAATTTACATTAATGTTAAACCCTAATGTGGGTTACAAACAAATTCCATTAATCTGGTACGAAATGATGGATGTAAGTAAGATAATTGGCTTTTTAATACCTGATTGGTTTGCAGATATTTTACCTGGAGAATACCCAGTTCATAATGAACAAGGTGAAATTAAGCCTAATTTCAAAAGTAAAGTTTTAAGTTTTGTAACAGGAGACTTTAATTTATTTAAAATTCCAATTCCAACTGGTCATATATGGGATTCATTTTTAAGAGTGTTCCTTGGATTAGTAGCAGGGATAATAGTTGGAGTTCCATTAGGATTATTTATGGGATTAAACAGATTTGCAAAAGGATTTTTTGATCCTTTAATTGAACTATACAGGCCAGTTCCACCTTTAGCATGGGCCCCATTAGTGATTTCAGTTCTTGGAATAGACAATCTTGGAAAAGTATTTTTGTTATTTATGGTGTCGTTATCAATTATGATAATTTCAGCACGAGCTGGCGCCTCAGGAACTCAGTTATCAAAAATTCATGCAGCACATTCTCTCGGAGCATCAAAATGGCAAATATTAAGACATGTTATTTTTCCTAATTCCTTACCAGAAATACTTACTGGAATAAGAGTGGCGACAGGAATGTGTTGGGGAACATTGGTGGCTGCAGAATTTTTAGCGGGAACTACGGGAGTTGGCTTCGTAGAAAATGTCGCTAAAAAATATTTTCAATATGAAGTAATATGGATCACTATATTTATTATGGGAATGTTGGGTTTAATTTTTGATATCACGATAAGAAAGATAATAGACAAAACTATTCCTTGGCGAGGAAAAGGTTAATTAATTTAATAATTTATGATTGGAATTCTTGGTGGCATGGGCACACAAGCAGGCTTAGACTTTTGTTCAAAGCTTGCAAAATTAAATAGAGGAAAAGCAGACCAAAAGTATCCTCTATTTGTTTTATATAATAAAGCTAACATTCCTGACCGAAAACAAAATCTTAAAAAATATAACAAGGTTTTAAAAAGCCTTATTCACGGATGTAGGTTTTTGCAAAAAAATAAATGTAGGTTTATATCAATCCCATGTAACACTGCACATTATTGGTACAAAGATCTTAAGAAAAAAATAAAGATACCGATTTTAAATATGCCAGAGATTGTATATTTAAACGCGAAAAAAAATTGTAAAAAGAATTCTAAAATTGGTCTTTTAGCTACAGATGCCACTATTAAAACAGGGGTTTACAGTTATTACTTTAACAAAAATTACACATTAATATCGCCTAATAAAAACTTACAAATAAGAAGTGTAAATAAATCTATAAAACTGGTTAAAATGGGTAAAACTAAAGAAGCTGAGAGAGCTATTAAACCTGCTGTTAATTATTTGATAAAAATGAACTGTAAAAAAATCATTTTGGGCTGTACTGAGTTGCCAATTGCAATTTTTGCCTATAAGTCTTTTAAGAAAGCTAAAGTATCAAAAATATTTATGGACCCCAATTTAATATTAGCTGAAGCTTCCATGAGGAAATATAAATGAAAAAAATAATATTGTTAATATTAATTGTTGCTCCTTTTTCTTTAAATGCAAATGAAAATGCTAAAGAAAAAAAAGTCGCTAAATATGTTATGGAAAATATCCAAAAAGATTATGTTAATTGTTATAGTTTCTACAAAGTTGCGGCACAGAGTTTTAAAGATGCTGGAAAAGATAAAAGTATAATTGATAGTCTTGAAAATAGTGCAGATGTATCTTTAAAATATAATTATGATCTTGGAGAAATTATGGGATTAAATCCTGAAGTTATGTCTCAAATGACTAAAGATAATGTAGAAAAATTTGTTAAACTGGCCAAAAAAGATTTTTCCTTACTAGCTAAAAATTATGGCATGATGTGTAAAAATTTAGTTGAGAACCCAGAGCAAAGAACAAATTTTTGGGAAGAAAAAGGCAAAAAAAAATTTAAGTGAAAAAAAATATTCTAAAAACAAAACTTAAACAAATTTTCCTCAAACATAAACTTTCAAATAAACATGCTGAAGTTTGTTCAGATTATTTAATTAAAGCTGAAATTCTGGAAGCTAAAGGTCATGGTTTAGCAAGGCTAAAAATGTATTGTGATAGAATTAAAGCAAAAGTAATTAACCCCAAACCCAAAATTAAAATAAAAAAAATAAGTTCTTCAATTTCCTATATCGATGCAGATAACAGTATTGGTTTTGTGGGTGCTGATATAGGTATTAAGCAAGCAATTAAAAATGCAAAAAAAACTGGAATAGGTTTAGTGGCAATAAAAAAAAGCGGACATTACGGACTTTCAAGTTTTTATGCAGAACATGCGGTAAATGATAAATTGATGGTTTTTTGTTTTACTAATGCGCCTGCCGCTTTAGCTCCATATGGTGCAAAGAAATCTCTATTTGGTACAAACCCTATTTGTTTTGGTGTTCCTACAGGAAAAGTTCCTTTTATTTATGATGCCTCAACGTCAATGATAAACAGAGGAACTATACGAAGAGCTGACAAGTTAGGTTTGAAAATTCCACACGGTGTTGCTCTTAACAAAAAAGGTAAAATTACTACTAACGCTAAAGAGGCTCTTGAGGGTACTCAATTACCCATTGCAGGTTTTAAAGGTTCTGGCTTAGCTTGGATGATAGATATTCTAAGCGGTGTCTTCACAGGTAGTAGCCATGGAGGAAAAACAAAAGATCCTTTTGATGATTTTTCAGGACCCCAAAATATGGGCCATTTATTTATTACTATTAATCCAAAAATTTTTATCGGAAATAAGTTCGTTAAAGAAATGCAGAAAAATATAAAGCTTGTAAAAAAACTTCCTAAAGCAAAAGGATTTTCAAATATTTTATATCCAGGTGAAAGAAAAAATAAGACGTATAAAAAGAATTTAAATAAAGATATATCTATTCCTGCAAAAATTTTAAAAGAAATGGAAGAATTAAATGCTTAGTAAAAAAGATATTATTTGCCCAGAAAATTTGCTTAGAATAGCTAAAACAAAAGGACCGGCAAAAGCCGTAATAGTTAACGCTGTAAAGCCAGTTTCAATTGAGTCAGCAAAACAAGCAGTAGATGCAAATTTAATCATACCAGTTTTTATCGGGGATAAATCAGTTATTGAAAATAATGCTAATCAATTAAACTGGGATATTTCTAAATATGAAATTATTAATGAACCAGATGAAAATAGTACTGCACCAATTGCAGCAAAACTGGCAAGTGAAGATAAAGTTAAAATAATTGTTAAAGGACATATACATACAGACGTACTTATGAAAGCAGTTTTAAAAAGAGATTTGAATTTAATAGGAAAAAAAAGACTTAGTCATATTTGGCATATGACTTTAGAAAAAAATGATAAACCATTTATCATTACTGATGGGGCATTAAATGTATTGCCAAAATTAGAAACTAAAATGCATATATTAAAAAATGCAATAGATTTTGCGAGTAGAATAGGAATTAGTAAACCAAAAGTATCAGTGCTATCAGCAACAGAAGAAGTATTAGACAGTATGCCTAGTTCTTTAGAGGCAAACGAACTTACTAAAAGAGCAAAAGAAGAAGGTTTAAACGCAGAAGTATTTGGACCAATGGCATTCGATAATTCAGTTTCTGAAAAAGCTGCTCAAATTAAAGGAATTAAAAATGTTGTCGCTGGTAATACCGACATATTATTAGTTCCTAATGTAGAAACCGGAAATGCTTTAGTAAAAATGATGATTTTTTTTATGGGAGCATGTGCAGCTGGTGTAGTGGTTGGTGGAAAAGTACCTGTTGTAATAACAAGTAGAGCTGATGATACTCAAGCAAGACTTGCTTCCATGGCTGCTGCTGTTGTTGCACTTTAATGAAAAGACTTTTATCAAAAACAATTCTAAGCATACTTTTGTTAAATTCAAGTTATTCACTTTTATTTGCTCATCACGCTAATGAAAAATACTGTTTTGATTGTATGCACAAATATAAAATAGGTGATAAGAAAAATGATACCTACAGTTTCGAGATTAATTTACAAAATAATGATTTATCTAAAAAAGTAGATGAGCAAATTAAAGATAAAAAAACAGGCCTAGTTAGTTATATCTTATTTGAAAATAATAAAATTTTAGTAGATCAAAATAGAAAAAGTAAATACAAAGGAGGTTACTATCCTTCACATTCTGTAGGGAAAAGTTTAGTAAGCCTTGTTACTGGTTATGCTGTATGTGATGGTTATATTAATTCAGTTTTTGATAATATAGATTACCCAACTGTTGCTAATACTTTATATAAAGATCAAAAATTATTAAATTTACTTAACATGCAAGCAGGTGATGAACCCATTGTTGGTCAAAGATTTTATAGAAAAGATAACAGAATTAACGGTAAAGGAACTAATGTTAATTCAACACCTATTAAATCTGTATTGAAAAGACACTTTGAAGGTAAAACTGGTTATGACCCTGGCAATCATTACAACTATAGTGCCATGACTACTAATGTAATTATGAATTATGTTATATATAAAACTGATGATGATTGGGAAAAATTACTACATAAGATATTTGTTGAGGACGCAAAGGTAGAAAAAAGTGTTTATTTTGGAAAGTCTTTGGAAAAACACAAATTCAGTAACAGAAAAAAAGGAGAATACGGTAGATATTCTTTTTATGCACAAAGGTATGACTATTTGAGAATAGCTAAACTTATAATGGATCATTGGAAGAATGATACTTGTGTTGGTAAATACTTAAAAACAATCTACGAGAATAGAGTTGATAAGAAAAAAGATAAATATAGTAAGTTTATCGGTAATCATGCTGCAACACAAAGTTATGGAGGTCAGTTTCACTTTGATCCTATTGGAATTAAAGAGAGGCCAATACTAATGATGGATGGGTTTGCTGGTCAACAAATAGTAATTGATTTTAATAATAACAGAATTATTACTGTTCATTCCACTGATGCCCACTATGATTGGTATAGTCTTGTTTATTTGCAATTAGAGCCAGACCTTTTTTACAAACCTGTTAAAAATAATTAAATGAAAAAACTCAAAAACTGGGATAATAAAACCTGGTTATCATCTAAATCATATATCTCTCAATTTAATAAATTTCTTAAAAGGAAAAGTAATTTAAATAAAAATTCAAAAATATTGGACATTGGATGTGGAAGAGCAAATATTATTAGCGCCCTTCAACAGAAATATAAATTTAGAAATAAACCTACAGGAATAGATATTGTTGCAAATAAGGACGTTAAAAGGAATATCGTATTTAAGAAAATTGAGGCTTTAAAATATTTAAAGAAACAAAAAAAATATGATCTAATCTTAATTAAACAAACTATTCATTTTTTTACAAAAACAAAATTAAACCACCTTCTTAACCTTTCTAAAAAAAGTTTAAATCCCAAAGGTAAAATATTAATTTTTTCTCTAAAAACAAAAAATAATAAGATACCTTGTTTTAAAAAAATGAGAAAAAATTTAGAAAAAAGTTTAAAAAGAGATGAAGTTTTATTTCAGATTATCAAAAAAAACTTAAAAAAAATAAGCTACGCAAATTTTAACTATAAAGTAAATATCTCGAAACAAAAATACGTAAGAATGATTAAAGAGAGATATATTTCGTGCTTATTGAATATGAATAATAAAGAAATTAAATTTGGTATCAGTGAAATTAAATCTAAATATAAAAATCAAATAAAATTCACTGATACCTTAAAATGTATTAGCTACAGAAAATAATTATTTTCCTGGCTCTTTGTATGATGAAGCCATTTTCTGAGCAGTTTTAGCTATCTCATTTAGATCTACATCTTCTAAAATTGTAAAATCTGAAACAGCACCACTAGAAACAGCAACCATTGCAGCTGCAGCAGCTTGTTCAAAAGTTCCTTCAATCACTGCCATAAAATCATATTTTCCTCTTAGGCCTGAGTATTGAGTTACTTTAGCTCCTACAGAAGCAGCAAGTGCAGATGTAGCAGCTTTTCTGTCTGTAGACGGATTGCTTACAAATCCCCCAAGACCTTTGGCTGTGTAACATCCAAGTGTATAAAATTTTGCCATTGTTACCCCTTTCCTATTTCTCGATTACAACTGTACCAGAGTGAGGATCTGTTACTCCCAAATCTGGTGACAGTTCTTCTAAAGTGTGCCGAAGTGTGTCCAAAAATTCAATCATTTTTGGTCTTGCTTTAGCAATATCATCTTCAGAATTCCATTCACCTATCATAAAAAATTCATTGGGCTTTGTCTCAACATACTTAGCTGAAGTCTGCCCATCGAATTTTGGCATTTCATCTATTTTTTTCAAATATTCTTCTCTGTTAGATGATTTAACTTTGCATCTAACAATATTCATAAACTTTGCCATTTATCTCCTTAAACGTAAATTTTATCTGCTAAACCGTAACAAAGAATAGCACTGATAATAACAAGAACGAGTGGAGCATATATTCCATCGTTTCTAGTTTTTTTAGTTAAACCTGTTTTATCAATTTTTAATGTATAAAAATTTACAACTAATATCGAAACATTCATTATAAAAACTAGGTTAAAAAAGGCCCAAGTAGCTTCTACACCGCCTGATCTAATAAAAGCGATATATATTGCCATTAAAACAGTAGCAATCATGAATGAACCTGCAAATCTCGTAATCAAGGTAGCAGTTTTATCAACTCCTCTACCCTTTAGAAATTTTTTAGTATCAAAGACTAATTGGTAAGCGTAACTACCAACAATAATAAAATGTGCTAAGTAAATTATTAAATAAAATGCGTTTCCAAATTTATCTATCATGTTTTTATACTCCTTTAATTATTATTCCATTAGCTACTGAGTTTGCTAATCGAATTGGTTTTACTGGTTTATATTCTTCAGAATCGTACCACTCTAAAGCTTTTTCATAAGTTGGAAATTTAATTACTACCGTTCTAGGATATTTCCACTCACCGTCTATAACTTTGTACTCCCCAGCACGTACAAGGTATTCTCCTCCGAATTTTTGAACTGTAGGCACCACCTTACCAACATATTCTTTATAAGCTTCAGGATTTTTAACGTCTATATTAGCTATAACGTATCCACTCATATCTAGCCCGCGTAAATCGTTCTGGATAATTTTTCGATTTTTTCTTTTGAACCTTTAATTTGCTTATAAATAAATTTATTACACTCACCATTTTTAGCTTTATCAAAAGGCTTTCCATAAACTTTGTCCACATAAACATTCATGCCTTTATTCATCTCATCATCCTTAACACCTTCAGATGCAAGGTATTCTCTAATTACCTTTACTGAAGCCAAAGCTAATTCCATGTTTTTAACTTCAATAGTCTCAGCTGGTAAAACAGCAGTCGCACTGTAGTGACCTAAACACTCTATTGTTTTTTCTTTTTGAGCTTTAGTAATGTGCCCTGCAGCAAAGGCTGAGCCTAAGTATAAGAAAGCTATCAAGATTGATAATTTTATTTTCATAATAAATCTTATTTAATATTCTTTTAAATTAACTATGTTAAAATTTTATTTCAGGTATGCAATTTGTCTACAACCAGAAGAAGAACTAAGGAATAAGAATGATTTTAGGGGCAACACAAGTACCATTATGTATTTCTTGAAATGCATCTGAACCTTTTTTAAGATCTCGGTACTCTATCCATCCTAAATCGCCTAATTTTTTGTCTTTTAAAATTACTAAACTATTTTTAAAGTCATCATTTGTGTAACAATAAGTTCCAACTAATGTTACTTCTTGGATTGTAAGTTTTTTAAAATTAAAAGTTCCAGAGGGTTGAGTTAAACCTATATGAACTATAGTGCCTCCAGGCGCAATTGAATTAATCGCTTGATGTCTAGTAATCTCTAGTCCCACAGACTCTAATATTAAGTCAAAATGATTTTCTTTTATCGATTTATCATCTGGTGCAACAAAACTTGCTTTAAGATATTTTCCGCATTCATCTAATCTTTTTTTATTAGGATCAGACATGATTATATTACTAGAATTTTTTTCCTTATTTAGCACCAGACCACAAAGCAAACCTATAGCCCCCGCACCTTGAATTAAAATTTTACACTCCGATAAAGGTTTTTTTAAATTTGCCTCAGCTAATAAAACTGCATGTAAAGCGACAGCAGTAGGTTCAGCTAATGCAGCTTCTTTCATATTTAAACCTTTTGGAACCTCAAAAATATTTTGCTCTGGAACAGAAACTAATTCTGCTAAACCCCCATCTCTTTTTATAGGAGTGCTCATTCCAATCATTGTTCTTTGCGGGCACAGATGTTCTCTTTTGTTTTTGCAATAATCACAGTTCTCACAACTAATAAGTGGATTGATTACGACTTCTTTATTTTTAAATTTTCCGTCTAAACTTGTTCCGCTAAACTCGTGGCCTAATATAAGTGGTGGAATTCTTCTTTCATCTTTGCCGTGGTAAGCATGCATATCTGAACCACAGATACCTGATGCATGAACTTTTACTAATGCCTCGCCAGGTTTTTTAGTGGGATCTTTTTCCTCTCTATAAACTATTTTTTCTGTACCAGTATAAACTAAAGCATGCATTAATTAGAAAAACCGTATTTTCTTAATCTCACATCTCCCGTTCTAGCGTGAGCTTCCATTCCTTCGTATCTTGAAAGTCTAGCAGCAGCTGCTCCTACTTCCTTGGTCGACTCTTTTGTCATTCTTTGAAAGCTTAATGTTTTAATAAATTTTCCAACAAATAAACCACCTGTATATTTTCCAGCGCCTTTAGTTGGTAATATATGATTTGTACCTGAACATTTATCACCATAAGCAACAGTAGTTTCCTCTCCAATAAATAAGGATCCATAATTTTTAAGTCTTTTATGAAACCAATCTAAATTTTTTGTTTGAACTTCTAAGTGCTCTGGAGCGTATTCATCACTTATCTGAACCATTTCTTCATCAGTGTCACATAAAATAACTTCTCCGTAATCTTTCCATGCAGCTTCTGCACTTTTTCTTGGTAATTCAGGAAGTTCTTTAATTAATTCTGGTACTCTTTTTAAAACTTTGTCTGCTAAATCTTTGCTTGTTGTGTAAAGCCAAGCTGGTGAATTATAACCATGCTCTGCTTGCCCAACTAAGTCTACTGCAACAATTTCAGGATCAGCATTTTCATCAGCTATTATTGCTATCTCTGTTGGTCCAGCAAATAAATCAATTCCTACTCTTCCAAATAAAATTCTCTTAGCCTCCGCAACAAATTGATTACCGGGACCGACTAACATGTCAGCTGGAGCATTTTTAAATAACCCATAAGTCATTGCAGCAATCGCTGGAATTCCTCCTAAATTCATTATTACATCTGCACCGCATAAGTTTGCTGTATAAATAATTGTCGGATGAGCACCAACATTTGGTTTTGGAGGGCTACATGCAATGATGTTTTTAACACCAGCTACTTTTGCTGTTGTAACACTCATAACAGCTGATGCGATATGAGCAAATCTTCCTCCTGGAATATAACACCCCGCAGTGTTGACCGGCACAAGTTTTTGCCCTGCATATAAACCTTTTGATAATTCTATTTCGAAATCATTGCCGTAATTTTTTAATTGAGCTTCTGCGAATTTTCGAACTCTATCATGAGCAAACTTTACATCATCTTTAGTTTTTTGATCTACGGATTTATTTATTTCCTCAATTCTATCTTTAGAGACAATTATATCTCCTTCATATTTATCAAATTTCTTTGTTAGTTCTTTACATCCAGTTTCTTTAGATGTTTCTAAATCTTTAAGAAGTGTTTGAACAATTTCTCTAGTTTTTGCATCATCTGTAGATGCTGTTTTAGGTGCTTTCTTTAAATATTTAATTGCCATATAAAAGTGTCGGTAACCACAATGCAATTTGTGGAAATATAACTATTAATATTAATCCAATTAATTGTAAAACCATAAATTGCATCATTCCAAGATATATATCCTTTAAATCCCATTCAGGCACAACACCTTTTAAAAAATAAGCCGATAAAGCGACGGGCGGAGAGAGCCAACAGGTCTGAAGATTTACGGCAACAAGAATTGCAAACCAAGTTAGATTAAAACCAAGAGCTTCGACTAATGGTAATATAATCGGAATAATAATCATAACAATAGGCACCCATTCTAAAGGCCAACCTAGTAAGAAAATCATCGCCATTATCATTGCTAAAATTAAATACTTATTCATCTCTAGACCAAGTAAAAACTCAGTCAATAAAGTGGGCGTACCCAATCTAGCAAACACTGCTCCAAAGAAATTTGATGCAGCTACTAGAACCATTATTAAGGCTGTTATTTCTAAAGTTTTAACAAGAGCTTCTTGTAATTTTGGTAGAGTTAATTTTTTATAAGCGAGTGATAATAAAAGTGCACCCATCGCTCCGCAACCCGCAGCCTCTGTCGGTGTTGCGAAACCTAATAATATACTTCCAAGCGCTGCAAAAACTAATGCAGCTGGAGGAACTAATCCTAAAAGAAATTCAATCCAAACAGTTTTCATACTGGTTGGTCTCATGTCTTCTGGTAATGGTGGACCTAATTTTGGATCCAGCATACATCTAATTGTTGTGTATGCAGCAAACAACGAAGCTAAAAGTATTCCAGGTAATATTGCAGCTGCAAATAAATCTATAACAGGAATTTCCATAATTGGCCCCATAACTACAAGCATGATGCTTGGTGGTATTAAGATTCCTAAGGTACCACCTGCTGTAATTGTTCCCGCAGCAAGCTGAACATTATAACTCGATCTATTCATAGATTTAGCAGCCATAATTCCTAAAATCGTTACTGAAGCTCCTACTATTCCTGTCGCTGCAGCAAAAATCACAGAAACAAATAAAACAGCATAATAAAGTGATCCTCTAACTCTAGCTAACATAAGTTGGAATGATGAGAACAGCCTTTCCATCAAACCAGCTTGCTCCATCATAATTCCCATGAATACAAAGAGCGGTACAGCGGCGAGAGTTTGTTCGGTCATGACCATCGAAAATTGTAAGGTCATCAAATAGAAAACTAGTTTACCAAATCCTAGATATCCAAATACAAAACCTAAAAAAATTAATGTAAAAGATATTGGAAATCCAACGAAGATAGCAAAAAGCATTACGCCAACTAAAATAATTCCTAATACTGCTGGATCAATTAATTCTGCTATCATTTTTTCTCTTCTCCAGGCCACTCACCTTTTTTTGCAGCCCAATAACTTTTAAGTAATTCTGATACGCCTTGAATTAAAAGAAATATTATACCTAGCAATAAACATGATTTTATAGGCCACATAAATGGCATCCAAGTTGTATCCATTCCCCTTTCGCCTCTTCGAATGGACTCTTCGACATATCCTATAGTCATGTAAAGAAAGACAATTAATCCTGGAAAATAAAATAAAATATATAACCAAAAATCTACGAGACCTTGATTTTTAGTTTTGAAATTTCTGTATAAAAAATCTGCTCTTATGTGAACTCCTTTGGAGAGAGCATACCCTGCTCCTAACATAAATAGAGCCCCATATAAAAATCTACTCATATCGTAAGCCCAAATTGTTGGAGCTAAAAATAATTTTCTCATTATAACTTCATAAGTCATTGCTAAAATTAAAGGCACAAGGATCCAACAAACAATATTACCTACACGTTTGCTGAATTTATCTATTGAAGTAATAGTGTTCGCCATCCATGCTGGCATATCAGCTGGCATTTTACCTGTACCGCCGCGTCTTTCGGCAATCATTTCATCTGAAATGTCTATTTTTGGTGGCTTGTCATTCATAATCTCATCCTAAAAAAATTAGAGCGGACTGTAAAGTCCGCTCTAAAATGTTTTAAAAGTTTTTGCTTATTACTTTAATGTCGCCGCGTGAGCCATTCCTAGCTTAGCATTTGACATTTGAGCACCACTCCAGAATGGTACAGCAATATCAGCAAATTCTTTCATTGATTTGTAAACTTTAGCGAAGAATTTGTTTTCCGCTGCGTTTTTATTCAATGTTTTCTTTGCTGCTGCCATATATTCTTTAAAATAGTCTGTTGGAGTATCTTCTAAAATTACTCCGTGCTTAGTAGTTAGTTCTCTTAAAGCTTTTCCATTTTCATAGATTCTATAGCTTAAAGATTTTGCTAATGAAGCATTTGCAGCTACTTCAAGGGATTTTTTCTCGTGAGCAGTCATTTTTTTGTAAGTTTTTCCAGTAATATAAAAGTCAGCATTTACTACTACTTGGTGTAAACCTTGTAGGTAATAGTGTTTTAATACTTTTTGGAAACCAAATGTTAAATCTGGTTTTGGACAACACCACTCTGCTGCATCGATAGTACCTGCTTGTAATGCTGGAAGAATATCTCCACCACCCATTGCTACAGATGCAATACCGATATCTTTATATGTTTGACCAGGAATTCCTGGAGGTGTTCTGAATTTATATTTTCTAAAATCAGCCATGTCTTTAATTGGTTTTGGAAACCAACCTAAAGCTTCTGGACCAACTGGTTGAAGCATAAATCCTTTAATGTCTCTACCCATTTCTTTCCATAGTTGGTCGTATAGTTCTTTACCACCACCGTATTGGAACCAAGATAAAAACGCTAAGTTATCTATACCTACTCCACCACCTGCTACTGGCGAACCGAATAACATGGCAGCTGGATGATCTCCAGACCAATAGTGTGTCCATGCGAAACCACAATCAATTAATCCTTTGTCAACCGCATCTAAAGTCTCTTTTACTCCTACAACAGCACCTGCTGGCAATATTTCAAATTTTAATGAACCGTCAGTAAGCTCTGTTACAGTGTCAGTAAAGTCCTTCAACATCTTAACTTCATCAGCTTTAGTGTTAAGAACGGTCTGACATTTCAATGTTTTAGCATTTGCTGAAGTCATAGAAATTCCTACAAAAACAGCTAAACCTAAAACTACAGATAATAATTTTCTCATTATTCCCCCGTTTTAGTTTGTTAGATGCGAGGAGTATGTTTTATCGAAGTATTAGAGTCAAACTAAAGAATTAAAACCTCAAGTTGTAAAATTAAATAGCGAATACCCATTTTTTGATGATTAAGCTATAAACTAATTATGGAAGAATTTGATTTTGTAATAATTGGTGCTGGTTCTGCAGGATGTGTTTTGGCAAACAGACTTACAGCTGATGGAAAAAATAAAGTTTTGTTATTAGAGGCTGGAGGAAAAGATACCTACCCATGGATACATATTCCAGTTGGTTATTTTAAAACAATGCATAATCCAAAAGTTGATTGGTGTTTTAAAACTGAGAAAGATGAAACGATGGCTAATAGATCAATCAGATATCCTAGAGGAAAAACTCTAGGAGGGAGCTCTTCTATAAATGGTTTACTTTGGATAAGAGGACAAAGTAACGATTATGATAATTGGCGACAGCAAGGTAATAGTGGCTGGGGTTGGGATGATGTACTTCCCTATTTTCTCAAATCAGAAAATAATGAACTGGGAAATAATAAATATCATAATGATAAAGGCCCTATTGTAGTTTCTAATAAACAAATAAATTTAGATATGCTTGAGGAGTTTCAGAATGCTGCAGAAGAAACTGGAATACCAAGAACAAAAGATTTTAATACTGGAGATAATTTTGGTATTGGTTATTTTCAATTTACTACAAGTAGAAACAAATTATTAAAATTAAGATGTAGTGCAGCAAAAGGATATTTAAATCCTGCAAAAAAGAGATCAAATTTAAAAATTGAGGTAAATGCTCATGTACAAAAGATTAATTTTGAGGGAAAAAAAGCAGTCGGTGTAAATTACTATATTAAAAATGAATTAAAGACTGTAAAAGCAAAAAGAGAAGTAATTCTATCTGCGGGTTCAATTGGTTCCCCACATATCTTACAGGCTTCTGGAGTCGGTGAAAGTGAAAAATTGACTAAACACGGTATTGATGTTGTCCACGAATTAAAAGGAGTTGGAAAAAATTTACAAGATCATTTGATGTTTAGACCAGTTTATAAAGTAAAAAATCTAAAATCTTTAAATAGTAAAATTAATAGTTTATTTGGAAATTTTTTAATCGGTCTTGAGTATATTTTTAAACAGAGCGGACCTATGACAATGGGTGCTAGTCAAGTTTGCGGATTTGTAAAAAGTGACCCGTCCAGAGCGACGCCTAATTTACAATTTCACGTTCAACCTATAAGTACAGATATTTTAGGTGCATCAAAAATGCATGATTTTGATGGCATCACACCTACAGTGGCAAATGTTAGACCCACAAGTAGAGGTGAAATAAATATTACAAGTGCAGATACTCGTGATAATCCCAAAATTAAAATGAATTATCTATCTACTCAAGACGATAGAGATGTTGCAGCGAAAGGTTTGAAAATTGTAAGAAAAATAATGTTAGAGACAGAAACATTTAAAAAATACGAACCAGAAGAATATAGGCCAGGTGCTCATATAACTAATGATGAAGAATTAGTGCAAGCAGCTAGTGAATACTCTCAAACTATTTTTCACCCTGTAGGAACTTGTAAAATGGGTAAGGGAGAAGAAGCGGTAGTAAATGATAAATTATTAGCCCATGGTTTAAAAAATTTAAGAGTAGTAGATGCATCAATAATGCCAAATATCACTTCCGGTAATACGAATGCACCTACGATTATGATTGCAGAAAAGGCTTCGGACATGATATTGAACAATTGATGTTAGCCGAAATATTTACCCCTGAACAAATAACAATTTTAACTCAAATTATTTTTATTGATTTAGTGCTTGCTGGAGATAATGCAATTATCATCGGCATGGTTGCTTCTAAATTTCCTGTTCAACAGAGAAAGCTAATCATTTTTTGGGGCATTGGAGGTGCAGTAGTTTTAAGAATAATTCTTACATTATTAACAGCTTATTTGTTGCAAATAAGCGGACTGAGATTAATAGGAGGTTTGTTGTTACTATACATTATTTACAAACTTTATGTTGATGTCATAAAAGGTGGCGCAAAAAATGATAATATAAAAGTCGATAACTCTAGTTTTCTAAAGGCTATTTGGACAATATTATTAGCGGATTTTACCATGAGTTTAGATAATGTTTTGGGAGTTGCCGGTGCTGCAGGACACCATTATCATTTATTAATTTTTGGTCTAGTTTTATCAATAGTTTTAATGGCTGTTGCAGCTAATTTAATTTCAGGTTGGATTAAAAAATATAAATGGATAGCTTGGTTGGGTTTATTAGCTATATTAGCTGTTGCTATAGATTTAATATATACTGATATTAATATATTATTTCTTTAATGTTGAAAAAAATTAATCTTAAAAATAAAACCGCTCTTGTAACTGGAGCAGGAAAAGGTCTTGGAAAAGCATGTTCAATAGCATTAGCAGAGGCTGGAGCAAAAGTAATAATATTAAGTAGGACAAAATCAGATTTAGATAAAGTAAGTAAAGTTATAAAAAAGACTAAAGGTACAAGTAAATCCTTCGTTTGTGATGTTACAAATACAGAAGAATTTAAAAAAGTTTTAAAAAAAATACCTCGATTAGACATATTGGTTAATAACGCGGGTAATAATCGTCCTGAGCATTTTACAAAAGTAAAAAAAGAAAACATGGAATATTTGACTAATTTAAATATGAAAGCAGCCTTCATTGTTGCACAATTGTGCTCCCAAAAAATGGTAAAAGCAAAAAATAGAAAAAAAATTGGTGGATCTATTATTCATATGTCATCTCAACTAGGAAGGGTTGGTTGTGAGGGGCGTAATGTTTACAACATGAATAAATTTGGAGTAGAAGGCCTTTCACGAGGTATGGCGTGTGAATTAGCTCATTACAATATAAGAGTTAATACTATTTGCCCTACATTTGTCGAAACACCGATGGTGAAAAAGTTTTTTAAAAATAAAAAATTTAAAAATAAAATGCTCAAAAATATTCCTCTAGGTAGGGTTGCTAAAGAAAGTGACGTTGCAACTGCAGTAGCGTTTTTGGCTGCAGACTCATCTGCAATGATTACAGGAACATCTTTATTAGTGGATGGAGGTTGGACAGCACAATAATGGGAATTTTTTTAAAAGATATAAACTTAAAAGGTAAGACAGCTCTGATAACTGGTGCTACCAAAGGCTTAGGTAGAGGTGCGGCTATAGCTATAGCTGAAGCAGGTGGAAATGTAATAGCTATTGGTAGAAACGAAATAGAACTAAATACTTTGAAGAAAGAAATTAAAAAATTTAAAGTTGATTACGTGCCATTTAATTGCGATGTAAATGACTATAATCGAATAAAATCTTTTATAACTAAACTTAAGAGGCTTGACATTTTAGTTAATAATGCTGGAACTAATATTCCAGAACCTTTTTTAAATGTTAAAAAATCTTCAATGGAGACTTTATTAAATGTAAATACTAAAGCAGTTTTTAATATCGCCCAACTTTGTGCTAATCAAATTATTAAATTAAAAAGAAAAAGTGGATCAATCATTAATGTTTCTTCTATTTTTGGACTTGTTGCTGGGCAAAAAAGAACTGTCTATAGTATGACTAAATTTGGTGTTGAGGGATTAACCAAAGGCATGGCATTAGATTTAGCAAAATATAATATAAGAGTTAATAGCGTTTGCCCTAATATAGTTTTAACCCCAAGAACCAAAAAATACTTTGCAGACAAAAAGTATAATAAATATGTAAAAGAGAACACTCCAATTAACAAAGTCGTTACTGTAAGTGATGTTGCGACTTCAATAACTTTTCTAGCATCTGAGGCAGCTTCAATGATCACTGGGACATCAATAGTTATTGATGGGGGCTGGACTGCAAAATGAGATTAATATTTTTATTTTTAATCTTTTTTTTTAATTATCAATATTTAGTTGCTGTAGAATTTTTAGGAAAATTTGAGCAAGGTTCTTTTATTTTAGGAAAAACAAAACCAAATTCTAAGGTAGAAGTAGACAATAAAAAAATAAGGGTTTCTAAAGATGGATTCTTTGCTTTTGGTTTAGACAGGGATAGAAAAAATAATGTTGTTATTATTATTAAAAAAGATGGAAAAACAAAAACAATTGAAAAACAAGTTTTAAAAAGGAAATATAAAATTCAGAGAATAGATGGCTTGCCTTCAAAACAAGTAACACCGCCTCCTGAAGTATATGATCGAATTAAAAAAGATAATATTTTAATTGGTAAAGCTAGATCAATTGATACTGCTTACGATTTTTTTAAAGATAAATTTATCTATCCAATAGATAAATATATAATAACTGGTGTTTATGGTAGTCAAAGAATTCTAAATGGCAAACCAAGAAGACCACATTATGGAATAGATTTTCATGCGCCAGAGGGGACACCAGTAAAAGCAATGATGGACGGTGAAGTTACTTTGGCAGAAAATGATATGTATTTTACCGGAGGAACAATCATATTTGACCATGGACATGGTATTAGCACTCTATACATGCATATGAAAGATATTGACGTAAAAGTTGGTCAAAAAGTAAAACAAGGTCAAATTGTTGGAACGCTTGGACAAAGCGGAAGAGCGACTGGTCCTCATTTAGATATTCGTTTAAATTGGTTTGATGTTAAATTAGACCCTGCTTCAATTTTAAATTAGTTTAAGCCTTTTTGAGGTTTCATATCCTCTTTTTTAATCCCAGCCACTCTCACTGGTTTTTTCATAGCATCTCTTCTGAATGGCTCACCTAATTCTTGGTTAAGTATTACTTCAATAAATGTTGTAATACCTTTTTTTTGATCTTCACATGATTGTTTAATAGCTTTAGTGGTTTCTTCCATAGTTTTTACTGTAACTCCTTTTAAGCCACATGCATTAGCAACTTTTGCGTAACTTAATTCTGGATCTAATTCTGTTCCTATAAAATTATTATCAAACCATAATGTAGTATTTCTTTTTTCTGCGCCCCATTGGTAGTTTCTAAATATAACCATTGAAATAGCTGGCCACTCTTCACGTGCACATGAACTCATTTCATTCATACTAATTCCAAATGCTCCATCACCTGCAAAACCAATTACAGGGGTATCAGGGCAACCAATTTTAGCACCTAAGATAGATGGAAAACCGTATCCGCAAGGGCCGAATAAGCCTGGTGCTAAATATTTTCTTCCTTTTTCAAAAGTTGGATAAGCGTTTCCTATAGCACAATTATTTCCTATATCGCTTGAGATTATTACATCTTCAGGCATTCCTGCTTGAATTGCTCTCCAAGCTTGCCTTGGGGACATTCGATCCTTATCTCTTTCTCTTGCCTCCTTATTCCAAACTGTGCCTGGATCATCGTCTTCATGATCTAAGCTAGAAAGTTTTTGTAACCAAGCTGATTTTGTTTGGTGAATTAAATCTTTTCTCTTTTGTCTGTCAGTATCACCTGCTTTTGGTGATAATTTACTTAATAATTGTTGAGCTACTAACTTAGCGTCTCCGCAAATTCCGACGGTCACTTTTTTAGTTAAACCTATTCGATCTGAATTCATATCTACCTGAATAATTTTTGCATTCTTTGGCCAATAATCAATGCCGTAACCTGGTAAAGTAGAAAAAGGATTTAATCTTGTGCCTAGTGCTAAGACAACATCTGCTTTTGCAATTAATTCCATCGCAGCTTTTGAACCATTGTAACCTAAAGGTCCCACTGCTAATGGATGGCTTCCTGGGAAACTATCGTTATGTTGGTAGCCAGAACATACTGGTGAATCTAATTTTTCAGCAAGCTTCACACAGTCTTTAATTGCTCCGCCGATTACTACACCTGCACCTGATAAAATTACAGGAAATTTAGCGCTAGAAAGTAATTTTGCCGCTTCTTCTATCGCTGCTGCACCGCCAGCTTGTCTTTCTAGTCTTACGATTGGAGGTAAATCAATATCTATTACTTGTGTCCAATAATCTCTTGGTACATTTATTTGTGCTGGAGCTGAACCTCTAATGGCTTTTTCTATAACTCTATTTAAAACCTCTGCGATTCTAGATGGATCTCTAACCTCTTCTTGATAACAAACCATGTCTTTAAATAAATTCATTTGTTCAACTTCTTGGAATCCACCTTGACCCATTGTTTTGTTTGCTGCTTGAGGGGTAACTAAAAGTAGAGGAGTATGGTTCCAGTAAGCAGTTTTAATTGGCGTAACCAACCCAGTTATTCCAGGACCATTTTGTGCAACAACCATTGACATTTTTCCTGTCGCTCTTGTGTAACCGTCTGCAATTAAGCCTCCATTAGTTTCGTGGGCAACATCCCAGAAAGTAATACCTGCATCTGGAAAAATATCTGAAATAGGCATAAACGCAGATCCAATAATTCCAAATGCATGTTCAATGCCATGCATTTGTAAGACTTTTACAAAAGCTTCTTCAGTTGTCATTTTAGCCATAAAGAATTCCTAAATTATACTTGAAAAACTATCTTTCAATATACTAAATTTTAGTCTATATCCATTAGATATTTTTATGTCAAAACCTGACCTGATCATCCACGACGAAAAAGATAACGTAGGAGTTGTTGTAGTAGAAACAACTAAAAAAGGCCAAGATTGCAATGCTTGGATTATGGAGAACGATAAAACTATTAATGTTCCCTCTACAAATGAAGTGCCATTAGGTCATAAAATCGCACTTAAAGATTTAAAAGTTGGTGACACTATTTTTAAATATGGTCACGATATTGGTAAAGTTGTTAAAGAGATTAAAAAAGGTGAGCATGTACACGTTCACAATGTCAAAACAAAGAAATGGTAATAAAATGGAAATTCCAAAAAGTTTTTTAGGTTATAAAAGAGAAAATGGGAGAGCTGGTACAAGAAACCACGTAATAATATTACCAGTAGACGACATTTCTAATGCTTGTGCTGAAGCTGTAGCAAACAATATTAAAGGAACAATAGCACTACCTCATTCTTATGGAAGGTTGCAATTTGGTGCAGATTTAGAATTACATTTTAGAACAATGATTGGTACAGGTAGAAATCCAAACGTAGCTGCTGTTATTGTAATTGGAATAGAGCCAAAGTGGACAAAAAAAATTGTCGACGGAATTGCAGAAACTGGAAAGCCAGTTGAAGGATTTCACATTGAAAGAAGTGGAGACATTCAAACGATAATGAAAGCTTCTAAAAAAGCACAAGAGTTTTCTATGTGGGCTTCTGAAAAACAAAGAGAAGAATGTCCAATGAGTGATCTATGGATATCAGTTAAATGCGGTGAGTCGGACACAACATCTGGATTAGCTTCTAATCCGACTGTTGGGAATTTAATGGATAAACTAGAACCTCTTGGTGTTCATTTATGTTTTGGGGAAACTTCAGAATTAACTGGTGCAGAACAAGTTTGCGCTAAAAGAGGAGCTACTCCTGAGGCGCAGAAAAAATTTATGAAAACTTGGAGCGAGTATAATGATTTCATATTAAAAGAGGCAACTAATGACTTATCTGAAAGCCAACCAACTGCAGGAAATATTGCAGGCGGCTTGACTACTATAGAAGAAAAAGCTTTTGGAAATTTTCAAAAAATTGGATCGAGAAAATTTATTGATGTTTTAGAACCTGCCGAAGAACCAAAAAAAGGTAAAGGGTTATACTTTATGGATACATCTTCAGCCGCAGCAGAGTGTGTTACTCTTCAAGCGGCAGGTGGATTTAATATACATCTTTTTCCAACTGGACAAGGCAATATTATTGGTAATCCGATAGAACCAGTTGTAAAACTTACTGCTAACCCTCTTACAGCAAAATTAATGAGTGAGCATGTTGACTGTGATGTTTCAAAAATTTTATCAAGAGAAATGAACCTTGATCAAGCTGGAGACAAATTAATTGAAACAACTTTAAAAGTTGCAAATGGTAGATTAACATGTGCTGAAGCTTTAGGTCATAGAGAGTTTGTCATGACAAAACTTTATCGAAGTGCTTAATGTCTTCCTTAGAAGATTGTATATTTTGTTCAAAAAAAAACTGTAAAATAATCAAATCTACAAAATTTTTTTTTATCATAAGAGATACCGCTTATCCTGTTACCAAGCATCACACCTTGATTATTACCAATAGACATGTGAGTAGTTATTTTGATTTAGATAAAGATGAGATTGTAGAATTAGACAAAGTAATTAAACAGCAAAAAAAAGAATTAATAAATTTAGATAGTGGTATATCAGGATTTAACATCGGAGTTAATATTGGTGAAGATGCTGGTCAGTCTATCATGCACTGTCATATTCATTTAATTCCTAGAAGAAAAGGAGATGTAAAAGATCCTAGGGGGGGAGTGAGAGGTGTAATACCTGAAAAACAAAAATACAAAAAAAAGTAATTATTTTACAGGAAACTTAACTTCCTCTTGTTTTGGTTTTTTATGTCTAAAATCATGAACAATTTTTCTAAACCATGCCATTAACGCTCCAAGCGCTACAGCAAGTATTATTGCAAAAGCTCCATACAAGAAAGGTGCTTCATTAGAAACTCTCACAATAAATTCTGCCAAACTGTTTAATTCAGGAACTAAAACTTTACTGCCGTTAAAATCTATTTTTTCTCTAAAGAATGAATCGTAAGCAATTGCAATAGCAACTGTTATTAAAAGCATTGCAAATAAAGATTTAAGCTCATTGCTATCAAGAAATTGACCAATCTTTTGTCCAACTTGAACTCCAACAATTGATCCAAGTATTAAAGGAACCACTAAAAATAAATCAATCGTACCATAATTAAATGAATGTAAAATTGTAACGACTGCACTGATAAAAACTGTAACAAATAAAGAAGTGCCAGGAATTAATTTTACTGGCATTCCAATAATATAAATCATTGCTGGAACCATTAAGAATGCTCCACCAATTCCCATCATTGCAGCAACAAAACCCACGACAAAACCTAACAATATTGGAGTAAATGCACTTTCGTATAATCCAGACTTATTAAACCTCATTCTTAAAGGTAAGCCTTGAAGCCAATTATGATCGTGTAATTTTTTTTTAATTTTGGTTTTTGATTTTAATCGATTTCTCTCTTTAATTACCTCAATTAACATTAAAGTTCCTACCATGGCTAAAAGGTACATATAAAGTAGAGAGATTATTAAACTTATTTTTCCAATTTCTGAGAAAAAAGTAAAAGTCATTATTCCTATTATTGTTCCAACTACACCGCCTGAAACAATCATTAGTCCCATTTTATAGTCTAATGTTTTTTTGTACCAATGAGTAAGAGAACCAGAGACAGAGGTTGCAAGAATATTGTTAACTTCGTTAGGAACAGCATAAACAGGAGGAATGCCCATAAAAATTAGAAATGGAGTCATTAAAAATCCTCCTCCTACACCAAATAATCCAGATAAAACACCCACCGCCAAACTTAAAAATAAAAGAAGAAAAATATCAATATTGACTTGAGCTATAGGAAGATAAATTTCGAGCATTTATATTAGCAGTATGCCTGAAATCTAAAGTTGTCAATCTTAATAAATTGTTGCTCCAAAGACTTTTACCATGTCCCCTTCCAATCCTAGAACTAATCTCCCAAGAAACTCTCCAGATACGGTATTGCTTTTTTGTTTATAAAGAACAGTGATGAATTTATCTCTTCTTATGCAACCTAAAAACTCTTGTTTTTCTGACAAACTTGTAAGTAATTTATTATTAGCCCACTGCTTTCCAAGTTCTACTTCATTTGCTCCGTAAAGCATTTGAGATGAAAAATCTTTTGTGAAACTACCGTAATCTTTATTATTTGATGATCTTACTAAATTTTCCCAAATAGGATTGGCTATTTTGATGATTTCATCATCACTCTTGTTTATCAAATCCATGAAAATAGTTTATGAAGCTTTCTTTTCTTTTTCGTCACCTACTATGTGGTACACCGGCATTTTTTCTAAACTAAATTTTCCTGTTTTTGGGTCTCTTCTTGAAACAGTTAAACAATGCCAATTCTCATCATCTAATTTTAATTTGTCTCCTCTGTAATAATAGCCAGGCCATCTAGTCTCTTCTCTAAAAAGAGTATGTTCTGTTACACATTGAGATGTTAGTGTTCTATGTTTTAATTCCCAAGCTCTCATAAGTTGATGATAATCCTCTGCGCCAACATTTTCCAAATCTTCTTGAAGCCAATCTAAAAGCTCTAAACCTTTTTTAAGTAAATTGTCATTAGTCATGTAATTTGCAGTAATACCACCAACATACTCGTCCATAATTTTTTGAAGTCTTTGTAACCCTTGAATTGGTGAGATATAACTAGGAGAAACTGTTCCACCAGTAATTTCATTTCTATTTACTGTATAATTATCTAAAGGTTTATAAATAATTTCTCTAAATTCATCACACTGTTTATCTGAAACTTTAAGATCAGTGGCTTTTTGATCTTCAATATATTTAACGGCAGCTTTTGCAGCTAATCTTCCCTCTGTAAAAGATCCTGAGGAGAATTTATGTGCACTTCCTCCAACTGTATCACCAGCTCCGAATAATCCATCAATTGTTGTCATTCTATTGTAACCCCAAAAATACTCTTTAGGAGAAATATCCTCAGGTCCGCTTACCCATGCACCTGAACAAGTAGCGTGTGATCCCATTACATAAGGCTCTGAAGTGGTTAATTCTGGATTGGTATATTTAGGATCTATATTTTGTGAAGCCCATACTACAGCTTGGCCTACAGTCATACCTAAAAAGTTTTCCCAGCCAACTGTTTCTAGATGAGGATCTTGGAATGCTTCTTTTGTAACCATGTGAATTGGTCCTCCTCCTGCCATGACCTCTTGAATAAATGCATGATTTCTCAAGCAAGTTGGAACTGGATGATGATCAATATATTCACCTACTAACTTTTTAGTTTGGTCGTACCATTTTTTCTCATAATTTTCACCATTCGCATTTTGAGTGTAAGTTTTTAAATGTAAGAAATAGGCTCCTACAGGACCATACCCATCTTTAAACCTACATAATACAATTCTATTTTCCATTTGAGTCATTTTTGCACCTGCTGCAATCGGTAATGCATATGCAGATCCATTGCTCCATGGAGCATACCAAGTTCTACCCATGCCTTCTCCGACTGCTCTTGGTTTAAAAATGTGCGAGGCTCCTCCAGCTGCAACTATAACTGTTTTTGCTCTAAACACGTGGTAATCACCTGTTCTCATATTAAAGCCAACAGCTCCTCCTACTCTATTCTCTTTATTCTCGTCCATTAAAAGATGAGTAATCATTATTCTATTATAAATTTTATCAGCGGATTTTTTTGCTGCTTCAGCTACTATTGGTTTATAACTTTCACCATGGATCATTATTTGCCACTTTCCCTCTCTTTGATATCTTCCTGTTTTTTTATCTTTCATCATTGGAAGACCCCATTCATCAAACATATGAACAGTTGAGTCTACGTGGCGTGCCATGTCGTAACCCAAGTCCTCTCTCACTAATCCCATTAAATCGTTTCTTGCATACCTTACATGGTCCTCGGGTTGGTTTTCATTCCATCTCATACCCATATAACAGTTAATTGCATAAAGTCCTTGAGCAACTGCGCCACTTCTATCAATGTTTGCTTTTTCTACACAAATTATTTTTAGATCTCTTCCCCAATGTCTAGCTTCAAAAGTTGCACCAGTTCCAGCCATACCTCCGCCCACAACTAATACATCGCAGTTTTCGTGAACTGTTTTATTTTTAGGCATTAATAATAAACACCTTTTTTAAATGAGTCTTTGCTGATTGTCGGTAAATCTTTTTTTGTATCTAAACCTTCAGGCTCTGAGTATAAAACTTGAGAATTCATCTCTCCTTGTCTTGGTTTATCTCCCTCAGCAAGTTTTGGAATAAATTTTCCCCAAGGTTTAGTAGTGATAGGTGAAACGAAATTTTTCTCAGTACCGTTTCTAAATTTAATTTTCCACGAGATAGTTCCTTTTTCTTCCTCTCTTCTAACTCTAACACTGTGACCCATAGGCGCAAAATCTGCGTAACCCCTAACATCAATTGCGTGATTAGGACAAGCTTTTACACATGAATAACATTCCCAACAAAAATTTGGTTCAATATTTTTGGCTCTTCTAATAGTTTCGTCAATATGCATGATATCTGACGGACAGATATCTACGCAATGACCGCAACCATCACATCTAGTCATATAAACAAATGTTGACATTAAATTTTTACCTCAATTTTTTTTATAATAATATATGCCTTTAATCTAGTTCTAAATTTCATAGTTCTTAATAATGTTTTGGTTCCTCTCTTTTAATTCCTAACCCAAATTGCTCAGGGGCATCAGCCGGTGGAGGCAAATTGTCTCTGGAGCCGTCGGCTTCAGCTAAATTTTTTTGAATTGCTGCACCAGGCTTATAAAACATATGGGCAAATTTAGACCAATAAACTCCTCCAAATAAAACTAAATTAGACAAAATAAAAAGAACTAAGAATAAGTAACTCAGTCCGCTCATACCTGCAGTTTGAGTGAGTGACCATGCTAATCCAAAAGTTGCACAGGCTAGTAATGCTAAAACAAATAAATCTGCAGTTATAATTCTATACCAAGGATGAGCTTCTGCGGACACGTCTACTCTTAAAAAAAACCAAAACCAATAACCTCCAAGACAGGTCATTATTGCTCCTGCGTGCCAAATAATCGGAATATAAGAAGGAGCAACGGCTCCCTCAGAATATTTAAAAATTAAAACAACTGAACCTATCCAAAATATTATTGTTCCATACATTCCTAATACATGTGCGAGTCTTCTTTTCCCCCAACCCAATTCTGAAGTAGTAGCAATATCGTGTGCTACTGTTTTTAAAATAACCGCTGTTTTTTTTCCTGTAGTTAACTCATTTTTTGCAGATTTTTTTGCTTTTTGTGCATTTCTAAAAAAATAAATAACGTTTTTTTTATGCAACATATCTAAACCAGTTCCAACTATTATTAAAAGAACCATAGCAATTACGAAATATTGCATCAAAAAGGCTGGAATTACTGTTGCTAGGTCTGCAAACGGATTTGTTGTTAACATAATTAACTCTTAAAGGTTTGATTAAAAGAGGTCAAGTGAGAACGTTTCTCATTTATTTGAGTTTGCCTTCTTTTCTCATTTGCTCTCTAATTTTGGTAGCTGAGATTTGTTGCGTCTTTTCGTCTAGAACTATCTCCTCTATTTTGTAACCTACCCCTCTTCCATAACAAATATTTGTAATATTTGGAACCAATGTAACTTGAATTCGATTTTTGTAATCTTTTAATGCATTAAGAATATTTTTTTTTACTGTTTCAAAGTCAAAAGGGTTATCGTCAACGCCTTTAACATCTCTAACCATAATGTTCACTTGCCCTGTTTTTTTTAAAGTTTCCTCAAAAAGTTTTTGATGCCCTTCATGCCAAGGTTGCCATCGACCTAACATTTGCGCTGTAGGATGTTTATTATCCCAGACGTGATTATCGTTCTTCATTTGATAGTTTAGCTATCTAATTTTAAGCCGCAATAGTTTGTAGTTTATGCTTAGAAGTCATGCCACTTAAGAAGTTCCAAAGATATCTAGCGGTTAATAAAGAAGCTGTTTCTGCCTTCTCTTGCTCCTCTTTTGATAAACTATCCAATAATTTTTCACATTCAGCTCTATGAATTACATCAGCTGATTTATGTGCTTCAAAAAATTCAAGACCTGCCTTTGAGCTTACTCCATAGAATTTCTTTAATCCTTGTATTTTTGTTTCAGCAATTTCAGGTATTTGTCTTTCATAAGTATATAATGAAGCGAGACCTTCAGCATATGATTTTCTTGCTTGAGCAAAAAAATTATCAATCATATCTTTTGTGAACCAATCAAGTTTTACTTTTTCAATTTCTTTTTCGTCAGCTCCCAGCGCTTTAGCAAAATTTTTCCACAGCTTAGGGTGATCCCCATCCTTATTTTCTTCATCTTGTAAATTTTCTAAAAGAATTCTTCTTTTTTCAATATCTTCACAAATGGAATGCGTAGCGCTAATATATCTTGGAAAGGCTTTTACGTGCTGATAATACTGCTCGGCATAATCTTTTATAATCTCTCTATTTAATTTTCCCTCGTTCCAATAAATTTGATAAAATGGATGTTTTAATAAGTGATACCTGTCTAATTTTGAGCCTAATTCTTTTGAAAACATTTTTTCTCCTTTTTGTTTATTTGAAGATAATTAAAACTATAAAGTATTTATTTTAAAAATTATTCACACTTTTTGGTTGAGTGTTTTAAATGTTCACGTTTTGATTCACTTTTGATTCACTTAGGGACTCAAAATACAACCTTAGATAGTGTTATCAACACGTTCAATTCTTCTCTCATCGATAGGATAATGTACTAAAGTCGCAAACAATGAAAGAGCTATAGCCATATACCATGCGTAATCATAGCTTCCATACTTATCAAAGAAATAACCTCCAAGAAATGCCCCTGCGAAAGCTCCAAATTGATGACATAGAAAAACAATACCAAACAAAGTGCTTAAATATTTTGTTCCAAAAATTTGGGCAACTATTCCATTGGTTGGAGGAACAGTTGAAAGCCATAACAATCCAAAACTAACACCAAAAATTATTGAGTTTAACATCGAAGGTGGAGAAAAAATGAAAACACAGATACTCACTGCCCTCAAAAAATAAAGGATACTTAACAAATTCTTTTTCTTATATTTGGTTCCAAGATAACCCATTCCTAAAGTTCCAAATATATTAAAAAATCCAATTAATGCTAGGATAATAGTTGCTGACCATCCAGCCATGCCTCTATCTTGCATATATCCAGGAATATGAGTTCCGACTAAAGTTATTTGAAAACCGCAAACAAAAAAACCTAAAACTAAAAGTACATATCCATTATGAGAAAAAGCTTCTTTAATTGCTGAAAAAAATGTTTGATCTCTATCTGCTTGAGATGAATTAATTACTGTCTTTGAAGGAAATAAAAAAAGTGAGGCTATAAGACCAACAACTATAAAAATCAAAAAATATTTTAGAGTTTGCTCCCAATCAAATTCTACTAAACTATATTTAGTTAAAAGAGGAGACAAAAAATATCCGATAGAGGCTGCAGCAGTAACAATTCCAGTTGCTATAGTTCTTGTTTCGTTTGGAAAGTGTTTACCTACTTCTGAAACTGGAACTCCAATAGCTGTAGCACCTAAAGCTATACCTATGAGAACTCCAAGAGCTAATTGAAAATAAATTCCAGTATTTGGCCCGGAATACAACAAAAAGATCCCTAAAGCGAAAATTATAAATCCTAGAAATACTGCTTTATTTCCTCCGAACTTATCTGCTAACAATCCAAAAATTGGAGCAAACATTCCCCAAAATAACATTTGTATCCCAATCGCTAAGCCAAATTCTGTTCTTGTAACGCCTAAACCTTTTTCAAAAGCATCAAAAAAAAGACCAAAGGTTTGTCTTAGACCCATGGAAATCAAAATAACGCAACAGGCTGATACTAAAACGATGAAAGCTAAATTATTAGGGAAAAATTTTTTCACTACTTAATGTACCTTAAAGACCTTTTTAAATCATTAATTAAATCTCGAGGATCCTCAAGTCCGATATGTAATCTTACGATGTGTTCATCTTTGTTAAATCTAAAATATTTTCTCCCTTTTAAATATTCATCCTTATTTTTCGATCTTAATTCCTGCAAAATTGCAAGGCTCTCAAAACCTCCCCAGCTGTATCCTATTCCAAATAATTCTAGTGAATTTACAAATTTGATTACTGAAGATTTTTTTTTACTTTTTATTACTATTGATAGCAATCCTGTTGCACCAGAATAATATTTCTTCCATAATTTATAATTTTTACTTGATGGCTTGTAAGGATAAAGTATTTCACTTATTTTTTTTTGTTTTTTTAAAAAGTCGATTACTTTTTTTGTATTCTGATAATGTTGATTTAGTCTGGTGTCTAAAGTTCTTAGCCCTCTAATTATTAAATATGCTTCATCAGCTGCCATTCTATAACCTGAAAGTCTGTAAAAAAACATAATTTGCTTAAAAACTTTTCTATTTACAGCTAACGATCCACCCATAGCATCTGAGTGTCCTGAAAAATATTTTGTTGCAGATGAAAAAGACATGTCAAACCCAATGGTCAAAGGTTTAAGATATAAAGGTGTACCCCAAGTATTATCTAGAAAAGTATAAATTCCTTTCTTTTTCGCTAATTTTACAATTTTAGATAAATCTTGAAACTCAAAAGTATTACTCCCAGGATTTTCAACAAGAATCATTTTTGTTTTTTTTGAGACTTTATTCTTAAGATCTTCAAATGAGTCTGGATTATAAAAAATTGCGTTAACTTGAAATTCTCTTAAAAGTTTTTCTGAAATTTCTTTTGTCGGACCATAAACATTATCTGAAACTAAAATTTCATCTCCTGGTCTACATAAACTCATTAATGCTAACGCAACTCCGCCAAAACCAGTTCCCGTAAGAAATACATGGTAAGCTTTTTCTAATTCTTTTAAAATATTTTCAAGTTCTATAGTAGTTGAGCTACCATAACGACCATAACTATAATGACTTATTTTTTGATGTTTTTTAATTTTTTTCTCATGCGTGTATAACTCTTGCATGGTGTCAAATAGAATTGTTGAAGCCCTTATTACTGGAGGATTAGCAGATCTGTTGGATAAGTCTTTAGTAGGATGTTTTAAAAATGTGCTTATAGACTTTTTCATAAAATAAGTATATTTGACTTTATATAGTACCTAAGTAATTAAAATAAAAAAAAGGAGGCAAAAATATGGGTTATCCTAAAAAACACAGAGGAAGACGAAAAATAGGCTCGAAAAAGAGAAGAGCAAGAAAAAGAAATAAGAAAAAATAATCATTACAGAATATATGCATGAAATAACTCAAATAAGAAAATTGAGTATATGGATTTTTTTTATTCCATTACTGGCAATTAATTTATGCCTCTACATTTCACAAAATCCAGAATTATTAGAAAATACTATATTTACAGTTGATCAATTAGGCAGGTCAGGATTTTCAATACCTTATTTAGATGGAAGTTTATCAATTAGTAGGGCGTCGAGGACCTTTCCTCAATATTTGATATTTAAACCTTCGATGATTTTAACTTCGGTTCTTCTCTACTTTTATTGGAAAAGTAACAACAACTTAATAAATGAATTTAATTCAACCAATTTAAATTATAAATTTAAAACTTTTGGAATATTATCAGCTGTATTTCTGGCAATACATTCGATTTTTCTTGGAATAAAATTTGATATTCAAATTTATAAACTTTTTAGAAGGGTAGTTTTGCTTTTATTTATAATTTTCGAAATTATTGCTCAAGGTTATTTAGTATACCATTTGTATAAATTAAAAAAAAATTTAGAAACAATTATCAATAGAAACTTTTTAATATTGAAAATAATTTTAGTTGCGATTTTGGCATCTGTTGCAATTCTTAGTCTCCCTATTTTATTAACTAAAGGAAATACCCATTTCAAACATGCCTTAGAATGGAATTATTTTGTGGGTGTTGTTATATTTTATTTATTTTCTAGATTGTTTTGGAGAAGAACCACATAAATTTCTAGGCTTTCGCCCAGAAATTTAGTAGTTTTGGCTCGTCGTTTTAGGCGCTACCGCCAAGCCATCCCGATGAACTATTCTAGCGCTACTAGGTTCACCTTTCTGCCCTTTAAGCTTGAACCTCTCGGTCTTTCCTTAAATGGCCAGTTAAGAATTGCTTCTTAATTAAAATCATTAAATCATATTCTTATAATATTTGTTATCACTTATTGCGTGTCTCACAACAAGTTGTTAACTAAGTGGATAAATTATTATTGAAAGTTCTGTCTATCCAGCCACCTCCCATAACCTTATCCCCAACTTCATCCTTTGAATAAAAAACACATGCTTGGCCAGGAGAAATACCTGTTTCATTATCTAAAATTTCTACATTAGCATAATCTTTTTCAAATTTTATTTTGGCATTTAAAAGTTTTCCGGTTGATCGAACTTTAATCTTTATGATTTTTTCAAATTCTTTTTTTGGCGCTAAAATATTTATATTTCTTAGATAAATCTTCTTTATTTTTAAATTTTCTTTATGACCTACTACTACTGTATTATTATCAGCATTTATGTTGACTACATATAGCGGTTTACTACTAGAAATCTTAATTCCTTTCCTTTGTCCTATTGTGTAATTAATTATACCTTCATGTTCACCTATTTGATTTCCAAATAAATCTACTATTTTACCTTTCTTAAAAGACTCTGGTCTATATTTTTTAATAACTGAACTATAATCTCCATTTGGTACAAAGCATATATCTTGACTATCTGGTTTGTCCGCAACATTTAAATTTAATTTTTTTGCTATGGATCTTGTTACAGACTTATCTATTTCACCTAAGGGAAATCTCAAATAATTTAGTTGCTCTTGTGTGGTGTTAAATAAAAAATAACTTTGATCTCTATTGTGATCTTTCGCTCTATACATATTTGCATGACCATTAATTTGAACCCTTGAAACATAGTGTCCGGTAATCAATGCGTCAGCTTTTAATTCTTTTGCATATTTGAATAAATCTCTAAATTTTACTGTTTGATTACATTGAACACAAGGAATTGGAGTTTCCCCAGCTGCATAACTATCTATAAAAGAGTCAATAACTTCAGACTTAAATTTTTTTTGATAATACAAAATTTCATGAGCAATATTAATTTTTTCAGAAACTCTTTTTGCATCCATAATATCTTGACCAGCACAACATTGTCTTCCTTTTTTTGAGTCTTTATTATCATCATAGAGTTTAAGAGTTATACCTTTAACGTTATACCCTTCTTGTTTCATTAAAGCAGCTACTACCGAAGAGTCTACGCCACCAGACATAGCAACAACAACTTTAGTTTCTCTGTTAAGTTTATTAATTCCTAGAGAATTCATATTTAAAGTGTATAATATATTTATTATTTGTTTTCCATAATGCTAATTGATTTTGAACCAGGAGATTATGTCAAAAACCCTGCAAATAAGGAATGGGGTATTGGTCAAGTCCAATCTATTATAGGTAATAAAGTCACCGTTAATTTTGAAAATTACGGTAAAAGAGTTATTAATATTGAAAACGTTAGACTGGAAAAGATAAATGATGAGTAAAGATGAGCTTAAAAAATTGGCTGAAGGATTAATTGAAACATTCAATTACGCAAGCAAAGAGTCCATTAGACTTTATGAGGAAGGTCTTAAAATAGATATAAAAGAGGATAAATCTCCAGTGAGTAATGGAGATATAAGAGTAAATGAACTTATATCTAAAAAAATTTCTGAATTAACTCCTAACATTAATATTATTTCCGAAGAAACAGTGAATTTAGATAAAAAAAATAAATCGAAAGTATTTTGGCTTATTGATCCTATAGATGGAACAAAAGAGTATATTGCGGGAAAGGATGAATATACTCTGAACGCGGCTTTAGTAATTAATAAAGTTCCAGTGCTTGGCTTGGTAGGTGTGCCGAAAAAAAATAGACTTTTTTTTTCTTACGCGCCAGGTGAAAGTTACCTTATCGAAAAAAATAATACTAAAAAAATTAATTGTAAAAAAAAACAACCTAATGGCAAAATTGTTGCCCTCTCAAGTTCTCACAAACCATCTGATAGGATTTTAAATAAGTTGAAGGAACATAATGTTACTTCTATAGTGAAAATGGCTAGCTCTTATAAATTTTGTGTAATTGCAACAGGGGAATATGATATTTACGCAGCAAGTGAAAGAGCAAATGAGTGGGATTACGCAGCAGGGCATGCAGTAGCTCAGAATGCTGGGGCTATAATAAAAACATTAGATGAAAAACCATTTTTGTACGGAAAAGAGGACTATAGGAACCCTAGTCTGCTAATTAAACGCTCTGAGAATTTAAATGTTTAAGACTATTTTAATAATAATTTTGTCTGTAACTTTTTTTGGGATTCTTTTTTTTATTCTTGTTAGAAATGCTTTAAAAAGAAAACTTGATATTTTAGTAGAGGAAGAGAAAAAGAAAAAATCAGATGATTTTAATTAATTTCTTAAACTCCTTAGAGTCTAAATCTAAAACTCTTTTTGATAAATCAAAACTAAAACCCCCTCTAGCCAAAATACCCATATCTTTTTTATAGAACAATTCACGATTGCTTTCAGGTCGTAAAGGACCTATTCTTCTTCTTCTACAAAGTTTTAAAGCTGAAACGAAATCAGGTTCAATTTGATCTTCTTTTATTTTTTCTATACTTAGTTTTACATATTTATCATCAATCCCTTTATTTCTAAGCGATTGATTTATCTTATTTAACGAATAACCCCTCCTCAAAAACATCCTAGCTTTTGAGTCCGAGTACATTTCATCATTCAAAAGTTTATTTTTTTCCAAGTTCAAAATGATTTCATCGATTATTGATGTAACCTCTTTTTTAGATTTAGTGCCCTTAATTTTTAATAAATATTTCTTTAGTAAATAAACTTTAAGCTGTTGTTTAGATGGATTATATTTTTCGAGATAAGAATAAGCTAAATCTTTCAAATTCGTGGTTAGATCTTCAAAATCACTCTTATTTGATGTGGGATTCATTATTTTAATATACTATATTATTTTTTATGTTAAATGATCTAATAGCTTTCATCACTCCAGATAATATTTATTTAGTTGCTAATTGGGGAGTTGTGCCATTTTGGTTGTTATTAATTTTAGCTCCCAATCATGGTTTTACTAATTTTTTAACTCAATCTATTGTTGCTCCATTGCTATTAGCAATAGGTTATTCTTATCTCTCCTACAATCTCTATTTAGAAAAAAGTATTTTTGATGGTTTTGAACTATATAGTGGATTAGATGGTTTATATTCTATGTTCTCTAATGAAATTTTATTACTAATTTTCTGGTTACATTTCTTAGCGATAAGTTTGTTTGCAGGGGCCTGGATAGTAAGAGATGCTAGAAAATATTTTATGCCTAAGATAATTACTATACCATCTCTTATTTTAACATATTTTTCTGGACCAATTGGATTAGTGATTTACTGGTTTATAAGAATTTTCTTTGCTAAAAAAATAAGCTTTGATGATTAAACCATTCGATTTCTATTTTGACTTTATTAGTCCCTACTCTTTTCTTGCACACAAAGAAATACGAAAAATAGAGAATAAAGCCTCAATTAGAGTTAGATATAAGCCCATTCTATTAGGAGGTTTACATAATTTACATGGAATTAAAGCACCTGCTTTTATACCTGCTAAAGCAAAACATATGATTAGAGATTGTAAATTAATTGCTGAGAGAAATAATGTTAAATTTAAGTTTAATTCTTATTTTCCAATCAGAAGTTTGAATTTAATGCGTGGTGTTTTTGTAGCTGAGGAGGACAATTTTAAAAGTTATTACATTGACAATATTTTTGACGCAATTTGGCAGGATGGTTTAAATATGAATGATGATAATATAATTCAGAAAGTACTTAAAAACTTAAATGTCAATCCTAAGACTTTTGTTTTAAGAGCTACATCTTCATCTATAAAAGACACTCTAAGAAAAAGAACTAGTGAAGCTTATGAAAAAGGAATTTTTGGGGCACCAACTTTTATTTCAAATAATAAAATTTTTTGGGGTCAAGATCGAATTGAGTTTGTTTTAAAAGAAGCTAGTAAATAAATTATTTTTTTTCTTTTTGGACTACTTTTAGTCCAGCATTTTTTAACGCATCAAATCCACCACTTGCATTAGCAACATTCTTAAAACCCATATCAACTAAAGCTTTTGTAGCTAAAGCAGATCTAAATCCCAAAGCGCAAAATAAAACCATCTTTTTTAAATCTTTTATCTTATTCTCTTGATAGTAAGAACTATTTGGGTCTAGCCAAAATTCTAGCATCCCCCTAGGTATATGTTTTGAATTCTCTATAGTTCCCTCTTTCCATAGTTCTCTAATATCTCTTACGTCAATTAGAGTAATTTCGTCTTTTTCTACCAAGCTCTTAACTTCATTCGCACTTAATGTTTCAATATTTTCATTAGCTTCCTGAACTAATTTTTGTGAAGATTTAATACTCATAGATCAAATAATTAAACTATTATATATATTTTACTAGTATGAAAAATATTCGCAGCTCAAATAATTCAGGTTTTTTAAAAAAAATCTTTATTAAATTATGCAGGAAATTAGGTTTTGAAATAATTGATCAAAATACATTTGAAGTGGTCACTGTTGATAAGAAAATTAACGATGAATTAAGCTTAATAGGCAAAAGTTCAATTAACCTCCCCCTAGGAAAAGTCAATATCACCAGGCCGGTTAAGGCATTAGATATAATTATTAGAACGTGTGCAAGCGTAAATATGTTAACACAAAATAAATCTAGATTATTTGAAAAAGAAAAAATCGAGTACACTCTAAGGACTATTAGATCATTATTAAATTCTATAAAGGCAAACCCTCAACTTAAAAAAATAAAAATTAGTTTTAAAATTATTGATCATAATTCCTCTCAAGAAAATTTAAAAAAAATAGACATAATTTTTAAAAATTTTGGAACAAATTATGATTTAATTAATTTAGATGTTTCTAAATATGAAAATGAAATTGAAAAAATAAATGAAAGAGGCCAGGAAGTTTCATCTAATCAAATCTCTAACATGGCTAATATAAACCAGTCCTTGATAGAAGCAAAAAAATGTGAGGATTTAATATATTTTGTAGAGGATGACTATTTACATCAGCATAACTCGATAAGTGAAATGATTTTCACATATGAAAGAATAGCTTCTCAAATTAAAAATGAAATAATTATATGTCCAGCCGATTACCCATATTTATATACAAAAGCAGATAAAACTCAGAATTTTTTAGGTCATAATTATCATTGGAGAAAGGTGGAGGAAACTTTATGTACTTTTTTAACTAGTAAAAAAATTATAGATAAATATTGGGATAAATACTTAAGCATGTGTAAGAAAGAGCATGCACCTTTTGAAAAACCATTGCATGAAATTTATATGAAAGAATTGTGTATATCGCCTATACCCTCTCTTGCTATTCATTTTACTAATATAAATTCAATTTTTGGTTTATCTCCAAATGTTGATTGGGAACGTATTTGGGAAGAAAATAAAGAGTAAAAGGCCCGATTTCTCGAGCCTTTTATTTTATTTTTTTAGTCTCTAATTGAGTATGCGGTTACTCCAACTTCAGCTTTATCAGTTCCTAGTTTTTCAGCTGCCTTACTAATTCTTAACCCAATTGTTGACTTAAGAGCAGTAAAAGTAGCCCAAGATAATACGAAACTAAATAAACATACAGATGCTGTACCAATGAATTGAGTTCCAAAAGATGTGTCTGGATTAGTTAAAGGAACTACGAGTGTTCCAAATATTCCAGCAAACATATGCACTGGAATAGCTCCGACTACATCGTCTAAACCATAGCTCTCTAACATTTTAGTACCAAAGTACATTATGATAGCTCCTATGGATCCGATAACCATAGCTGTAATTGGTCCAGGAGTTAATGGCTCTGCAGTTATAGCAACTAAACCTGCTAAAGCTCCATTAAGCATCATTACAATATCAGTTTTGCCACCGATTAATCTTGTAATCGCTGCACCAGTAAATGTTCCTGCTGCTCCGGCTAAATGTGTATTTACCGCAATTTTAGAAATAGCATTCACATCGTCAAATGTTCCCATTGCTAATTGGCTGAAACCGTTAAATCCAAACCAGCCAAACCAAAGTAAAAAAGTTCCTAGTGTTACTAATGGAATACTTGAAGCTGCAAAAGGCTGCATAGATTTCTTTTCACCTTTTCTTCCAAATCTTCCCTCACGAGCACCCAAGACTATTACTCCAGCTAATGCTGCAGCGCCCCCGCATCCATGAACTAAAGTTGAACCAGCAAAATCAGAGAATCCGCCGCTAGCTAACCAGCCGCCTCCCCACTGCCAACCCATAGAAATTGGATAAATTATCCCTGCCATAATTGCTGCAAAAATAAAGAATGGCCAGATCTTAATTCTCTCTGCAACTGCTCCTGACACTATGGAAGCTGTCGCGCATACGAACATTGTTTGAAAGAACCAGTCTGAGTAACCTGAATAACCTGTTCCAGCGTCAGATGAATCTGTCCAAATCGTAAATGAGCCCATGTAGCCTCCCTCAGGCACGCCATAAGCTAAATTATAACCTACTAAGAAGAATACTAGTGAACATATAGCGAATTTACCTATATTTTTAGCGGCAATTGTCGATACACTTTTTGTAGTCACTAATCCACTTTCAAGCATGCAGAAACCTGCTGCCATGAATGCAACTAGTACCCCGCCTAAGTAAAATCCTAATGAGTTAAAAATATATTGTCCTTCTTCAGACATTGTTGTTTCTGCAAAGCTTTGAGAGCTTATTAGTAAAGCAGAAATACAACCTAATAAAATGAAAATTAATTTTTTCATGTTTCCCCCTTTTTTTTTGCTGATTTGATATCAAATTTCAAAGGTTTTAATCATGAATTAAATGCATACGAGCTTTGTAAAATAAATAAGGCCTAGACGGGGGATCCGAACTAGGCCTTATAATTTTTCCCAACTAACGAGGGAGGGAATATTTTATTAGTCTCTTATACCGTAAGCTATTACACCAACTTCTGCTTTGTCAGTTCCTAATCTTTCAGCTTCCTTGCTTATTCTTAATCCAATTGTACTTTTTATAATTTGGAAAACAATAAACGAGACTATGAATACGAATACCACAACTGAGATAGTTCCTAAGAATTGTGCTCCGAAAGTAACATCTCCATTTGTTAATGGCACTGCTAATGTACCCCATACTCCAGCTACTAAGTGTGCTGGGATGGCTCCAACTACGTCATCAATTTTCATTTTGAACAATAGTTTTGTTGAGAAGTACATTAATACTCCAGCAATTGCTCCAATGAAGATTGCAGCTAGCGGACTTGGTGTTAATGGTTCTGCGGTAATACCTACTAATCCAGCAATTGCGCCGTTTAGCATCATTACAACGTCAGTTTTTCCACCAATAACTCTTGATACTGTTGCAGCAGCTAATACACCACCACCTGCAGCTAAGTTCGTATTGATATAAATTGTTGCTACTGCTGAAACGTCTTCTAGCGTTCCAGAAGCTAACTGAGATCCACCATTAAATCCGAACCAACCTAACCAAAGTATAAATACTCCTAATGTTGCTAACGGAATTGATGATGCAGCAAATGGTGCCATCGGTTTAGCCTCACCTTTTCCAGAGAATCTGCCACTTCTAGCACCTAATACGATTGCACCTGCAAGAGCCGCAGCTCCTCCAGCAGCATGTACTAATGTTGAACCAGCAAAGTCTGAGAATCCAGCTACTGATAACCATCCGCCACCCCACTGCCAACCCATTGAAATTGGATAGATAATTCCAGTTAAAATTGCGGCAAATAAGAAAAATGGCCAGATCTTAATTCTTTCAGCTAATGTACCAGATACGATTGACATTGTAGTTGCACAGAACACCATTTGGAAAAACCAATCAGAACCATCAGAATATCCTGTCTCTAATGATGAATTGTCACTCCATGGTGTAAATGAACCAATATATCCGCCCTCTGGGATACCGTAAGCTAAATTGTAACCAACCAACCAGAACATTACTCCGGCGATTGAATATAAACCTATATTTTTAGCACAGATTGCTGACACAGATTTTGATGTTACTAATCCTGACTCTAACATTGCGAAACCTGCGGCCATCCACATGACCAAGAAACCTGACATTAAAAATAATAGGGTATTAAAAATGTATTGTACTTCTGCAGACACTGTAGTCTCAGCATATCCAAGACCTGCAAAGCCAAAATAAATGGCTGTACCTGCTAAAAAGTATCCTAAGTATTTTTTCATAACTAACTCCCTTGTTAAGCGTGCGTTATAGGGTTTTAACTATTGAAAAAGAATTGAATTGTCTTAATTTGAGCTATGCAGTTTTTGCAAGTAGTTAGCCCTTATTTGATAATCTCAAATAAGGGCTAAATAACTAAATAAAACGTTTATCGGTTAAACATTTCTTTTAAGCTTTTAGCAGGTAAAAACTTAACTTTCTGAGATGCAGCAATTTGAATAGATTCCCCTGTTCTTGGGTTTCTTCCTACCCTAGCTTTTCTTTTTGCTACTTTGTAAGTACCAAAACCAGCTATTTTAACAGTATCGTCATTCTTTAACGCATCCAAAATAATTGTCGTTATTGAGTCAAAAGTTCTTTCAGCATCAGCCTTGCTTTGACCCAGTGTGGACGATATTTTTGCTACTAATTGTTTTTTGTTCATTTATGCCCCTTAGTTATTTCCTAATCTCTATAAAAATCCAATAAAATCAACATTTTTTTGGTGTTTCACGTAAATATCAACACAATATATTGTATGTCTTAAAAGTATTGATTTTATTGACTTTTTTGAGAAGAAAAATGGCTTAAAATAAGCCTAAATCTCTTAAATCATTAAATGTTGTGAAGAACATTAAAGAAAGTAGTAAAAAAAGACCGATTCGAAAAAATCCTTCCTGAGTCTTTTGAGTTAAAGGTCTGCCTAAAACCTTTTCAAAAGCATAAAACATTAAATGCCCGCCATCTAACATTGGAATTGGCAACAAATTAATAAAGCCTAAGCTGATTGATATGTAGGCCATAATGCTTAGAAAAGCTATAAAGCCCAGTTTTGCTACTTGGCCGGTAATTTTAGCTATTTTTATAGGGCCGCCTAGTTGAGTGGTGTCCCCAGTGCCTTTAAACATTGAAATAATAAAATTCCAAGAAGCATCAATTACAAACCAAGTCTCTTTGAAAGCGTAAAACAAAGCAGTAGCTGGGCCTAATCTTTTTCTATTAATCTCATCATTTAAAGGTGCTATTTTTATACCAATAATCTTTTTATTTGCTTTATTGCCTAAAGAGTCCTCCCCTTTAATTACCTCAGGTTTTAAAGAAAATGTAATGTCACTGTCATTTCTTAATATGCCGATATCAATTATCTCTGATGAAGAGGAATTAATGAAAGCGGAAACTTCCATAATGCTATTTACATCTTTGCCATTTATAGATTGAATAATATCACCTGATTTAATGCCTGCCTCTTCAGCAGGACTTTCTATTTGAACCTCTTGTATTTGAGCAGGAGTAAAATCTTTTCCGGCGAACATATAGATGAATGCAAAAATAAATATTGCTAATAAAAAATTTGCAAAAGGTCCAGCCGCTACTATTATTGATCTTTGATACAAAGGTTTGACTACAAATAATTTCTCTTGGTCTTCTTTACTGTATTTTTTTAACAATTCTTCTTGCTCTGCTTGACTAAAAACATTTCTATCGCCAAAAAATTTTACATATCCGCCAAGAGGAATGACACAGAATTTCCACCTTGTTCCAGATTTGTCATTAAAACCAAATATTTCTTTACCAAATCCTATAGAAAAATCTGTGACACCTACTCCATACTTCTTAGCATAATAATAATGGCCATATTCATGAATAAACACTACAACTGTAAGTAGTATTATAAAAGGTATTATAAATGATATTAAAATTTCCATTCGTTTACCTTGCTGAATAAAAAATTTCTAAAAGCTACAAGCCTAGCATTATTTTTTAAAGATGCTGGATATACAAAATGAGTTTCGGTTGGCTTACCAGGATCGTCAGGTAAAACTTTTGTAATGCCATTTATATTGTATGTGATGTAATCTGGTAGTGCAGCCAAACCAACTCCGCTTTGAACTGCAAGTAATAAGCCGTAAACACTATTAACTTTCATTAAAGATTTTCTTTTTTTTCCATCTTTCGCGCCAACTTTTAACACCCAATCGGGATTATAAACAGGTGACGGTGCGCCTTTACCATAAGTGATAAACTTATGCTTATCTAAATCTTTAAGAGTTTTTGGATAACCATTTTTTTCTAAATATTCATTAGAGCCATAGATATGATAATTAAAATCAACAAATTTTTTTTGAATTAAATTTAATTGCTTAGGTCTTCTCATTCTAATGGCTACATCGGCTTCACGAGTAGCCAAATCAAGTTCTTTATCATCAAAAATCAACTCTACTTCAACACCAGGATTAAGATCCATAAATTCTTTTATTCTTGGAGTTAACCATGTAGTTCCAAAACTTACGACAGTGGTAACAACTAGTTTTCCATTAAGTTTATCTTTTTGGCCACTAAGGTTAGACTCAACATCCTTCAATTTTGAAATAATTTCATGAGCGGATTTAAAAAGATACTCACCGTTTTCAGTAAGAACTAGACCTCTGGCATGACGTTCGAATAATTGAACCTTTAAATCGGACTCTAAGCCTTGTATTTGGCGACTAATTGCTGATTGGCTCAAGTTTAGAATTGTAGAAGCTTTTGTAAAACTTGAAGCTTCTGCAACAGTATGAAAAATCTTTAATTTATCCCAATCCATTATTGAAATGATTATAGTTTATTTATTTGGATTTACTATAGCTCTTCCAGAAAACTCTCCTTTTAAAAGTTTAGGATATGTTTCTAAAAGTTCGGTAAATGATAGCTCTTTAGTAAAAGATTGAACTTTAGAAAAATCAATTAATTTTGCTGCTTCACCCCAGACAAATTCTCTTCTTTTTATTGAGGAACCAGACGAATCGATACCCCATAATTTTACGCCTCTTATTATAAAAGGCATTACATTTGTGTTGATTTTAATTCCGCCTGCATTTCCACAGGCAGCAACAATACCGCCAGGTTTTGTTTGTGCAAATATTTTAGTTAAAGCGGCACCGCCTACAGTGTCAACAACCCCGTCCCATAATCCTTTTTCAAGAAGTTTACTCTCTCCTTCGAATTCTTTTCTGTCTAAAATGTTTTTTGCACCTAAGCCTTTTAGATAATCATTTTTATCTTTTTTTCCTGTTACAGCGTGAACATCATAACCCATTTTCGATAAGATCATCACAGCGATACTTCCAACACCCCCTGTAGCACCGGTTACCAAAACATCTTTTACTTTTTCACCTAACAACAATTCTTCTTTAGCTTTAACTGCAAATGAGCACAGAAGGGCCGTGAATCCTGCTGTGCCAAGCATCATGGACTTATGTGTATCTAAATCTTTTGGAATTTTAATTAAAAAATTGGCATCAACTTTTGCGAATTGAGCGAACCCCCCAAAGAAAGCTTCCCCAACTCTAAATCCAGTTAAAATTACTTTATCATCTTTTTTAAATTTACTATCTTCACTTTCAATAACAGTTCCTGAAAAATCTATTCCAGGAACGAATGGAAATTTCCTTACAATTTTTCCTCCGTTGTTTAAAATTAGTGCATCTTTATAATTTAGACTTGAATAGTCTATTTTGACCAAGACGTTTCCATCTTTAAGATTGCTTGTATCGATTTCTTTAATTTCTCTTGTAAATTTTTCGTTTTGATTATCTATTACTACAGCTTTAAATTTTTGAGACATTTATTTTTTTATATATCTTAAATATCTATTCTGAATACCTAAGTCTTCTCTAAAGGAGCCTAAAAAATAGTTAGTAACTGTTGTTGCTTTCTCTTTTTTGACACCTCGCAAAGTCATACATTGATGAGCGGCATCGATGGTAACCGCTACTCCTTTAGCATCTAATGAATTCATTAAAGTTTTAGCGATCTGCATCGTAAGTCTTTCTTGAGTTTGAAGTCTTTTAGAAAATATTTCTACCGTTCTTGCTAATTTACTTAATCCTACAACTTTTTTGTTGGGAATATAAGCGACATGCGCTACTCCAATTATAGGTGCCATATGGTGTTCGCAATGACTTTCAAGTGTTATGTTTTTTTCTACTACCATATCATCATAACCCTCTACGTCTCCAAACGTTTTAGATAAATCAGTTTCGGCATCTTGATGATAACCTTTAAAATATTCTTTAAAAGCTTTGACTACCCTTTTAGGTGTCTCAATGAGACCTTCCCTATTTGGATCTTCTCCAATCCATTTTAGTATTGTTTTGAAAGACTCTTCGGCCTGTTTATCTGAAACTTCAGGCTTTTTTGAGGAGCTTTTATCTGCGTTTTTTACTAACTTCATAGTCAATAGCTTTTATAGGACATATGTAATTAATGCAAATTGCTATTTTGTCTTTTTTTCATTATTTTACCCTCATGTTCAAAAAGAGAGAAAGCGTATTTGAGGTAGAAGAGGGAAAATTTCTATCTCCTAAATTTGATAAAGATGGACTCATTCCAGTAACTACTTCTGACAGTGGTTCTGGCGAGTTATTGATGCATGGTTACATGAATGAAGAGGCTCTTAAAAAAACAATCGAAACCAAAGAGGCTCATTATTGGAGTAGATCTAGAAAAGACATTTGGCACAAAGGCAAGACAAGTGGTTTTGTGCAAAAGGTAGTTGATTTAAGAATAGATGATGATCAGGACGCATTGTGGATGTCAGTAGATATAGGAAATGGAGCGAGCTGCCATGTAGGATATAAGTCATGCTTTTATAGATCAATTCCTTTAGGAAAAATTAAAAATTCTGAAGAGATTAAATTAGAGTTTAAAGAAAAAGAAAAAAAATTTGATCCTAAAAAAGTTTATAAAGGTCAACCAAACCCAACGAAGCTATAATTATGAAAGTAATTAGCCCTTTTGGTCCGAAAATAGCTAAATTAAAATTTTCAAATAGATTAATAAAAAAAATTAATAATGAGGTAGATCAAATTTTAAATAAAAAAAGTTTATTAAAAAAACTAGATTACTCCAAAAAGTTAGTCGGACAGGTAAAACAAGAATTTCAATTGCCGAAACCTTTTGTAAAAAAAAATCTAGAAAAAATAATATCGAGTGAAGTAAAAAAATATATTTTTCAAACTATTGGAAAAAAAGTAAAAAAAATTTCAATTAAAAATTTTTGGATAGTCAGACAGTTTAATAATGAATATAATCCTATACATTATCATGATGGACATATATCTGGTGTGGGTTACTTAAAGATTCCAAAATTTGTTTCAAAAAACCATAAAAAATCAAAAATTGATGGCACGATCGATTTCATAAATGGAAATAAGATGTTTTTAAGTGATAGTATTTACAATCATCAACCAAAAGAGGGAGATGTAATTCTTTTCCCACATTATTTAATGCATACAGCATATCCGTTTAAATCAAGGGGAGAAAGAAGATCTTTCTCATTTAATCTAGAAATAGACAAAAAAATTGCTAATGTTTTTTCAAGATGAGTGATAAAATTCAAAAAAATGTTTTTGGCGAGCCTTTAGAACCATGTTCTAACGATCCAATAACAGGTTGGTTTAGAGATGGATGTTGTAATACAGATAAAAATGATAGGGGAGTTCACACGGTTTGTGCAAAAGTAACAGATAAATTTTTACTTTGGTCAAAGAAGGTTGGTAATGATTTGATTACACCTCATCCTGAATTTGGATTTCCAGGTTTAAAAGATGGTGACTGCTGGTGTGTTTGCGCAACCTGGTACGCTAGAGCTATTGAGGAAAACGCAGCATGTGCAGTTTATTTGAAAAAAACTAATATTAAGACTTTAGATCTTATACCGATTGAAAAATTGAAAAAGTTTGCTGTAGATTTGTCTTAGTAAACTTTCGAACCTTTAGTTTTTATAATCAATTCTAGTTCACTATATTCTTTACAATTACAATTCTTCAGTACTTCTAATCTTTCGTTAGCTTTATCAATTCTATTGGTTTGTACGTAAAGTTCACCTAAATATTCATTGATACCATTATGATTAGGTTTTAAACTTAAGCCTTCTAAATAATACTTTTCAGCTTTTTCAAAATTTCCGGTTTTTCTTGTTGTAAAACCCATGTAATTAAGAATATCTGGATTTTTTTTATCTGATTTATATGCTTTCTCTAGTTTATCAAAAGCTTGTGCATATAGTTTTTTAGCTTTATCAGCATTATCTTTTTTTTCTAATTTTCCAGCTCTCTTAACTAATTTAACTGCATCCTCATATAAAGACCCCTCTTTAGAAGAATCGCTACTACTATCGCTTCCGGCAGCCATTAAACTTGTGCTAAGTATAAGAGATAAAATTACAGCAAAAAAATTTTTCATATAGCTTATTTAACTGTTTTCACAACAATTGTTATGCGACAGATGATCTTCCTCCATCAACACCAAATATTTGACCTGTTATCCAGGAGCTTTCATCTGTAAGCAGAAACTTAGCAACTGATGCAGAGTCCCCGCCTTCACCTATTCTTTTCATTGGGTGCATTTTGGCAATACCTTCGGCAACTTTTTCATTCTTAAGTAAAAAATTTGAAATTTTGGAGTTCGTCAAACTTGGTGCAATACAATTAACTCGCACATTCGGCGCAAACTCAGCTGCTAAAGCTAAAGTCAGGCCCTCTATAGCGCCTTTTGCTGATGAAACTATTGCATGGTTTGGAAAGCCTTGTTTTACTGCTACCGTTGAAAATAAAACAACTGAACCTTTATTTTTTTTTAAGTTGTCTGCTAAAGTTCTAATTACTTCTGTTGCAGAAATAAGATTTAAATTGAATGATTGCATGAAGTCACTTTTTTTTGTCAGCTTTAATGGTTTTAAATCAATTGATCCTACACAAAAAGCTAAACCATTTATTGGCTCATCTTTTAAATCATTAAGTATTTTTTCGGAAAAATTCTCTTCTAAAACATCACAAACAGTAAATGTTGAGTTTAAATTTTTTGCTAACTCTGACAAATTAGTCTCGTCTCTTCCAACTAAGTGAACCTCTTCCCCGCTATCAACTATTTTTTTTGCTAAAGAAGAACCGATTGATCCGGTTGCTCCCAAAATTACTTTTTTCATAATTAAAAATAACATTATTAAAGGTTATTTACATGCAAATAATGACGCGTGTAATATCTTGATAAAATATGTATTTTATTACTTATGAAGCTTTTTATAATTTTAGGAAATCAACTTTTTAACCCAAAATATCTTTCTAATTATAAAGACCATACTTTTTTTATGGCAGAAGACTACGGTTTGTGCACCTTTGAAAAACACCACAAACTAAAAATACTATTATTTTTATCTTCAATGAGATCATTTAAAGATGAGCTAAAATCAAAAAATTTTAATTTAATATATAAAGATGTAAATAAAGATTTTAAATTACCCTACGAAAAAAAATTAGAAAAGACTATTAAAGAAAAAAAGATAAGAGAAATTACCTTTTTTGAAATTGAGGATAAATTTTTTGAAAAAAGAATAATGAATTTAGGAAAAAAAAATTCACTTAAGATTAACCAAGTTAGATCTCCAATGTTTTTAATGGAGAGACAGGAATTTAAAGATTACCTTTCTAAAAATAAACGGCCTTTCATGGCAAATTTTTATAAAATTGTAAGAACAAAAATGAATTTATTAATGAGTAAAAATGGAACTCCAAAAGGAAATAAATGGAGTTTCGACGAAGAAAATAGAAAAAAACTTCCGAATACTATTAAAGTTCCTGTAATTTCTAAGGTAAAAGAGACAAAGGAAACTATTACTCTTAAAAAATTTATAAATTCTAATTTTAAAGATCATCCAGGAAATACTGATAGTTTTTGGTTTCCAACAACACGAAAAGACGCAAGTAAGTGGCTAGATGATTTTTTGAAAGAGAGAATAAAGCTTTTTGGGGATTATGAGGATGCTGTAACAGATAAATCAAATACTGTTTTTCATAGCGCGCTAAGTCCACTTATAAATATAGGTTTAATAGCCCCAGAAGAGATAATAGAGAAGTTAAGAAAGATTGAAAATAAAGTACCTATGAATTCCTTAGAGGGTTATATTAGACAGATTATAGGTTGGAGAGAGTTTATGAGAGGAATTTACCAAAACTATGATCAACGATTAGATAACACTAATTTTTTTAATCATAAAAGAAAAATGAAAAAATCTTGGTATGACGGCAATACTGGTTTGGATCCTTTAGATCATGCAATCAATAATGCTAAAAACTATGGCTGGTCACATCATATAGAAAGACTAATGATATTGGCAAACATAATGAATCTTTGTGAGATAAATCCTAAACAAGTTTACAAATGGTTTATGGAAATGTTCGTAGATTCATCTGATTGGGTAATGTCGCCAAATGTTTATGGGATGGGATTATTTAGTGACGGCGGAATATTTGCAACTAAACCTTATATTTGTGGATCTAGTTATTTTCTTAAAATGATGCATTTTAAAAAAGGTCCCTGGTGTGATGTAATGGACGGATTATATTGGAAATTTATAGATAGACATAAAAAATTCTTTTTAAAAAATCCACGTCTTGCAATGATGGTTAGAGTTTCTGAAAAAATGAATAAAGACAGAAAAACAAGAATTTTTAAAGCTGCCAATAATTTTATAAAAGAAAATACTAATGGTTAGGGTTTTTTTTAACAATTCATGTAATATTTGTAGAGCTGAAATCAATCATTACAAAAAACATAGCGATAACAGTGTTGAATGGATAGATGTGACTAATAATGAAGAGGCTCAGAAAATTACTTCCAAATCTTACAAGGAACTTTTAAGAAGAATGCATGTAATACAGGATGGTAGAGTAATTGATGGAGCAGAGTCTTTTTTAATAATTTGGAAAAATATTCCTAAATATAATTTTTTATATAAAATATTTAAGATAAAACCTTTGTTTTTTATATTAAATATCTTTTATGAAATTGCAGCTTATTTTCTTTTTATAAAAAATAAACATCAACTACATGATAAAAAAAGCTAATTTGCCAAAAAAAACTTGCCCAGTTTGTAGCAAACCTTTTTCCTGGAGAAAAAAATGGAGACTAAATTGGGAGAAGGTAAAATATTGTTCAAAAAAATGTTCTTCTAAATAAATTATTGTAAATTAAAATTAGTCAAAATTTTAGGAATATTATTTTTAAAATTGAAATATCCTTTATTAGAAAATTGCCAAGAAAATTTATCTTTCTCATTCAAAATAAAATTTAATTCTAAATTTTGCTTTTTCTTAATAGTATTTAAATAAGAATAATTTTCTCCAATGCTTGGGTGAATGACATCAAAAGAGCTAATTTCATCCGCAAGAGTTTCAAATTTTACTTCATCTATGATTTTTAAATCTTCAAATCGCTTTTTTTGATCATTAATTAGCTGTGATTTATAGTCTAGCACTTTTTGCTCAAGTTTTAGTTTTCGAGCTTCATTACTTAATAAAACTAAGTAAATATTTTTATATTTTTTTAAATCTTTATTTTCTAAATTTAATTCGTTCTCAAAAACTAATAAATTTTCATTTGAATTATCTTCTGTAATAAAATTAAGTGGATTTAATTTATATTCTCTTTTGTCTGTTAAAGATAAAGCGTTCTCATTTAATTTAATATTCATATATTTATTATTAGTAAACTTACTTATGTTCCATGATTGAGCTACATAGTGCTTTCCTTTAGTTTGAAGTCCAGCAACCCATCTCCAACTTAAAGTATTAGAGGCGGCGTCACCATCATATAAATGTTTCATAAAAAATTCCGCACCTTTTTGCCAAGGTAAATTTAAGGTAAATATCCAAATGCTAGCGAACCACATTCTAGTATGATTATGTAAATAATTATTTTCTCTAAGCTCTTTTACCCAATCATTAAAACATTGAATTTGAGTTTCGCCATTAACAGCTTTTTTATAATTATCATCTTCCTTTAGCCCTTTTAAATCCTCTGTAAAATCTGACCAAACTTGAGGTCTAAGCTCCAACCAACCTTTCCAATAAACTCTCCAAAATATTTCTTGAATATATTTTTCCACTTTTTGAAATGGAAACTTTGCTAAAACTATCTTTGCGACTTCGTACTCAGTAATCAATCTATGGGAAATATAAGGAGATAAGCAAGATACATTCGTTTTGTCACTTGGCCCTAAATCAAAATTTCTTTTGAAACTATAATTTGCTAATTCACTATTTATAAAAACACCAAGCTGTTTCAAAGCTCCTTCTCTTGAAATTTCGAATTTCATTAGTCCTCGTCATCCCTCCAACCATCAATGAAAAGTTTCCAACAAGCAAATGATACGCAAATTATTCCTACAGAGAAACCTAGTAGAACCCCATTATTTTTTCCCAAATAAATTGTTCCATAATGAGTGCTTAGTATCGGTGGCAAAACTAATATTGCACCAATTATTAAATATCTAATTGCAAAAGGAGGTCTTTTCAAATTGAATTACCTTGATCTGTTGGCATTGAGACACCAGAAGTAAACCAACAACTTTTACAATCTTTGTCATTTCCTCTCTCAACATGCCATAAATAGTAGAATTGTTTTTTTTTATCACTTAAAACTTTTACTCCATAAACAAATTTATTATCAGTGTTCATGATTAAATCTATTTTGTGAGAGAAATGATTTAAAAGAATTCTATAGTGTACATCATAAAGCATTATTCTAAAGCGATCATAAGGCCCGGTCATTTTTTTATTATCTGGATGAGCAAATAACCAAGTTTGTTTTATCCCAGTGTCATCTTTATCATTATTCTTGAGAGCATTTAATTGAATTTTTATTACATCATAAGCAGATAAATTTTCTGCAGGTTTAATCATCTCTGCTTCAACAGAATTTAACAAACCAACAAAAAAAATTGTTACAAGTAATTTTTTTAATTCCATATTTTTTTCAAGGTCTCTTCTCTTTTACACCCCTTTTTATACATGAGATATCTAATAAAGTTTTTTTCATAATAATCTTGGTGATAATCTTCGGCAGGATAAAATTTCTCGAATTTCCAAACTAAAGTTACTATTTTATTGTTGAATAGTTTTTCCAATTTTTTAAAGGATTTATCAATAAATTCTTTTTCTGGTTGTGTTTGAAAAAAAATTACTGATCTATAGCTTTTTCCTTTGTCACAAAATTGTCCTGCAGAATCAAAAGGATCAATATTTTTCCAATAAATATCTAAAAGTTTTTCATAATTAACTATTTTGGGGTCGTATGTTACTTCTATAGCTTCTACATGGCCGGTGTCTTTGTAAATAACATCTTGGTAAGTTGGGTTTTTTAAATTTCCGCCAGAATAACCTGAGATAGTAGAAATAACTCCATTAATTTGATCAAATGACTCCTCCATGCACCAAAAACATCCACCAGCAAAGTAAGCTTTTTTATATTCTTGAGCATTTGCAAAATGGTTAATTATAAAAATTGAAATAATAATAAAATATTTTCTCATTATTTGATGATATATTAATAGTTATGAAAAACGATGATCATATTGTCATAGATAATAATAGCGGAAAAATAGATAATATTTGTGAAGAGTGCAAAAATGAAGATGAAACTGTAAAACAAAATTTAATAATGTATAGCTACAAAATTTGTAATAGTTGTAATCTTTCTAAAAGAATATTTCCGCTTTAGATTCCTTTAAATAAAACTAGTATTAAAAATAAGAAAAAAGCTTGTACTAACCAGGAAACAACCACAACACCAAAAGCTTTCCATAAACTGTCATAGTCTAAAGCAGATTTTACTGCTACTACCATGCAAGCCAGCATCCAAAAAGCTGACCCAACAAATGTAACTGTCATAAGTTCTGGAGTTACACCAAAAACCCTGATGAGACCAGGTGCACTTGAAAATCCAATTGTTCTTAAAAGTTCGCCGTGATCACTTTTAGTTTTATTATCTCCAAACAATTTAACACCAACAAAATAAATTATATAAGCCCAAACATACCAGCTAAGTAAAGATAAAGCTGGAGCAATTAAAAAATTTGATGCTCCTAAATGTATCGATCCAACACCGGCTGCTAAACTAGACAAAACGACAACAGAACCAGCTTGAAAAGTTGCTTTTTTATCTTTTTCTACCTCTTCAAATAATTCTATATCAATTTTGATAGCTCTGAATATTCTGCTTATAAACAAGTTAATCATTTATTTTACAAAAGGTTTTAAAAGTTTAAGAATTTTATAATGTAAACTTCTATTTGATGTAGCCAAAATATTGCCTCCGGTTTCCGCAGCTTGATTATCCCAATTAGTAACTATTGCTCCAGAATTTTTTATAATTGGTATCAATGGAAGTATATCATAAGGTTTTAAATTTGCCTCAATAACTGCATCGACTTTCCCTTCTGCGAGTAAACAATAATTTAAGGCATCAAATCCAGCTAACCTAAATGACCAACCAAACTTTTTAATGACTTTACGCTGTCTTTCGTAACTTAAAGTTCCATGAAAATTTCCTATAATTTTTATAGTTTTCAGATTGTCATTATTAGATGATCTAAGGACAAATCTTTTGTTATTTTTAAAGACATAAGAGTTAGTTTTGTTGTTTATATAATATTTATTAAGCTCTGGGAAATTAGCTAATCCTAAAAGTGATTTGTCATGATATGACAAGCTAATTAAATTTGACCATGTCGGTGCACCTATAACGAAAGCTCTTGTTCCATCAATAGGATCTATAGACCATTTTAAATGATTTGATGAAGGCTTGTCCTGAAATTCTTCTCCAATAATTGAGTCATTGGGAAAATTCTTACTAATCAGAGTTCGAATATATTTTTCGAAAGCTTTATCAAAATTTGTCACGGGATCAAAATCTTTTTTTGATTTAGATTTGTTGTTTACTTTTATTCCAGATTTAGATTTTTTCTTATAAAATAAGTTTAATTTTGAAGGTAATTTTTTTAAAAAGTTGAATGATTTTTTATAATTCATTATGTGTATATAACTTAATTTAAAATAAAATATATATGAAAATATCTAAAAATTTCGAGCCCTTAGTTGCAGGAGTAGCAGCGTCAGTGATTATAGGGATATTATCATTTTTAAGCTTTGAAACATCCACAGGATTTTGGTTAATGTTCTCTTTTGGCTCTACTACTCTTATAGTTTTAGTCTTTTATGAAAGTGAGTTTGCTCAACCCCCAAATATTTTTTTTGGCCACCTATTAGGAATTATTATAGGAATTTTATTTAATGAATTTTTTGGTATCTCATTTATTACTCTTGGTTTATCGGTTGGAACAACTGTTACATTCATGATGTATTTAAAAATAATACATCCACCGGCTGCAGCGAATCCTCTAATTGCTTTATTTGCTGATGTATCACTTAATTATATTATTTTTCCAGTATTTGTTGGAACTATTGTTATAATTGTTTTATCAGTTTTGATTAATAAATTTATCTTAAAAAGAACTTATCCAAAAAGATGGTTTTAATTTAATATAAATATTGCGCTATTTAAAACCAACGCATAGCTTGACCAAGATATGTAGGGAATCATTAAATAGAAACTAATTTTATCTTTACTAAAATATTCTTTCATCAAAATTATTATAAATACTAAAATTATAATAAGATTTATTAATGCTAAACCAATTTGATGAAATCCAAAAAATACAATGGTCCATGTGCTATTAAAAAATATATGCACAAAATATAATTTAATTAATTTACTATCAAAAATTTTTATCCATATTTTCCAAATAGCTAACGACATCATTAAATATAAACTCGACCATACAGGAGCAAATACCCAACTTGGAGGGTTAAAACTTGGCAATATGATCTGTGAATACCAGGGCTCTTTAAATGCTGATGTCGCATAACCTCCTATTGCAGGTGCTACAAAGGTAATTGATAAAATTATAGTTAAAGATAAATATTTATTCTTTGTCATAATATGAGATATAACTAATTAATGTCAGAAAATCAGAAAAAAATATGGATTACAGGCGCAAGTAGTGGAATAGGAAAGGCTGTAGCTGAAAAATTTGCTAATGAAGGATGGAAAGTAGCTGTATCTGCTAGAAGAAAAGAATTACTTGATGAATTAGCTAAAAATCCAAATATTAAATCATTTCCGTTAGATGTAACAAATCGATCACAAATAAGCGAGGTTTTTAAAAATATTATAAAAGAGTTTGAAAATTTAGACATATGTTTATTTTCAAGCGGAACATATGAACCAAAAGATGAACAAAGCATAGACCCAGATAAAATTAAAAATGTAATTAATGTTAATTTTTTGGGTGTAATCGATTGTGTAAAATCTGTTGAGGATTATTTTAAAAATAAAAAATCTGGACATATTTCTATTGTATCATCAATAGCAGGTTACAGAGGTCTGCCAAATTCAAGTGGTTATGGTCCTTCAAAAGCTGCTCTAACTAATTTTAGTGAAAGTATTTACTTTGATTTTAAAAAATTTGGAGTGAGAGTTTCTGTTGTATCACCAGGTTTCATTAAAACCCCGTTGACTGATAAAAATGAATTCCCTATGCCATTTTTAAAAACTCCTGAATATGCTGCGGATAAAATTTATAATGGCTTGGTGAGAGGAAATTCTTTTGAAATTCATTTCCCAAAAGGGTTGACTTTAACTTTAAAATTTTTGAGGATATTACCTTATAGACTTTATTTATTTTTAGTAGACAAACTTGTTAAACGATAATTAAAGAAGAGAGTCAACGTATTCCCAATTGATTAGTTTATCAAAAAAATTTTCTAAGTAGGCTGGTCTTTTATTTCTATAATCTAGGTAATAAGAGTGTTCCCAAACATCACAGCCTAATATAGGTTTCATATTCTTAATTATTGGGTTTTCTGCATTTGGTGATTTAGTTACTACAAGCTTATCTTCTTTTAAAGATAGCCAACACCATCCAGATCCAAATTGAGTAACTCCAGCATTGATGAATTCCTCTCTGAATTTTTCAAAACTTCCAAAATTTTGCTTAATTTTATTTTCAAGTTTTGATGGAACGTTTCCGCCACCATTAGGTTTCATGCACTTCCAAAAAAGATTATGATTCCAATGTTGGCTAGCGTTATTAAAAATACCTGCTTTTTTTTCAGAAGATGATTTTTTAATTATATCTTCTAGAGACAATTTTTCATAGTCAGAGTCTTTTATAAAATTATTTAAGTTAGTAATGTATGTTTGATGGTGCTTACCATGATGTAAATCTAAAGTTTGCTCTGACATTATTGGAGAAAGAGCCGAATTAGCATAATCTAATTTTGGAAGTTCAAACATATTAATCTTTTACAAACATCACAGTTAACTCTGCGACTTTAATTCCAAATTTAGTCATTGTCGCTCTGTTTATTGCCACACGCTCATCTTGCATGAAAATCCAATCGTCAAAAGTAATTTTAATATTTTTGCCTTTAACCGGCACAAGTAATACATACTCAAATTTAAAAGCTGGGCCGTATGAATATCCTTTAGCTGTCCCAATTACATCAGACGCTGTTCCTTCATAGTTATGTTCATCAATTTTTTTAATTGTCCATTGACGAGTTTGTCTTTCGCCATCGTTCCAATCAAAAACTTCATCTAAAATTAACTGGGTACCATCCCATTTTCCGTTTAAATCAGCTTTAAATTGTCTTGTAACTTTTCCAGATCTATTTTGTAATACTCCCCAAGCTTTGACATTACCCGATAAATAATCTTCGATAACTAGTCTTGGTTTTTGATCTTTAAAATCTGTCGGTTTCATTTTATTTGCACATCCTGTTGTTAAAATTAGTAAAAATAGTAGTATAAATTTTTTCATGACGAATATCTATTAGACATGGAGAATTGAATCAAGTTAATGTTTCTAGACTTAAAACCGCCTTCACAATAAGATAAGTAAAATTCCCACATACGCTTGAAATATTCATCAAAACCAAGTGGGCTAATTTTTTCCCAAGCACCTAAAAAATTTTTTCTCCAAGTTGCTAAAGTTTTAGCATAATCGTCGGAGTAGGTATTAATTTTTTCTAGTTTTAGGTCATTTTTTTTAATTATATTATCTATAAATTTAACTGAAGGTAAAAATCCACCTGGAAATATATATTTTTGAATAAAATCCTCATTTGCTCTATATCTTTCAAATAAGTCATCTTTTATCACGATGCCTTGAATTGCAGCAGTTCCCCCGTAATTAAGAACATTTTTAATTGTACGAAAATATTGGTCCATATATTTTTCACCAACAGCTTCTATCATTTCTATTGAGGCTACATGATCATATTTTTCCTTGAGATCTCTGTAATCTAAAAATTTAACATTAACTTTGTTGTTTAGTCCTGAGTTGAAAATCTTCTTTTTAGTAAACTCATATTGATTTTTAGAAATTGTAATACAGTCTACACTCACATCATAATTTTTAGCTAAAAATTCAGCAAAACCGCCCCATCCACACCCTATCTCTAAAACCTTGTTTCCATCTTTTATATTCATTAAATTTATAAGCTCTTGAAATTTATTTCTTTGAGCGATTTCTAAATCATCTTTCTCATTTTTATAGACAGCACTGGAATAAGTAAGAGATTTATCAAGCCACGACGAAAAAAATTCATTCCCTAAATCATAATGTTTTGAAATATATTTTTTACTTTTAGATTTTGTATTTGATGCAAATATTTTTTTTAGAAAATTTTTGATTTTTTGTAATTTTAAACTTCCTGAAAAAGAATAGATTGTATTGATATTTCTCGCTGTAAGTTCAATTAAATTTGTTAAATTTGAGGAATAAAAATCTTTTTTCATATGAGCTTCTCCTAAAGCTGAGCTTCCACCCATAATGACGTTTAGGTAAAAATTGGGCTTATTAATTTTGATATCTGAAGATAATTTGCTCTCTAAGTCACCAAAATGAAAAACTTTTCCATCATAATTTATAAGCTTAAGATTTCCTTGTGAGATTTTTTTCAATTTATTTAGGACGAATTTTTCTGATATTTTTATTAAACTCATTAATATTCCTCGTAACTTAAATTATTTTTTAATTTAGTGCTTCTTCCTCTGTATATTGCTCCTTTTTTCCATAAAAGTAATGCTTCATAATGTATCGAACCAATAATTTTAATTGTCATTAAAGGATACTTAAAAAAGTTAGAAATGAGTTGTTTTGAGTTGAATTCTTTTCTCTCTCCTGTTTGGGTAGCTGTTAAAACTGTTCCTATCGAGTCTGTTTGTTTTATAAAAACTGAGAGTTTATCATTGGGGTTAAGTAATTTAAAATTATAGTAAGTTTCCATATCCATAAATGGTGAAACGTAAAATTTTTTTTTGCATTTCTGAATTATTTCTTCATTATCTTTAATTTTAAAAATATATGTGTGCTGCTCATTAAAAGTATTTTTTACTTCGTAAAAAATTGCTTTCAATTTATTATCCTCATAGCAGTAAAAAATACTTAAAGGGTTGAACACATAACCAAAAATTCTTGGATAACAAAGTATTTTAACTTTATTGATTTCACCTTTTATATTGAGCTTACTAATGTTTTTAAGCACCCATTCTTTTAAATCGCTTCCGTCGCGTTCTCCATGATCTTTGTCATAAAAGCTGAAAATGTTAAATTTATTATGAGAGAAAATATTTATTGAACTGTCTAATTGATTGATTTCATCTAAATCAATTAATAACGAAAAAGTTTTATATTTTAAAAAATGTCTTACAGGTTTAAATCGTGTATGAGTTACTTCACCGTTATAAATACAGGAGTTCATTAAATTTTAAAGTTATTTATCAAATCTATAGACGATTTTAATCCATCTTCGTGAAATCCGTAACCAAAATAACTTCCACAAAACCAAGTTCTTTTTTTTCCTTGTATTAATTTTAGATCTTTTTGAAGCGCAGTATTCTTTGAATCTAAATATGGGTGGGTAAAATTAACTTTTTTTATAACAGAATTTTCGTTAATTTTATAAATAGGGTTTAAAGTTAAAAAATAGTCCTTAGATGTATCTAAGTTTTGTAGTTTATTTAGCCAATAGGTGATGCATGTCTTTTCTCCATCTGTAACAGAATTCCAACTAGACCAGGCCCTTTTTTTGTGAGGCATTAATCTCTCATCAATATGTAAATAAGCCTCATTCTTCACGTAATTAAATTTTTCCAATATATTTTTTTCTTGTTCCGTTGGTTTTTCTATCATTCTTAAACTTTGGTCTGCATGGGAAGCTAGTACTACATGATCATAGTCAACATATTCATTGCCAATATTTAGCCTGATATTGTCATCGTTTCTAATTAACTTATCCACTTTATAATTTTTAAAAATTTCTCCACTAATTTTATCTGTTACCTTTTTTACATAGGCTCTACTTCTATTTGAAACTGTGTACCATTGCGGTCTATTTTTGAATTTAAATAAACCATGATTAGTAAAAAAATTTAAAAAAAATTTTAATGGCATCTCTTTTGCTTTATTAAATGGCATTGACCAAATAGCGGCAACCATGGGAATTAAGTGATACTCGATGAAGTATTTTGATAATTTTTTTTTATTAAGAAAATTTCCTAAAGTTTCTTCTTTAATTTCACTTTCAAGTAATTTTGGGGCAGTTCTATAAAATGAGATTATCTCTCTAATCATATATAAAAATTTGAAATTAAAAAAATTTAATTTATTCGCAAAAATACCTCCTAAACCACTTCCACTATATTCAACATTACTATTCTTAATAGATACAGAAAATGACATGTCGCTTTTTTCATAAGGAACTTTTAATTCATTAAAAAAATTTACTAAATTTGGATAAGTAACCTCATTAAAAACAATAAAGCCCAGATCTACTGGTATAATCTTATCATCTTCTTTAATCTCATAGGTGAAAGAATGACCTCCAAAGTGATCATCTTTTTCGTATAGATCAACTTTATATTTTTTTGAGAGAAAATATGCGGAAGATAATCCTGAGATACCTGAGCCGATAACAGCAATTTTCATTAAAAAAGATTAAGCAGCTTCATCTTTATATTCATCCATTGAAGGACATGAACATACTAAATTTCTATCTCCGAAAACGTTATCTACTCTAGCAACTGGTGCCCAATATTTATTATTTTTTACATACTCAGTTGGAAAAGCTGCTTCCTCCCTTGAGTAAGCATGTTTCCACTCACTGGAGGCTAATTCGACATAAGTATGAGGTGCATTTTTCAGTGGATTATCTATTTTGTCAAACTTTGATGACTCCACTAAACTAATTTCTTTTTTAATTTTTATAAGTGCATTACAAAATTTATCAATCTCCTCCAAATTTTCACTTTCAGTTGGCTCAATCATAATTGTGCCAGCGACAGGCCATGACATTGTTGGAGCATGGTAGCCAAAGTCAATCAGTCTTTTTGCTAAATCCTCCTCAGAGATACCTGAACTTGCTTTTATTGGTCGTATATCAATTATGCATTCATGTGCAACATTTCCATTTTTACCAGTGTAAAGAACTTTGTAATCTTTGGATAATTTTTTTGAAATATAATTTGCATTTAAAATTGAAACTTGTGAGGCTTTTTTCAATCCTTCAGCACCCATCATCTTTATATACATCCAAGATATTGGAAGTATACTTGAACTACCCCAAGGTGCAGCTGATACAGCCCCCATTCCATTCTTAGGGCCTGCCTCTTTAATAATTTCGTGTGTTGGTAAAAAATCAGCTAGATGCTTAGCACAAGCGATTGGGCCCATTCCTGGTCCGCCTCCACCGTGAGGTATACAAAATGTTTTATGTAAATTAATATGACAAACGTCTGGTCCAAATTTCCCTGGCTTTGCAACACCTACAAGTGCATTTAAATTTGCTCCATCCATATAGACTTGTCCGCCGTGCTTATGAATAACTTCGCAAATATCCATGATTTTTTCCTCGAATACTCCATGCGTAGAGGGATAAGTTACCATTAAAGCAGCTAAATCTTTTGAGTGTTTTTCAGCTTTATTTTTAAGATCGTCTATATCAACATTTCCATCGTCATCACAATTGACTACTACTACTTTCATCCCACACATTTGGGCACTTGCTGGATTAGTTCCATGAGCCGAATCCGGAATTAGACAGACGTTACGATTTTCTTGTTTATTGTTTTTATGGAATTTTCTTATAGTCATTAAACCTGCGTACTCTCCTTGAGCTCCAGAGTTTGGTTGTAAAGAAACTGCATCATATCCAGTAATTTCCTTTAGGTCATTTATTAGATCATTAAAAAGAATTTTATAGCCTTCCATTTGATTTGTAGGAACAAATGGATGTGGAAGTGAAAACTCTTTCCAGGTAATGGGTATTAATTCCGCTGTTGCATTGAGCTTCATAGTACAAGATCCTAAAGCAATCATTGATCTATTGAGCGCAATATCACAATCTTCTAGTTTCTTTAGATATCTTAGCATCTCAGTTTCAGAATGGTATTTATTAAAAACTGGATGGGTTAAGTATTTTGAAGTTCTTAAAAGATTTTTTGGAAGATTATCTAGTTCAACCTTTACATCTTGTTTTATAATTTTAGAAACTCCAAATAACTTTAAAAGTAAATTAACATCATCAAGTTTTTTTGCTTCATCAAAAGCAACTGATAAATGCTCTTTATCGACTTTTCTAAGGTTTATATTCTCTTTTAATGCAGCTTCATAAATAGAGCTTGTTTTTTCATTGGTCTTAATTGTAACAGTATCAAAGAAATGATCTGATAAAATCTTGTAACCACCTGTTTTAATGTTATCAGCAAAAATTTTAGCTAATTTCGAAGTTCTATTTGCTATTTTAAGTATTCCTTCAGGTCCATGATAAATCGCAAAGGCAGCAGAAATGATAGCTAGCAATGCTTGAGCGGTGCAAATATTGCTTGTTGCTTTGTCTCTTCTAATGTGTTGCTCTCTAGTTTGTAAAGAGAGCCTGTAAGCTTTTTTTCCGTGTCTATCTTTTGAAACGCCTATAATTCTTCCCGGCATTGATCTTTTAAATTCCTCTTTAGTTGCAAAAAATGCTGCGTGAGGTCCACCGTATCCCATTGGAATACCAAATCTTTGAGCGCTTCCAACAGCAATGTCAGCTCCAAGTTCTGCTGGAGTTTTCAATCTAGCTAAAGCTAATAGATCACAAACCAAAATAGCTTTTCCATTTTTTTTGTGTATTTGACTGATACTTTCACTAGGATCGTTTATCTCACCTAAAGTTCCAGGATATGATAAAACTCCACAAATAATATCTTCGTTAATTTTCGTAAGTTCTTTTTTTTCATCACCAATGATCAATTCTAAACCAAAAGGATTAGTTCTTGTTTTTATGAGATCAATTGTTTGAGGATTGCAATTGCTTGAAATAAATATTTTTTTTGAATTAGTCTTATCTAATCTCTGGCTTAAACCTACTGCTTCTGCTGTTGCTGTTGCTTCATCCAATAAAGAAGCGTTAGCTATATCCATGCCTGTTAAGTCAATAATTGATTGTTGAAAATTTAAAAGCATTTCAAGACGACCTTGTGCCACTTCAGGCTGATAAGGTGTATAAGACGTGTACCATCCTGGATTTTCTAAAATATTTCTAAGAATTACATTAGGTGTAATAGAATTATAGTATCCCATTCCAATAAAATTTTTAAAGATTTTATTTTTTTTAGATATAGATTTTAATTTTTTTAAAGCATCGTTTTCTGACATTGGCAGATCAATTTTAAGATTATCTTTTAATAAGATTTTTTCTGGCACAGTATTGCTCATTAGATCCTCTAGTGTCTTATATCCAACGTATTGCAACATTTTAGATTGATCTTCCTCAGAGGGACCAATGTGTCTTTTAATGAATTCTTTTGAATTATCGTCAATCATTTAACTTGGGTTCTCCTTACAAAATTTATCATATTCATCTTTTGACATAAGCGAGTCATACTCACCTTTATCCTTTATCTTTAACTTAAAAAACCAACTTGCGCCTTCAGGGTCTGAATTCACGCTACCTGGGTCCTCAGCAATAGCTTTATTTCCCTCAGTAATTTCTCCAGAAATTGGAGAGTAAACATCACTCGCAGCTTTAGTAGACTCTACAACAGCTGCTTGACCTTCTTTTGCTACGGCTTTTCCTGCATCAGGAACTTCTACAAAAACAATATCACCAAGCATTTCTGTTGCATGCTTAGTTATTCCAACTGTAGCTACATCTCCATCCAGTGAGACCCATTCGTGTTTTTTAGAAAATTTTTTTTCACTCATATTTGTTTCTCCTTATTTAACATAACTTTTTTTATAAAATGGAAGTTCGGAAATTTTACCCCCATATTTTTTTCCCCTTACTTCAAGCTGAATAGATGTGCCTATTTCAGAAAATTCAGATTTAACATATCCCATTGCAACTGGAGCGTTTACACTTGGGCCAAAAGTACCGCTTGTGACGAATCCAATTTCATTATCATCTGATGAAAAGATTTTTGTATTTTCTCTTGCTATAACTTTTCCATCTGGCTTTATACCAACTCTAATTTTTTTACTTCCGTTAGCTAATAAATTTTTTATTTTTTCCCATCCATTAAATCCACCGACTTCTTTTCTTTTTTTTGCTATAGCCCATTTTAAATTAGCCTCTATCGGATTTATTTTTTCATTTAAATCATGACCATATAAACACAGACCTGCCTCTAGTCTTAATGTATCTCTAGCTCCTAAACCTATCGGCTTAACTTCATTTGAAATTAAGTAATCGATTAGTTTTTCAACTTTTGAGTTAGAAATTGAGATTTCAAAACCATCTTCACCTGTGTATCCAGATCTTGTTACATAAAGTTTTTCACCCGCAAACTCAAAATTACTTCCAGTCATAAATTTTAAATTGACGACACCTGGGATTAACTTTTCTAAAATCTCCTCAGATTTAGGTCCTTGTAACGCTATTAAAGATAAATCATTGTTTAAAAGATGTTTATGATCTTTATCTAAAAATTGTGAAATTTGTTTAATATCGTTTTCCTTACAAGCTGCGTTTAAAATTATACAGAAACCTTTTTCAGTTCTTGTTATAATTAAATCATCAATTATTCCACCTTCGTTATTAAGTAAAAAGGAATATTTTGAATGGTTAACTTTCAAATTATTTAGATCTGCGGGTATGATTTTTTCTAAAGCTTCTATCAATGTTTTGTCTCCCTCTAAAAAAAATTGCCCCATGTGAGAAACATCAAAAAACCCAGCATATGTTCTAGTTGAAATATGCTCTTTAACTATTCCCTCTTTATATTGAATTGGCATTTCGTAACCAGCAAATGGAACAAACTTTGCTCCCAAGTTTTTGTGATAATTATATAAAGCTGTTTTTTGTACTTCCATAATAACTCTTTTTTTATTTATCCCAATCTGTCTGTGTACCTGAGAGATTTAATCCTTCGGTGAGGCCTTAGCCTGCTTTCCAGAGTTATTACGGTAACGGTCCTTTTGCCTGAGAGTTTCCTGGGTTGTTGCTCCTTCGGCGCCAATTAATTGGTCTCTCCCGTTACGGTTATACTTTCCAACAAAAATAATTAAAAGTCAATCTAAAAGAATTACGCTTTAAAGTGGTAATAAAGTTAAAAAGCGTAAAGTGTGGAAGGTCCAACCCTTTTATAAGTTTTATAATTATTACTTTTTAAAAGGTAATGTATTTTGTCACATTCTTTCGATTTCGTGCCATCAACATTATGTGTCTCTATTGATATTAATTGAGGCTGTAACTTATTTGGAATTAATTGTGATAAAATTTTGAAATCCATTCCTTCAACATCAATATTTAAAAAATCTATATTTTTTATTTCTGCCAACTCTAAAATTTCATCAATTGATTTTGACTTAATAGATTTAATATCCTCATCCTTAAAAAATACTTTTTTTGTTTCTTTATAGTATTGCTCATCAAGAGTGTTTACAGGGCTTAGCGGATGATCAAAATATACTTTAAATTCTTTATTATTATTATCTATTGTAGTACATAAATTGAAGTCATCAGGTCTTAAAATATTAAACAAATCTATAGATGTTGGGTTAATATCAAGATTTATACCTCTCCAACCTTTTTTATAAAGCAAACAAGTATTGCTGTACATTAAAGGATGAAAACAACCAACGTCAAAATAAGTTCCCTTTTTTTTTTGATTAAAATAATCATCAATATATATATCTTCTCCCCATTGAGAATATTGAGATCTATGTATGAAACATTTATGCCTAATATATAAGTTATAAAAGAGATATATTTTGTAAGTTAATTTATTTTTAAAAAAAAATTTTTTTAGTGACACATTAACAATTTAAGCTTTTAATTGTCCTTTATCAAAACTTTTCAAAACAATAGCAGAAATAATTACTACTCCTCCAATGATTACGCTTATTGGTGGAATTTCGTTTAAAAACAACCATACCCAAATAGGAGCAAATAAGGTTTCTGTAAGCATTAAAAGACCTATAGTTGTTGAAGGAGTAGTTCTAGATCCAATTGTAATACAAATAAAACCAAAAGCTAATTGGGGCACCCCTAATAAAAAACCCATAAAAATATCATGTCGGCTATAAATCAATGAATCAGACAAGATCAAGCCATACATAATACTAAAAATACCTGAATAAAAAATAGCTGGAACCATATCTAAATTTTTATTTTTTCTTATAATCATTACTAAAATTGAAAAATTAATTGGAATTGCCAGCGCAATTATATTGCCTAGGAGTGAACCGGATGACATTGAGTCTCCAACCATTATTAATATGCCGCTCATTGCCAAAATTATTGACATAAAGCTAATCAAAGAGACTCTCTCTTTTAGATAAAAATACCCAAATATTGCTAGAAACATTGTCTGAGTGCTAATTATAAAGACCACATTAGCTACTGATGTTATAGTCATCGAATACACATATGCGATAAAACTAAAAGACATTACTAACCCAGCAATCAACGCTGGATACCCTGCATCCTTTATAACTTTAATTGTATTTTCTCTATATGTACCGAGAAGAAAAAGAATTAGTGCAGGCATAAAAAATAATGATCTTATTAAAAGAATTTGCCAAACATCAGCCTTTTCGAAAGATCGTACAATAAATCCCCCCCCAACTAAGACAAAACCCCCCAAATAGGAGCAGAGCGTACCCTGGAATTTTATATAAAAATTTCATCTAAAATTTTTTTAAAATATTTTTAAAGTAAAATTGTAATGTTAAAGATCTTAATATCATAAATAAAAGAAGTGATAACCATATACCGTGATTACCAAGGTATCTAGTGAATAAAATAGATAATCCAATATAAGTTAAAACTGAAATTATCATTGCATTTCTAATTTCTTTAGTCTGTGCTGCACCAATAAAAATGCCATCTAATTGATAGCAAAAAGAAGCAACTGGTGGAATTATAATGATCCATAAAATGTGTTGAAAAGATATGAATCTTAAAATTTCTATATCTGTAATTATATTAATTATTGCCTTATAAAAAAATAAATATAAGAGTGAAATTATTAAAGCTGTAAAAAAACTAACTTGAATTGAATTTTTTACGACAGATAAAAAAGATTTTAAATT
>CACJKF010000001.1 GCA_902593905.1 uncultured Pelagibacteraceae bacterium | reverse complement strand
TTCATCCATCCATTGTTTAGTAAATTTTCCAGATTGTATATCTTTGAGTACTTCTCTCATCTTCTCTTTAGTTTTGCTGTCAACAATTCTTTTTCCTGAAACATATTCACCATACTCAGCAGTGTTTGAAATTGAATAATTCATGTTAGCTATTCCACCTTCATAAATTAAATCAACTATTAATTTAACTTCATGAAGGGTTTCGAAGTAAGCCATTTCGGGTGGGTAACCTGCCTCTGTTAAAGTTTCAAAACCATTTTTAATTAATTCAACTAAACCACCACATAAAACTGTTTGTTCTCCAAACAAATCTGTTTCACACTCATCTTTAAAAGTTGTTTCAATAATGCCTGCTTTACCACCTCCAACAGCCGATGCGTACGACAGTGCTAAATCTTTTGCTTTTCCTGAACTGTCTTTATGAACGGCCATTAAACATGGAACTCCTCCACCTTTTTGGTATTCACTTCTGACAGTATGTCCTGGACCTTTTGGGGCGACCATAAAAACATCAAGGTCTTTTCTTGCATTAATTAGTTCAAAATGAATATTTAATCCATGAGCAAAAGCTAAACTTGTTCCCTCTTTCATTCTCTGTGCTATATGATTTTTATAAATCTCTGATTGAAGCTCATCAGGTGTTAACATCATTACAACATCAGCCCATGCAGCTGCATCAGACAAAGTCATAACTTTCAAACCAGCACTCTCAGCTTTTTTAATACTTGATGATCCTTCTCTTAAAGCAACAACAACCTCTTTTACTCCGCTGTCTTTTAAATTAAGCGCATGTGCATGGCCTTGGCTGCCATAACCAAAGATAGCTACTTTTTTATTTTTAATTAAATCTTTATTAGTATCTTTATCGTAATAAGTTTTCATATTTAGTTAAATATTTTTGGTCCTTTCGTCATAGCTACCGCTCCTGTTCTAGACGTGCTTATAAGGCCTAAACTTTTTAAATCAAGAGCTAATTTATCAATCTCAGCTCTCAAAGCAGTAACTTGTATTACAACAGATTTATTTGTTTTATCAAGGACCACAGGATTGAATTTCTTACAAATTTTTTTAACTTTTTCAATCTTTTTCGAATTGCCTAAAATTTTAAACAAAGCCAATTCTCTAAATAAAATATCTTTTTCCCCACGTTTAAAATCTGCAACTTTATGAACTGGCACGAGTTTTTTTAGTTGTAAATTAATTTGCTCTATCACTTGCGGTGTTCCCTCTGTTACTATTGTAATTCTTGATATATGTTTTTTTTTATCAACCTCCGCAACTGCTAAAGACTCAATATTGTACCCTCTGCCAGAAAAAAGTCCGGCTATCCGAGCAAGAACACCAGCTTCATTATCAACCCATACTACAATTATGTGTCTTTCAATTTTTCCGATTTTGCCAGGAACGCTATAAGCGGATTTAGACTTTGCCATTAAACTAAAATTTTCCCTTCATCAGATATTTCTTCTTCTTCCTCGGGGCCTAAAATCATTTGGTTATGAGGCTTACCCGAAGGTATCATTGGAAAACAATTTTCTGCTTTGTCTACAACACAATCAAATATTACTGGTTTATCAACATTGATCATCTCTTTAATTTTTTCGTCCAATTCTTCAGGTGTTTTTGCTCTTATACCTACACAACCATAAGACTCTGCTAATTTAACGAAATCTGGGAGAGCAGCGGTATAACTTTCGGAATAATTTTTTTCATGTAAAAGTTCTTGCCACTGTCTTACCATTCCCATGTATTCATTATTTAAAATAAATATTTTTATTGGTAGCCTGTATTGAACAGCAGTAGACATTTCTTGCATTGTCATTAATACAGATGCCTCTCCTGCTATATCAACAACAAGTTTTCCAGGATTAGCAATTTGAACACCTATTGCTGCTGGAAGTCCGTACCCCATTGTTCCAAGTCCGCCAGATGTCATCCATCTATTAGGTTTATTAAATTTATAATGCTGTGCTGCCCACATTTGGTGCTGACCGACTTCTGTCGTTATAAAAGTGTCTTGATTTTTTGTGAGCTCATACAGTCTTTGTACTGCATGTTGAGGTTTTATAACCTTATTACTGTTAATAAAATTTAAAGACTTTTTTTCTCTCCATTTTCCAATTTGTTCCCACCATTTTGATGTTTTCTGTTTGTTAGAACTTGCAAAGTTTTTATTTTTCTCTTTGAACCTTTTATTTAAAGACTTCAAAAGCTCTGTAACGTCGCTTACTATAGCAAGATCAACTTTTATATTTTTTCCAATTGAAGAAGGATCAATATCGACATGAATTTTTTTTGAACCAGGTGAAAATTCATCAACTTTTCCTGTAATTCTATCATCAAATCTTGCGCCAATATTTATCATTAAGTCACAGTCATGCATTGCGTTATTTGCTTCATAAGTTCCGTGCATACCAAGCATTCCTAAAAATTGTGGATCATCGCCAGGATATGCCCCAAGTCCTTGCAAAGTTGAAGTGATCGGAAAACCAGTTAGAGAAACTAATTCTCTCAAATGTTTACTAGCTTCAGGTCCTGAGTTTATAACTCCTCCGCCTGTATAAAAAATAGGCTTTGAGGATTTTTTCATTAAGTCGACAAATTTATCTAATTCTTGGTTAGAAATTTTTTTCGACACTTTGCCGTTAAGTTTTTTTTTAAGTGTGTTCTTAAAAAATTTATATTTACCTTTTTTAAATTGTATATCTTTTGGAATATCTACTAAGACCGGACCAGGTCTTCCAGTGGTCGCGACCTCGAAAGCTAAGTGTAAAACTCTTGACAAATCATTTACATCTTTTACTAACCAATTATGTTTTGTACATGGTCGCGTAATTCCAGTTGTATCGCATTCTTGAAATGCATCTGTTCCGATTAAATGCGTCGGTACTTGTCCTGAGATACATACAAGAGGAACTGAGTCCATATAAGCATCTGTCAAAGCAGTTACAGCATTAGTTGCGCCGGGACCAGATGTAACTAATAAGACTCCTGGCTTACCACTTGATCTTGCATATCCTTCAGCTGAATGTCCTGCACCTTGCTCATGTCTTGCTAAAATATGTTTAATAGTTTTATGATTTTTTAATTCATCATAAATTGGTAAAACTGCACCTCCGGGATAGCCAAAAATGTATTCTACTTTTTGGTCCTCTAGTGCTTTAAAAACAATTTCTGCTCCGCTCAATAATTTCGGCATTCATACAATCTAGCCTAGAAATGGATTGCGTCAAGTTTTAGGTTACAACTTTTAATGATTTTTTTAAAAGATTTGAGAAATTTTTTGAATAAAGCTTGTTCCAATTCTTCATATGGCCCCTAGCCCAAGTATTTTGTCTTTTTGCATACTGTCGAGTCTTAATATTTATTAAATCTTTACATTGCTCAATAGTTGTTAAACCCTTTAAATATTCGTTTATTTCTTGAACACCTATCAATTTATTTGCTGAAAAACTTTTATTGACTTTAAGATTATTGAATTTTTTTACTTCATTAATACATTTTTTCTTAAACATTTGTTCTGTTCTCATTGAAATTTTATTGAGTAATATGTTTCTTGGAATATCAATAAAAATCTTTCTTATATCAAATTCTAAAAAATCAGATTTTGTCTTTTCAAACCAATCGTAAAGAGATTTCTTTGTTTTAAGTTTTACTTCATACGCCCTTTGAACCCTTTGAGAGTCAGTAGGAAGTATTCTACCTTTAACTTTGGGGTCGAGCTTTATTAGTTGATTGTAAAATTTTTTAAATCCAAGATTTTTATATAAGTTTCTAACTTTATTTCTTGTTTTAGGGTCAATATCAGGAATTTTACTTATACCTTTTGTGATTATATTAAAATAAAGACCAGTTCCACCCACAATTATTGGAATTTTTTTCTTTTTCACGCAAGTGTTTATTATAATTTTAACTTGCTTAAGCCAATCGCCTGCGGAAAAATGTTTTTTTACCGTAATTATTCCGTAAAGATGATGTTTTACTTTTCTGGTTTGATTTAAAGTAGGTCGAGATGACAAAACAGTAAATTCTTTAAAAATTTGCATGCTATCTGCATTTATAATTTCACCATTAAGTTTTTTTGCTAATTTAATTGCTAAATTAGATTTACCTGAAGCTGTAGGACCTGCTAAGAGTACTAATTTTTTAGACAAAATTAATTTATTTTTACGCCTAGATAACGTCTTTGATTGTTTTTATTAATGACTGTTAAAAGTAAAGTCTTCTCACCTTTTTTAAAAATATTATTAACTAATCTTTTTAAATCTGAAGAAGATTTAATAGGAGTTTTTTGAACTTCAATTATTATATCATTTACACTTAAAAGATTATTTAATGGGCTTCGATTAGAAATTTCTGTTATAACAACACCTTCAGTTTTTTTACTTAATTTCCTGGAAGAAATATCCTCAGCAGTTAAATCTCTAACTGCTATTTTTAATTTTTCAATATCTTCAACTTTTTTTACTGTCTTTGTTTTTTTTTCTTTAAATTCTTCAGAGGACTCTAATCTGCCAAGAGTTAGTCTTTTTGAGATTAATTTTTTATTTCTCCAAATCTTAAGCTCTACACTCTTCCCTACTTGTGTAGATGCAACAACTTTAGGTAATGTTCTCATTGTATCAATTTTTTTTCCGTCGAAGTTTAAAATTATATCTCCTGCTTTTATTCCTGCTTTATCTGCTGGGCTATTTTCTCCAACACTTGCCACTAAAGCTCCTTGTGGTTTTTTTAATTTTTCAACTTCTGCTATTTCTTTCGTTACTTCTTGAATTCTTACGCCTAACCAACCTCTTTTCGTTTCACCGAATTGAATTAATTGATCAATGACGTTTGAAGCAGCATTAGCTGGAATAGCAAATCCAATACCGATAGAACCGGACTGACCTGGAGCTATAATTGCAGTATTAATTCCAATAACTTCGCCTTTTAAATTAAACAATGGTCCACCAGAGTTTCCTTGATTAATAGAAGCATCAGTTTGAATGAAATCGTCATATCTTGTTAGGTTTATGTCTCTGTTTCTTGCTGAAATAATTCCTGCAGTTACTGTCCCCCCTAAACCAAAAGGATTTCCAATTGCAACTGCCCAATCTCCTACTCGGGCTACGTCAGAGTCTCCAAAGCTTACTGGTTTAAATTGATCTTTTGTTTCCATTTTTAAAACAGCTATATCCATATAAGGATCAGCGCCTATTACTTTAGCTTTATATTCTTTATCTCCAACCCGTACTAAAATATCATCAGCACCAGCGATCACATGGTTATTAGTTACCACTGTACCATTTGATTTAATTATGAAACCAGAACCTAAAGATGAAGCTTTTCTCTCAGTTGGTCTTTCGAAATCTTTGAACATCTCACCAAAAGGTGATCCCGGAGGAAATTGAAAGGGGAATTGGTTTGTGGTTGTCCTAACAGTTTGAGTAGTAGAAATATTCACTACAGAAGGCATCAATTTCTCTGCTAAATCTGCAAAAGACTCTGGGACAGGTTTTGCATCAACAATTGAGAACTTAAAAATAATAAGTAAAAATAATAATTTATTTACAAATTTCATCTAACTTTTTATATACCAAATTATTAAAAAACCGATAATCAAAAAGACTATTCCCAATAGTCTAAGTTTATTTTCAGGCGTATTTTTGATCAGTTCTAGTATGCTTTTAATTCTTGACGGGAAAATGGCTAAAAACAGACCTTCCACAAAAAAAACTAAGCCAATAGCAATAATAAATTCGCTCACAATATATAGTTATATTTATCTTTTAATATTTGGCTTAATTGACTTACCAAAAAATTTAAAGAACTCACTGTCTGGAGATAAAACTAATGACGTTTCTCCACCTATCAAAGCTTTTTCATATGCTTGCATAGCTCTGTAGAATGCAAAAAATTGTGGATCTTTTCCGAAAGCGTCAGCAAAAATTTTGTTTCTTAGGCCATCACCTTCACCTTTCATAATTTCAGATTTTTTATTAGCTTGAGCTAGAATAACTGTTACGTCTTTATCTGCGGTTGATCTAATTTTTTGAGCTATCTCTGCACCCTGCGCTCTAAATTCTTTTGCTTCTCTCTCTCTTTCTGTCTGCATACGTTTGTAAATCGCCTCACTATTTGCAGGTGGTAAGTCAGCTCTCTTAATTCTTACATCTACAATATTAATTCCAAAATTCTTTGCCTCATCGTTAACTTGTGATTGTATAATTTGCATTTGTCTCGCTCTATCAGTTGACAATAAAGTTGCTAATTCTTGAGTTCCCAATACACCTCTTATTCTGGAATTGATAATTGTAGATAATCTTGATCTCGCAACTCTCTCATTACCAACCGAGATATAAAACTTTAATGGATCTACAATCTTAAATCTTGCAAACGCATCAACAATTAATCTTTTTTGGTCAGCTGCAATTACTTCCTCTGGGTCGTTGTCTAAGTTTAAAATTCTTTTGTCTAAGTAGACTACGTTTTGAATAAAAGGTAATTTAAAGTTTAAACCAGCTTTTGTAACGATTTTTTTCGGATCACCAAATTGAAGGACTATTGCTTGACTAATTTCTTGCACAATAAAAAGAGATTGGAAAATTACTACTCCAATCAGTACTATTGCTGGGACAATAAATTTAACGCCTCTCATTAATTGTTGCTCCCTTTTTTTAGTTCCGGTAATGGTAAATAAGGAACTACACCTGACCCTGATTCTTTATCTATGATCACTTTATCAATATCGGCTAAAACTTTTTCCATTGTTTCTAAGTACATTCTTTCTTGTGTAACTTGTTTCGCATCTTTATACTCATTATAAATTGCTAAAAATCTGCTGGCTTCACCCTCAGCTTTTGCTACAACTTCTTTTTTGTAGGCTTCAGCTTGTTGCAAAACTTGCTCTGCTTCCCCTCGTGCTCTTGGTATTACATCATTGGCATAAGCTTCGGCTTCATTCTTTGATCTTTCTCTATCCGCTCTAGCAGCTTGCACGTCTCTAAATGCATCGATAACTTGCTCAGGAGGATCGGCTTGTTGTGTTTGAACTTGAGTTAATTGAATTCCCGAACCATATTCATCTAATATTAACTGAGCTATCTCTTGAACTTCAATCTCAATCTTCGATCTCCCTTCAGTTAAAATATTTTGAATTCTGTTTTTTGCGATTACCTCTCTCATTGCTGTCTCTGATGCTGCTTTTACGGTCTCTACTGGACTTTGAATATTAAATAAGAATTTCTGTGCATCTTTTATAACCCAAAACACTGAATAGTTTATGTCAACAATATTTTCATCTCCGGTTAACATTAAACTTTCTTCAGGAACATTTCCTACACCAGAGGATCTGCCAGTGTCACTTGCGGGTCTAAACCCAACATCAACTCGATTAACTTTTGTGACTTTTGGAGTTAACACTCTCTCAAATGGTGTTGGAAAGTGATAATGTAATCCAGGTTGAGTTGTGTTTATATATTTACCAAATCTTAAAACAACACCTTGTTCGTCGGGAAGCACTCTGTAAAGACCACTAGCGACATAAAGCAAAGCTATAATTATTAACCCAATAATTATTGGCCTAGAACCTCCAGATTTTCCCCCAGAAAGTTTGTTTATAGTTTTTTGAAAGTTCTTAATTATATCATCGAGACTAGGCGGTTCTTGTCTTGAGCCAGATCCATTTCCACTAGGTGATCCTCGGCCATCATCACCTCCAGGTGGTGTTCCCCATGGGGATTGATTGTTTAAAATTTTATCTTTAAAACTCATGACACTTTATATAGTGACTTTTATCCCAAAAACAAGTTAAGTAAGAGCGTTATTATGACCATTAACTTATAGAATTATGAGCCAAAAACCCCCTCCAAAACAATTTGTTAAGACTCCAATTAATGGAACTAGATTTACGCTATTAGTATCAAGTGCTAAAGGCGGAGTAGGTAAGTCAACATTGGCTGTAAATCTCGCATTTGCTCTTCAAAATCTTGGATTAAAAATTGGAATATTGGATGCTGATGTTTACGGTCCATCTTTGCCAAAATTATTGAATATTAATATTAATGAAAAACCTAAAAGTGAAGATGGAAAAGCATTAACTCCAGTAACAAAATATGACGCTCAATGTATGTCTATGGGGTTATTGGTTGATGAGCAAACGCCAATGATATGGAGAGGACCAATGGTTATTAGTGCTATAAAAACTATGACACAAAAAGTTTTATGGAGCAATAGAGACATAATCATTATTGACATGCCTCCAGGCACAGGCGATACGCAATTGACATTTGCCCAAGAAGTAAAGGTGGATGGAGCAATTATAGTTTCAACTCCCCAAGATCTTGCATTACTGGATGTTAAAAGAGGAATTCAAATGTTTAATAAAACAGGAGTAAAAATTTTGGGATTAATAGATAATATGAGCTATTTTAAAGGTGATGACGGTAAAAAGTATAAAATTTTTGGTGAAAGTGGGGTAAAAAAAACTGCTGAGGAATTTGATAAAGAGTTCTTAGGATATTTACCAATACACCAAGATTTAAGGAGTTCAGCTGATAAGGGTGAACCTTTAACACATTCACAACCAGATCATGAAGTTTCTAAATTATTTTTAGATATAGCAAAAAAAATTAAATTATCTTTTCACTAAAACCAAAAGATGACATTAACTCATTCCACTCTCTTTTTGAAAGGCCAGAACTTTCGTGGTTGACTTTTTCACCTTTGGCCATAAGTTGTATTACTTTTTTGCCTTTTGCAGAAACGTGAACTGCCCCCACCCTATAATCTAAAAAAGCTGAGTGTGTTATTGGAACCCATTTTTTTACAGTGTCCAGCATTGTATCGGCATAAACTCTGATCTCATACTGCGCATGACTATCAGCTCTCAAAAATAAAAAATTTAATAAATTCAATAAGTCTGTTTTCCAATACCATTGAGTGTAAGAATTCAAAGTTAAATTCATCCTAGCAAGTTCTCTGGCTAATCCAGTTTTATTTTCATCTATTATTGTTCCATCGTATCTTTCATTAAGCATTTTTTCATAATTATCATATGTTCTCGTAGCATCATCTTTTAATATTTTTAAAACCTCATCAGCTTGGGCACCTGTAATCAAATCTCCTCTTCCTTGTCGGTTAGAAACTGATTGGGCTGATAATTGATCTTTGTTTGGTATATAAAATTCTTTATCTAAAATAGAATATCTAGCAGAGTATTCATTTACATTTGCAGTTCTATGTCTGATCCATTGGCGTGCAATAAATATTGGTAATTTCACGTGGTATTTAATCTCACACATTTCAAAAGGTGTAGAGTGCCAATGTCTCATTAAATATTTAATTAATCCTTCATCAGTTGAAACTTTTTTAGTCCCTTTTCCATAAGAAACTCTTGCAGATTGAACTATAGAACTATCATCACCCATATAATCAACAACTCTAACGAATCCATGATCTAGAACTGGTAAAGCCTCGTATAAAATTTTTTCTAATTCTGGAGAGGTAACTCTTTTTGTTTGACTTTTTTGAGCCTGTTGGTCTGCAATTTCTTGCTTTTGTTCTTTGGTAAGTTTCATTTTGAATTATTTATTGAATCTCTTAAAAAGAGTTTTATATTAATAGCGTTGGTTTTCCAACTATGACGATAAACGAATTTCGTAATAAACATCACGGACGTGGGGGCAGTACCCACCACCTCCACCATTTACAACTTACGGGGGTGAATTAGGATCGACGGGTGTCTAAAGGCTGTTCTTTCGTTCGAGATGGTTCCGACGTAACGGGCTAATTTATAAATGCAAATCAAAAATTTGCACTTGCAGCTTAATTAACCTAGTTAATTAAGTTACGGGGTCTGGGGCACCTGGCAACAGAACGCCCCTTACTATATAATTGTCTGTAAACGAAAGGAGTCGAAATGAGCGGATGGGAAATTTTAATTGTTGTTGTTGTACTTTACGCAATTATTAATTGAATTAAATTTCTGGGGTTAGGGGCACCTAGCAACAGAACGCCCCTTTAACAGCAATGAATGAAATGAATAAATTTTATTCTTCTAAAACTTCGTTGAATTATTATAAAAATAATCGATTTAAGATCGAGCATTTATATAAGTCTGAAAAGAAATTTTTTATTAGCGCTGCAAAGAAATCCTTAAGCTTTCTTGATGTAGGTTGTGCTTTAGGAAACTTTGTAAAAATAATTAAAAAGATAAAAAAAAAGGATTTTAAATATGTTGGTTTAGATAATCAGTTAGCTTTGATAAAGATAGCAAAAAAAAGATTTCCAAAAAAAAAATTTTATTTAATTAAAAACAATCGCTTCCCAATTAACAAAAAATTTGATTTAGTTTTTAGCTTTGGCACATTGCATCATGTTGATAACTGGGAAAAATACATAATATATATGAAAAAAAGAACAAAAAAATTTTTACTGTTTGATTTGAGATTAACTGATTATATGACGATCAATTCGAGTAAACAGTTTCAAAAAATAAAATTTGGTAAAAAATGGGATGGTAAATCAAAAATTAAGTATATTACTGTTAATAAAAAAGAATTTAATTCTTTTTTAAAAAAAAATTTCAAAAATTTTAAAGTTAAATTTAAGCGCTATGATCATCAAGTAGGTGACGGTTATGTTGGCATTCACAAAAAAGTAAATATGGCGACGTTTTTATTTGAAAAAAAAGCTTAAATTAAAAAATATATTTGTCCAACATATATAATAGCAATCCAGCTGCAATACCTAAGAGCATCCAGTGAAAATTTTTTCTTATCATGCAACAAATTTATTTAAATCTGGTTTAAAATATTTAGGACCTTTCATAACTTTTCCCTTGTTATTATAAATAGGTTTTCCATCTAATCCTAGTTTACTCATATTAGAATTTTGAACTTCATTAAAACACTTGTCCAGATTAATTCCAAAGGAGTGTCCAGCTCCATAAGTTACGTATAATATATCAGTTAAAGCATCTGCAACTTCTTTAATATCTTTTTTTTCTAAGGCCACTCTTAATTCTTCAAGTTCCTCTTTTATTAAATCATATCTCAGTGACACAGTTTTTTGGCTTGGAAACTCTGCTTTTTCTTTAATTTCTTGACCAAAAGTTTCCATAAATTTTTTAACTCTTTCAAAATTAGTCATTTCACATCCTTTATATTTTAAAATTTATTAATTAAAGTGTATTATACCAATGATTCATTAATGAAATACAGAATAGAATTCGACAGTATTGGAAAAATAAAAGTACCTGGTGATAAGTACTGGGGTGCATCCACAGAAAGATCAAACAAATATTTCAATATTGGCGACTTTTTAGTTAGACCATTAGTTATCCACTCAATCGCAATAGTTAAAAAAGCAGCTGCTATAGTAAATGTAAGAAATAAGGATTTAGACAAAAAAATAAGTAAATATATTATTAAAGCCTCTGATGAAGTTATTAATGGTAAACTCGATAAACACTTTCCTTTAAAGGTTTGGCAAACAGGTTCTGGTACTCAAACAAATATGAATGTTAATGAAGTAATTGCTAATAGGGCCATACAAATGATGGGTGGAACAATGGGTACAAAAAAACCAGTTCACCCAAATGATCACGTAAACAAATCTCAGTCTACTAACGATGTTTTTCCAACAGCTATGCATATAGCTATTGCTTTAAAATCAAGGGAAAAACTTTTACCATCACTAAAACTTTTAGAGAAACAACTAGCAAAAAAATCTAGAGAATTTAAAAAAATCGTTAAGGTAGGAAGAACTCACCTACAAGACGCAACTCCTTTGACTCTTGGTCAAGAATTTTCAGGTTATCACACTCAATTGAAAAAATGTATTACTAGAGTTGAGTTGGCTTTAAAAGAAATCTATAGCTTAGCTCAGGGAGGAACTGCAGTAGGAACCGGTTTAAATACTAGAAAAAATTTTGATAAAAAGATTGTAAAAGAAATAAGCAAAATTACTAAAATTCCTTTTAGAACATCATCTAATAAATTTGCATCATTGGCAGCACATGATGAAATTGTAAACTTTTCTGGATCTCTTAATACTACTGCGGTCTGCTTAATGAAAATAGCAAATGATATAAGGTTTTTAGGCTCTGGCCCAAGAGCAGGATATGGAGAACTAATTTTACCATCTAATGAACCTGGATCTTCAATAATGCCTGGTAAAGTAAATCCAACACAATCAGAGGCAGTTACAATGGTTTGTGTTAAAGTAATTGGAAATCATAATGGGATTACAATGGCAGGATCTCATGGGCATTTTGAATTAAATGTTTTTAAACCCTTAATTATTCATAATATATTACAATCAATAGAAATTATGAGCGACTCTGCAAAAACATTTGCACTATATTGTGTAAAGGGAATTAAAGCAGACAAAAAAAGAATTAAAAAATTATTAGATAACTCTTTAATGCTAGTTACGGCACTAGCTCCAAGTATCGGTTATGACAAAGCAGCTACTATAGCAAAAACGGCTTACAAAAACGGAACCACGTTAAAACATGAGGTTGTCAAGGCAGGGCTTTTAAGAGAAAAAGAGTATGATAAAATTATGAATCCGCTTAAAATGACTAAACCAAAATAAATTAAGATATTTCTATTATAAATTTTCTTACTTTAGATATATCAAACATTTTAAAAAAACTTTTATCGAAAATAATTTTTTCAAAATTATTCTTAAAATATTTAAGATCATTAACGGAAGCTTTATAATTATTCATTTCTAAGTTTTTAAAATTAACCTTGTTATTAAGAATATTTATATTTCCTTGAACACTTAGATCAAGTTTTTCACTTTTAGATTTATAATTAATTTTTATTTCTTTTAGTAGTTCTTTTTTATTAGGAGAATTGATTGAACAATCAAAATATAGGATCGGAAATTCTGTTAGTAAATTTACACTTCCTTTGCAACTAAACTTACTTTTAGAAATATTGAAATTTTTTAAAATATCCAATCTACCATAAGTGAGATTTATTTTCATTTTTAAATCCTCAATTAAATCTCTACTAAATTTTTTACTTTTAAAAGTTATATTATTTTCACTGTTTATTCTCTTTATTAAAAAATTATATTTTAAAAAAGTAATGATATCTAAGTTTCTTAATATATCTGAATTCAAATTTTTAATTTCTGTGTCAAGCTTAGCAAAAAAATAAGGGCTTAATTCTATAACGCCTTTATTATCAAGATATAAATTTTTATCTCTTAAATAAAAATTATCTATTTTAAGTAAGCTATCGTTATAAATGAAATTTAACTTGAAATTAGATTTCAAGATTTTTCCTTTTAGGCTTCCAATTAGACCTTCGTCTTTATTGTTTTCCAAAATTTTAAAAGTAGTAGATATTCCTGTATTTAACAACTTGAATGAAATATTATTTAAGTTCTCATTTATATTAACTATAAATTTTTTGTTAAAAATATTGCCTTCAACTATATTTTTTTTATAACCGTAATTTGATAGATTTATATTTGATAGATTGATTAAATCAATTTTTTTGTCTTTAACTTTTAAATTTAAATTTTTTAAAAATAATTTATTTTTTAGACTAAAAATTTGCTTAAATAAAAATTGTATATTATCAAAATCTAAAGTTATATCGTTTTTTTCTAATATTACTTTAGTTGCTTTAAAATTATCGTAGTTGTAAATACTTAACAATTTGGGATAAATTGTCAGTTTATGAGTTTTTAAATTTTCTGAGTTAGAAAAAAAATTTGAAGTTAAATTATCTATTTCTAAATAAGGGATTGGAAATGAATTAAACCTTATGTTGCCTATTTTATTAATTTTTAAACCATAATTTTTTAGCAAATAAACTTTTATTATTTCCTCCTTTTTTTTATAATCGAATAATTGAGGTATAAATAAGAATAAGATAATTGCGACAAAAAAAATTGCAAAAAGGTATCTTATAAAAAAAACAAATTTGAAAAATCTAGAAAATCTGTTGTTAATTATTTTGTAAATTTTATTTATCATTTTTTTTATTTTTACATCTAGTATATAAATGAAAATTCTTACTTATGAATAACATAGATAAATTAATTAAAAACCTAAACAATGAGCAAAAAGATGCTGTGCTAAGCACGGAAGGACCAAACTTAATTGTTGCAGGGGCTGGCTCCGGTAAAACAAGAGTTTTAACAACTAGACTAATACATATTATTGATCAAAGAAAAGCTTTTCCTAATCAAATATTATGTGTGACTTTTACAAATAAGGCTGCAAAAGAAATGCAGAATAGAGTTATGCAATATATTAAAGGTAGCGCAAGTGCTATTCCTTGGCTTGGAACTTTTCATTCTATAAGTGTAAAAATTTTAAGAAGACACGCTGAGGCGCTTGGTTACAAAAGCAATTTCACAATTTTGGACACTGATGATCAGAAAAAACTTATAAGAAACATTGTTAAAGCCGAAGATTTAGATGCTAAAAAATTTTCACCACAGTTAATCATGTATCATATTGATCAATGGAAAAATAAGGGTTTTTTACCAATAGATGTTAAGTTAAAAAAATCGGATCTAATAATAAAATCAATTTTGAAAGTTTATGAAATATATCAAAATAAAATAAAAGATTTAAATGCTTTTGATTTTGGGGATCTAATTTTATTTAGTGTTAAACTTTTTGAAGATAATAAAGATATAAGAGAAATATATCACAATAATTTTAAGTATATCTTAGTAGATGAATTTCAGGACACAAATTATATACAGAATAAGTGGTTAAATTTATTAGTAAACGAAAAACAAAATATTTGTTGTGTAGGAGACGATGATCAATCAATTTATAGCTGGAGAGGTGCAGAAATCAAAAACTTTCTCACATTCGATAAAATTTACAATAATTGTAAAGTATTCAAACTAGAACAAAATTATAGATCTACAAAAAATATACTAGACACGGCCTCTTACTTAATTTCAAATAATTCTAATAGAGTTGGTAAAAAACTATGGTCATCAGCTAGCCAAGGTGATTTAGTTAAACTTAATTGCTATAGAACCGGCAAAGAAGAAGCTCAAGGTGTTAGTGATATAATTGAGCAAAAAATTAAAAAAAAATACTCATTGAACGATGTTTCAATATTAGTAAGAGCTATTTATCAAACAAGAGAATTTGAAGAGAGATTTCTTCAGTTAGGAATAGGTTATAGAGTTCTTGGAGGTATAAAATTTTATGAAAGAGCAGAAATCAAAGATGCAGTTTCTTATTTGAGAATAATCAATCAAAAATTTGACGATTTAGCTTTAGAAAGAGTTATTGGTTCTCCTAAAAGAGGAGTTGGAGAGAGCACTCTCAATCAACTTTACACTTTTGGTAAAGAAAATAAATTATGTTTAGAAGACTCAATTATAAAAATTATTGAAAAAGGAAATTTTAAACCAAAAATAAAAACATCTCTCAATCAATTGATAACAATGATCAACAAATGGAGAAAAGACTCATTAAATATGAAACATTATGATTTATTAAAGCTAGTACTTGATGAGTCAGGATATTCTTCAGTTTTAAAAAATAAAAAAGATTTAGAAAACGAGAATAGGTTAGAAAATTTAAAAGAATTATTAAGAGCTATGCAAGATTATGAAAATCTACAAAGTTTTTTAGAGCATGTTGCTTTAGCAACTTCGATAGATCAAGAGTGGGAAGGAGCAAAAGTTAATCTTATGACCATGCATGCTGCTAAAGGATTAGAGTTTGATGTGGTATTTCTTCCTGGCTGGGAAGAGGGTCTTTTTCCACACCAAAAATCTTTAGAGGAAAAGGGTGATTTTGCTTTAGAGGAAGAGAGAAGATTGGCATATGTGGGGATCACAAGAGCAAAAAAAGAAGCTTTTATTTCCTTTGCAATGAAAAGAGCTTATCATGGTGATTGGATCGATGCTCTGCCATCAAGATTTATAAATGAAATACCAGATGGAAGTATAGAAAAAAACGAAACAAGTTTATCTGAAACAGAAGATTTCGAGTTTAATCAAGATAACTCAATTGAATTTGATGATGAATATAGAAGCCCAGGCTGGGATAGATTCAAAAAAAATAAAATGCTCAAATGGAAAAAATAAAAAAACTAATAAAGCTTATCAATAATGAAAAAATTGATGGTTATTTAATTCCTAAAAATGACGAATATTTTGGAGAATATATATCAGATGATCATGATAGGCTCAAATATATAACAGGATTTTCTGGTTCTTATGGGTTTTCTCTAATTTTAAAAAAAAAAAATTATTTATTTGTAGATGGAAGATACTCTTTGCAAGCAGATAAGCAAAGTGGGAAATTTTTTAAAATAATTACAATTCACGATAAAACTTATGATAAAATTTTAAATAGTAGAAAATTATTAATTGGATTTGACCCAAAATTATTTACTAAGCAGACATTAAAAAGATTTTCTAAGAGTAGAAATTTTAGGCTGATGCCGTTAAAAAAAAATCTTATTGACAAAATTTGGAAAAGAAAAATTAAGTTTTATAATGAAAGGTTTTATAATTTACCCAAAGAATCAATAGATGTTTCTTATAAATCTAAAATAAAAAAAGTAACTTCTATTTTAAAAAAAAGTGGAACTGATTTTTTATTAATTACTGCAAGTGAAAATAATGCTTGGTTGCTTAATATAAGAGGGAAAGATTCTAAATATTCTCCAATTCCAAATAGCTATATTTTAATTGATAGAAACGGAAATATAAAATTTTTTACAAACCCAAAAAAAATATCATATTCATTAAAAAAATATTTTAATAAAATAGATTTTATTAACATTAACTTGATTGAAAAAACTCTTAATCAAATTAATAACAAAAAATTTATAATTGATGCTAATACATGCTCATTTCATTTCGAAAATATTATTTTAAAAAATAATAAAATTGTAAATGGTAGAGATCCAATTTACGAATTTAAATCCATCAAAAGCAATAAAGAATTAGAAAATATTAAACGAGCTCATATTATTGATGGGGTTGCTCTAACAAAGTACCTTTTTTGGATCAAAAAAAATTTTAAAAAAAAAAAAATTTCAGAAATTAGTGCTTCAAGAAAATTATATGAATTTAGAAAGAAAAATAAAAAATTCAAGTTTTTGAGTTTTCCCACTATTTCTGGCTCTGGCCCAAATGGAGCAATAATTCATTATAAAGCGAATAAACAATCTAATAGAATTTTAAAAAAAGGTGATATTTATTTAGTTGACTCAGGTGGCCAATATAAATTTGGAACAACAGACGTGACAAGAACTATTTCTTTAGATAACTCTAATAAAAGAATAAAAAATATTTTCACTAGGGTTCTTAAAGGTCATATTGCAGTTTCAAGGTATAACTTAAAAGAAAATTCTTCTGGCTCAGAAATTGATGGTATGGCAAGAAAATTTTTAAAACAAATTGGATTAAATTATCCGCATGGAACTGGCCACGGCGTTGGGTATTTCCTGAATGTTCATGAAGGTCCACATGCTTTTTCAAAATATAATAAGGTTAAATTAAAAGTGGGAATGGTAACATCTAATGAGCCTGGATATTACGAAAAAAATAAATTCGGTATAAGAATAGAAAATCTTATTTACATTAAAATTAAAAAAGGAAAAAAATGTTTTGAGGATTTAACAATGGCTCCAATTGATAAGAATTTAATTGACCAAAAAATATTAAGTAAAAATGAAAAAATATGGTTAAATAATTATCATAAAAAAGTTTTCGATAATCTTAAAAATTTCATGAATAAAGCAGAATATATTGAACTTAAGAAAGCATGCTTAGCTATTTAACATACTGTTCCATTCTTTTTCCGTAATTATTTTGATTTTTAATAATTTAGCCTGATCAATCTTTTTTTTTGTTGGCTTGGAACTTCCAACAACTAAAATGTCTAACTTCTTTGAAATAGAGCCTAACACTTTGGCTCCATTATTTTCAGCTATAGATTTTGCCTCAGATCTACTAATATTTTGAAATCCTCCAGTAAACATGACTTTCTTATTAGAGAGTTTCCCACTTTTATTATTTAAAGAATAATTGCTAATACTTAATTCTTTAATTAAATTTATTGTAATTTTAGTATTCATCTCATTTGTGAAGAAATTTTTTATTGCGTAGACTTGAGTTTCTCCAATACCATCTAATTCTAAAAGATTTTTTAAAATATCTACTCTTTTTTTTTCATCAAATAGTTTAGAAAACTCTTTGATGGATATAAAGAAATTAGCTAGAGTTTTAGCATTTTCTTGACCGATATGTCTTATGCCTATTGAATAAATAAATTTTTCCAAACTAATAACCTTTGATTTTAAAATTGCTTTTTTTAAATTTTCGATTGAAAGTTCTCCCCAACCTTCTAAGTCTTTAATTTTATTATAATCAAGTCTAAAAATATCAGATGGTTCTTTTATAAAATTTAAGTCCCAAAATTGATCAACGACTTTCTTGCCTAGGCCCTCAATATTAAATGCCTCTTTTGAAACTATATGTTTTAATTTTTCTCTTGCAGTATACTTGCAATCATACCCTTTGGGACACCTTCTCACGGCATCTTCCTTATTTGTACTTTTGCTTAATTCTTTTTTTGTATTGGATCCACATAAACATTTGGTTGGAAAAATAAATTTTTTACTTTCTTTTTTTCTTTTTGTAAGATCTACTGAAATCACTTGAGGGATCACATCTCCAGCTCTTTGAATTTGAATTGTATCGCCTATTCTTATATCTTTTCTTATAATTTCATCTTCATTATGTAACGTTGCATTAGAAACAACAACACCTCCAACTGTAACTGGTTCAACTTTGGCAACAGGCGTAATTGCGCCTGTGCGCCCAACTTGAATTGTAATATTTTTTATTTTAGTGATCGCTTTTTCAGCAGAAAATTTATAAGCTATTGCCCATCTTGGAGAATTTGAAGTATTTCCTAATCTTTTTTGCAGCTCTAAATCATTTACCTTAAATACCAATCCATCAATATCGTAATCCAAAGACGATCTTAAACTATCTATTTTTTTGTGTTGGCTCTCAATTTCTTTAATTCCATTTACTATTTTAGAAAGTGGGTTTATTATAAAACCCCAGTTGCTTATTTTTTCAAGAAAATCATATTGAGATGAAAAGTTCATAGGCTCTACTGCTCCGAAACCATAGGCAAAATATTTTAAAGGAATTTTTGAGGTCTCCTCTGGATTTTTTTGCCTTAAAGAGCCTCCAGCAGCGTTTCTAGGATTTGCGAAATTTTTTTTAATTTTTTGAAAATCATTCTTACTAATAAAAATTTCACATCTAATTTCCAAAATTTTTGGAATTTCTTGACCTGCAATTTTCTTAGGAATTTTAGAAATAGTCATTAGATTAGCCAATATATCCTCTCCTATTGTACCGTCTCCTCTAGACAGACCTTTGCTTAAAACGCCATTTTCATAAATTAGTGTAGCAGAAATTCCATCTATTTTAGGCTCAGAGAATAATTCTATATTTTTTCCTTTTATGTTTAAAAAATTTTGAACTTTTTTAATAAAATCACCCATATCAGTAACATTAAAAGCATTGGAAAGTGATAGCATGGGTTTAAGATGTTTTATTTTTTTAAATTTATTTGTTGGTGTTGCTCCAACAAGACTTTCAAGTAAATTGAGGTCTCTAAGAAAACTATTTTTTTTCTCTAAAGAAATAAGATCCTTTTTTAGTTTATCGTATTCTGAGTCCGAAATTTTTGGGTTATCAAGATTGAAATATTGATTATTGTGGAACTTGATTAATTTAACCTTTTTTTTAAATTTATTTATAATTTCAGATTTGGAATTCATTGAATTTTATTTAATTTTTTTTATTATTTTTTTAATAAACGAATCTTTTTGAACTGTTTTTTTATTTTCGACAAATTTATAATCTTTATTCAATATTTTATAAGACTGTTTAAACCACTCACTTGAATTATAATTATAACCTAAAATACTGGCATATTTTTTTGCCTCTTCGATTAAACCGATATGATAGTTTATTTCAACAAGTCTGTGTAAAGCTTCCTCTACAAAAACAGTTCGATCAAATTTTGTGACAATTATCTTAAGTCGATTAATTGCTGGAATCCATTTTTGCACTGAAATATAGTACTTCGCTATATATAGTTCTTTTGCTGCTAATTGGTTTTGAGTCAAATCTTTTTTAAACTTAAGATCTATCGCATATTCACTATCAGGATATTTTCGGAGAAAGAAATTTATTTTGTCTTCAGCTTTCAACAGAGGTTTAAGATCTTTTTTTTCATCTGAAATTTGTTCATAATATATAATAGCTAAGAGGTAGTGTGCATACATTATATTTTTATCTGCAGGGTAAGTTTTGATAAATCTTTCTAGATTAGACTCCGCCTCATCATAAAAATTAATTCCATAGAGAGAGTAGCTCGACATTATAGCAGCCTTTGCAGCAAGTTCTGTTTTATCAAAGTTAAGTTCTGCTTCAGAGAATTTTTTATTAGCGAAAAAGTAATCATTTTTTTCAAAAGCTTGATAACCTTCTTTGTAAGATTGGTATGGATCTATTTTAATAGTAGGTTCGTATAATGATTGATTTTTACCACAAGCAATTAATGATAAAGAAAAAATAAATAAAAAAAATATTCTTAACATAAGAATTAAGTAATATCAGATTGAGTTAAAATTTGTATGCTAATTTTTAGACTTCAAGCAATTGCTGCAAGTTTCAAAGGTTTATTTTCTCTTACTTTTTTCGTGACTGAAATATCATCAAATTCAAATTCAGTATAAATCTCAGGAGATTTAAACAACTCTCTTAAAAACTGATTTGTTAATTTATGGCCTCCATGATAGCAATCTATCTTACCTAATACTCTATAACCAGACAGCACAAAGTCTCCTGCTAAGTCTAAAATTTTATGATTTACAAATTCTTTAGAATTTCTTAATCCATCTTTATTTAAAATTTTATCTTTATCTACCACCAAAGCGTTATCTAACGAACCACCCTTAGCTAAACCCAGTTCTTTAATTTTTTGAATATCTTGATATAAACAGAAAGTTCTAGAGCTGCTGATATCCACTAAACTGTCTTTATCAAAATTAACATGATTTTTTTGTTTTCCGATTATTTTATTTTTGTAATTTAATTGAAAATTTATCTCAAATGACGAATTTGTAGGCTCAATTGAAATCTTTTTTTCACCATCTTCAAAATTCAATTTTTTAAGTATCTTTAAATATTTTCTTTTTTTATTAAGTATTCTTAAGTCAGTTTTTTTTAAAATTTCTAAAAATTCTTTTGCAGACCCGTCCATGATTGGAACTTCTGCAGAATTGATTTCGATTAATGCATTATCAATATCTGAAATATAAAGTGCAGCAAGCAAGTGTTCTACTGTTGATACTTCAACGCCATATTCATTTTTAAGAGTTGTACATAATTTTGCTGAGCAAACTGACTTATAATTTGCAGTTACTAAATTATTATCTTTAAGATCAATTCTTTTAAATACAATTCCTGTATCTTCTTGCCCTGGAAAGATTGTAATTTTGCTTTTTTTTCCGGAGTGTAGTCCGTGTCCCTCAAAAACTACGGGCTGAGACAGTGTATTCTGATAAATTTTTAACATTTGGGGATTTATATCTAATTACGTACTTGTGATTAAAACAACTAATGTTTCTAAAAAAAACAATTATTAACTAAAAATTAGATCAAAAAACCTTGCAATTATGGATTTTTTTGTCTGAACGATAGGTACGGCCTCTTTTTTCCAACCAAAATGGACGGTATTCATCGCTTTATGAAAAACATCTTTAGTATCCTGTTTTTTCATGAATTCTAGAGCGAAAGTATTGTTTTTAGAAAATGAAGTTTCGTAAATTTCTTTAAAACTCGATAGACTTAACTCATCTTCAACAGAGATAAAAATTGGGGTTTTTTTTTGGATTAACGAAAAAATATTAATATTTTTAAAAAGTATTATTTCCGCTATTTCTTGTATTCTCGCTGAGACAATATCGTAAATTATTTTTTTTTTTATTTTTCTAAAGTTTTCATCACCAAAATATTTTTTTTCTAAATATTCTTGATCGTTATACTGTTTAATTAAAACATTTTCACTTAAAAATTTACGAATATAATCTTTTTTTAAAGATAATACTTTAGTTATATCGTTCATGATAATATCTGTTCCAAAGTTAAAATTTTGAGAAAACTTTAATGCAGAATTTTCGAAAAAAATTAATTTTGTATTATTCATCATTATTTCTATTTTAAAAAAAGTTTCCGCGTTTTTTAAACTGATTAAATCCACGCCTTTAATAAAATTTTTTAAAACTACTTTTCTAATTCTTAGATTACATTTTTTTATTATATTTTCTAAATTCTTATAATCATTTTTATTTATTAAAGAGAAGGAGAGTTCATGAGTATAAAAATCTCCAAATAATCCTAAAGGCAAATTTTCAAGTTTTTTTTTATCAAGACTAAATTTTGAATTAAATATGTGAAGAATAAATTTATTTTCATGTTCATCAATACTAGATTTTAACGAATTTAGAATATAAGTAATTTTTTTTTTATCCAGTTGTGAGCCATTCAATTTTAAAAAACCTGTCAAATTATTATATGTAATATCAAAATCATCGATTAAGATTATAATTTCTTTAAAAGTTGTATTAAATTTTTTTTCAATTGAATAAATATTATTTCTTAAATTTTCAAAAGAATTTTCAACATTAACAATATTGTTTTTCTCAATATTTTCTATAGGGACATTAAGCTTAAAAATAATATTAAAGTCAACGTTTTCCGTTCGCTTTTCAGCGACAGCAAAAACAAATTCAAATTTATTAATCTCAAGTAGTAAAAAAGGACTTTTAATTTGCATATCTCATTTCAGAATAAGTTGCTCGTTAATTCTATAATCAAAAACTTTAAATTTTTCAAAACTTTTTTTTGTTTTAAGTTCTAAAAAATTTTTTAAACTTTTTTGATAATTGTCTACCGGCAATTTAATTATTTTACTTGATTTTGTAATTAAATCCCATCTTCCTGACTCAAATAAATAAAAATTCTTAATACTTTCAATTGGAAAGTTTATATTTTTTAAATTTTTATGAAAAATATCAAAGTTTTTTTTATCACCTAAAATTATAGGAAGATCTTTGAATTGATCTATCTCTGTAAATCTTATGATCTTATCTTTATTAGTATAATAAAATTTGTTTTTTTTATCTTGTAATATAAATATAGGTTTTTTCTCAAATATTTTTATTTTAATTTTATAGGGGTAAATTTTTTTTATTTCAAAGCTTTCAATTAAATCAAAATTATTTAAGACTTCTTTGACTCTGTCTATTTTTAAAAAGAAGAGACTTGTATTATTTAAAAACGCTAAATCTTTTTTTAATTTTTCTTCTTCTAATATAAAGTTATTCTCAATTAAAATTGTTTTAATCAGTGTATTTTTATTAAAAACCAATTCATCATTAAAATTATATGTGGAGAAAAAAATAAAAATTAATAATCCGAGTAAAAATCTCTTCATCTATTTATACTTGCATCTTGAAGCATCATTTCAACTAAATTACTAAAATTTATTCCTTTATAACTAGCTATTTCGGGAACTAGAGATAGATTGGTCATTCCTGGTTGAGTATTAATTTCTAGGAGATAAAATTTATTATTATAAAATTTGAAATCTGCTCTACTTACACCTTTACAGCCTAAAACCATATGGGCTTTTTTTGCAATTTTCAGAACCTTTTTATAATTAGATTTTTGTAATCTCGCTGGCATTATGTGTTTGGTTTTAGCTGATTTCGTATATTTAGCTTTATAATCATAAAAAAATCTTTTAGGGATTAGTTCAATAGCACCTAATGCCGTTTTATTTATTACCGCTACTTGAATTTCTTGACCCCCAATATATTTTTCAAACATTAATTGATCATATTTTTTGAAAAGAGTTTTAATTGAATTATTTAAATCTTTTAAATTTTTTGATATTTTTACTCCTAAACTTGAACCTTCATTAATTGGCTTTACAACAATTGGAAAATTAATTTTTTTTTTTAAAAGATGAGACTGTAAATCTTTTTTTGACTCATTTTTATGTAAAGTAAAATATTTTGGAGTTAATATATTATTGTCAACAAAAATTTTTTTAGAAATTATTTTATTCATAGCATTAAATGAACTAATAACGCCAGAATGAGTATAAGGAATTTTTAAATACTCAAAATAACTCTGGGCAATTCCATCTTCTCCATTTTTTCCATGTAATGCATTAAAAATCACATCTACTTTTTTTTTATCAATTAAATTAAAGTTTTTAAATTTAGGATCAAATTTAGATACGATATATTTTTTTTTTTTCAAAGCTTTAATACATGCTCGACCGCTAGCAAGACTCACTTCTCTTTCGCCTGAAGTACCTCCTAAAACTACTAAAACTTTTTTAAATCTATTTTTATTCACCTATAATTTTTATCTCCAATTCTAGATTTACCCCAATTTTTTCATTAACTCTTTTTTTTACTTTATTAATAAGTTTCTCAATATCTGCAGATTTAGCGTTTCCTTTATTAACAAAAAAATTAGAATGTTTTTTCGATATTTCGGCATCACCAACTTTGAAATTATCACAACCTGTTTCTTTAATAACCTGCCAAGCTTTTTTTTCTTCACTCAAATTTTTAAAAGTGCTTCCACATGTTTTGATTTGACTAGGTTGAGAAAATTTTTTTTTTTCAATAAGTTTTTTTTGTTTTTTTTCTATAATTTCTTTAGTATTTTGCTTTCCTTTTAATTTCACTGAAGTAATAATAAATTCCTTTGGTAAATTTGTTCCTCTATAAAAAAATTTGATTTCATTATTTTTTATTTCTTTTTCTTCACATTTATTTATATCAATTACTTTTATTGATTCTAAAATTTTTGAGATATCATTACCGTAGCACCCACTATTCATTATTACAGCGCCTCCAATAGACCCAGGTATACAAGATAAAAACTCAAGGTTGCCTAATGCGTTTTCTTTCGCAAAGTTAGCTATTTTTCGATCTAAAGCACCTGCGCCCGCTTTTATGGTATCTTCTTCTTCAAGTTCAATTTGTGAAAAACCTGACCCAAGTTTAATAACTACACCTTTAATACCTTTATCTCTTATAAGTGTGTTAGATCCAGCGCCAATAATTGTAATTTTAAGTTTGTTTTTTTTATTTAACTTAAGAAAATCGATTAACTGATCTTTATTTTTAGGTTTAAATAGATATTCAGCCGGTCCTCCTAAATTAAACCAACTATAATTTGATAGATTAATATTATTATACATGCTGTTACTAAATCTTTTTAATAAATTTTGATTTAAAGTCATAAAACAGATTTTATTTCTCTCATCCATTTAGAGATTGATCCAGCGCCCATGCCTATTATTATCTCATTAATAATTAAATTTTTTTTAAAATAATTAAAAAACTCATTTTGATTTCGTATAATTACTACCTGGGTTTTAGACAATTTAGAAATCATTTGTGCGAATTTATTTTGGTTATATCTTAAATTTTTTTTCTCACCCGCTGCATACAATGGGCAAAGTAAAACTAAATCAGATTTTGTAAATGATTTCGCAAATTCATTTTTTAATGATAAAACTCTCGAATATCTGTGTGGTTCAAATACTGAAACAATTTTCCTATCTTTGTAAACATTCTTAACTCCCTCTAGAATTGACGTAATTTCTGTTGGATGATGGGCGTAATCATCATAAAAATCATTTTGATTTTTTGAAAATATCCTTGTCATTCTTCTTTGCACACCAGAAAATTTTTTTAATGACTTTTTGATTATGTTTTGATCAACGCCTAGATTTAAACATACGGTCACAGCAGCAGTTGCATTCAAAACATTGTGTTTTCCAAGTAACTTAAGTTGAATATTCTTTATTTTTTTCGTTTTTTTTTTGATATCTTTAAAGCTTAGATCAAAAACACTAAAATTCACTTTATAGCGAATATTTGAAATTTTATAATCCGAATTTTTACTTTCACCATAAGTAATAATATTTTTATTCTTAATTTTACCTAATATCTTTTTTAAATTATTGTTGTCTATACAAATTATTGATTTCCCCGTGGGGGGTGTTTTTTCTATAAATTTTTTAAAAGATAATTCTAAGTTTTTAAAACTTTTATAGTAATCAATGTGTTCATAATCTATATTGGTAACAACAGAATAATTAATAGGTAACTTTAAAAAACTTCCATCTGATTCATCGGCTTCAAGAATGGCCCATTCTCCGCCACCTAATTTTGCATTACTTTGTAATGAATTAATTACACCTCCATTTATAATTGTCGGGTCTAACTTTTGGTCAGAAAGAATTCTTGATATTAATGATGTAGTTGTTGTTTTTCCATGAGAACCAGTAATAATAATATTTTTTTTTAAGGATACTACATCAGCCAAAACTTCTGCTCTAGAGTATATTGGAATTTTTTTATTTCTTGCATATTCAATCTCACAATTGGTATTTTTTATTGCTGATGATCTAACTAAAATAGTTGAACTCTTAACATTTTTTTTTGAATGACCGATAAAAATTTTAATTCCAATTTTTTTACAACTTGCAGTATTTTTATTTCTAAATTGATCGCTGCCCTGAATTCTAAACCCCATATTTTTCATAATCTGGGCCAATCCACTCATACCTATTCCACCTATGCCTACAAAGTGGATGATTTCTTTTTGTCCTAAGTTAATTTTTTTCATCATTGAGATCTTTTAAAACCTTGTTAATATTTTCGTAGACTTTTTTGTCAGAAAATTGTCTCTGTTGTTTTATTATTTCATCTAATTTTGAGTTATTTTCGTAAATTTCTTTAATAAGGTAAAACAATTTATCATTCAAATCCTTTTCCTCTATTAAAAAAGAACATTTTTTTCTTTCATAAAAAATTGCATTTTTTAATTGATGGTTATCTGCTGAAGAAGGCAATGGTACAGAAATAAATGGTATATTAGCGTTGGTGAGTTCTGCCAACATTGATGAGCCAGATCTAGTAATTGCTAGATTTGTCTGAGAAAAATACTCTATTAGATTATAGCTAAAATTAAAAATTTCATAATCTATTTTATGTTTCTCATAAAATAATTTTAGCATTTCGTTTTGATCAGGTAAACAATGTTGATAAATCTTTAAAGAAATACCATAGTTTGTGCATTTTCTGAAAATGTTTGGAAGAGACTCGGCAAATACTTTTGCCGCTTGACTACCGCCAAGAATTAGTAAATTTAACTTTTTAATACTTTCTGGTTTTCTGAAATTATCAGATAAGTTTATAATTTCTTCTTTAATTATATTGCCTATTTCAATTACTTTTTTTAGATACTTTTTTTGAATTCCCTCTACTTCATTATAAGATACAAGAACTTTCTCAGCAAAAGGTAACAAAATTTTATTAGCCCTACCTATTACAAGGTTGTTTTCGTAACAAATAAATTTAATTTTCAATATATAAGCAGCTACGCAGATTGGAAAAGACGCATAGCCACCCATACCAAATACAATATTTGGTTTTTGTTGAATTAAAAAAATGATAGACCTAAATACAGAATATATTATTAATAGAGTTGAATAAAATATAGATAATATATTTTTTTTAATAAATGGTGATGATGGAAGCACAAAAACCTTTAAATCTCTTAAATCTTTAATAAATTTCAAGCCTCTTCTATCAGTCACAAGTTTCACGTTATAGTTTGAATTACTCAAATGGTTTGCCAAATTGTAACCTGGAAAAACATGGCCACCAGTTCCGCCAACTGCTACGAGTGCTTTAATTTTTTTATTCATACAGATAAGTACTATTTTTTGTATAATTTAATATAACTCCTGCAAGGATAGCGCTGCCAATTAAAGATGACCCCCCATAACTTAAAAATGGTAATGTCATTCCGGTTGTTGGTATTAAGTTAGTATTTACACCGACGTGAATAAATGTCTGAAAAATAAGTAATGTAGCTAGACCGCATAAGGATATTTTTATCAAATGATCTTCTTGATTAAGACAATTTTTTATAATTCTAAAAGAAATATACAAAAAAATAGATATGATAATAATTGAAATAACTGAACCGTATTCTTCTGAAATTATCGCAATAATATAATCGGTGTGTGCCTCTGGTACGCTTTCTTTTAAAATACCCTCACCCATACCTTGTCCAGTTAAACCGCCAAGTTTTATTGCATCCATAGCTGAAGTTGATTGAAATTTATCTCCATTACTAGGATCAATAAACGAAACAAGACGATTAATAATATATCCAAATTTTTCAGGCATTAAATATAACAAAGAACTTATCAAAATTAAAAAAACTGAAAAAAAACCAATTACATATAAAAAACTTACACCAGAAATGAAAACTGTTGCAATCCAACTTCCTACAAGCAAAATAGTTTGACCTAGATCTGGTTGATCGATTAACAAAATTATAACCGATGACAATAATAAAAAGCTAAAAAGATATTTAACTTGGGTATTTTTAAATTTTTCTAAAGTTAAAATTTTTACTGTGGCCAAAATAAAAAAAGGTTTTAAAACTTCAATTGGTTGTAATCTAAAAAAGTAAAAATCTAGCCACCTTTTAGCTCCCTTTACTTCAACACCAACTAGGGGCACCAAAGCAAGTAAAATAAAAGAAATTATAAACAAAGGAACAATAAACCTTTTGAGAATAGACGTTTCTATCATCGATATAGAAAGCATGATTATTAAAGCAAGCAAAGTAAAAATGAGATGCTTAGAAAAAAAAAAATAAAAGTCTTTATTTAAGCGTTCTCCTGCCAGAGACGATGTAGAAGAAAATGAAAAAAACAATCCAAGAAAAAAGAGTGTTATAAAGCAAAAAAAAATTTTTTTGTCTATATTGCGCCAATAATTAATATAGCTAAATTTAAATATATTTTTTTGCATAAAAATTACTTAGTTTCTTAAATTCATTTCCTCGTTTTTCAAAATTTAAGAATTGATCAAATGAAGCTGAGGCAGGGCTTAATAAAATTGTATTATATTGTTTATTGAAAAATTTTATATCTCTAATAATTTGTATTATTGAATTTTTTAAATTTTTTGTAATTATGAATTTTAATTTATTTTGAATTTGATGTCTAAAAAAACGGGTATTTTTTCCAATTATGTAAGTTTTAATAATATTTTTTTTAAGATTTTTAAAATCAAATTTGTCTTTTTTTTTTGGCAAACCCCCAACTATCCAAAAAATGTTTTTCGTGTTTTTTAAAGCATATTTAGTTGCCTGAAATGTTGTAGCTTTTGAGTCATTTATAAAAATACAGTTCTTTTTTTTTAAAAAAATTTCATATCTATGAGGTAGGCCAGAAAAAGAATTTAGTGATTTTAGAAAAAGCTTCTCACTTATTTTAAGTAATTTTGAAAGTTTAAAAACATATGACATATTTTCATCATTTATTTTTAATTTAAGATAAGAATTATTAATTTTAGACTTTATTTTTTTATAATCACTTAATTTCGGGATTATTAACTTTCCCAAAAAATTTCTTTTTTTAAAATTTAATTTAAGATTATCATTAAGTAGAGCATAATGGTGTTTTTTTTGAAAGCTAAAAAGTCTAAATTTCGAATTAATATAATTTTTCATATTTCCATGCCAATCTAAATGATCATTTGAAATATTTAATAATATTGCATAATCAGGACATATAAATTTAGAATAGGCAAGTTGGAATGATGAGGCCTCTATAATTAAAAAATTATTTTTTCTTATGTTTAAATTAAGAAGTGGAGTCCCAATATTTCCACCTAGTATTGTTTTAAATTTGTTCTTTTTCAATACGTGATCTAAAACTTTGCATGTGGTAGATTTTCCGTTAGTACCTGTAACAATGATGCTTTTAAAAAAATTTTTTGATAAAAAGACTAAATCAATATCAGTTATAATCTTGCTCTTATATTTAATAAGTTGGTTATTTTTTTTTAATTTTTTTAAACTAATTCCAGGACTCAAGACAATAAAGTTTGCTTCTTTTAATGCCTTATTTAAATTATGGGGTCTTTTGTTTTTGTACAAATTTTTATTTTTATCATCCCAAACTTTGTAGTTTTTAATTTTTTTTTTTTCAAAAAAATTTACTACAGACTTTCCTGTTAATCCTAAACCGTAAACAAGAAAAGATAGATCTTTTATGTTATTATGGGTCATCAACTACCTTAATTTGAGAGTCGCTAATCCTATTAAAGCTAAAATTATAGCTATGATCCAAAAACGAATTACTATTGTAGACTCGGCCCATCCTTTTTTTTCAAAGTGGTGATGAATAGGAGCCATTTTAAAAATTCTTTTTCCAGTTAACTTAAAAGATATAACTTGGATAATCACTGAAACTGTTTCTAAAACAAATAAACCTCCTATTATTGCTAAAACTATTTCATGTTTTACTATTATCGCTACTGTTGCTAATGATCCTCCTAATGAAAGCGAACCCGTATCACCCATAAAAATTTTTGCTGGAGGGGCGTTGTACCATAAAAAACCTAGACAAGCTCCAACAATAGAGCCACAAAAAATTGAGAGTTCACCCACGTCAGGAATGTATTGAATTTGGAGATATTCGGAAAAAATTGTATTTCCTACAACATATGAAATTAATGTAAATGATAACGCTACTAACATTACTGGAACTGTTGCTAATCCGTCTAATCCATCCGTTAAATTAACTGCGTTTGATGCTCCAATAATCACAAATAAACCAAAAGGTATGAAAAATAATCCGAGGTATATAATTAAATTTTTAAAGAAAGGAAAATAGAGATTATAAATATAAGTATGGTCGGAATATTTAATTAAAATTAATAATGTCAGAGCACCAATAATTAATTGGCCTGAAAATTTATATTTTGATTTAAGTCCACTAGAATTTTTTAATTTGATTTTTAGCATATCATCCAAAAAACCTAACGCCCCGAGACTTAATGATACAAATATTAATGTCCAAATATAAATATTTCTAAGGTCAGACCAAAGCAACGTACTAGAAATTATTCCAATTATTATTATTACTCCACCCATTGTTGGCGTGCCAGATTTTTTAACTATATGATCAATTGGGCCATCTTGTCTTATCGGGCCAGTTATCATTTTCTCAGAAAATAATTTAATTAATGGACCACCAATTAGAAACACAATTATCAAGGAAGTCATTACTGATAAGCCTGTTCTAAAAGTAAGGTATTTGAAAACATTAAAAAAAGAATATTGATCAATTAGTGATGTGAAAAAATGAAATAACATTTAGTAACCTTTTATAATCTTTCTGCTCAAAGTATTTAAACCAGTAGCATTAGATCCTTTAATCATTAAATAGTCATTATTAGCTATAATATTTTTTAAAGTAAAATCTATATCTTCTTCTTGTTGAAAAATATTTCCACGCTTTTCTTTTATTATGTTTTTAAAAGTAACTAAGGTTTTATCGCCTTTAATAAACACTTTATCTATATCAGAGCTGTTAATAACTTTTGATAAATTTTTGTGTAAATAATCAGATTTTTTTCCAAGTTCGAGCATGTCCCCTAAAAGTAAATATTTTTTGAAATTTTGTTTTTTTATCAAATTGAAATTATAAATTGCATTTTTAACAGATAGTGGATTAGCGTTGTAGCTTTCATCTATTAATTTAAAATTTTTTTTATATCTTTTGATATTATAGATTTTACCTCTTCCTTCAGTTGGTTCGTAACTATTATACAAATTAATTACTTTTCCAAAATCTAGATTTAATTCTATTAAAACAGCCAATGATGCTAATACGTTATAAATATTTATATTTTTAATCTTTAAATGAATAAATTGATTATTTGCTTTAATAACTAATTTTTTATTTTTAAAATTTTTGATTAGATAGATGTTAGACTTTTTGTTCATACCAAATGAAATTACTCTTAAATTTCTTGATTTGGCTTTTTTTTCTAGGTAGTTAAAAAATTTATCATCTCTATTTAATATTACAGAACCTCCTTCTTCAATATTATTTATTATCTCTCCTTTGGCTTTAGCAATACCATTTAAATTTTTAAAATTTTCAATGTGAGCCTCTCCAATATTTGTAATTATTCCAATATGTGGCCTTACAAGTTTTGATAATTTATTGATTTCGCCTGCTTTACTCATTCCTATTTCAAATACACCAAATTTATGTTTCGAATTTAAATTAGAAAGACTTAAGGGAACACCAAAATGGTTGTTGTAAGATCTTGGAGAATAAGACGTTTCACCAAAATTTTGTAATAATTCTCTTATTAAATTTTTCAAAGAGGTTTTTCCAGCACTTCCTGTAATGGCTAAAATTTTCGCTGTTGTATTTTTTCTTTTTTTAATTGCAAAATTATTAAGAAAGCTTATTTCATTGTTTACCTGTATAAATTTTTTTTTAAATTTTTTTAAAATGATTGAGGAGACAATATATTTTGCACCTTTATCAAGCGCTTTAGCGGCAAATTTTATTCCATCATAGTTTGACCCTTTAATTCTTAAAAATAGGTTGCCTTTTTTTATTTTCCTTGAATCTATCGCTACTCCATGAAAATTACCTACTTTAAGTCCTTTTTTAATTTCATAGATAATTTTTTGATTTTCATGAAAAGTTAGTTTTTTATGTGATTTATTTTTTGTATCAAGATAAATATTATCAACTATTTTTTTATCAGAAATATTTATTATTTTATTCTTATAAATTTGTTCTTCTTCATGACCTTTGCCAGCTACAAGAATAATTTCATTTGGTTCTGCATTTTTAATGCAGGCTAAAATTGCTTTTTTTCTATTGCCAATATTAAAACAATTTTGATTTTTAATATTTTTAGAGATAATTCTTCTAATTTTCTCGGGACTTTCATTTCTTGGGTTGTCATCTGTCACGTAAACCTTTTTACAATTTGAACTTGCTATTCTTGCCATTAATGGTCTTTTTTTAAAATCTCTATCACCTCCACAACCAAACACTAAAGAAATATTTTTTCCATAAAAGTTTTTCAATGCTTCCAATGATTTTTTCAAAGCATCAGGTGTATGTGCAAAATCTATAAATACCTTAACATTATTTTTAAAAGTTTTAACTAACTCTAGTCTTCCATTAATATTTTTTAATTTATGAAGAGAGTTGTAAATTTTACTTTCTTTTAAATTACATAATTGAGCCGCTACAATAGCCATTGATAAATTTTTAAATTGGAATTCATGTAGTTTTAGTTTTTTATTTTTAATTAATTTTTTTTTAATTCCAGAAATGTCAATTAAATGCAAATTTCTTTCTTTTGAAATTTTTTTTAATAGTGAAAACTCTTTAATTGAACTATCAGATATAATTGTTTTGCCCTTTTTAATAATCTTTTTAAATAGGATCATCTTAGAGTTCAAATAAGATTGCATTGTTTTATGATAATCAAGATGATCTTGACTAAAATTAGTAAAAATACCAGCTTTTAAATTTAAATGATCAATCCTATTTTGATGTAAACCATGGCTAGATGCTTCTATAATAACATTTTCTATTTTGTTTTTTTTTATCTTATTTAGTATTTGATGAAGCTTAATAGTATCTGGGGATGTTAAATTTAACTTAATTTTTTTAGATTTATATTTTACTCCTAAAGTACCAATGGTTGCTACGGGAACTTTATTTAAACTTAAGATTTGATAAAACAAATCTGCTACAGAGGTTTTCCCATTAGTCCCGGTAACAGCAATTATATTTTTAGGTTTCGATTTATAAAAATTTGATGAGGTTTCGCTTAATAATTGTCTTATTTTGTTTGTTTTAATTATTGGAATTTTCTTATTCTTATACTTGCAGTTTTTTGCACATACTATTGCTATAGCGCCATTCTTTATTGCTTCATTTATAAATTTTTCACCATTGAATTTTTGGCCTTTGATAGCAAAAAAAATGTATCCTTTTTTTATTTTTTTACTATTTATTTCTAATCCTTTTACACGAATTTTTTTTTTTTCTTTCTGAGGATTTTTAATTATCTTTTCTAGAAACATATTGTTGATTAAAATCTCCGCTCTTTATGGCTAAAATTGGTCCGATTTTTTTTATTATTTTGCCCGCTACATATACTGAGTTCCATCCAGCTTCATTTCTAGTACCTTTAATTTTTGCTCCTCTGTAATTATAAATTAAATCTTTTGCGACTTTAGGATTTTCAAGCATCACTAATAAAGCATATTTCGGTTTTTGTGATGGAAAAACAGAAATAAAAGTATTTAAATTTTCACTTTTATTTTGATAATTCTGAGATGTTCCAGTTTTTCCACCAACATAGTATCCGTGAACGTCTGCGAGGCTCGCAGTCCCATCTTTATCTGTTACCACTTTTCTTAGAATGTAATTTAAATTTTCACTTGTTTTTTGTGAGATTAGCTTTTCGTAATTTTGCTGAGGCTCACTTTTAATTAGACTAGGACTAATTATATTGCCTCCATTTACTAATGCGGCGTAAACAGTTACTACTTGCAAAGGGGTAGTTGTAATACCATGTCCAAATGAGATAGTTTCTAATTTACATTTGTTCCATTTAAAACTTAGTGGATTTCCAACCTCTTCTATTTGTAAATTTGGACTTTCAAGTAATTTTGTTTTATCAAAGAACTTTTGAAATTTCTCTTGCCCAATTTTTCTTGCAATTAACAATGTGCCAATATTTGATGATCTAATTAATATGTCTTCAACTGTTAAGTTTTTTGGAAATTCTTTTATATCGGATATTTTATATTTTGAACATTGTATAGATCGTGGAATATTTTTAATTATTGTTTGGCTAGTTACTAAATCATTATCTAAAGCAAGAGCTAAAGTGAAAGTTTTGAAAATTGATCCAAGCTCGTAAACACCTTTGGTAATTTTATTAATATACTTTTTATCTTTAATAATAGCCCTTTCATTTATATCAAAGTCAGGAAGAGAAACTAAAGATAGAATTTCACCATTTTCAACGTTCATGAGTAATGCGCCACCTCCAGTAGCATCAAAAGTTTTTAAAGAATTTTTTAGCTCTTTATTGATTAAATATTGAATATTTGTATCTAATGTTAATTTTAAAGGTTTATTTGCTAAATTTTTATTTTTTAATTCTTTGTCTAGATATTTTTCTATTCCTGAAATTCCGTAATTATCATAATCAACCTGACCTATGACATGGCTAAATAAATTTGAATGTATATAAATTCGTGATTGAAATGGTTCAAAAATTATTCCCTTTTCTCCCAAACTCCAAAGTTTTTCTTTTTCTTTTTGACTAATGCGTTTTTTTAAATAAAAATATTTTCCTTCATCAAGATTTTGTATAATTTTTTTTGTTGGTAATTCTGGAAAATTTAACCTTAATTTAATTAAGAAATTATTTTTATTTTTAATAAGAGATGGGTTAACTGCAGCATGAAAAGATTTTATATTTCGAGATATTAAAGTCCCGTTTCTATCAACAATGTCCCTTCTCAGCAAAGAAAAGTTACTTTGTATATGTTCTTGGTTTTGTATTTCTATTTTATTTAATGAAATATTAATAATTCTAATACTAAATATAAAGATTAAAGAAAAAAATAAAAAAAATAATAAATAAATTCTATCCATTAACAAAAATTTTTTTTTAAAAGATTTATTTTTTTTATTTGTTTCTAAATAATCTTCAAAATAAAAACTAGTTTGATTTGTTTTAAGAGACTTATTTTTTTTGTTTTTTTTTCTCATTTGGATTTTCCTGTATTACAAGTTTATTTTGAAGATCTATATAATTAGAGACGTTTAAAAAAATTTTCGAGTAATCCATAGTAACATATTGAGTATTGTCCAAATGTTTAATTTTCTTTTCAAGAATATATGGAGAAGTTAAATAAGAAAAATCTAATTGAGACTCGTTTAATTCTTTCTCATTTTGTAAAATTGATTTACTAAGAAAATCAATTTTTTTTTCTATTTGTCTAGTCTGATTTTTAATAATTGCTGTACAAATTAATAGTATTGAAAAAATTGTTATTGATATTAAAATTCTTACCTTAAACATTGTAATCCTCTATTTCTAAATATTTCTTAAATCTGTGAAATAAAATATCAGGACTTGTAAAATTATTTTTGCTTCTTGTTGCAATTCTTAATTTTGCAGAACGAGATGGATTATTTTTTATAATTTCAACTTTTGAGGGTCTAATCACTTTATTTTTGTATTTCTCAAATAAAGCAATTTTATCATTATTTTCTTCCGGCAAATATCTTGAGGGATTAGCTTTATTTTTTGAAAAATTGGTGAAAAAATATTTAACAATTTTATCTTCAATAGAATGGAAGCTTACGACTAGGATTTTGCCACCAGGTTTCAATAATTTAGAAGCATTAACGATGCCATTTAAGAGTTCGGAGATTTCTTTATTCACAAATATTCTTAAAGCCTGAAACGTCTTTGTGCTTGGATTAATTTTTTTTGAATAACTTTTTTTTTTTGTTTTTTCGATAATTTTAGTCAATTCATCTACTCTTGTAATTTTTTTTTTTGATCTGGCTTTAACAATATTTTTTGCTATTTTTGAAGCTTCTTTTTCTTCACCTAAAATTTTAATAATATGTTTTAGTTGATTTTCACTAAGATTATTTACAGCATCTTGGGCTGACGTTTCGGTCAAACCCATTTTCATATCCAATTTTTCCTTAGAATTAAAAGAAAAACCTCTTGTTAAATCTTTTAGCTGAATGGAGGAGAGCCCAAGATCAAAAATAATTCCATCAACATTTTCATTATTATTTAATACTGTACTTATTTGACTGAATTTTAATTGATTGAATGTAAATCTATTTTGAAATTTTTTTTTTAATTTTTTGGCAAAAAAGAAAGCTGACTCATCTCTATCTAAGGCTATCACTTTTGTATTAGGAAAATTTAAGATCGCTTTAGAATATCCCCCTACACCAAAAGTACAGTCAACGAATAGTCCGCCATTGGTTGGCGATAAAACTTGTATTATCTCACTCACCATCACTGGAAAATGGGATGTCTCCAGTGATGATTTTTGAGTATTCATTATTATTAATCTTAATCATTAAAATTTTTGTCTTCTTAAAAATGCTGGTATTTCAAAATCTTCGTCCTCATTTACGTCTTGATCAAAAAGTTGATCGGACTCTAAATCTTCTTCAAAATCGCTTTGGTTATTATCGTCTTGAATTTGATCCTCTGCAAATAATTTTGGTGTATACTCTTTTTCACTAGTCTCAGGCTGAGTTAACTTATCTTTCAATGACTCATTTTCAATTTTAAGTTCTGAATTATTTTCAATATAAGACGCACTTTCTATAGAAACACCCGAAGGAATTTGATCAGTCTGGGATGTGTGAGCTAATTTTTCCTCCATAATTTTGTTTTCTTCGCTGCTTTCAAAGCTGTCAATGAGCGCATTTTGATCCTCACTATTTTTAATTTCAAGACTTTCATCTAGTTTGAGGGCGTTTGCACCGTCTATTGAACTAACAATATTTTGATCTATGTTGCTCTTAGAAAATAAATTGTCAGAAAAATTGCTTACTCTGCTCTGAGTTCCATTAACAACATTTAAAATAGGTCTAGGATCCGGATTGACTGTCGAACCTCTTAAAGATGTGGCAACTATAGAAACTCTTATTTTGCCATTCATATTTTCATCTTTAATAGCTCCAAAAATTAATTCCGCTTCGGGATCAACTTCAGCTCTAATTTTATTAACTGCAGCATCAACTTCGAATAACTTTATATCACTTCCACCCGTTATGTTTACAAGTAGTCCTTTTGCTCCTTGCAAAGTATATTCATCTATAAGTGGATTATTTAATGCTAATTCAGTTGCAGCCATTGCCCTATTCTCTCCCTCTGCCTCTCCAGTGCCCATCATTGCTTTTCCGCTTGAGCTCATTACTGTCTCCACATCTGCAAAATCTAAATTTATCATGCCTGGTCTTACCATTAGATCTGTGATGCTTTGGACACCATGTTTTAAAACATCGTTAGATAAACTGAAAGACTCTTCAAATCCTGTCGACTCATTTGCAATTTTAAAAAGATTTTGATTAGGGACTACAATTGTAGTATCCAAATGTCTTTTTAATTCCTCTAGACCCGTTGTTGCTCTTCTCATTCTTTTTGGTCCCTCATAAGAAAAAGGTAAAGTTGTTACTCCAACCGTAAGTATATTCATTTCCCTAGCTGCTTTTGCAATTACGTGAGAGGCTCCTGTACCAGTTCCTCCTCCCATTCCAGAGGCAATAAACACCATATTGCTTCCTTGAATATAGTTTATAATTTCATTAATAGATTCATCAGCTGCGGCTTGACCTATATCTTGTTTTGCTCCAGCTCCTAAACCTTTTGTTAAATTCATTCCAATTTGTATTTTTGCATCGGCTTTACTCATTTTTAAATCTTGAGCGTCAGTATTTACGGCTACAAACTCTACACCTTGCATTCCAGCTTCTATCATTGCGTTAATTGCATTTCCTCCAGCGCCCCCAACACCAATAACTAATATTCTTGGTTTTAACTCTCTTAGCTCACCGCCACCAACATTTATACTCATCACAACTCCCCTTTCTGTTTATTTTCCCATTTTAAATTAGATCTATTTTGAAAAGCTTTTTTTCTAGCAAAGCTTTTAAATTTTTGAAAATTGCTGGGTTCCCATATTTGAAATGTTTTTCCTAATCCGACAAACAAAACACTATTTTTAATTTTTGCATGCTGTAAAAGTTTTTCAGACAAAGAAATCCTTCCTTCAGTATCAAATTGCAAATTTTCACTTTCAGATAAAACTGAAGTTGCAAAAAAATCTCTTTTTTCTTCAAAAGGGTTGAGTGAATCTATTGTGTTTGACAGTTTTTCAATTCTATCTTGAGAACAAGCCTCTAAAGCAGGGTGATTAAAAGATGGGTAGCTTATAAAACCATTATACCCCATTGAATTTAAATGTGATCTAAACGTTGCTGGCACTGAGACCCGACCTTTCTTGTCTATTTTGTTTTCGTAACTCGATAAAAACATATTTACCTAAAAACCTTTTTTTTCTTACAATTTTCAAATCACCCTCCATAATGGGATTATTTGGGATAGTATGGGTTTTTATAAAATAGTCAATAGATTGTATTTTTGATTTAGTACAAAAGTAGAACGAAATCTAAGAATTTTGCCAGACAATCTATAAGCCGGGTTCTGTCATTGAAGATGTCATTTATCTGGGCTCAAGTTCACACTTAAGCTCAAGCGGTTAACCCAGAAGACTAACTAAAGACTGTTTTTAGCAATTTAATGCAATGTCTCCTCTATTTAACCTTGCTCCCAGTGGGGTTTGCCGTGCGTTTTTTGTTACCAAAAAACCGGTGAGCTCTTACCTCGCCGTTTCACCCTTGCCTCGATCAGGCGGTTTATTTTCTGTGGCACTGTCCCTGAGGTCACCCTCGCCAGTCATTAACTGGCACTGTGTCCTTATGGAGCCCGGACTTTCCTCTATTTTATTCAAAATAGCGACTATCCGATTATCTGGCCTTTTGCTTTTATTTAATAATTAATATTTTTTCAAGCAAATTTATTAGCTAAATAAGCGCTAATTTCATAGGTTTTTTTGTCTATTTTACCATTTGCTTTTTTTGGCAAATATCTTTGTTGAAAAACTTTAATTATTTTTCTGTCTTGATTTCGTCTTTTAGAAATTTGAAAGTATCTGTAGCCAATTTTATAAATGTTTTTGAAAAATAAATTTTTAAATTCACTTTTTTTGGTTTTTTTTGCTATAGAATCTTCATCATTAAACCAAACTCCTATTTTAAACTTACTTAATTTCTGCCATGGAAACTTCTCTCCGGGATCCAGTTTTCTTAAAGGTGCAATTTCTGAATGACCTAAAAAATTATGCGTAGGAATTTTGTATTTTCTTTTAAGTTCTTTGCATAGAGAGACTAAAGATTGAATTTGTAATTTTGAGAAGTTTTCATATCCATGCTTATGACCTTTATTTGTCAACTCTATTCCAATTGAGTTCTTATTTAAATTTTTAAAATTTTTCCATTTAGATTTCCCGGCATGCCAAGCAATATTATTTTCTTTAACCATTTGAATTACTTTTCCTTTTTTATTTATTAAATAATGACAGCTTACTTTTGAACTTTTCTTTTTAAGACGTTTAATAGATTCAATCTCTGATTGCATTCCTGTATAATGAATAACTACAAATTTGATCGAATTTTTAGATCTATTTTTTTTTGAAAAATTAGGAGAAAAATCAAAAGTCTTTTTCATATTATTAAGATAAATTTGGTTAAAAACACCAAAAATACTTATTTTGAGTACATTTATTTATAGATTATATAATAAATATATATATATAGCATAGTAATAAAATAATGTTTAAAAAAAACTTTATAATTCTAATTTGTTTAATCTTTTTAGGTTTTAACGTTCCAAAAGTTAAAGCTGCTGAAGAGTGCTTTGAAGGGGTAAGTAGGGGTATTTTTAAATTTAATATGGCCTTTGATGACATAATCCTAGAACCATTAGCAAAAGGTTATAATAAATTACCAACGCCGATCCAACAAGGTACTGGTAATTTTACTTCAAATATTTCAACCCTTCTTTCGATACCAAATTCTATATTACAAGGTAATTTTAAAGATGCGGGTCACGCTACTGGTAGTTTTCTTGTAAATACAACTTTAGGAATTTTAGGTTTTTTAAATCCTGCTGAAAGAATTGGCTTAAAACCTGTTAAAGAGGATGTAGGTCAAACATTAGGAGCATACGGCTTTGGACCAGGTTGTTATTTTGTTTTACCAATCCTTGGTCCTTCAACCGCAAGGGATACTATTGGCTTAATTGCAGATACATTTGTTGACCCTTTTGCACACATAACTATTAGAGAGCAAGAATTGTTCGGTTTGTCGGGAAATAGTTTAGATTACTATTCAGTAAAAGGTACTGGAGCAGTCGATTTTAGATCAAATAATATAAATAATTTTGATAGTTTAGAAAAAAACTCTATTGATTTGTACTCTTCATTCAAAAGTATTTACCTTCAAGACAGAGAGAATAAAATTAATAATTCAAAAAATAGCCAGGACGACTGGGGAAATTTAGATAATTAAAATAATTTTAGAATGAAAAAATTAATTGTTTTCCTAGTTTCATCAATAATAATTTTGAATGCTTCATTTTTATATGGATATAGCTCTAATCCAGAAGAATTTGTTAAAGAATTAGTTGGAGAAGCGATTAATAAACTTTCTGACAAAAACTTAACTAAAGAAGAAAAAAAAATTTTTGTTGAAAAAGTTGCATTAGAAAATGTAGATATTAAGGCATTAAGTCTTTATACACTTGGAGAATTACGAAAATCTGCAGAGAAAGATAAACTAATTAAATATCAGTCGACGTTTGAAAAATATTTTTTAAAAAGCCTAACTTCAAGACTTGCAGATTACTCGTCTAGCAAATTTGAAGTTACAAGCTCAGAAAAAAAAAGTGCTAGTTATACGATCGTGAATTCAAAAGTAAGTCCAAGTGATGGAAGTCCTGAAATCAAAATTGATTGGAGAATATATACAAAGAATCCAGACAAACCCTTAATTAGAGATCTTATAGTTGAAGGTTTAAGCCTAGCTAGAACTCAAAAAGAGGAATTTGCATCAATATTGAGTTCAAATAATAATGATATAATTGTACTAATTCAAAAGCTCGAAGAATTTGTAAACAATTAATTGGTGGGCCCGCCAGGACTCGAACCTGGGACCAATACATTATGAGTGTACTGCTCTAACCAACTGAGCTACAGGCCCAATACACTAACACTTATATCACAATTAATTATTTTTCCAGGAAACTTTTTAACTGTTTTGATCTACTTGGATGCTTAAGTTTTCTGAGTGCTTTAGCTTCAATTTGTCGAATTCTTTCTCTAGTAACTGAGAACTGTAAACCGACTTCCTCTAAGGTGTGATCTGTATTCATCCCAATACCAAAACGCATTCTTAATACTCTTTCTTCTCTAGGAGTTAAAGATGCCAAAATCTTTGTTGTTGACTCACTTAAGTTTGATTGAATAGCAGTATCTAAAGGCTGTAAAGCATTTTTATCTTCTATAAAATCTCCTAAACTACTATCTTCTTCATCGCCGACCGGTGTCTCTAAAGATACTGGTTCTTTTGCAATTTTTAAAACTTTCCTCACTTTTTCAAGCGGCATTGCAAGTTTTTTTGCTAACTCTTCAGGAGTTGGCTCTCTTCCAAACTCACTCATTATTTGTCTTTGTGTCCTCACAATTTTATTAATTGTCTCTATCATATGTACCGGTATTCTAATAGTTCTAGCTTGATCAGCTATTGATCTTGTAATCGCCTGTCTAATCCACCAAGTGGCATAGGTTGAGAATTTATAACCTCTTCTGTATTCAAATTTATCTACAGCTTTCATCAGGCCAATATTTCCCTCTTGTATTAAATCTAAAAACTGCAAACCTCTGTTAGTATATTTTTTTGCAATCGAGATAACTAATCTTAAATTGGCTTCAACCATTTCTTTTTTTGCTATTCTTGACTCCCGTTCACCTTTTTGAATTCTGCTTACAAGTTTTTTAAATTCACCAACTGATAAACCAATCTTTTTACTAAATTCAATTAATCTATCTCTAATCTCTGAAAAATCTTTTTTATATTTTTTAAAGAATGCTTTCCACGTTGGGTTTTCTTTTAGAAAAGATTCAAATTTTGGATTGATTTCATTTCCAATATAATATTTTATAAATTCCTCTCTTGAAATTTTATTATCAAGCGCCAATCTCAATAACACACCCTCTAAAGATACAATTTTTTTATTCTCTTTATAATGTGCTTGAACCAATTCTTCAACAACATGAGGGGCTAGTTGAAGGTTTTTAAAGTTGTCAACTAGTATTTCTTGAATTTTTTTAAAATTTTTATTTTTCGAAATAGAAAGCTCTTTAGAATTTAAAACACACTCTAATTTTTCTTTTTGATATTTTTGAAGTTTGGAATAATTTTTGTTTAAAGAATCCAAAATATTAATTATCTTTGGTTTAATTTCCTCCTCCATTTTAGCCAAAGAAACATTAAACTCATCATCATCAACTTGGGGTTCTTCTCCAGTTTTTTCATCTTTTTCTTCGGTAAGTTTTTTCTCTTTTTTTTCTTTAGCTTTTTTATTTATTTTCAATTCATCATCGTCATCAAGTGCTTCAAAATCTTCATATGTTGAGTCTATATCAATTATATCTCTAACTAATAATTGTTGATTTTCAATTTGCTCTTTCCATTCAAAAATTTTTTTTCCAACTAAAGGGCTTTGTGTTAATGCATTAATCATCACATCTTTCCCTGCCTCTATTCTTTTAGCTATTGCAATTTCACCTTCTCTAGATAAAAGCTCAACACCACCCATCTCTCTGAGATACATTCTAATTGGATCATCACTTTTTTCTGAGGTCTTTTCCTCGCTAGTGGTAGATGGTTCTTTCTTTTTATTTGATTGATATTGTGATTTTTTTTCAACAAAAGTTATCTTTTCATCAACTAAAATTATAAGAGCTTTCTCAATATTATCATTAGTGCTGTTACGCTTGCCTAAAGACTTTCCTAACTCTTCGTAAGTAATAAAACCTCTATGTTTACCTTTATCTAAAAGTCTTTCAAAAGATTTTGTAATAAGTTTTTCAGCCATAAAAGAAATGAGAGTTATATATAATGACTAAGTCAAAAAAATCTATACTTTTTTATTCCCTATTTATTTGGCTTTTAAGCTTGATAAGTTCTGAATATGAGTTTTCATCTAAGTTGTTGATTAATTTTTGTTCTAGAGATTCTATTTTTTTAAGATTTCTTTGATCTTTGTAATCCTGAATTAATTCGTCAAGTAAGTCCGAAATTTCTTTTTCACTTTTATTTTTAGTAATTAGTTGGATGTTAGAATTCTCATTAATCTCACTTATAACTTTATCGTTTTTTGAGTAAATTTCAGAACCTAAAGACTCTATATTATTTTCCTCGATTAGATTACTAATTATTTCATTTTTTAAATTCTCATTTTTGTCATTAATAAAATTTATTTTTGATAATTCTTCAATTTTTTTTAAAGCTATATCAAAGTAGTTCAAAATTACGAACAAAATAGAAAATTCGATAATTTCTATTTTAGAGAAATTTTTACGTTTGTGATGTAAAATTTTGGTTTCCTCTAAAATTTTATAATCTTTTTTTTTTTTAAAATTATAATATTTATAATTAAGTTTTGAATTTTGAATAGGAGTTAATTTCTTAATTTTTTCTAGAAAATCTTCAATCACGTACTTTTTCAAAGTTTCATCCTGAATAGAGTAGGATAATTTTTTTATTTCTTTTTCGAACTTTGAAACTTCATATGGATTATTTCTATCGATTTTATTCAATTGATAATTCCAAATAAAAGATTGAATTATTTCTTTTTGTTTAAGTAATTTTATCAAACCTTCTTTTCCATTATTTTTGATATAATCATCTGGGTCTTGACCATCAGGCATTATAGAAAAATAAATTTTGTTATTCTCGTTTATTAACGGAAATAATCTTTCAGCAATTCTTTCAGCAGCTTTTTGACCACTTTCATCACCATCTAAACAAATGATTGGGTTTGAAAAAAATTTCCAAATCAAATTAATTTGTCTTTCTGTAAGAGCAGTACCTGAGTTAGCAATAACATTTTTTAATCCAGAAGCGTAAACGCTTACAACATCCATATATCCTTCAACAATTAATACATCATCAGTTTCAGATCTTTTGTCTTTCGCTTTATCTAAATTAAAAATCACATTTCCTTTTTTGTAAAATTCTGTTTCTGGAGAGTTTATATACTTAGCAAGTTTACTATCTCTAATAATTCGTCCACCGAAAGCGATTGTATCGCCAGTAATGTTGTTTACAGGAAAAATGATTCTTGAATTAAACCTATCTACAAATTTTCCAGTTTTATCATTCTTAAAGTAAAGACCTGTCGTATTTATTTCTTCCTCTGAATATTTTTTTAATAAATCTTCATAAAAACTATTTTTCCATGGTACATATCCTAAATTAAATTCCTCTATAATGTTTCTATTAAGCCCTCTATTATAAAGATAATCTAATGCCTCTTTGTTAGTTTCATCAAATAGTTTCTGACTGAAATAATTTGAATAATCGTTTAAAATTTTTTTATAGGTTTGAAATCTTAAATCTTTTTTCTGATCAAAATTTGAAAATCTATAAGGTTGCATACCAGCTTCTGAGGCTAAAGTTTTAACAGCTTCTCCAAAACCTATTGATTTTGTCTTCATTAAAAAATCAAATATGTTCCCGTGTTCACCAGTGCTAAAGCAATGGTAAAATTCTTTTTCATCGTTTACAGTGAATGATGGAGTTTTTTCATTTTTGAATGGTGATAAACCAACAAATTCTTTTCCTCTTTTTTTTAATTGAACAGTTTTTCCCACAACTTGAGAAACTTTTAGTCTCAATTTTATTTCATTAAGATATTCTTTTGGATATTTCATTTTTATTTTAAAAGTCCTTTTAAAATTATACTCACTTTTGAAAAATCTAAGCTATCTGAATGTTTAGATTTTAATGTACCCATAATTTTTCCCATATCTTTCATTGAAGAAGCTCCTAAAGATTTTATTGTTTCCTCACAAATTTTTTTAGTTTCTTCCTCACTCAACTGTTTTGGTAAAAAATTGTTTATTACTTCAATTTCTTTTGTTTCATTTTCTAAAAGTTCATTTCGACCAGCTTTTTTATAAACTTGGCATGACTCGTTTCTTTGTTTTATCATTTTTTTTAGTAATGAAACTATATCGCTATCTTTTAACTCTTTATTTCCTTTTGACCGTCCCGCTATTTCTGCATCTTTAATAGCTGAGACAATGAGTCTAAGAGTGGGGTAAGTGTTTTTATCTTTAGCTTTTAAAGCGCTATTTAGCTTATCTTCAATTTGTTTTTTTAGAGACATATGGGAATTTATTTTAATCACAATTCTTATACAAAATAAAAAGAACTTTCTTGACGATTTTAAATCTATTTCATATGTTGCGCAAAATCATGTTTATAAGTTTTTTACTTTAACTTATGAGTTGTATTTGAAGAAGATTGGTCAAAATATAAACTCTATTAAAAATCTTAAAAAGATCGATTCCACAGCTATTCTAGTTCTTCAAAACGGCAAGTTTTTTAAAGGCGTTGGTTTAGGTTACAAAGGCACTGCAACTGGTGAGGTATGTTTTAATACTTCTATTACTGGTTACCAAGAAATTATATCCGACCCTTCATATGCTGATCAGATTATAAATTTTACCTTTCCGCACGTTGGAAATGTTGGAACTAATAAAGAAGATCACGAGTCTGACAAAATTTGGACTAAAGGTGTAATAATAAATACGGAGATAACACATCCATCAAATTACAGATCTTTAAAACATTTAGATCAATGGTTAAAAAAAAATAAAATTGTAGGTATCACTGGAATTGATACTAGAAATTTAACAAATATAATTCGAGATAAAGGTGCTCCTAAGGGGACGATATCTTTTTACAACAAAAATAAATTAAATATAAGAAAATTAATTAAAATCACTAATAAATGGAGTGGCCTTAAAAATTTAGATTTAGCAAAAACGGTGACTACTAAAAAAAATTATTTATGGAGAGATTATAAAACGTGGAAAAAGGAAAATGGATTTTTAAAAAATAAAAAGAAAACATTACATGTGGTAGCTATAGATTATGGAATAAAGAAAAATATTTTAAGATATTTTTCAGATTTTAATTGTAAAGTTACAATCGTGCCATGCAAAACAGGTGCAGAAGATATTCTAAAACTCAAACCTAATGGAATATTTTTATCAAATGGACCCGGAGATCCCGCAGCGACAGGGAAATATGCAATACCGATAATTCAAAAATTAATCAAAAAAAAGTTACCATTATTTGGAATCTGTTTGGGCCATCAAATCTTAGCTTTGGCACTTGGTGCTAAGACAGAAAAAATGAAATTAGGGCATAGAGGAGCTAACCATCCTGTTAAAAATTTAATTGAGGGTAATGTTGAAATCACAAGTCAGAATCACGGATTTGAAGTAGTAAAAAAAGGTATGCCTAAAAATATAAGAGTTACTCACCAGTCTTTATTTGACAACAGCATTGAGGGTATCGAGTTGAAAAATAAACCTGTTTTCTCAGTTCAATATCATCCGGAGTCCAACCCTGGTCCTCAGGATAGCGTTTATTTATTTGATAAATTTGTGAAGAGTATGAAAAAAAATGCCAAAAAGAAAAGATATTAAAAAAATTTTAGTTGTAGGTGCAGGGCCAATAATTATTGGGCAAGCTTGCGAGTTTGATTATTCAGGCACTCAGGCTTGTAAAGCTTTAAAAGATGAAGGGTTCAAAGTAATTCTCATTAATTCAAACCCTGCAACGATTATGACAGATCCAAATGTTGCTGATAAAACTTATATTGAACCTATAACAATAGAAGTTCTTGAAAAAATTCTTATCAAAGAAAAACCTGATGCGATTTTGCCAACTATGGGTGGTCAAACTGCTTTAAATTTAGCAATGGAGGCAGAAAAAAAGGGAATTTTAAAAAAATACAAAATTGAACTCATAGGTGCAAACTCTAAAGCTATATCCAATGCTGAAGATAGAAAAAAGTTTAGAAAAAATATGATAGAGATTGGTTTAGATCTTCCCAAATCAAAAATTGTAAATAATTTTAATATATCTTCAAAAGTATTAAAGCAGATCGGATTACCAGCTATTATAAGACCAGCTTTTACTCTTGGGGGTTTGGGAGGTGGTATCGCAAAAAATAAAAAAGATTTTTATAAGATAATAAAAAATGGACTTCACGAGTCACCTGTCAATCAAGTCTTAGTTGAAGAGTGTTTAGAGGGTTGGAAAGAATTTGAGATGGAAGTTGTCAGAGATAAAAATGACAATTGCATTATAATTTGTTCAATAGAAAATTTAGATCCGATGGGAATTCACACTGGGGACTCGGTGACTATCGCTCCAGCACTTACTTTAACCGACAAAGAGTATCAGGTAATGAGGAACGCCTCTATAGCTTGCTTAAGAAAAATTGGCGTAGAAACCGGGGGTTCAAATGTTCAATTTGCAATAAATCCGAAAAATGGAAGAATGGTAATCATTGAGATGAACCCTAGGGTTTCAAGATCATCAGCGCTAGCTTCAAAAGCCACAGGTTTTCCAATAGCAAAAGTTGCAGCAAAGTTAGCTGTTGGTTACACATTAGATGAATTAAAAAATGAAATTACGAAAGTTACACCCGCATCTTTTGAACCCACAATAGACTACGTAGTCACTAAAATCCCAAGATTTACTTTTGAAAAATTTCCCTCTTCAGCTGCAGTTTTAGGTACATCAATGAAATCTGTGGGAGAGGCAATGGCTATTGGTAGAAATTTTAAAGAGTCTCTTCAAAAAGCTTTGGTATCTCTAGAAACAGGTTTCTCAGGATTAGACCAAATATTTAATTTAAATACGAAACAAATTAGAAAAAAACTTAAAGAAAATATTCCAAATAAGATTTTACTTGTTGGAGAGGCTATAAGAAAAAAAATAAATTTAAAAGATATAAATAGGCTTTCGAAAATTGATCCTTGGTTTTTAAATCAAATAAAAGAAATCATAGAGAGTGAAATTAGAATAAAGAAAAAAGGTCTTCCTAAAACTTTCAATGAGTTTAACTATATAAAGTCGATAGGGTTCTCTGACAAAAAATTATCTGAACTAACGAGTACTTCAGAGTCTTTAATTAGAAAGAAAAGAACTGCTTTAAAGGTTATACCAGTTTATAAAAAAGTCGATACTTGTGCTGCAGAATTTAAATCTTTCACGCCATACATGTATTCTACTTATCAAAGAAATTTCTCCTCTAATTCAGAATGTGAGGCTGATCCCTCTAACAGAGATAAAATTATAATTCTGGGTGGGGGCCCTAATAGGATTGGTCAGGGTATAGAGTTTGATTATTGTTGTTGCCAAGCTAGTTTTGCTCTAAAGGAAGCTAAATATGAAACTATAATGGTGAATTGTAACCCAGAAACCGTTTCAACAGATTATGATACAAGTGATAGATTATATTTTGAACCTTTAGTAGATGAATATGTTTACAATATAATTAAAAGAGAAAAATCAAAAGGTAATGTAAAAGGTGTTATTACTCAATTTGGAGGGCAAACTCCAATTAAACTTGCAAAATTTTTACACGAAAACAAGCTTCCAATTTTAGGAACTCAATATTCTTCAATCGATCTTGCAGAAGATAGAAATAGATTTAGAAATCTTTTAAATAAACTTAATTTAAATCAGGCTGAGAGTGGTATAGCTAGGACTTTTTCTCAAGCGATTGAAATTGCAGATAAGATTGGTTTGCCTTTGATGGTAAGACCATCTTACGTATTAGGTGGAAGAGCAATGGAGATTGTTCATGAAAAAAGTCAACTTAAAAACTTTGTAAAAGAAGCATTTAAAGTTGCCGAAAAAAATCCAATCTTAATTGATAAGTTTATTGATAATGCAATGGAAGTTGATGTTGATGCAATATCAGATGGTAAAAATGTTTTTGTAGCCGGCATAATGCAGCACATTGAAGAAGCTGGAATACATTCTGGTGACTCGGCATGTAGTCTGCCTCCTGTATCAATTAAACCTTATTTAATTAAAGAAATTGAAAATCAAACAAGAAAATTGGCGTTAGCTCTTAAAGTAAAAGGTTTCATGAATGTTCAATATGCAATTAAAAAAGATGAGATTTATGTAATAGAGGTCAATCCAAGAGCTAGTAGGACTGTACCATTTGTCTCAAAGGCGAAAAATTTACCTCTTGCTAAGATAGCCTCAAGAGTAATGGCAGGAGAAAAATTATCAAAGTTCAATTTAAAAAGTAAAACAAAAGATATGTTTGCAGTAAAAGAGGCTGTCTTTCCATTCAACAAATTTCCGAACAGCGATCTTTTACTTGGGCCAGAAATGAAATCAACAGGTGAAGTTATGGGTTTTGATAAAAATTTTGGTATGGCTTTTGCTAAAAGTCAAATTGCGGCCTCAAACTCCCTTCCTAAAAAAGGTTTAGCTTTTATCTCTTTGAAAAATAGTCATAAAAAAGAAGGTGTACAATTAGCAAAACAATTAGTTAAGTTAGATTTTAAACTTTGTGGAACTAGAGGTACCGCTGATTATATAAAACAGCATGGAATTAAATGTAAAAAAATAAACAAAGTTAATCAGGGTTCCCCACATATTGTAGATGTTTTAAATGCTAAAAAAATAGCTTTGGTTATAAACACTGGAGGAGGAAACAGTGAAGCGCAGTTGAGTGATGCTGTGGCGTTAAGAAGAGCTACTTTAGCTAACAAGGTTCCTTACTGCACTAATATGTCCACGGCTAAAGTTTGTTTGGAAGGTATAAAATCTCTGAAATTGAAAGATATTAATGTAACTTCTTTGCAAGATATCTAGCTGTTTACTTTCCAGTCAGTCTTGAAAGTAACGTAGTTTATTTGGATGCATCTTCTTTCTTTTCTAATCTCTTTTTTTTCCATTCCATGCCAAGTGTTTGGTCCACTTGTAAAGAAATATCCATAATTATGTTTATAAGGGACTGTTTTAACTTTATTTAATTTTGCATCATAAAAATCAGTTCCTAGATTTTCCGATTCATTGTGTAAATTTACAAAAACTATTGAAGACATTAATTTTTCTTCAATATCACAATGAGGTTTAAGCCAAAATCCTTCTCGATCACAAATTACCTCTAGTCTTACAAAAGAATTACTTAAATCCTTTCCAATTAATGATCCAATTTTTTTATAAACTTCAGGTGATCTTAATTCTTCAATAAATTTTGTTAAATTTGGAAATTGTGTGGAGTTTTCTTTAGTAACATAACATCTGAGTTTTTTTGCTTTGCCACCATCTTTAATTCCAGGTCTGAAGCCCCCTTCTCCTCCATCAAGAGCTCTAGTGCCGTCATAATTTAAATTTTGTTTTCTAGGATCAGCTATTTCTGCATTACATATTTCGTCAATTGCATTTTGTGTTAACGGTTTATTGATTTCAAAATGTTTGAAAGGGTCAGTATATAATTTTGTTCTACTCTCTAAAGATTTAAATAATTCCATTTTTTTTCATTTTTGCTTTTACTATTGGAGCAATTCTATTTACTTCGTTTAAACTATTGTAACTCCAACTTTCAACTCTATCTTCCAACTCTCTTGTTATACCTAAATCTTTCAATTGTGAATAAAATTTTTTAAATCTTCCAGTTGGCTTAAAAGACTTCATCATAGCAATATAAACAGGTTTTCCAGTCATTGCAGCTTCTGAAATCATTGACGTGGAGTCGCATGTTACAATTATATAATTTGAAGTCGCTAATGCAGAAAGATAAGCTTTTTTATCAATACTTTTTACTACATGATGATTAATACTAAAGGTGTTAAATGCTATTTTTAAAATATTTTCAGGAGTTCTATAAGATGGAACTACAATAATTTTAAATTTATCTGGAGTAAATAAAGTCTTAACTTTGTTAAAAAGTTCATGAATTTGTTTTTCTGAATATTTATAATATTTATTCGGACCTCCGATTATAAATGCAACTAGTTCTCTTCTCTTATCTTTCTCAATTCCAAGATATTTTGAGTTATCGTTAATTTCTTTTTTATTTAGATAATGAATAGCTCCTGTTGTATTTATAATATTTTCTCCTTTTAAATTGTCGTGCTCTGGACTTATTATAAGATCAAAGTGTTCAAAAGAAACTTTAGGATCTTGAATATGAATATTGAAAATTTGATTGCCCAATCTTTTTTTTAAAGCTATTGACGGTATCACGCTTTTTCTTCCACAAGATATAATAACTTTACAATCACATACGAACTTATTTTTTACCAATTTCTCTGATATTGGGCTGATTTTTGGCGGAATAAAATTCCAAAAAGATTTTAATTCAATTTTCTGGTGTTTATAACTTAGACCCAAAGCTTTAGCTAATCCCTCTACTTGACTAACCATGCCGTGCATACCTTGCGTTAAAAGAAGTGCTTTTAATTCTAACATTAGTTACTATATACCTTGACAGAATGAATAATAAATCAACAAAACATACAAAAGTGTTAATTCTTGGATCCGGTCCTGCTGGCTATACAGCGGCTATTTATGCGGCTAGAGCTATGCTTAAACCAATACTTGTTCATGGTTCTCAACCTGGAGGACAACTAACTACAACTACAGATGTTGAAAATTACCCTGGATACTCAAAAGTGATTCAAGGACCATGGCTTATGGACGAAATGAAAGGCCAAGCAGAAGCCGTGGGAACAGAGATGATACAAGATCATATTAGCAAAGTAGACTTAACAAAAAAACCTTTTACAGCAACAGGTGATAGTGGTCAGGTTTACACTGCAGATAGTTTTATAATTTCAACAGGAGCACAAGCAAGATGGCTAAATCTAAAATCTGAGCAAGAGTTTAGAGGATTTGGGGTTTCGGCATGCGCTACTTGTGACGGATTTTTTTTTAAAGAAAAAGAAGTAGCTGTTGTTGGAGGAGGAAATGCTGCTGTTGAAGAAGCAATGTTTCTTACTAAATTTGCTTCAAAGGTTTATTTAATACATAGGAGAAACGAACTTAGGGCAGAAAAAATGCTTCAAGCAAAATTAAAATCTAATAAGAAAATAGAAATTATATGGGATACAGTAGTTGAGGATGTTATTGGCACTAAAGAGCCGAAAACTGTTAATGCATTAAAAATTAAAAATGTAAAAGATAATAAAGTAAAAGATCTAAAAGTTGACGGTTTATTTATTGCTATAGGTCATGATCCAGCTACATCTTTATTTAAAGATCAACTTAAAATGGACAAAGAAGGGTATTTAATAACAAAACCTGACTCTACTGAAACGAATATTCCGGGAGTTTTTGCTGCAGGAGATGTAAAGGATAAAATTTTTAGACAAGCTGTTACCGCCGCTGGAATGGGTTGTATGTCAGCACTTGAAGCTGAAAAATATCTATCCGAGTCTAATTAAGACTATCACAAAAACTTTTAATTCTTTTCATTGCCTTTTTCAAATTTTCCATTGAAGTAGCGTAAGATATCCTAAAGTAGCCGTCTAAACCAAAGGCAGAACCTTGAACCACAGCTACCTCAGCTTTTTCTAACAGTTTTTCTACAAAATCTTTATCGGTTTTTAGTTTTGTTTTCTTGTTTAGTAATTTTTTACAGTTTGGAAAAACATAAAAAGCTCCTTCAGGACTTAAACAGCTTATACCTTTTATATTATTTAAACTATCAACAACAAAATTTCTTCTTTCTTTAAAAGAATTTGATCTTTCTGAAATAAAGTCTTGTGTCCCGTTTAAAGCCTCGACTGCAGCTGCTTGACTTATAGATGTAGGATTACTAGTTGATTGGGATTGAATTTTAGCCATCGCTTTAATTATTTCTTTTGGACCTGCAGCATAACCTATTCTCCAACCAGTCATTGAATAAGATTTGCTAACTCCATTCATGGTTAAAGTTCTGTTTTTTAATTTTTCAATTTGCGCAATTGTAAAAAATTTAAAACCATCATAAGTAATATGTTCATAAATATCATCGCTTAAAATATATAAATTTTTATATTTTATTAAAATTTTCGATAAAGCTATTATCTCATCTTTTGTATAACCAGAGCCTGTAGGATTAGATGGCGAGTTTATAATTATCCACTTTGTTTTCTTTGAAACTACTTTTTTTAATTTTTCTGGTGTTAATTTAAAATTATTTTTTTCATCGCACTTTATAATTTTGGGTTTTCCCCCAGCTAACAAAACAATGTCGGGGTAAGAAACCCAATAAGGGGCTGGAATAATTACCTCATCACCTTTGTTTATGGTTGCCATAAAAGCATTATATAAAACCTGCTTTCCACCAGTTCCAACTGAAATTTGATCAAGCTCGTATGATAAATTATTTTCCCTAGAAAATTTTGCTTGGATAGCTTTTTTTAGAGCTGGGGTTCCATCCACTGCAGTATATTTTGTATCCCCTTTTCTAATCGCTTCTATTGCTGCTTCTTTAATATTGTCTGGGGTATCAAAATCAGGCTCTCCGGCCCCTAAACCTATAACATCCTTTCCGGCAGCTCTCATTTCCCTTGCTTTTGAGGTAACTGCTATTGTAGGCGACGGTTTTATACGTTTTAAACTATTGGAAACTATGCTCATTGAAATTTATAATATAATTAATTTATTATTAACACAAAATGCAAAATACTTATCAAGAAAAATTAGCTGATCTAGAAGTTAATAACTCAAAAAAAATTAAGAAGTTAGAGGGAGGTATTAACTTTAAAATCAAAAGTGATTTTCAACCTAGCGGCGACCAACCAGAGGCCATAAAGCAAATATTAAAAAACTTAAAAGATAACAAACAAGAACAAGTGCTTTTAGGGGTCACGGGATCAGGTAAAACGTTTACAATGGCAAAAGTTATCGAAAAGGCTAATAGACCAGCTTTAATTCTAGCACCAAACAAAACTTTGGCTGCCCAATTGTACGGAGAGTTTAAAAGTTTTTTTCCTGATAATGCTGTAGAATATTTTGTATCATATTACGATTACTATACTCCAGAAGCATACGTTCCTAGATCTGATACTTACATAGAAAAAGAAGCCTCAATAAATGAACAAATTGATCGTATGAGACACTCGGCGACAAGATCTTTGTTGGAAAGAGACGATGTAATTATTGTTGCGAGTGTATCATGTATTTATGGTTTAGGTTCTGTGGAGGCGTACTCGAAAATGACTATTACTCTTAAGAAAAATTATGAGTACGAGCGAGACGATTTAATTAGAGCGTTTATAAACTTACAATACAAAAGAAATGATCAAAATTTTTTTAGAGGAACTTTTAGGGTAAGAGGAGAAAATTTAGAGATCTTTCCATCACACTTAGAAGACAGAGCTTGGAGAATTAGTTTTAATTTAAATAAATTGGAAAAAATTGAGGAATTTGACCCGCTTACTGGAGACAAGACAAATGATTACTCAATAATAAAAATTTACGCTAATAGTCATTATATAACCCCTAAGCCTACTATCGAGCAAGCAATCAGACAAATAAAATCTGAGTTAGCTGAGACTTTAAAAAAACATAGAGAAAATAATAAACTTTTAGAGGAACAAAGATTAAGAGAACGAACTAAGTTTGATCTAGAAATGATTGAAGCTACCGGAACTTGTGCAGGGATAGAAAATTATTCAAGATTTTTGTCAGGAAGAAAAGCTGGTGAACCTCCTCCTACTTTGTTTGAGTATTTTCCAGATAATACAATTATATTTGTAGACGAAAGTCACGTAACAGTCCCTCAATTAAACGGAATGTATAAAGGTGACCGTACAAGAAAAAGTACGTTAGCCGAATACGGGTTTAGACTCCCTTCATGTATGGATAATAGACCTTTGAAATTTGAAGAATGGGATTTAATGAGGACACAAACTGTATTTGTCTCTGCTACCCCAGGACCTTGGGAGTTAAAACAAACAAACAATAAATATATTGACCAAATCATTAGGCCAACAGGTTTAATAGACCCACCGGTTGAAATAAGACCAGCCAAAACTCAAGTTGATGATCTTATGCACGAGGCAAAAGAGATTGTAAAAAAAGGATATAGAGTTCTTGCTACAACACTAACAAAAAAAATGGCTGAAGATCTTACTGAGTACCTCCACGAAAATGGTCTTAAAGTAAGATATATGCACTCTGACATTGATACTCTGGAAAGAATTGAGATCATAAGAGATTTGAGAATGGGGGTGTTTGATATTCTTGTAGGAATTAATTTGTTGAGAGAGGGATTAGATATTCCTGAATGTGCTTTGGTAGCAATTTTAGACGCTGATAAAGAGGGATTTTTAAGATCTGAAACTTCTTTAATTCAAACGATAGGAAGAGCAGCGCGAAATGTTGATGGTAAAGTAATTTTATATGCTGATAAAGTCACGAAGAGCATTGAAAAGGCAATTAAGGAAACTGACAGAAGGAGAAATAAGCAATTAGAATTTAATGAGAAAAATGGAATAACTGCTGAGTCAGTAAAAAAAGAGATAAGTGATATTTTAGAGTCTGTTTATGAAAAAGATTACGTTAAAATTAGTGAAGGCTCGAACGTAGGTGGAAACTTAAAAAAACATCTTAAAGCTTTAAATAGAAAAATGAAGGAAGCTGCATCTAATTTAGAATTTGAAGAAGCTGCTAAACTAAGAGATGAAATGAGAAAACTAGAGGCTAGTGAACTTGAAATAACTTTAAATCCTAAAATATCTCAATATAATTTAAAAAGTAAAGTTTATCCGAAAGGAAGATCGACTATGGGTATGCCTGGCACAAAACCAAGAAAAGCGATAAAAAAATGGAAGCCAAAAAAATAATCATCACTGGTGGAGCCACTAGAATAGGATCTGCAATCGCCAAAAGTTTAGTTAGCTTTGAAACAAAAATAGGTATCCACTTTAACAAATCTAAAAGTAGCGCTTTAAAATTAAAAAAAGAACTAGAGGAACTTGGGGCTGAAGTATACTTATTTAAAGCTGATTTAAATAATTTAAAGCAAACCCAAATTTTAATTAAAAAAGCCTATAAAACTATGAAAGGATTAGATTGTTTAATTAATAATGCATCTATTTTTGAAAATGATAATGTTGAGAATTTTTCTGAAAAATCCTTTATAAAACATATGAATATCAACTTAAAAGCACCAGCAATCTTAACACAAAATTTTAAAAGATTAGTTAAAAACAAAGAGGGATGTATCATAAATATTATTGATCAAAGAATTGAAAAATTAACCCCTTTTTTTTTCTCATACACTTTAAGTAAGTCTTCATTGGCTACTTTTACAAAAACATCAGCCATGAAATTAGCGCCTAACATAAGAGTGAACGGTATTTCACCCGGACCAACATTAAAAAACAAAAGACAATCTGAAAGGCATTTCAAAAATCAATGGAAATCCACTCTCTTAAAAAAAAAAGTAGATTTAGAAAATATATGTAGTGGAGTAAAGTTTCTTATTGAAAATAAAAATATAACAGGAGAGATAATTAATATTGATAGTGGCCAGAGACTGGCATGGCAAACACCAGATATTATTAATACAAAAGAATGAAAATAATTAAGTTTAAGAAAAAAGAAAAGTTTAAATATAAAAGAAAAGTAATTATAAAAGATTTAATCTTAAATATTTCTATAGGGATACACGATTTTGAGAAAAAAAAGAGACAAAGAGTAAAATTTAATATTGAAATTTTAATAAATCCATATGTAACTCCAAATAATAAAGATTTAAATTCCATACTTAATTATGAGGAAATTGTTAGTAAAATTGAGAAAATTGCTTATCTAAAACATCACGAGTTACTTGAAGACTTAGCAGAAAATATTTTTAATATGATATTTAGAAATAAACTTGTTAAAAAGATTAATCTTAAGATAGAAAAGCTTGATATCTTAAAGAAAACCAAATCTGTTGGCATCGAGGTATCAAAATTAAAAGTATGATTAATAGTTTAGAGTTAGGAAAAAAAGTAATTAAAGAAAAAATACCGCTGATCCCAAAAAACCCCGGTGTTTACAAAATGATTAGTTCCACTGGTGAAATTTTGTATGTTGGTAAAGCTAAAAATATCCCAAATAGACTCAAAAGTTATGTCACTGAGTCTAATCTTCCTATTAGAACTGAAAGAATGCTTTCACTTACGCATAATCTTGAAACTACTACTACAAGTAATGAAAGTGAGGCTCTACTATTAGAAGCAAATTTAATAAAAAAACATAAACCTCGTTACAATATACTTCTGCGAGATGATAAATCTTTTCCTTATATTTACATTGGTAATAAAGATAAGTGGCCACAACTTACAAAGTTAAGAGGAAAAAAATCAAAAACAGGATATTATTTTGGTCCATTTGCATCAATTGGTTCTGCTAATTGGACAATAAAAATTTTACAAAAAATTTTTCTTTTGAGAGTCTGTGATGACACTGTTTTCAAAAATAGAGAGAGACCGTGTATCTTATACCAAATTAAAAGATGCTCTGCTCCATGTGTTGGGCACATAAATGAAAAAGAATACGAATCTTCAGTTGCAGACGCTATTGATTTTATTTCGGGTAAATCTAGAAGAATTCAAAAAAATTTATCCAAAGAAATGGAAAAAGCAAGTAAAGAATTGGATTATGAAAAAGCAGCAATAGCTAGAGATAGAATAAAAGCATTAACTCAAATACAAACCTCTCAAAAAATAAATCAGACAAATTTAACAGAAGCTGATGTTATCAGTATTTACAAAGAAACAGGAAAAACATGTGTCCAAGTGTTTTTTTTCAGGTCAAAACAAAACTGGGGCAATCAGGCTTTTTATCCAAAACACGATCCAGATGACAGTATAGAAGATATACTATGTTCTTTTATATCTCAATTTTATGAGAACAAGACCATTCCAAGACTTATATTAACTAACTGTGAAGTCAAAGACAAAAAACTAATTGAAAAAACATTCTCTGAGAAGGAAAAAAAAGATATCATTATTAAGCTAGCAAAAAGTAAAAATGAGACAAGTATTTCTAATCTTGCAGAGAAAAATGCAAAACAATCTTTAAAACAAAAACTCATTCAATCTGATACTAACAATAATCTTATTGAGGAGTTAGCATCTAAATTCAATATTAATGACAATATTGAATTGATAGAGGTTTATGATAATAGCCATATTCAAGGAACTGACTCAGTTGGATCATTAATTTGTTTCAGTAATGAAGGTTTTGTTAAGAAAAGATATAGAAAATTTAATATTAAAGATGAAAAAGTAAAAAATGATGATTATGGGATGATGAAAGAAGTTTTATTTAGAAGATTTTCAAAAGCAATTAAGGAAAAATCTGGTTCATTGTCATTGCCAGATTTAATAATGATAGACGGAGGAAAAGGACAATACTCTGTGTCTAGAGAAGTTCTAAATGAATTGGGATTACATGACTTGCCAATTTTAGCAGTAGCAAAGGGTAAAAAAAGAAATGCTGGAGAGGAAAAAATCTATTATGAAAGTAAAGAATATATTTTAGAAAAAAATGATCCATTATTATTTTTCATACAAAGACTTAGAGATGAGGCTCATAGATTTGCAATAAGTACTCACAGAGCTAAAAGAAAGAAAAACCTTAGCAAATCTTTGTTAGATCAAATCCAAGGAATTGGAAAACAAAGGAAAAGAGCTTTATTAAATCATTTTGGGTCCGCACGCGCTGTTGAGTCTGCTAGCTTTGATGATTTAAAATCAGTGGAAGGTATAGAAGACAATATAGCAAAGAAAATATATGATTACTTTCACGAATAAATGAAATTAAAAATACCAAATATACTTACTATCGGTCGAATTATAATTGTTCCAATTTTTGTTGTAACTTTTTTTATTCCTGGCTTTTTTGGAGATTTAATACCATTCTTTTTATTCGTTCTAGCAAGTTTCACAGATTATTTAGATGGTTTATTAGCAAGGTTTTTCAAAGAGGAATCTAAGTTGGGTGAACTTTTAGACCCTATCGCAGACAAAATACTTGTTGCTGCAGCGCTAATATTACTTGTGATGAATGGTACAATAAAAAATTATGAAGTTATAGCTGCAGTAATTATTTTAACCAGAGAAATTCTAGTATCTGGTCTAAGAGAATTTTTAGCAAAAGGAAAAATTACAATGCAAGTAACTAGCTTAGCAAAAATGAAAACTTTTATTCAAATGACTTCAATAGCAATTTTGCTTACTGGAGATATTGGAAATAAGATTATAAATTTTCAAGATTATAATGCACAAACAGTAGGAATTATTTTACTTTGGTTGTCAGCTTTTTTAACTTTATACACAGGTTATGATTATCTTAGAAAAGGAATTGACCATGCTATAAATGAGGATAGAAAAGATTAAGCGGCGGTATCTTTTCTAACTAATTTTTGGTAAGCATCATTTAAACCAGAAATTATATTACATACTTTAAACTTATATTCATTAATTTGAGAAACAGGTGTTACTTCTGCTGCGGTGCCTGTTAAAAAACATCCCACAAATTCTTTCATTTCCTCTGGTTTAATTTTTCTTTCAATTACTTTTATTCCTTTCGATATGGCAATTTTTATTACTTCACGCCTTGTAATCCCATCTAAAAATGAGTCTGGTATAGGAGTATGTAATTCTCCATGCTTATTCTTAAAAAAAACATTGGCTCCAGTTGCCTCTGCAACGTTGCCTTCATGATCGAGCATTAAAGAATCTGTAAAACCTTTTGCCTCTGCTTCATGTTTAGATAGAGTACATATCATATATAATCCAGCTGCTTTGGTATCCCATGGAATTGTGTTGGGTGCTGGTCTTCTCCAACTAGATATATTTAATTTAATGCCGTTTAATTTTAATTTTGGGTCGAAGTAAGATCCCCATTCCCATGTGGCTATCGCAACATGTATTTTATTTTTTTGAGCGGAAATTGCCATCATCTCACTACCCCTCCAAATTAAAGGTCTTACATATCCATTTTGAACTTTTTGTATATTTACAATATTCTTACAAGCATCATTTATTTCTGATTTATTATAAGGAACAATAATTCCCATTCTCTTAGCAGAGTAGAAAAGTCTTTCTGTGTGCTCTTCAAGCTTAAATATTTCACCATCATAAACTCTTTCACCTTCAAAGACGCAACTAGCATAATGAAGACCGTGATTTAAAATATGAATATTCGCATCTTTCCATTCAACAGCCTTACCGTTGAACCATATTTTACCATTTCTTTTATCGTAAGGTATGCTTTCCATAGAGAGTAAATATATAGATTTTTTAATTATAAAAAAGTATATTCCTTAAAAGGATAAGTCAATATAACTTACCAATAGTATGAAAGATTTACTTTATTTAAAAGATGATCAAATAAAAGAGTTCATTCAGCTGCTGTATTACGCTTACAGAGAAACTTTTGCAGACCCCCAGGAGATATTATCAAGAAAGTTTTTTGGACCAGCTCATTTACGTGCGTTACACCTTATTGAAAGTAATCCCGGAATAAATCTCGGTGAATTGATATTTAAGTTAAAAGTTACCAAACAAAGTCTTAATAGAGTGTTACGAGATCTCATAAAATCAAAAATGATAAAACAAGTACAGGACGAAAATGATACTAGAAAAAAAAACTTATTTTTAGATAAAGAAGGTAAAATTTTTTTTGAGTCAGTATACAACAAACAGAAAAAAAGAATTTTCAATGCACTTAAAAATTCAAACTCCGACTCTGTCATAAAATTTAAAAATGTTTTAAAAAAGATAATCAATGGAAAATAATAAATTACACATATTGGTTGTAGATGATGATGACAGAATCAGAGATCTACTTAAAGACTACTTGTCAGAAAACAATTATATTGTTTCAACTGCGGAAAATGCAATACAAGCAAAAAATAAATTGGATTATTTTAAATTTGATATTCTAATATTAGATGTAATGATGCCAGGACAAAACGGGTACGATTTAACAAGAGACATTAAAAAGAACATTAAAGTTCCGATAATTTTGCTGACAGCAAAAGGAGAAGTTGAAAATAGAATTAAGGGATTAGAGTTGGGTGCCGACGATTACATAGGCAAACCCTTTGAGCCCAAGGAACTTCTTTTAAGAATAAAAAATATAATTAAAAACAGGAATAAAGTTGATTTAAATTTAAAGTATGTAGTCGGAAACGCTGAGATAGATCTCAACAAAATGACAATAGTTTTGAATAATAAAAATAAAAAAATTAATAATTCTGAAAAAAAAGTTTTAGTAGAGATGTTATCTAATCCTGGTAAAACTTTTTCTAGAGAGGAAATCGGAGATATTTCTGGAATAATTCAAGAAAGATCCATCGATGTAATGATTACAAGACTAAGGCAGAAACTGGAAATAAATCCGAAAAATCCAAAATATTTGCAAACTATAAGAGGCTCAGGATATGTTCTCTGGATTGAATAAGTTATTTAAAATTATTTTACCTAAGAGATTATTTTATAGAGCTTTAATTATAGTTGCCGCTCCAACAATAATTCTTCAATTGATCATAACAATTGTTTTCTATGATAGCATTTGGATAAAGGCTAATAAAAATACTACTAGAGCTTTAGTTGCCCAATTAAAAACAATCGTGGAAGTTTACCAGAACGATAATAAAAATTTAGATTTTTTCACTGATAGTTACAAAAATAATTTTAATTTTGAAATTGGGATTAATCAAAATAAATTTCCTAGTATTTCAGGTGAAAGAAGATTTAGTCCAATGGATAGATCATTAAGACGAGAACTCAAATCTTCTTTTGGTAATAATAATTATTGGTTTAGTACATCAAGCTTTAAAAATGCCGTAGAAATTAAAATCAAATCTGAGAAGGACATAATTGAATTTCTAGTCCCAAAAGAATTGGTATCTGCTTCCTCAGTTAGACTATTTGTTTTATGGACAACTCTTCCATCTATTGTTTTGATAGTTATAGCTTTGATTTTTTTAAAAAATCAAACCAGACCACTAGTAAGATTAGCTAAAGCAGCTGAAAAATTTGGAAAAGGAGATTATGTTAATGATTTTAGACCTTCTGGCGCACAAGAAATTAGAAAGGCAGCTTATGAATTTGATCGAATGGCAAAAAGAATTAATAGACATCTTAATCAAAGATCTGAAATGCTTTCAGGAATAAGTCACGATTTAAGAACTCCTTTAACACGATTAAAACTGCAGCTTGCAATGTTAAATCAAAAAGATCTATCTAAAAAAATGTCAAAAGACATTGATGAAATGGAAAAAATGCTTAATGATTATTTACAATTTGCTAAAACACAATCGCAAGAAGAAACAGGACAAATTGAAGTTACTGAATTATTTAATGAAATTCAAAACATTTTCAATGATGATAATTTAAAAATTTCCTACTCTGAAAAGATTATTTTAAATGGAAGGCCCATGGCTCTAAAAAGATCATTTGAAAATATTATTCAAAATGGATTAAAATATGGAAAAAAAGTTTTTGTTAATATCCATAAAAGTTCAAATAGAGTATTAATAGTATTTGATGATGATGGGCCAGGAATACCTGAGGAACAACATAAGAATGTGTTTAAACCGTTCTTTAGACTAGATAAAAGTAGAAGCCTCAATCAATCGGGAGTGGGTCTTGGTTTAGCTATCGTAGAGGATATAATAAATTCTCACGGGGGAAATATTCAATTAGGAAAAAGTAAACTAAATGGATTACAAGTTAAGATTTCGTTGCCTTTTTAGATTTACTTTTTTTTTGTAATTTTTTCAATTGCGCTTCTTGTTTTTGAACAATTTTTTTTAATACTTCAAATTCTTCTCTTGATACAAGTTCAAGTTTATTAATAATTTTATTTTTTTTAAATTTTAAATCATTAGATATTTCTTTTTTAATATCTTTAGAGGTCAAAATACCATTTTCTATTAAATTTGATAAAGTTTTTAAAATTTTTTCTGAATTGCTCATATGACATCTTATTTGATGGGCATGTTAATTTCAAATGTGATATAATAAGTCATGTTTACCCATAATTTTGACCCAGTATTTATTGATTTGGGTTTTATTGCGATAAGATGGTATTCATTAGCTTATATTTTTGGCATTCTAATAGGCTGGTGGTACGGCAAGAAAATTATTTTAAGAAAACTTGCTTTTGAAAGTGAAAGAGCTGAATTAAAGGAATTTGATGATCTTATCACCTATTTGATTATTTCATTAATAATAGGTGGGCGACTGGGATATGTGATTTTTTATAATCTCGAATATTACTTAAATAATTATTTTGAAATTTTTAAGATTTGGGAAGGCGGAATGTCTTTCCATGGTGCTTTAATTGGAATTATAATTGGAACTTACTTATTTTCAATAAATAGAAAATTAAAAACATTATTTTTTTTAGACATTATTGCATGTGTTTCCCCTATTGGAATTTTTTTTGGTCGAATAGCAAATTTTATAAATGGGGAATTAGTTGGAAAAGTAAGTAATGTACCTTGGGCGGTAATATTTCCAAGTATTGATATGTTGGCGAGGCATCCGTCACAGTTATATGAAGCATTTTTAGAGGGTATTTTATTATTCCTAATAATGAAATATTTAATATTTAAAAAAAATTATGTAATAGGAACATGTGCTTATATGTTCTTAATTTCTTACGGAATTTTAAGGATTTTTTCTGAGTTTTTTAGAGAACCTGATGCTCAAATTGGATATTTGTTTAATTTGATGAGCATGGGGTCAATTTTAAGTTTAATTATGATTTTGATAGGATTAACAAATCTTTATTTTTTAAAAGGAAAAAATGAAACCTGAATTAAAGTTTTTTAAAAAATCAAAAAGTTTACCTATTGATATTTTTTTTTCTAACGTTTTGTACGACAAGAAATTTGGTTATTACACATCTAAAAACCCTTTTGGAAAAAAGGGGGATTTTATAACTGCCCCAAAAATTTCTAATTTATTTTCTGAGATGATTGCTATTTGGATTATATCTACATGGGAAACGTTTGGGAAGCCAGAGAGAATAAATCTTGTAGAGCTAGGTCCTGGGGACGCTAGTCTTATCAAAGTTTTGTTAGAAGTTTTTAAAAGGTTTCCAAAATTTGATAATGCAAAAAAAATATATTTGTACGAAAAAAGTATTTTTCTTGAAAAAAAACAAAAACAAAACTTAAAAATAAATGAAGTGGAATGGATAAGTAATTTTCAAAAAATAAAAAATGGTCCCGTCATATTTTTTGGGAATGAATTTTTCGACGCGATACCTATAAAACAATTTAAAAAAAAAAATAATGTTTATTTAGAAAAATACTATGCCATTAAAGATAAAAAAATTAAGGTACTTTTTAAAAGCGCGTTAAAAGATGATATCAACTTGATAAAGTCTTTTAATTGCTTAAAAAAGTTAAAATTTATTGAATTTCCAAAACTTGGTTTAAAGGAACTACATAAAATAATAAAAAGAATTTTAAAACTCAATGGTTGTATTTTATTAATTGATTATGGTTTTTTAAAATCTAATAATCTTGATACCTTACAATCAGTAAAAAACCACAGAAAAAATAGTATTCTTAAAAATTTAGGTAAAGCTGATATTACTTCAAAAGTAAATTTTGATCTTTTAAAAGAGTATTTCTTAAAAAATAATTTAAAAGTTAAAAGTGCTATTACTCAAAAAAAATTTTTAGAAAATTTAGGAATAATAGAAAGAAGTGAAATAGTTGCAAAAAAAATGAGTTTTAGGGAAAAAACAAACCTCTATTTAAGGTTAAAAAGATTACTAAGTCCCAAATTAATGGGAGAACTTTTTAAAGCAATTTTGGCATACAAGTTTAAAAATGATAATTATTTCGGTTTCTAGGTATGTTTTACTCTAAAAATTTAAAAAAATTTAATGGATTGAAACATTGTTTTTTTTCGAGAAAAAATGGTCACTCCACTGGGCTTTATAAGGGATTAAACTGTGGAAAGGGTTCAATGGATAAAAAAAACAATATTTTAAAAAATCTCAATTTTGTATCTAAAAAAATGACTATCAAAAAAAATAAATTAGTATTAATGCATCAAACTCATAGTAACAAGGTAGTAGAAATAAAAAAAAATAATCTTAAGAAAAAAGTGTACTCAGACGCGATGATCACAAAACTGCGAGGGGTGGCTTTGAGTGTTGTAACTGCGGATTGCGTTCCGATACTTGTCTTTGATAAAACTAATGAAATAGTAGGGTGCATTCATGCTGGCTGGAAAGGAGCTTTATCAGGGATTATCAAAAATACTATTATAAAAATTAGAAAACTAGGTTTGAATAGCAAAATTTACGCTGGTGTGGGTCCTTGTATCGGAAAAAAAAGCTACGAAGTAGACAATAATTTTTATAAAAAGTTTATAAAAGAGTCAAAAAAAAATAAAAAATATTTTAAAAAAAAAAATAAGCAAAAAAAATTATTCAATTTAAGAGGTTTTGTTACAGATAAGCTTTTAGATTTAAATATTAGAGTCGACCATGTTAATCGAGATACATTTAGAGATAAAATTAACTTTTTTAGCTATAGAAGGTCATCAATCTTAAAGCAGAGGGATTATGGGAGGTGTATATCTGTAATAAGATTAATCTAGATTAAATTTGAAAACCTTTCAAAATAGCTGTATAAATAATTACATTTCATGAAAATTTTATCTGGAACTAGCAATCTCAAGCTTAGCAAAGATATTTCTAAGAACCTAAGGCTCAAATTAATTAATACTAACATCAGAAGATTTGCTGATGGAGAAATCTATATTGAAATAAATGAAAATATAAGAGGAAATAGTGTTTTTGTAATCCAATCAACTTCTAATCCTGCTAACGATAATATAATGGAACTTCTTTTGGTAATTGATGCATTAAAAAGGTCATCAGCTAAAACAGTTACCGCTGTGATACCTTATTTCGGTTACGCTAGGCAGGATAGAAAAGTTGCTCCTAGAACTTCTATTTCAGCAAAGGTTGTTGCTAATTTAATTTCAAATGCTGGCGCAACAAGAGTTGTTACCGTTGATCTGCATGCCGGTCAAATTCAAGGCTTCTTTGATATGCCAGTTGATAATTTATATACTGCACCATTGTTTGCAAAATACATTAAAAAAAAGTTAAGTTCTAAAAAATTGATTTGTGTCTCGCCTGATGTTGGAGGAGTTGCTAGAACAAGAGCCCTAGCAACAAGAATTAAAGCAGATCTTGCAATAATCGATAAAAGAAGACCAGCTCCTGGCAAATCTGAGGTAATGAATATAATTGGGGATGTAAAAAATAAGACTTGTATAATAGTTGATGATATAATTGATAGTGGCGGAACCATAGTTAATGCAGTTGAAGCTTTAAAGAAAAAAGGAGCAAATGAGGTCTACGTTTTCATCACTCACGCTGTATTAAGTGGAGATGCAGTAAAAAAAATTAAAAATTCAAAAATAAAAAAATTAATAATTACGGATACGATTGATAATGCTGAAAAAATTAAAAACAATAATAAAATTGAGGTGTTATCTATTGCCTCACTGATGTCAGAAGCAATCAAAAGAATAGCTAATTCTAACTCTGTTTCAGATTTATTTAATTAGCACTTGTTTTAATTAGGATCTTGCGTTATATACCGATTTCAATAAATTTATGAGTAATCTTAAAGCTATAAAAAGAGAAACATTAACTTCAGGCTCTACAAATAAACTAAGGGCAAACGGATTCATTCCTGCTATTCTCTATGGAGGAAAAGATCCAAATCAAAATATTTCAATTAGTAAGAAAGAAATTTCAAATATAATAAACTCTGATACATTTTTGTCTAAGGTTTTAGAAATTGATGTAGATGGAAAAAAAGAAAAAGTGATACCAAGAGATGTTGCTTATCACGTGGTTTCTGAAGAGCCTATTCATATAGATTTTATGAGAATTGTTTCAGGGAAAAAAATTATTCTTGAAATACCCGTAAAATTTATAAATCATCCTGACTCACCAGGCTTAAAAAGAGGTGGAGTTTTAAATATAGTTAGAAGAAAAGTTGAATTAAAATGTCCTGCCGAAAATATTCCTGACGAAATAATAGTTGATTTAACAGGCACTGATATTGGAACAAGCATAAAAATCTCTTCGGTAAAACTTCCAGAAAATGTTGCTCCAACAATTACAGATCGTGATTTCGTTGTTGCTACAGTTGCTGCTCCAACAGTTATTAAAGAACCAGAAAAACCTGCTGAAGGAGAAGTTGCAGAGGGAGCTGAAGGAGAAACTCCAGCTGAGGGAGCTGAAGTGGCAGCAAAAGATGGTGATGCAGCTAAAAAAGATGACAAAGCAAAAGATGCTACTTCTGACAAAAAGCCAGATGAAAAAAAACCCGCTGAAAAAAAACCTGCTGAAAAAAAATAATTAATATGCTTTTACTTGTTGGATTAGGTAATCCAGGCTCAAATTATACAAACACTAGACATAACATTGGATTTAAGATTATTGATGCAATCAATGCTCACTTTAAATTATCAAAACAAAAACCAAAATTTAAAGGATTACTGACTACTGGTAGCATTGATGAAAAAAAAATATACGCAATTAAGCCCCTCACTTTTATGAATAATTCTGGAACTGCTATAAAAGAATTAATTGATTATTTTAAAATTGAAGCAAAAGATGTGATTGTATTTCATGATGATATGGATATTGACTTTGGAAAAATAAAAGCGAAATTTGGTGGAAGTGATGCTGGGCATAACGGGATAGCCTCGATAGATAAATTCATTGGTAAAGAATATTCGAGAGTTAGAATAGGTATTGGACATCCTAAACAAAAAGCAAAAGTTAATAATCACGTACTTGAAGATTTTAAAGAAGATGAAGAAGAAAAAATTAACGAAATTACAGAAAATATTGTTAAACAAATTCCAACGCTTATTGATAAAAAAATAGATTTATTTTCAAGTAAAGTTAATCAAAATCTTAATGGGATTTAAATGTGGTATCGTCGGTTTGCCCAATGTAGGTAAATCTACTTTATTTAATGCACTTACAGCCTCGAAAAATGCTGAGGCAGCAAATTTCCCTTTTTGCACAATTGATCCTAATATAGGCGTGGTAGATGTAGTCGATCAGAGATTGGATAAATTGGCAGAACTATCCAAATCAAAAAAAAAAATCTATACTAATATTACATTTGTAGATATCGCCGGCCTAGTAAAGGGAGCATCAAAAGGAGAAGGATTAGGAAATAAATTTCTCTCCCATATTCGAGAGGTTGATGCAATAATTCACCTGGTAAGGTGTTTCGATTCAGATAAAATTACTCATGTAAACTCGAAAATCAATCCGGCCGATGATCTTGAAACTATAAAAACTGAGATAATTCTCTCAGATTTAGATATTTTACAAAAAAAATTAGAAAAAAATAAAAAAAAATTACTTGGAGAAAAAGAGATCAAAATTTTAGAGGAGAAATTGAAAGATCTTAGTAAAGGAGAAGAAGTAAAAATTAATAATTTAGATGAGGAAAAATTGCTTTCAAGCATCGGTCTCTTAAGTATTAAACCTAAAATTATAGTATGTAATGTAGATGAAGAAAGTTTAGATGAAGGTAATAATTACACTCATCAAGTGAAAGAAAAATATCCAAATGAAAAAATAATTAATATTTGTGCGGATATAGAGGATCAGCTATCCGGTCTTGATAAAACAGAAAAAGAGACATTCATGCAAGAAATTGGCCTAAATAAAACTGGAATAAATAAACTAATAAAAGAAGGTTATGATCTTTTAATGCTAGATACTTTTTTTACTTCTGGTCCCGAAGAAAGTAGAGCTTGGACAGTAAAAAAAAATACTCCGGCGCCAAAGGCCGCGAGCGTAATTCATACTGATTTTGAAAAAAATTTTATTAGAGCAGAAACTGTAACATGTGAAGATTTCATTAAATATGGAAGTGCTGAAAAATGTAAAGAAAATGGAAAGTTAAGAATTGAGGGAAAAGAATATATAGTAAAAGATGGAGATGTTTTATACTTCCGTGTCAATCCTTGACCAAATCTTCTTCATGCTTAAGTAAACCAAAATCGTCAAAAGCACTAAATAAATAATTACTTTGACCCCAGTTTTATGTCTTTCTTCAAGCTCAGGTTCGGCTGCCCAAGCTAAAAAAGTTGTTACATCTTTAGCCATTTGATCAACAGTGGACTCGGTGCCATCTGCATATTCAACCAGACCATCCATTAAGTTATTTGGCATTTTAATCTTATTACCGGCCATATATTTATTGTAATAAACACCGTCATCAAGAGTTACGCCTGGAGGAGGATCTTCGTAACCAACAAGAACTGAATAAATGTAATTAGCTCCACCTTTTCTTGCTTTAACTAAAACTGACATGTCAGGAGGGTATGCCCCACCATTAGCAGCTGTTGCTGCCTGAACATTAGGGTATGGACTTTTAAATTTATCTGAAGGTTTTCCTGGTCGAGTAAACATTTCTCCTTGAGAGTCTGGACCATCTTCTATCTCGAAACTAGCAGCAATAGCTTTTACTTCTTGCTCTGAAAACTCAGGTCCGCCAGGTTCTCCTAGATTTCTATAGCTTAGGTATTGCATTGAGTGACAAGAAGCACAGACTTCTTTATAAACTTGAAAACCTCTTTGTAGTGATGCTCTATCAAATGTTCCTGTTAAACCTTTAAAGCTCCAATCCACTCTAATTGGATCAACCATTTCAGCACTTTGTAGCGGTCTAATTGAGATAAGTAACAAAAAAGATAAAACGAGTAGTTTTATATTAGGCTTTATCATCAGCCTTCCTAGCTAAAGATGGTTCTGCTCCTCCGGTTAATACTGGCTCGGAGATGCTCATAGGAATCGGATCTGTTTTTTCCAAATAACCAACAACGGGCATAACTACAATAAAATGCAAGAAATAATAAATAGTACCCACTCTGGCTAGTACTAAGTAAATTCCTTCAGCTGGCATTGCACCAACATAACCAAGCATTAGAACGTCGATAACTAATATCCAAAAGAACTGTCTATAAATCGGTCTAAAAACAGCCGATCTAACTTTTGATGTATCTAACCAAGGCAAAACAAATAAAATAAAAATTGCACTGAACATTAAAATTACCCCACCTAATTTATCAGGGACAGATCTTAAAATTGCATAAAACGGTAACAAATACCATTCAGGCACAATGTGAGCGGGTGTTACTAAAGGGTTGGCAGGTATATAATTGTCTGAGTGACCCAAAACATTAGGAGTGAAGAATACAAATCCAGCAAATATGATCATAAAAACTAAAAGTGCGAAAGCGTCTTTAATTGTTATGTAAGGATGGAATGGCACTGTATCTTTAGATGGTTTCTTTATATCAATTCCTACAGGGTTGTTATTTCCTGGAACATGTAAAGCCCAAATGTGTAGAACTACTAATCCTAAAATTAAAAACGGGATTAAATAGTGCAAACTAAAGAATCTGTTTAGTGTTGGATTGTCTACAGAATATGCTCCCCATAACCAAGTTGTTATGCTATCCCCAACTAATGGAATCGCGCTAAATAAGTTAGTTATCACTGTGGCTCCCCAGAAGCTCATTTGACCCCAAGGCAAAACATATCCCATGAAAGCTGCTGCCATCATTAATAAATAAATCATAAGACCAATTATCCAGATTACCTCTCTTGGTGATTTATATGATCCATAAAATAAAGATCTAAAAATATGAATGTAAACTGCTAGGAAAAACATTGATGCACCGTTGCTATGTATGTATCTAATTAACCAACCATAATTTACATCTCTCATAATATGTTCTACACTTGCGAAAGCTAGATCTGCATGAGCGACGTAATGCATTGCTAAAACGATTCCTGTAACTATTTGAGTGATTAAACAAAAAGTTAATATTCCACCAAAGGTCCACCAGTAATTTAGGTTTTTAGGAGTTGGATAATCAGTTAGGTGTGCGCCCAAAGTTAGTAAAGGCAAACGGTCGTTAAACCATCTTGCTGCTTTTGATTTGGGTGTGTATTCGTTCTCACTCATAATATTATCAATTATCTATCCAATTTTTATCGTATTACTATCAACAAATTCAAATTTTGGTATTTCCATATTTGTTGGAGCTGGTCCCTTTCTTATTCTGCCTGATACATCGTAATGTGATCCATGACAAGGACAAAACCAACCATTGAAGTCTCCTTTATCTTTTAAAGGCACACATCCAAGATGTGTACAAACTCCTAACATGACTAACCATTCATCTTTACCATCTTTTACTCTATCTTCATCTTTTTGAGGATCAGGCAAATCGTCCAATTTAACCGCCCTAGCCTCAGCTATTTCCTCTGAAGTTCTTTTTTTTATAAATATTGGCTTCCCTCTCCATAAAACAGTAATAGACTTACCAGGTTCTATACTACTAATGTCAACTTCTGTAGTTGCTAAAGCTTGTTGGGCTTTGTCAGGATTCATTTGGTCAATCATTGGCCAAATAACTGCTCCTATCCCTACTGCTCCAACTGTATAACTAGCTGTAAATAAAAAATCTCTTCGATTAACTTTTTTTTCTTCTTTGCTCATTTATGTATGTGCTTATAATGTAATTATTAAATAAAACCATATTATATGAATTTCTAGGGTCAGAATGACACATAAATTAAGCTCAAATAATGCACATAGTCCTCTACAAACCTGATATCCCACAAAATACAGCAGCAATAATTAGATTGGGTGCCTGCTTAAATTTAAAGATTCACTTAATAGAGCCATGTGGATTTAATTTGAATGATAGCAGATTTAAAAGAGTTGTTATGGATTATCTGGGCTTATGTGAGATTATTCGACATAAAAACTTTGACTCATTTTTAAAAAAATATAAAAAATCTAGAATAGTTTTAATGACAACTAAGGCGAAAAAAATATATCATAAGTTTAAATTTAAAAAAAATGATTTGCTTGTATTTGGAAGAGAAAGTGCAGGAGTTCCAAAAGAATTGCATCAATTATTAAAAAATAAAGTTATGATTCCTATGAATAAAAAAACAAGATCACTAAATGTGGCAATGAGTGTTGCAATAGTAGTTGCAGAGGCTTTGAGGCAAAATAATTTAATGAAATGATTACAGCTGATTTTAAAAAAAAAAATGTTGATAGTTGGTTTTCTTATTTGCAAATTCAAATTTGTAAGGAATTTGAATATCTTGAAAAAAATAAAGTAAAATTTTTAAAAAGAAATTGGACAAAAAATAAAAGAAATGAGGGCGGTGGAACTTCATTTCTTTTATCAAATGGAAAAATATTTGATAAGGTTGGAGTAAATAAATCTACTGTTTCAGGAACTTTTCCAAAAAAATTTAGATCGAAGATATTAGGGGCAGAAAGAAAAGGTAAATATTGGGCGTCAGGTGTTTCTGTTGTGGCGCATATGAAAAATCCTAAAATGCCTGCGCTACATTTTAATACCAGGTTTATAGTGACTTCTAAAGAGTGGTTTGGTGGAGGAATAGATGTGACCCCAAGTTTTAACGATGATAAAGAGAAAATAATGGTACATAATGATTTAAAAAAAATATGCGCTCAAAACAAAAAAAATTACAAAAAATATAAAAAATGGTGTGATGAATATTTTTATTTACCACATAGAAATGAAGCCAGAGGAATAGGAGGTATCTTTTTTGATTATGAAACTAAAGATTGGATTAAAAACTTCAAATTTGTAAGAGAACTCGGTCTTTCTTTTATTGAAATATCAAAAAAAATTATTAAAAGAAAAGAAAAATTTAAATGGACAAGAAGAGACAAAGAAAAACAATTGTTAAAACGAGGAAGATATGTGGAGTTCAATCTCTTACATGATAGAGGTACAAAGTTTGGTCTAAACTCTGGTGGAAATATTGAGTCAATATTAATGTCTCTTCCTCCTGAGGCAAAGTGGAAATAATTATGGAAAAAGAGCCAATTACAGTAAGCGGTCTTCAAAATTTAAAATCTGAATTGGATGATTTAAAAAATGTTCAAAGACCTAAAATTGTTGAGGCAATAGCTGAAGCAAGATCACATGGAGATTTAAAAGAAAATGCTGAATATCACGCTGCAAAAGAACAACAGGCATTAATTGAAAGTCGTGTAATTGCAATTAATGATATAATTGCCAGAGCAAATATAATTGACGTTACAAAAATAGAAAATAACGGAAAGGTAATTTTTGGATCGACAGTAAAAGTTCAGGACCTTGAAACAGATAAAAAAATTTCATACAGATTGGTAGGTCAGGATGAAGCGGACATAAAAAAAAATTTAATTTTTTTCAAAAGTCCTATTGGGAAAGCATTGATAGGAAAAAACAAAGGTGAAATGGTAAGTGTATCTACTCCCTCGGGTGAGAGAAATTTTGAGATCTTAGATGTTGAATACATCTAATTAAGATTAATTTGAATAATCTCCTCTATTTTTTTATTTGAAATTTTAAAATTATTATTCATCCACTCTTTTTCTAATGTCTTTAAAATATTTCCTAGAGATTGCCCTTCTCGTAAACCCTTTTGTTTTAAAAATTCTCCATCTATTGGAAACACAGGAACTTTGGTTTTTAAAATTTTGTTCAAAATTGTTAGAAAATCATTAATCTTAATTTTAGTATTCATCGAAAAATAAATTAAATTAAGTGCAATCAGATGATTTTTTCCATTTAAATAGATATTTTTAGCTAAATTATTTTCAAAAAAATCTTTATCATTATTGATATTTGTTAAATCTTTTTTATATTTATCTAGATTCCATCTAATCTTATTAGATACGTTATACTTATGTGAAAAATATTCGTGATTGTCTTTTTCATCAATTAACAATACTCCAAGTATAATATCCCTGTTTAATTCTGATTGCTTATAAACTTTTTTAAGTCGTTCTAATCTATTAAGGTATAAAAATTCAGGGAATATCATTAAAAATATTTCTCTCAAATTGCTGCTTTGATTAATCTTTAAAAAATTTTTAAGATTTAAAATTTTAAGTAATTCAATTAGTATCCTCTCTTTTGAAATTTTTTTAATTCCATCTAAATTTTGTTTAATTGCTTCGCTTGTCGTTTGCTCTACGGAAATATCATACATAATTTTAAATCTTACGAATCTAATAATTCGCAAATAATCTTCCTCTATTCTTTTTTGGGGATCACCGATAAATTTGACATTATTATTTTTAAGGTCATTTTTTCCCATTTGCGGGTCAAAAATTTTTCCATTTATATCTAAATAAATTGCATTTATAGTAAAATCTCTTCTTTCAGAGTCTTGTTTCCAATCATCTGTATACTCTATCTCCGCATGTCTGCCGTCTGTTTTTATATCTTTTCGTAAAGTTGTTAGTTCGACTTTATAATTTTTATATAATATGGTCACAGTTCCATGTTTAACTCCCGTATCAATTACCTTTAATTTTGTGTTTTTAAATTTCTCTTTGATTTGATCTGTAGTTAAAATAGTTGCAATATCAATGTCATCTATTTTTTCATTTGAAAGATATTTCCTTACACATCCACCTACAAATCTAGCAGTTATTACATCTTCTGGAGCATCTTCTTGTAATTTTTTGAATATAAATTTTAAATCTTTATTTCTATAAAAAGGATAAATTAAATTTTTAATATATTGTAAAAAATTTAAACATTGATTAAGCATAAATCTTTGGCTGGGGCACTAGGATTCGAACCTAGGATGGCGGTATCAAAAACCGCTGCCTTACCGCTTGGCTATGCCCCAATTATAAATGACTGGTATATCATATATAGATAAATTTAAATAGTTTTTGCAATTGAAAACCAAAATTTAGGGTACTTTTTTCTTAATACTCTAAGTGCGACTTTTGAACATTTTTGATTTTGGAATAAACCGAAGCAACCAGAACCTGAGCCTGTTAATCTTGATGCATAGCAGCCCTTTGCTTTGTAAATATCTCTAAGTAAGTTTTGAATAACTGGATATCTTTTTTCAACAATTGATTGTAAGTCGTTATTAGAATTGATCACGAAATTCATGAAACTTTCTTTATTTTTAAAGGTGTTTTTTTTAAAAGCTTTCTTTTTTGAAGTTTTTTTTACACTAGAAAAAATTCTTTTTGTTGAACATATAATGTTTGGATAAACAATCAAAAAATTGAGCTTGTGCTCCCCTCCCAATTTAACAACTTTTTTTAGATTTTGTAAATATCCTAGATTATAAAAAAAAAGCCTTAGATCAGAGCCAATACCTTTAATTAATTCATTAAGAATTTTTATTTTAATTCTTTTTTTTGTCATGAATTTCATGACTGCAAATGCATTGCTTGTTCCTCCTCCAAAACCTGCAAATACTGGAATTTTTTTGTTTACTTTTACAGAATAGTAATCAGTAACGAGTTTTCTTCTTCTTAATATTCTTAAGACTTTAATAATTGAATTGTTGGAATTTTTTACATATCTGGAGTATGGACCAATAAAAGTTACTTTATCTTTTTTTCCATTTTTTATCTTTTCTATATTTATAATGTCAAATAGATTTATCATACAGAACAAAGTTTCAAGGTCATGAAGCCCATTGGGTAATTTTTTTTTAACTAATAGAGATAGATTAATTTTGGCAAAAGATTTTATGACCATTTTTATAGGCCTTTTATTAATTTTTCTTTTATTTTGATTTTTAAATCTTTATCTACATCCTCAAGCTTCAAAACATAATTCCAGTAATATCTAGCTTGAATTTCATTTCCGTTCTTCCATAGAACGTCTCCAAAATGATCATTAACAATAGGGTCCGCTGGCATCAAACTTAAAGCTTGTTGAAGATATTCTTTTGACTCTTTATATTTTTTCAACTTAAACAAAGCCCAACCAAGTGAATCTATTATGTAAGGATCATTAGTTTTCAATCTATTGGCTCTTTCTAGCATCTGAAGAGCTTTTTCTATTTTTAATCCTTTTTCAATCCAAGAGTACGCGAGATAATTAATTACATAAGCTTGATTTGGATTGGCTTTTAATGAAGAAATAAGATCTTTCTCAGCTTCATTCCATTTTCCGATTCTTTCAAAGGAGACTCCTCTACTATCTGTTGCATCGGGATATAAGGGATGTGTTTTTTCAATTTTATTCAAAATATCAGTATAATGTTTTATGCTTTCTTCAAATTTTTCATTATTTTTTAAAAATTCTGCATAATCAAAAGTTTCATAAACACCTTTATTAGGAAGTTCATTAAAAGATTTTCTTAATAATTCAAGAGACTTATCTTTTTTTTTCTCCAAAATTAATATTCTTGAAATTTGTTTATTTGAATACCACTTAAAAGCATCTCCATGTTTTATTAACTTTCTGTAAATTATTTTTGCATTTTTAAAATCATCAATCTTATAATAATTTTCGGCTAGGAGCGTATCAAAAGCGTGAAAATCACTATTGAGATATTTTGATAAATTAATATAGAAATTTGATAATGGAAAAATTGATTGTGAAGATAAAGCATTTGCAGCTATATAAATTATTTCTGCTGCAACATGTTGTTTTTTTTTACACTCAAAATCAAAATTACTATCCATTTTTTTTAAATCTATAGCTAATTGATTAAGTAATAAATTTCTTGGGTTTTTTTTTAAAGAATTTGAAATAATTTTTTTTGCTTTGCTAGTTTTATCAACACTCACTAAATATTTTGCATAGAAGAAATTATATCTAGAGAAGTCAGTTTTGGGATTGTTTATTAATTTATCAAAAAGTTCCTCGGTTTCGTTATTTTTAAAAAAACAGCTCAAAAAAACTGTTTGTATATTTTTCAAGTTTTCAAATCTATTGTCTAACTGATTTATTTCTAGTAAAGCCTGTTCTAGGTTTAGATTATTTAAATTTGACCATAAGTATAATGACTCAGCCACATAGTAATCTAATATCGATCTTGAATTTCTTTTTATAGCTTTAAGAAAAAATTTTTTTGAAATATCAAATTTTGAATTTTTAAAATAATATATTCCTAAAATTAAGTCTGTTTCAAAGCTACTTTTTTTGTCTCTTTCTAATTTTTTCACATAATTTATCGCAAGATTAAAATTTCCAGAATTAATTAAAGAATATAGATATTTAGACGAATAAAGATTATGACTTCTCTCTAAACCCTCTAGTTTTTTTAAATATTTTAAAGACTCGTTGTACTTACTTTGATTTAGTAATAATATTCCTGAGAAATAATTAGAAATACTTTCTGCTTTATCAAATTTATCAAAGTTTTTGGCTTGAAGTGTGGAAAAAAAAATTAAAATAATGACAAATGATATAAGAGCTGTAGTCTTTAAGATTATTTTAAAATAAAACATAAAATGCTAAAAAAAAATTCGGTAAAACTAATTAAATATTACAATTTTATTAATCATAATTTGATCTTTAATAATAAGGCAATTAACAGATATAGAAAAGAAAATTTTGAAATATCAGAGGATAAATCTAAAAACTTAGAAGCATTAAAAAAGTCGATAATGATTCAAAAAAATTGTGATTTAAAAAAACAAGCTAAGAACATAGTATTTAGTGATGGAAACCCAAAATCTAAGATCATGCTCATAGGCGAGGCCCCTGGAGCTAATGAAGATCAAGAGGGGGTGCCGTTTGTAGGTCGAGCAGGAGCTTTATTAGATAAAATGTTGACTTCAATCGAATTAGATAGAAAAAAAGTTTACATTTCAAATATAGTTAATTTTAGACCACCTGAAAATAGACGGCCAACAGAGAAGGAAATTAATAGATACCTACCCTTTATTACAAAACATATAGAAATTATTGAGCCAAAAATATTAGTGCTGCTTGGTAGCACTGCAATGAATGCGTTGATTGGAAACCATACAGTAATTTCTAAAATGAGGGGCAAGTGGATTGAAAAGAAATTTGGAAATTTTAAAACATCGGTAATTATAACATTTCACCCGGCCTTTTTAATGAGGCAACCGGCTCAAAAAAAAATGGCTTGGATTGACTTAAAAATGATTAGAGATAAAAAAGCTTACTTAAAAATTTAATTGAAAAGATTAATTACAGCAGGAGTTGATGAAGTTGGAAGAGGATGTCTGGCTGGTCCAGTAGTTTCTGCAGCTGTAATATTTAAAGAAGGCATAAACTTAAAAATTTTGAAAGATTCAAAAAAAATTACATTTAAAAAAAGGGAGGAAATTTGCAAACATATTAAAAAAAATTCATATTATGCGATTGGAACTGCCTCGGTTGAGGAAATTTTAAGTTTAAATATTCTACAAGCGTCACTCCTTTCTATGAAAAGAGCAATCGGTAGACTTGCCATAAACCCAGGATTAACTTTAATCGATGGGAATTTTGCTCCTAAAGGTTTAAAGAATTGTAAAACAATCATAAATGGTGATGAGAAATTTAAAGTTATTAGCGCAGCTTCAATAGTTGCTAAAGTTTATAGAGATAAAATTATGATTAAATTATCAGAAAAATTTACTAAATATGCTTGGGAGAAAAATTTTGGTTATGGCACTAAAGCTCACTTAGAAGGTTTAAAAAGATTTGGAGTAACTTCACACCACAGAAAAGGTTTTAAACCAGTATACAAGATATTGTCTCTTTAGGAATATAAAGCACAAGAAGACTCATTTTTTTTTTAAAATGGTTTGACCTCGGATTCAATTTAGAGTTGAATCTAAAAATGTCAAAATTTTCTAATCAAATTGTTAACGGTGATTGCTTAAAGGAAATAAAAAAAATTCCTGATAAGTCCTTCGATTTGGTTTTTGCTGACCCTCCGTACAACATGCAAATTGGTGCAAAATTGACTCGGCCTGATGCAAGCAAAGTGAATGGTGTAAATGATAAGTGGGATCAATTTAATAGTTTCAAACATTACGATGAATTCTGCATTGCTTGGCTTAATGAGTGTAAAAGAATTCTAAAAGATAATGGAAGTATTTGGGTAATAGGATCTTATCATAATATTTTTCGTCTAGGTTATCACTTACAAAATTTAGATTACTGGTTGCTTAATGATGTCATCTGGAGAAAGAATAATCCCATGCCAAATTTTAGAGGAACAAGATTTACTAATGCACATGAAACTCTTATCTGGGCTTCAAAAAATAAGAAATCAAAATATACGTTTAATTATCAATCACTTAAATGCTTAAATGATGACTTACAGATGAGATCGGACTGGACATTGCCAATTTGCAACGGAAAAGAGAGGCTTAAGAAAAATGGAAAGAAAATTCATTCTACTCAAAAACCAGAGGCACTTTTACATAGAATTATTTTAGCTACCACAAACAAAGGTGATGCCATCTTTGATCCTTTTTTAGGCACTGGAACAACAGCAGTGGTTGCTAAAAAATTAGGTAGAAAATATTTTGGAATAGAAAGAGACAAAAAGTATTTTAAAGCTGCTAGTGAACGAATAAAAAAAACTAAAGTAATTGAGGATGAATATTTAGATACTATTGAAAACAATAAATCAAAACCAAGAATACCTTTTGGTTCTCTTGTGGAACTCGGAATATTAAAGCCCGGTACTACTCTATTTGATCCAAAGAAGAGGATTAATGCTAAAATTATGGCTGATGGAAGTATTAAATATAAAGAGTCGGAAGGTTCTATTCATAAAGTGGCAGCAACAATTATGGGGGCAGAAAGCTATAATGGTTGGACTTATTGGCACTGTAATATTAATGGATCTATTGTCGTAATTGATAGTTTGAGACAAAAATTTATCACCGAAACTAAGGCCTAATTTTTATAAACTTTACCTAAGTATCTTTTTACAAAAAATTTACGTTTTACCAAAAACTTCAAAAGTAGATTTCTTATATTTTGCATAATTTTGCTTGAAAAGTGAAATGTAAAGAAATTAAAATTTGATCTTCTTCTTATAATTTTTGCCCTATTTGATCTAATTTCGAAATAATTATTATCTTTATCAAGCTTATCATTTTTTAATAAATTAAATATTTCAAAAGCACTTTCTATAGACTGTCCGGCACCTTGTGCGAGTGTTGGCAAAAACCCATTAAAAGCATCTCCAATATAAAATACCTTTTTATTAGAAGAAGGAATAATTTTTGGAGTAAAATATAAAGGCCATGTTTTTATTTCATTCTCAAAAATATTCTTTAATTTTGGGTTTTGTTTTAAAACTATTTCTTGAATTAGCTGTTTAATATTTTCTGGTTCATATTTTTTACATCTCATTATGCAAACCATATTTAGCTCTTTATTTTTATTAATCGGATAAAGAACAATATGACTATTGCTACCAAGCATTAGACTTAAATTTTCCTCGTTAATATTAAAATCAGATTTTGAATTTAATATAATTCTTACTGCTACAGCTTTCTTAAATTTTGGCTCTATTTTTTTCCTTTCAAAAAAAGATTTTGTACTAGAAAATATTCCATCAGCAGCAACAACGAAATCTACAAGATCATTAGTGTTGTCATCAAATTTTATTAATACTTTATCTTTTAACTCAGAAACTTCTTTAATCTTTTTTCCAAATCTTAAGTGTTGAGTGTAAATATCCTCTTTTAAAAATTCGATTAAAGTTGATCTTTGAAGAGTTGTATATTTTGCTTCTATGCTATTAAACTTAGATAAATTTAAATCACATATTTTTTCATTTTGAATATTATAAAAATCAATTATTTTCGGATGAAATATTTTTTCATTATCTATTTTATTAAAATTTATTTGATTTAAAATTTTGACTCCATTAGCTCCTAATTGAATACCGTAACCTTCCTCAAGAGATAAACTTTCTTCTCTTTCATAAACCATGAATTCGTGGTCTGAATATTTTTTTATAAAATTTGCTAGAGTTAGTCCTGCTATACCTGCACCTATTATCGCTAATTTTTTTTTCATTAAAATAAAGTCGATACTTGTCTAAAAATTTTTTTTGTAAAACTTGGAACAAATTCTTTATTTTCTTTTAAAGAATACCAGCTAAACATTGGTGGAATCTTGTTTGAAAATTTATAATATAAATTGATATTTAATTTTAAATTTGAAATTGAGTTTTTATAATTTTTAAGAAATTTCCAATTATGTTTTTTTGAAAAACCGTTCGCCTCTTTTATTTCAGGCAAATTAAAATTTTTTAAAAAACCAATCTGACTGTTTTTAGTTAATGCGATTTGTTTTTTTTTATTTAAATAACAAAAAATATTATAATCTTTATTTTTAATCATTTTATTTTTAATACTTTTAATTTTCTTATTAGATTTAAAATACTTGCAGCTCTTATTCAAACAGCATGTAAGACAATTTGGGTCTTTTGGTTTACATACTAATGCTCCAAATTCCATTAAAGCTTCAACAAAATCAGCATTACGATTAGTGACAAAAAGTTTTTTTTTATTTTTCTCAATAAGTTTTTCAAAATTAATCTTAATTTCCTCCTGATTTAAATTTCTTGAAAACACTCTTTTTACGTTTCCATCTACAGCAATTCTTGGTTTATCATGTACTAAGCTTAATAATGCATTAGCAGTATATTCTCCTACACCTGGTAGTTTTTTAATTTCATTTATTGTGTCAGGTAATTTTGATTTATAATTTTTTACAAGAATTTTGGAGCATGCTAATAGATTTCTTGCTCTTCTGTAGTAACCAAGCCCTTCCCACATTTTCAAAATTTCTTTTTCGTTGCTTTTTGCTAAAGATTTTAAGGTTTTAAATTTTTTGGTAAATTTATTGAAATAAGGAATGACCGTTTTTACTTGTGTTTGTTGCAACATAAATTCACTTAAAAGTCTATAATACAGCTTTTTAGGTGACTTTTTGCCAACACGCCATGGTAGATCTCTTTTGCTATTATCATACCAAGCTAAAATATTTTTTGGTAATGTTGAATTTATATGCATAACAAAAATAATAATAAAACACAGACTTTCATTCAAGGACTTCGTCCTTTTTCAAGTTCTATTCCTAAGACTTTGAAAAAATATTTAAAAAAAGGTGGATATAACTATTCTAATATAATTGATAATTGGACTAGAATGGTTAGTCAGAAAATTTCAGAAACTTGTTACCCAGTAACAATTAAAATGGGAAAAGATATGAAAAATGGAACCTTGGTTCTAAATGTTATTCACGGCAAAGAAATTGAAGTTGAGTACAATAAAAATGAAATTATTGAAAAAATTAATACTTTTTTCGGATATAGGTGTATTGATAATATAAAATTAAAAATTATTCATAATAAAGTAAAAGAAAAAGATAAAATTTTTTCACAAATTAAAGACCAAAAGAAAATTGAGGAAAAGATAATTAAAGTGAAAGATGTAAAATTGAAAAGTTCATTAAATAATTTTTTAAAAGCTTATGATGAGAAGTATAAATAAGTTTATTTGTAAAATATTTTTTTTACTCTTAGTATTTTGTTCCGCTAATGCAGAGAGTAGAATTCTGAGCATCGGCAGCCCTGATGCTAACATAACAGTAAAGGTTTTTTCATCATTAACATGTCCGCATTGTGCAAGTTTTCACAATGAAATCTTTTCAAATTTAAAAACAGATTATATAAATAAAGGCTTAGTAAAATTTGAACATCATGCTTTCCCTTTAGACTTAGCTGCACTAAACGCTGAAATTATCGTTAGATGTAACGTTAATAATGATAAAAAATTTATACTTTTAGACAAAATATATAAAAAACAAAATTTTTGGGCTGTTGGATCTGATATAAATAAAATAAATGAATTAATAAAAAAAATTGGAGCTGAAATAGATTTATCAAGCGATAAAATGGAAAATTGTCTAAAAGATGAACAAGTACAAGATGAAATTCTAAATCAGAGGATAGAAGCTCAAAAAAAATATAAAATTAAATCTACTCCAACAATTATGATTAATGAAAAAAAATATACTGGAAAAATAGATTATAAAGAATTTAAAAAAGTAATTGAAAAAAATCTATAATGAAATTTAAAAATTTAGAAATGACAGGTTTCAAATCTTTTTCTGAAAAGACAACAGTTCTAATTGAAAAAGGGCTTACAGGAATTGTTGGTCCCAATGGTTGTGGTAAATCAAATATAGTTGAGGCATTAAGGTGGTGTATGGGAGAGAACTCAGCTAAGAGCATGAGAGGATCTGGGATGGAAGATGTAATTTTTTCTGGAACATCCAACAGACCATCAAAAAATATTTCAGAGGTTTCATTATTGTTAGATAATTTAGAAAAAGATGGCCCAGTACAGTTTAAAGAATTCGATGAAATTTCTATTAAGAGAAAGATTGAAAAAGATAAAGGTTCTAAATACTACATTAATGAGAAAGAGGTTAGAGCCAGAGATGTTCAAACATTTTTTGCGGATTTATCTACAGGAGCACACTCTCCATCACTTATTAGCCAAGGAAGAATTGGTCAGTTAGTTACGGCAAAGCCAATTGAGAGAAAATCAATATTAGAGGAAGCTGCAGGTATTTCCGGCATTCATGCGAGAAGACAAGAAGCTGAAACAAGGCTTAATGCGGCAGAAAATAATTTAAAAAGAGCTGATGAGTTGAAACGACAACAACAAAAACAATTGGATAATTTAAAAAAACAAGCAGAGGAAGCTACAAGATATAAAGAAATATCAAAAGAAATAAAAAAAATAGAAGCTGGATTGTATTACCTAAAAATAAAAGAGATCGAGAAAGATAAAAAAAGAATTTTAGAAAAATTAAGTGAGCTTGATGACGAAATAAGTGCAATTAATATTGATTATAATCATAACAATACATTACTTGAGGAGGAAAATAAGAAACTCTCGCCTTTGAGAGATAAAAAAATGGAAAGCGCTGCTTCTTTACAAAAACTAAATTTAGATATGACCAACCTTGTTGAAGAAGAGGCTAGAGTTAAATCCCTTCAAGAAAAACTAGAGAAATCAATCAAGACCGTTGATTCTGACCTTGAGAGAGAAAAAAGTATATCCCTTGATGCCGATTTAAATGAAAAAAGAATTTCAAAAGAAAAAGAAGATCTTTTAAATACAGAAAATAAATTATTAGATGTTGAAACCAATTCTTCAAAAGAACTTCAGATTTCAAAAGCTGAACTTGATAAATTACAGAATCAATTAGACAATATGTTAGACCAGATTGAAGCAGATATTGATAATGATAGAAAACTTTCTAAAGAAGTTTTTAAAAATTTAAAAAAATTGGTAAAAAAAATAACTCTTACGCAAGAGGAGTACGCTGAAAAATTTGGAAAAAACAAATCTATAGAAAGTGATTCTATCAAAAGAAAAGAGAGAATAAAAAATATTGATGTAGAATTAGAAAATTGGAGAAATCTAAAAGCTAATTCTGAAAAAATGATATCTGAATTAAATAACAGGAAAAATAAAATTAAAATTGAAATAAGTGAAAATCAAAAAAATCCCGAAAGAATAGCAACTTCTAAAGGTCAAAATTTACAAAATCTAGAAAATATAAAAAAAAGAAATAAAGAAATAGAAAGCGAATTAATTCAAGCAGAAAAAAAATATACTGCAATAAATGAAAATCTAAAAGAAATTCAATTAAAACTTTCTGATCTAAAAGAAAACAAAGCCAGAAATGAAGCTACTATCGAAGGTATTGAAAATAGAAAAAAAGATTTATTATACTCTGTTAAAAATGAATTAAATATTGACAGCGAAACATCAATTTTACCTCAGTCAGATTTAAATAATATAGAAATAGAAAATTTACCTAGCATTGAGGAGCAAAGCGAAAAAATTGAAAAAACAAAAAAACAAAGAGAGTCGTTGGGCTCCGTTAACTTAAGAGCTGACGAAGAAACCAAAAAATATGAAACAGATATAAAAAAAATGGAAGACGACAGAGCTGATCTTTATTCTGCTATAGTAAAACTAAAAACAAGTATTGATGAGTTGAACCAAAAGGGCAGAGAGCGTTTACTCGAAGCTTATACTAAAGTTAATAGAAAATTCAATGAAGTGTATACGAAACTTTTTAATGGTGGAACAGCTAAAATCGAATTAGTAGACTCTGACGATCCGCTTGAGGCTGGCTTAGAAATGTTTGTATCTCCACCGGGTAAAAGACTTCAATCAATAACTTTACTTTCTGGTGGAGAACAGGCTTTAACGGCGTTATCTTTAATATTTGCAGTTTTTTTAGTAAACCCTTCCCCTATTTGTGTGCTAGATGAAGTGGACGCTCCTTTAGATGATGCTAATGTTACAAGATTTTGCGGACTCTTAGACGAGCTTACAAAAATAACTAATACAAAATTTATAATTATAACACACCATGCTTTAACAATGTCTAGAATGGATCGATTGTACGGAGTTACAATGGCTGAACAAGGGGTTAGTCAATTAGTCTCTGTAGATTTACAAAGAGCAGAGGAATTAGTTGCATAGAGATTAATGACAATTCCTGAAGACTTTAAAACTCGCCTTAAAATTGCAAAATCTAAAATAGAAAAACAATTAAATCATGATAGTGAAAAAAGAGGGTCATTTATGGGAAATGCCTTTAAATTAGGAACTGAGTTTATCGCTGCAGTAATGGTTGGGACAATAATTGGGTTTATTTTAGACAGCTGGTTTGATACTAAACCATGGTTAATTATAATTTTCTTTTTTTTGGGAGCTGCTGGTGGAATGCTTAATGTAATACGAGCAGCTAATAGAATGCAAAAAAAAGACTAGAAAGTTTATATGGCAAGCAACCCGATGCAACAATTCACAGTCCATAAAATTGGACCAGAAATTAAAATAGCTGGCGTTGATTTGTCTTTTACTAACGCGAGTTTATTCATGATTATTAGCGCTTCAATAATCTTACTATTTTTATTTTTAGGAACAAGAGAAAGAAAAATTATCCCAGATAAAATACAACTAACTGCAGAATTATTTTATAACTTTGTGGCAAAAATGATTAGCGATACTGCTGGCTCAAAGGCTAAACCTTACTTTCCATTTATATTTAGTTTGTTTATGTTCGTTTTATTCTGCAATATGGTAGGGATGCTCCCCTATTCTTTCACAGTAACAAGTCACATAATTGTTACACTGATCATGGCTTTATTTATATTCGTAGCTGTAACGGTTATTGGTTTTATAAAACACGGCTTTAAATATTTAGGTATATTTGTACCAAGCGGTGTTCCAGCTGTTCTTTTACCATTAATTACCTTGATAGAAATTATTTCCTATCTAAGTAGGCCAGTAAGCTTATCTGTACGTTTATTTGCTAATATGATGGCGGGCCACACAATGTTAAAAGTCTTCGGGGGGTTCGTAGTTAGTTTAGGAATATTAGGTGGGTGGTTACCGCTTAGTTTTTCGGTAGCGTTAACAGGCTTGGAAATTTTAGTAGCATTTTTACAAGCTTATGTTTTTGCTATATTAACCTGCATCTATTTAAATGATGCATTAAATTTACACCATTAATTAATAAAGGAGGAAAAATGGAGTTAGAAGCGGCAAAAATGATTGGAGCAGGTCTTGCTGCAATCGCATTAGCTGGAGCTGGCGTAGGTATCGGAATTATTTTCGGTAACTACCTATCTGGAGCAATGAGAAATCCATCTGCGGCTCAGAAACAATTCCCTAACTTATTATTGGGATTTGCTTTAGCAGAAGCAACTGGATTGTTTGGACTTGTAGTAGCTTTAATTATTTTATTTGCATTTTAAAAATTTAATATGAAAAGATTGCTAGGTTTATCAATAGCTCTTGTGGCTAAAAGAACAGACTTATTTGCAGCTGAGGCTGGAATGCCTCAGCTGGATCCAACATATTGGGCATCACAAGCGTTTTGGTTGATACTTGTTTTTACAATACTTTACATTTCTATTTCAAAATTCTACTTACCTAAAATTAAAGAAAATTTAGACAATCGAGAGAGAAAAATTAAAGAAGATTTAGAAAATGCTAGTAAATTTAAAGAACAGTCTGAAGCTAAACTTAAGGAATATCAAGTTATATTGTCAAATGCTAAAAAAGAAGTTGCGAAGATTCATATCGATTCTAAAAATGATTTAGATAAAAATATTCAGGCAAAAAAAGAGGTAATAGACAAAGAAATCGAAAAAGAACTTACAAAAGCTCAAAAAGAAATAATTGAATTGAAAAAAAATTCAATATCTTCGATACAAAATATATCAGAGAATATTGCCTTAAACATTATTGAAAAAATATCAGGAGATAAATTAAACCAAAGTAGTATTAAAGCTACAGTAGAAGATGTCTCAAAAAAAAATGTTGGTAAATACTTATGACATTTGATGCAACTTTTTGGGTTACAATTTCCTTTATAATTTTCATAGGTATATTAATTTATTTCAAGATACCTCAAAAAGTTAGAGGTGTTCTTGATAAAAATATATCAGATATTAAAAATCAAATTAATGAGGCAGAAAAATTAAAAGAAGATGCTAAAAATATTTTGACTGAAAATGAAAAAAAAATTAGTAACTCAAAAAATGAAGTAAAAGAAATGATAAATAACGCTAATGAGCAAGCGGAAAAAAATGTTATTAAAACTAACAAGGATTTTCATAATTTTATGGAAATAAGAAAAAAAAATGCTGAGGAAAGAATTAGACAACTTAAAAATCAAGCTGAGAAAGATATTAAAAATGCTTCAGTCAAAATAGCCATAGAGTCAGTTGAAAAACTGATCAAAAACTCTTTAGATAAAAGCAAATTAGATAAAATTTACTCATCTAGCATCGAAGAAACAAAATTAGCACTTAAGAAAAAATCCAGTTAATATAGGCCATAAAATATAATGGCAAAAAAGATAATAGTAATAGGCTCAGGTTTCGGTGGTTTAGCTGCATCATTAAGACTAAAAGCTAAAGGTTATAAAGTTACCTTAGTCGAAAAACATCCTGATCTTGGTGGTCGGGCTAGGGTTTTTAAAAAAAATCAATTCATTTATGATGGAGGCCCAACTGTTATAACTGCTCCGTATCTGTTTGAAGAATTATTTTCACTTTTTAACAAAAACATTTCCGATTACGTAAAAATAGTGCCTTTAGATTTATGGTACAGATTTGTATTCAATAACGGGGATACTTTCGACTATAATGGTGATGATAAATCTATGGAAGAACAAGTCAAAAAATTCAACCCTACTGATTATGACGGATATAAAGATTTAGTAAATTTTACTGAAAAAATATTCGACAAAGGTTTTACGGACTTATCTGACAAGCCTTTTAATAATTTAGTCTTTATGATGAAACAAATCCCATCTTTATTAAAGCTAAAAAGTTATAAATCAGTCTATAGTTTAGTTTCTAACTATATATCTAATGAAAAATTAAGAAGAGTATTTAGTATGCATCCTCTTTTAGTAGGTGGAAATCCTTTCAGCACTACTTCGATATATACTTTGATTTTATTTTTAGAAAAAAAATGGGGTATCCACTACTCAATGGGAGGGACCGGAAGTGTTGTTAAAGCTTTAGAAAAACTAATGATTGAAGAAAATATAAAAATTTTTAAAAGCGCTGAAGTCACAGAAATACTTACAGAAAACAAAAAGGTAAAAGGTGTTAAAATTAATAATTCTAAAATAATTAATAGTGACTATGTGATTTGTAACTCTGATCCCCCAAATGTTTACAACAACTTGATTAAATCAAAGGAGGATTATAATTTTTTATTTAAACAAAAAATGAAAAGAATGGATTATTCAATGGGATTATTTGTTTATTACTTTGGATCTAAAAAAAAATATAGCGATGTTGCACATCATACAATTTACTTTGGGGAAGCTTATGAAAAACATCTTGATAAAATCTTTGAAAAGAAAATACTTTCTGATGATATAAGCTATTATTTACATCGGCCATCTGCAACAGATCCTAGTATGGCCCCAGAAGGTCAAGATGCTTTTTATGTTTTGGTTCCAGTTCCAAATAACTTATCTAAAGTTAATTGGATCGAAGAAGGTGAGAAATTTAAAGGTTTAGTTTTAGATAAAATGGATAAAACTGTTTTACCTGGTATTAAAGAAAATGTGGTAAGTGATTTTTATTTAACACCTGACTACTTCGAAATAGATCTTGCAACTCTTTATGGATCTGGATTTTCAATTCAACCAAAATTTTCTCAGTCGGCTTATTTTAGATTTCATAATCAATCTGAAATATATAAAAATTTATACTTTGTAGGTGCTGGTACACATCCAGGTGCTGGAATGCCTGGAGTTCTATCATCGGCAAAAGTTTTAGACAAATTATTTTAATGAAAAGTAATTTATTAAAAAAACATGCTAAATCTTTTTATTGGGCAAGTTTTTTTCTTTCGAGTAATACATTAGACAAATGTTCATCTTTATATAATTTCTGTAGAACATTAGACGATATAGTTGATGATGATAATAATCTAAGTATAAAGAAAAGAATATTCTCAAAATTCAAAAAAGATTTTGAGAATAAAAATCTAGATAATCAAATTATTAAAGATATGTGGTCACTCATTGATAGTGAAGGTATTTCTTATCAAATAGTAATAGATTTATTTGATGGAGTTGAAACAGACTTGGAGGAAAAAGTAATGATTAATTCGAAAAAAGATTTACTTGTTTATTCTTACAGAGTTGCTGGAACAGTTGGATTAATGATGTCAAAAATAATGAAAGTTAAAAAAAAGGAGGCTCTAAAAGGTGCGATTGATCTTGGTATAGCCATGCAACTTACTAATATTGCTAGAGATGTTTGTGAGGATAAAGCGCGTAATAGACAGTATATTAAACACAATTTTTCATCAATTCGAACTATTATAAATGAGTCTCAAGCCTTTTACGAAAAATCATTTGCATCTATTAGTAGTATACCAGTTAAATCTAGATTTTCAGTTATTGTAGCAAGACGAGTTTATAGGAAAATAGGTGACTACATTCTCAAACAAAATAACATAGATAATTATAATAAAGCTGGCAAAATCTATGTCCCAATATTTGAAAAGATAATACAGACTTTTTTATCTATTATTGACTTTATTAAATTATTATTCATAAAAAATTTAAATTACGACAATCAATTAAATCATAATATTTTAGAACAAGAGATTAATTTGAATGAAAGAATTTGATTATATTATCGTTGGAGGTGGGTGCGCGGGTTTATCTTTGGCCTATGAGCTTGAAATAAATGACAAGTTAAAAGAGAAAACTTTAGCTATAATTGAAACCCGTGAAGAGTATAAGAGAGACAAAACTTGGTCATTCTGGAAAGTATTTGATCATAATTTTAAAGATTGTGTAATTAAAAGTTGGAATAATTTTACAATTAATACTGCTGAAAACTCTAAAGAATTAACAAATAAAAAATTCCCTTACCAAAGTATTGATAGTGGAAAATTTTATAAAAAGATAAATTCTAAACTCTCAACAAATTCCAATATTAGTTTTTTCAGAAATCTAAACGAAGTCAATTCAGAAAATTCAATAATTTTTAATAGTATTTTTAAAAAAGAACTTAATAAATCTGAGTTATGGCAACACTTTCAAGGAATCGAGATAGAGACACCTAAGAATATTTTTGATGAGGAAATAATAAACTTAATGGATTTTAATTGTGATCAGAGAAAAGATGTACATTTTTTCTACACATTGCCATTCAGCAAAAATAAAGCTTTGATTGAAACTACTTGGTTATCGGATTTAGAGGATCAAAGCCTCAAAGATTATGACCTTCAGTTAGAAAATTATATTGAGAATAATCTGGGTATAAAAAACTATAAAATAAATTTTACAGAAAAGGGAGCTATACCCCTCTTTTCTCCATCATTAAGTAATAATAATAAAATAATTAATATTGGATCAGCTGGGGGGATGACTCGGTTAAGTACAGGTTACACTTTTTTGAACATTCAAGAGCATAGTCGTTATATTGTAAAAAATATTGACAATATTAGTAAAGCAAAAATATTTTCTATAGGAAAAAAATATCAATTTTTAGATAAAGTATTTCTTAGAGTATTAGAAAAACACCCCGAAAAAATGCCTAAAATTTTTTTTAATATGTTTAAAACTTCTTCAAATACGATTATAAAATTTTTATCAAATAAAAGTAATTTAATTGAAGACATAAATATTATAAGCAAAATGCCAAAATTAATTTTTTTAAAAGCATTGTTTAATTAATGGAAAATATTAACTTTAAGCACTCAATAATATTTTTTAATTTTTGTATTTTGATAAGCCCTCTTTATTTAATGTTCAATTTTGAACCAGTTATATTTTGCTTATTTTTAATTTTAATTTTGGGAATTTCTCACGGCGCATTAGATAATATCAAAGGAAAAAAGCTTTTAAAATTATTTGGATACAAACAATCTGTTTCCTTTTATCTTGCCTATGTATTAATTTCATCATTGATAATAATATTCTGGTTGATGTTTCCTAATACAATTTTATTACTATTTTTGATTGTGGCCGCCTATCATTTTGGAAAAGAAGATACAGTATTTTTTTTTAGAAAGAAGTTTTTCATATCTGAGTGTTTATTTTTCTTTAAAGGATCAACAGTAATTATAGCTCCATTATTATTAAATAGAGAAGAAACTAATGAAATATTTAGGATACTAAATTTTAATGTTTTTGAAGCAGGATTTTTTAGTAATGAATTTTTAATTGGAATGTTATGTCTAGGTTTTTTATCATCTATGTACATTTCAAAAAAAGAAAATACAAATCTAAAAAGTGTCATGATCATGGACTTCTTTTCTTTAATCATACTAAATCTTTTTTTATCACCTATTTTAGCTTTCACTCTTTATTTTTGTTTTCTTCACTCAATTAGGCATTCGATTACTCTTATTTTTGATTTGGATAGGTCTTTCAAGTCGGGGTTTAAAAAATTTATAATTAAGGCTATCCCTTTAACTTTTGTAACTGCAGTAATATTTTTATTTGCAATATATTTTTTAAATAATTTTTATAAGCTTGATGAGGCTATTTATAAGGTAATATTTATTGGTTTGGCGTCACTTACTTTTCCGCATATATTGTTAGAATATCTTTTAGAAAAAAATGAAAAAAGAACTTAAAATTTATTTAGCGTCACCAAGAGGTTTTTGTGCCGGAGTTAAAAGAGCAATTGAAATAGTTGAAAAATCTATCAGCAAGTTTGGGGCTCCAGTATATGTTCGTCATGAAATAGTGCACAATAAGCAGGTTGTTGAAGAGTTAAAAGAAAAAGGTGCAATTTTCGTTGATGAATTATCTGACGTAGATGACGCTAGTAGACCTGTAATTTTCTCAGCTCATGGAGTACCAAAGTCAGTTCCAGAAGAAGCTAAATTAAAAAACTTATCTTTCGTTGACGCTACATGTCCATTAGTTTCTAAAGTACATAGAGAGTCGGAACAATTAAATAAGAAAGGATTTGAAATATTGTTGATCGGACACAAAAATCACCCTGAAGTTATTGGCACAATGGGTCAGCTTCCTAATGGATCTATTAAACTAATTGAAACCAAAAATGATGTGGAACTTCTAAATGTAAAAGATTTTAAAAAACCTTTAGCGTATATAACTCAAACTACGCTTTCTGTGGATGATACTGCTGAAATAATTGAGGCTCTTAAAAATAAGTTTCCAAAAATTAAAGGTCCTATTAAGGAAGATATTTGTTATGCAACTACCAACAGACAATCTGCAGTAAAAGAAATAGCATCAAAGTGTGATATGTTTTTTGTTTTAGGTAGTCGAAATTCATCAAACTCGGTAAGACTAGTAGAGGTAGCAAAAAAAGCAGGGTGCAACAACTCTCTTTTAATGCATTCAGAAAAGGAAATTCCTTTTAATGAAATAGATAACTCAAACACTATAGGAATATCATCAGGAGCTTCTGCACCAGAAAAACTTGTTCAAACTTTACTGAATAATATTAAAAAAGATAGGAGAGTCTCAATAGAAGAAGTTATAGTTGCAGAGGAAAAAGTTATTTTTAAATTGCCGAAAGAACTGAATTAATGGCTGTCTATACCAAGTTAAATCATAATAAAATTGAAGAAATTTTATCTAATTATAATTTAGGCAAACTAGAATCGTTTAAAGGGATCGAAGAAGGAATTGAGAATACAAACTATTTCTTGTCGGTTAATAAGAAAAAATTTATTTTAACAGTTTATGAAAAAAGAGTTAAGTCCGTAGATCTTCCTTTTTTTTCAGACCTAATGTCATCTTTAAATAAAGCGAATTTCAAATGCCCAGCTCCAATTTCTAATAATGAGAATAAGACTATTACAGATTTTGAGGGGAAAAAACTAATGATTGTCTCATTCCTAGAGGGAAAGGCTAAACAAAATTTATCGCCAGCTAATTGTAAATCAATCGGATCTGAAGTAGCCAAAATGCATGAACTTACAAGAAGCTTAAAATTGAGTCGACAAAATGATCTATCGGTCAATTCATGGAGAACTTTATTTAATTCAGTAAAAAATAAATGTAAAAATATACACGAAGATCTTCCAAGATTAATTGAGGAAAATCTAAATGATGTAGAAAAAAATTGGCCAAAAAATTTGCCTAGAGGAATTATACATGCAGATTTATTTCATGATAATATTTTTTTTAAACAAGATGAATTTAGTGGTCTAATTGACTTTTATTTCTCATGTGATGATTTTTTTGCTTTTGAAATTGCCATTTGCTTCAACGCTCTATGCTTCGACGGTCTTAAAAGTAATCTTAGTTTCAACGTCACTAAAGCAAAGAATTTTATAGATGGATATACATCTATTAGAAAACTAACAGATGAGGAGATGAATAGTATAAAAGTTTTATCTCAAGGAGCTGCTTTAAGATTTTTATTAACTAGAGTATTCGATGCTTTAAACAAAGTAGAGGGAGCCATTGTTAAAATTAAAGATCCAATGGAGTATTTAAAGAGATTAGAATTTCATAAAAATTCAAAGAATCATGAGGATTATTTCTTTTAATGAAATTGAAAATTTATACTGATGGTGCTTGCTCAGGTAATCCTGGGAAAGGAGGTTGGGCAGCAATCATAATAGATAATTCTAATCAATCAAATATTTCTGGAAGTGAAAGTATTACAACTAATAATAGGATGGAATTAATGGCTCCAATTATGGCATTAAAAAAAATAAAAAAGAAATCAGAGATTACAATTTTCACTGACTCAAAATATGTGAAAGATGGAATAACTGATTGGATTAAAAAATGGAAAAAAAATAATTGGAAAAGTTCAAACAAGAAACCAGTTAAAAATAAAGATCTTTGGATTAAATTGGATAATGCTTGTTTAAAACATAAAGTTACTTGGAAATGGGTTAAGGCACACGCTGGCAACAAATATAATAATCTTGTTGATGAGTTGGCAGTTTCGAAAACTAAATAGATTTTAAAAAGATTTCAGCTGAAGATAATTCACAAGTAGCTGTTTCTTTTTCTTCCTCTACTTTTTTAACTTCACCATTTTCCACCAACATAGTGTAGCGATTAGATCTAATTCCTAGTCCTTTTTCGGATTTATCTACTTCTGCTCCTATAGCCTTTGTAAATTTAAGGAAGGGATCACCAGCCATGAAAATTTTACTTCCAGCATTTTGATTTTCACCCCAGGCCTTCATTACATTGGGATCATTCACAGCAACACAAACAATTGTAGAAATTCCTTTTCTATTAGCTAGCTCGTAATTTTTTATATACCCAGGTAGATGAAGAGCTGAGCAAGTTTTTGTAAAAGCACCAGGCATACCTAAAATAATAGTCTTGCCTTTACAAAGATCCAATATATTAATTTTTTTTACATCATTATTTTGATCAAGATAAAATAATTCCGAGCTAGGTAGTTTGTCTCCTATTTTTATTCTCATTGTATTTTGCTCAAAATATAATTTTTAACCTCTGAATTTGAATTCCCAATAATATCAAATTTTTCCTTTTTATCTATATTCAACTTCAAATGCTCGGGCGAGACTAAATTTTTTCCTATAGCTTTTTTGATTGTATCGCTGAATTTGTAAGGATGAGCTGTACCAAGAACAACGATATCTCCTAATTTTTTAAAACTTTTTGCTGCACCTACGCCAGTAGCAGTATGAGGATCAATTATAAATTGATGTTCTTTATATATTTCATCGATTATAGATACTGTATCTTCATCTGTAACTTTTACCGCTTCGAAATCTTTTTTTATTTTATCTATTTCTTTTTTTTCTAAATTAAATAAATTTTTTGATGACAGATGGCTCATTAATAACCCCACCTTACTATCGCTTTCATCTAATATATAATAAAGCAGCCTCTCAAAATTGCTGGCAACTTGTATATCCATACTTGGTGTGATGGTTGCTTTCACTGTATCAGGTTTATATTCACCTGTATTAATAACTCTTTGTAAAATATCATTGTTATTTGTAGCAACTATAAGTTTATTAATTGGTAAACCCATTTTTTTTGCAATATATCCAGCATAAATATCTCCAAAATTACCAGTTGGTACAGAAAAGCTAATATTATTTTTTTTTAATTTAAAAAAAGAATAAAAATAATAAACAATCTGACAAACAATTCTTGCCCAATTGATAGAATTTACGCCTGACATATTTATTTTTGATCTAAAACTGTCTTCATTAAAAAGATCTTTTACAATTTTTTGACAATCATCAAATGAACCCTCGATAGCTATATTATAAATATTAGCTCCACCAATTGTTGTCATTATTTTTCTTTGAATATAAGAAATTTTGTTATGTGGATGTAGAACAAAAAGATTAATATTTTTTCTGTTACTTAATGCTGCAATAGCTGCTGAACCAGTATCTCCCGATGTAGCTACTATGACATTTACAGTTTTGTCTTTAGCAACTTCTAAATAATCATACATATTGCCGATTACCTGCATTGCAATATCTTTAAAAGCTAAAGTAGGCCCATGATAAAGCTCGAGAAGATTTATATTTCCAATTTTTTTTATATTTACGACCTCTTTATCTTTAAAACTACTATATGATTTTTGTATCAGTGAACTCAGTTCTTCCTTTTTAATTTCACCTGAACAGAAATTAAAGATAATTTCTGTAGCTAGTTCATTATAATTTAGTTGGCTTAAATTATTAAGTTCATCTTGACTATATTTCTTTATTTCAGCAGGTAAAAATAACCCTCCGCCTGGTGCAAGTCCTCTTAAGAAAATATCTTTAAAACTAAATTCTAAAGATTTATCCCTAGTGCTAAAATAATTCATTTTTTTCTTCTAAAATATAAATAATAAAAAATTATCGAGATTGATATTGCATACCATGTTATAGCATATTTAAGGTGATTATTTGGCACATCTATACTTATCTTTTTAGGTACAGGTGACTTTGCTTGATTATCCTCTAAAAAAATTACGAATTCGTTAAATTGCTCCCCTGTAGCCTCTTTTAAATCTTCTAAATTTAATGAGAACCAAATATTATTTTTAATGTCATTGTCTGGTTTAAATATACTTGGTTTATAAATTTCTCTTAAAAGGCCAATTACCTCTTTATCTGTTTCTGCTTTAAAGTTTATCCTTGGATTGTCTTTAAGTTCTTTTTTAATCCAACCTCTATTAATTAATACATTTTGGTTTTTATCCGTTCTAAAAGGGGTTACTACATCGTATCCAGGCTTTCCGTTTTCATTCAAACTATAAAGGTAAATTTGCTTATCGAAATTAAATTTTCCTTTAGCGCTCACTCTTTGATAATTTTTTTTAATAGAATTTGAATATTCTATTGGTTTAGAGTCTAATCCAAAAGTTATTTCGCTTATAATCTCTAACTTCCATTGCAATCTGTAAAGCTGCCAAGTTCCTAAAGCACAAAATATTGTTACAAATAAAATAACAAATAGTTGAAATAAGAATGCTCTTTTCAATTTGAGATTAACTTCCCCAAATATAGATCGCAGCAAATAAGAATAACCAAACTACGTCTACAAAATGCCAGTACCAGGCTGCCGCCTCAAATCCAAAATGGTGTTGAGGCGTCGAGTGGCCTCTCATTGATCGAAACAAACAAACTGCAAGAAAAACTGTTCCAACAATTACATGAAAGCCGTGAAAACCAGTCGACATATAAAATGTAGAACCATAAATTCCACCATCTAAAGTAAATGTTGCGTGATGGTATTCATAAGCTTGAAAACAAGAAAATATAAATCCTAAAAATACTGTTGCGATCAAACCATTTACTAATCCTTTTCTGTCATTTTCTAACATTGCATGATGCGCCCAAGTTACAGTAGTTCCTGATAATAATAAAATTAAAGTGTTGATTAATGGTATATCCCAAGGATCAAAAGTTTTAATATCTGCCGGTGGCCATATACCACCTATCGACTCCGGTGGAAACAAACTTGCGTTAAAAAAAGCCCAGAACCATGCAACAAAGAACATTACTTCGGAAGCAATAAATAGTGTCATACCATACCTATGTCCAATTTGAACTACAGGCGTATGATGACCTTGATGTTCTGCTTCTTCTATAACATCTCTCCACCACATGAATGCACCATAAACTACTAACGCGAAACCAATTAATAATAACCAAAGAGCTTTAGAGTGAAAGTAATAAACTGCTCCAAAAGCTAATACTAAAGTAGCAAATGAGACATAGATCGGCCAAGGACTTGGATCAACTAAATGGTAATCGTGTTTTGGTTTTTCTGCTGACATTATGAGTTACTCTTTTCATAATAGCCTGATGAAAAAAAAGTAAAAGACAAAGTTACATCAGACATATTTTTAGTTTTATTATCATCAACTACTTTTGGATCCAAGAAAAATGTTAATACGAACTCTTTTTTTTCACCTGGTTGTAAAGTTTGTTTTTCAAAACAAAAACAACCTATCTTATTTAGGTAAATACCAAATGGTGATGGAGATACATTAAATGTTGCCGACCCTGAGGAAATTTCATTACTTGGATTTTCAACATTAAATTTAACTGTATGAACTTCTCCTGGTTTTAAGTTTAAAGTATTCATCTCAGGATAAAATTTCCAATCTAAAGTGCTATTAATGTTTGTATCAAATCTCATTTTATAATCTTGATTTACTATAATTTTCGGAATTTCTTTTTCAGTAGCGTTTTGAGTAGTTCCACCAAATCCTGTCACTCTGCAAAACAAATCATATAAAGGAACTGCTGCGAAAGATAATCCAAGCATTAGTAAAAATATTGATACTAAAGCGATAGGCGTTAAGTTTTTTTTGCTTATATTCATTATATTTCTCGATTATAAATTCCAATATTATAGAAGGTTAATACAAATAAAAAAATCATAAATAAGATTAATATTAAAGCTGTTATCAAATTTTTTTTCTTTTTATTCATCATATTATCTTAAATAAATTATCAATTAATAGAATTAAGAAAATAAAAAACAAATAAAAAATTGAGTATATGAAAATTTTTCTCGCTATTTTATTTGAAATACTTGCTATTTTAGACCTATATAATCTTAAACATAAATAAACATAGTAAGCAGACATCACAGAAGATGCGGCTAGATAAAATATGCTAGCAAAATTCAGAAAGAACGGTGCAATTATTGCAGGTAACATCATTAAAGCATAAACGAGAATATTCACTTTTGTTGTTTTTGTTCCTGAAACTATAGGGAGCATTGGAATTTTTGCTTTTTTATAATCACTTGATTTATATAAACTTAATGCCCAAAAATGTGACGGAGTCCATAGGAAAATAATTAAAAATAAAATTAATGGCTCAACAGAAATACTTTCGGTTGCTATTGTCCATCCAATAACAGGCGGTAATGCCCCAGCTGCACCACCTATAACAATATTTTGTGGAGTTTTCCTTTTTAACCAAATTGTATAAATGAAAAAATAAAAAGCAATGGTTGAGGCTAATAAAATTGCAGAAATTAAGTTAGCTGAAAAATAAATCATGCTTACCGACAAAGCTGATAAAATTAAACCAAAATATAAAGCTTGATCTTTTTTAACTTTTCCAGTTGGGATTGGTCTTAAGCAAGTTCTGCTCATCAAAGCATCTAAATCAGACTCGTACCACATATTAAGTACTCCAGCCGCACCTGAACCTATGGCTACCGCTAATAGAGAAATACAAGCAGAAGTAAAATCTATATTAATTGGAGCTATTAATAAACCAACCATACAAGTAAATAAAACTAAAGACATTACTCTTGGTTTCATTAAATTGAAAAATGAATTTAGGTTTAAGGATAAACCAACTTTAGAGTTTTTAATTTTTATACTTATATCGCTCAATTTACTTTACTTTAGGTAGCTCTTCAAAAGTATGGAATGGTGGCGGTGATGACACTGTCCATTCTAGAGTTGTTGCTCCTTCTCCCCATGGATTTTGTTCAGCTTTTTTCTTTTTCATGAAAGCATATAATAGATTTAATAAAAATACCGCTAAACCTATGATAGATATATACGAACCAATTGAAGAAATATAATTCCAACCAGCAAATGCATCTGGATAATCAGCGTATCTTCTAGGCATCCCTGCTAATCCTAAAAAATGTTGAGGAAAAAATATTAAGTTGACCCCTATGAAAGTTAACCAAAAATGTAGTTTTCCCAAAAATTCTGAGTATTCATAACCTGTCATTTTACTGAACCAATAGTAGAATCCTGCAAAGATGGCATAAACGGCTCCCATTGATAATACATAGTGGAAATGCGCTACAACATAATAAGTGTCATGAAGAGCGGTATCAACGCCTGCGTTTGCCAGAACAACTCCAGTTACGCCTCCTAATGTAAATAAAAAAATAAAACCAATAGCCCATAACATTGGAGTCTGAAAGCTTATAGAACCACCCCACATTGTTGCTATCCAAGAAAAAATCTTAATTCCTGTTGGCACCGCAATAATCATGGTTGCCGCCAAGAAATAAGCTTTTGTATCAGTATCCAATCCAACTGTGTACATGTGATGAGCCCAAACTACAAAGCCTACAACACCAATCGCAACCATAGCGTATGCCATTCCAAGATAACCAAATACTGGTTTTTTTGAAAAAGTTGAAACAATGTGACTAATCATTCCAAAACCGGGTAATATTAATATATAGACTTCAGGATGACCAAAAAACCAAAATAAGTGTTGGAACAGAACTGGATCTCCTCCTGTTTGTGCTTCAAAGAAAGCGGTTCCAAAATTTCTATCTGTTAAAAGCATTGTTATAGCTCCTGCTAAAACTGGTAATGATAATAAAAGTAAGAATGCTGTTACTAGAATTGACCATGAGAATAATGGCATTTTGTGTAAAGTCATACCAGGTGTTCTCATATTTAAAATTGTCGTGATAAAGTTAATTGCTCCTAAAATTGAAGAAGCTCCGGCCACATGTAAACTTAAAATTGCTAAATCCATCGCTGGACCCGGCTGACCAGTTTTTGATGATAATGGAGGATAAATTGTCCAACCTCCCCCTACTCCTTTCGCTCCCGGAGGACCATCAACAAAAATTGATACTAATAATAAAATAAGTGCAACAGGTAGCAACCAGAAGGAAATATTATTCATCCTTGGAAAGGCCATATCTGGTGCCCCTATCATAATTGGAACAAACCAATTACCAAAGCCACCAATCATCGCTGGCATCACCATAAAGAAAATCATAATCAAACCGTGACCAGTTACCAATACATTATATAAATGATAATCTCCTCCAAGAATTCCGTCTCCTGGATGCATTAATTCCATTCTCATTAAAACTGAAAATGCGGATCCAATTAAACCAGCAATAATTGCAAAGATAAGATACATTGTTCCAATATCTTTATGATTAGTTGAATAAGCCCATCTCTTCCAGCCTGTTGGATTGTGATGATGCTTGTGATCTGCAGTTGTTGCTGACATTATTTTATCTCCTTAATTTTTTTTACAATTTTAATATTATTTTTAATTACTTCTTTGGCAAATTTAACTTTAGCCTCTTCTAACCATTTATTATACTCATCTTCAGACACAACATTGACTGTGATTGGCATGAAAGCGTGTTTAATCCCACATAGCTCAGAACACTGACCGTAGAAAGTTCCAGTTCGGTCAGCTTTAAACCAAGTCTCATTTATTCTTCCAGGAATTGCATCTCTTTTAACCCCAAAAGATGGGAGTGCCCAAGCATGCAAAACATCATTTGCAGTTATCATAACTTTTACAACTTTATTCACTGGAACATAAACTGCATTGTCAACCGCTAATAATCTTGGTTGATTTTCTTTTAAATCTTTTTCATCAATCATATAAGAATCGAAAATGATATTTTCATCTGGGTATTCATATCCCCAATACCACTGATACCCTATAGCTTTAATAGTAACATCTGCTTTAGGAATTTCATCTTGTGAGTATAAAACTTTAAATGAAGGTACTGCCATTACGATCAAAATTAAACAAGGAACCAATGTCCAAATGACCTCAATTAAGGTGTTATGACTTGTTGTTGATGGAACTTGATTCTTAGAAGCCCTGTATCTTACACAGACATATAAAAGCAAAAATAAAACAAATGCAGTGATAGCGGTAATTATTGGCACTAGCATATAATCATGAAACCACACAATATCATCCATACTTTTCGAAGCTGACTTTTGGAAACCTAATTGCCAGTCCTTAGGCTCATTAGCTAAAATTGCTGAAGGCCATATGAATAAAAGTGTGTAGACTATTTTTTTAATCATGAGTTTTTATACAGTTTTTAGATGATTTAACAATTTCAATTAATGCGACAATTAATTAAAGTTATTGATAAAATTTACTAATGAAATCGCGCTTATTACGGCAGTGTCGGACCTTAGAATGTTTCTAGATAACGTAAAAGGTTTTACTGCTCTGTTTTGGAGGATAGACTCACGCTCTACCGGAGAAAAATCACCTTCAGGACCAATTAATATACAGAGGGATTTGAAGTTTTTTAAATCCTCAATTTTTAAATTATCTTTTGAATTAACATCAGCAAATAAAAGTTTTGAAGTTTCATCAAAGGTTTTCAAAAAATCTTTCAATTTAATCACATCTGTAATTTCTGGAGGAACAAGTTGATTAGATTGCTCAGTTGCCTCAATCACAATTTTTTTTGCTCTATCAATATTCAATTCTTTTACTTCTGTTCTCTCTGAAACTATAGGAATTATTTTACCAACACCGAGCTCTGTGGCTTTTTGCAGTATATTGTCCATCGGATTTTTTTTGACCAAACAAATTGCTATTTCGGTTTTAGATAGATTTTTTGCTTCTTTAATTTTTTCTAAAAACCTAACTTCAACTCTATCTTTATTTAAAAAAATTATTTCACTTTTCCATTCTCCGCTTTTATTAAAAAAATTTAAGCTTGAGCCTCTTTTAAGTCGCATGACATTTACAACATAATGAGTGTGCTCTTTACTTAACAAACTTGTTTTATTTTCTAGTATACTGTCTGGATGATATAATCTAATATTCATAAGCATTTATAATATAAATAAATTTTAAAGATATAAAGGAGCATTAATGAAAAAAGGTAAAAGAGCTGGGGATTCCCCAATAGGTATTGATGTGTTAGAGGGGAAATCTTATTTTTGGTGTACATGTGGAATAAGCTCTAAACAACCTTTTTGTGACGGTTCGCATAAAGGAACTGAATTTGCACCTTTAAAGTATTTAGCAGATCAATCAAAAAAAGTTTTTTTTTGTACATGCAAACAAACAAATGATCAGCCATTATGTGATGGTTCACATAACATTAAATAAATGATGAAAACAAAGGCAATAGTTTTTGATGCTTATGGTACATTGTTCGATGTAAATTCAGCTGCTGAAAAATGTAAAGATAAAATTGGAACTAAATGGGAAGCATTTGCAAATTTTTGGAGAACTACTCAACTCGAGTATACTTGGCTTAGAAGTTTAATGAAAAGACATAAAAATTTTTGGGAAGTTACTGAGGATAGTTTGGATAAATCTATGAGAGTGTTCAATATCAATAAAAGTATGAAAAATGAGTTGTTAAATCTTTATAAAATTTTATCCCCATATCCCGAAGTTAGAGGGGTATTAGAACATTTAAAAAAGAAAAACTTTAAACTTGCAATTCTTTCTAACGGAAACCCTGATCTTCTCTATAAACTAGTTGAGAGTAATAAATTAAATAATATATTCGATGATCTTTTTTCTATTGAAGAAGTTAAAGTTTATAAACCTGACTCAAAGGTTTACGAAATTCCAATAAAAAAGTATAAAGTTATAGCGAATGAAATTACTTTTTTAAGCGCAAATACATGGGATGTATCGGGAGGTGGGAACTTTGGTTATAATTCCATTTGGGTTAATAGAAGCAAATCAGAATTTGATATTCTTGATTACAAACCCAAAAATGAAATTAGCAACCTGACGCAGCTACTTGATATAGTTTAAACATGTATTATATTCATTATCATGTCACAAATTGAAGTTAAAAAAATTATTAAAGCATTAAGCGCTTCAGACGGTGCAGGCGTAAAATTAAAACGAAGTATAGGAACTCCCGAGGCAGATTACATTGATCCTTTCTTAATGTTAGACGAATTCGGATCTGAAAATAAAGATGATTATATTGCAGGTTTTCCTCCTCACCCTCACAGAGGGATAGAAACAGTAACTTATATGTTGAGTGGAGAATTTGAGCATCAAGATAGTACTGGAGCTAAAGGAATTATGGCATCTGGAGATGTGCAATGGATGAAAACTGGTAGAGGCATTATCCATTCTGAAATGCCTGCGATGAAAGAGGGGAAATTATTGGGATTTCAACTCTGGATAAACATGCCAGCTAAAATGAAAAAAAATAAGCCTGAATACCTTTATATTAAAGGTAATGAATTAGGTAAACATGTGGATATTGATAAAACTGTAAAAGTAATTGCAGGTAAATTTGAAAAAGCTGAAGGCCCTGAGAAAAATCATAACGTCGAACCAGTATACTTTCATATAGTTTTAAATGAGGAAAAAGAATTTAAATGTGAAGTTCCACCAGGTCACAACTCTTTTGTATATCTCTTAAAAGGTGAGTTAAATATTGGAGAAAAAAAGCATGACAAAACATCTGACTCGAACCTAATTCTACTTGAGAAAGGTACGCGTCTTCACATAAAAGCAAACAAAAAGTCAGAATTTTTATTCATAGCTGGAAAACCTATTGGTGAGCCAATCGCAAGAGGTGGGCCATTTGTAATGAATACAAAAGCTGAAATACTTGAAGCTATTCAAGATTATAATAACGGAACATTTGCTAAATATTAAAACTTAAAGTACGTTTCCGTTTAAAATGCCAAAATCTATAATAATTAATAAAAATGGAGGACCCGAGGTTTTAGAACTTCAAGAGGTTGAGGTTGGATCACCTGGCCCAGACGAAATTAAAGTTACGAACCATGCCATTGGCTTAAACTATATTGATACTTATCATAGATCAGGATTATATCCGGTTAAGTTACCAAGTGGTATTGGTTTAGAGGCTGCTGGTAAAATAGATGAAGTTGGTTCAAACGTCACTAATTTTAATAAAGGAGACAACATAGCTTATGCGTCAGTTCCTTTGGGAGCTTATTCTCAACAAAGAATTATTCCTTCTAAAATAGCTGTAAAAGTTCCAGATGGAATTTCACATGATTTAGCTGCTACTTTAATGACAAAAGGTTTAACTACGAATTATTTGTTAACAAAAACTTATAAACTTAAAGCTGGTGAGACAGTATTATTCCATGCAGCTGCTGGAGGCGTTGGACAAATCTTTGCACAGTGGGCGAATAGTATTGGCGCAAAAGTAATTGGAACAGTAGGATCTGATGAAAAAATAAAGATTGCAGAGGAAAATGGATACTTGAATGTAATTAATTATTCTAAGTATGATTTTTCTAAAGAAGTTATGAAAATTACCAAAAATGAGGGGGTTACCGCAGTGTTTGACGGTGTAGGAAAAAATACTTTTCAAAAATCTCTAGCATGTCTTAAAGTTAGAGGAATGATGATTAGCTTTGGTAATGCTTCTGGGCCATTAGATCCAGTAAATGTCCCCAAAGACATACAACCGAAAGGTCTATACTTAACAAGACCTTCAATAGCACAATACTTTACAAACGGTAAAGAACTTCAAGCTGGAGCGGACGCAATTTTTGAAAAAGTAAAATTTGGTAAAATAAAAATTAGAATAGCAAAAAAATATAAGCTATCTGATGCTAAACAAGCGCATGCTGATTTAGAGGCAAGAAAATTGTTAGGCCCGGCTATACTTGTTCCTTAATGTCAAAAAAAATTATCTCACCATGCATAAGTATTTGTAAAACTGATCCTGTTTCAGGTTTTTGCTATGGCTGTGCTAGAACCAATGAGGAAAAAAAGTTATGGAAAGATGATAATACAACTGATGGTTGGAAGTCTGAAAATTTAAAGATAATTATAAATAGGATGAATGGTTGGCAACTTGAAACATTTAAAGAGTCTTATGATCATAAAATTAAGCAGGGAATTTCTCTGTTTAAAAAAAGTCTTTTGGAAAAGAATTAGTTATAAATCTTTTTTCATTGAATCCATATCGCTCAAATGAAATTTTAAAGCCTCGTTAGATAATCTTATTTCTTGTAAAAATAAGAAAATTGAGAAAATCATACATATACAACAGGACGCAAAGCTTAATCTCGCGTATAAAATAAAATCTAAATATAAGAGTAGGACGGTTAACATATTAAATAAAAATCCAAATGCCGAAAAGCCCATAACATACTTAAGATAGTTAGTTCTTTTATTAAGTACATGTAGTTGATTTTCCCACTCAGGGGGAATTTTTTTCTCAAAAGTATATTGGTCATGAATTTTTCTTATTAATGCACTTAAAGTATGAAAACGATTACTGTACATTGTCATCATTAGTGGAATAGCAGGAAACATTAGTGCTGCTACTGTGTAATCTATATCCATATCGAATCGATTTGATTATGAAGTTAGTGTTTGATATTTACAAGTAATATTTCATGGAGCAATTAAAAATTTTCGTAGAATTAACAAGATTAAATAAGCCTATAGGCTATATGCTTTTATTTTGGCCCTGCTCATGGGGTTTAGCCTATGCATTTAATTTTAATCAAGACGCAAAATTATTTTTTTATTACTTAGTGCTATTTTTTTTGGGCTCTGTATTAATGAGAAGCGCGGGATGCATTTTTAATGATATAGTAGATAAAGACTTTGATAAAAAGGTTTTGAGAACTAAAGAAAGACCTATTGCATCTGGTAAAATTTCTGTGAAACGATCTTTTTTATATGTTTTAGTATTATGCTTTTTAGCACTTATAATTCTTTTACAATTTAATTTTTTAACAATCGTTCTTGGCATGAGTTCGATGTTATTAGCTTTTTCATACCCCTTTATGAAGAGGATTACTTATTGGCCTCAATTATTCTTAGGCTTAACATTCAACTGGGGGATAATTATGGCTTGGGCATCAATAAACAATTACATCTCTTTAGATATAATCACACTTTATGCGTCAGCCATATTTTGGACATTGGGTTATGACACTATTTATGGTGCCCAAGATATAAATGATGATGAAATTATAGGAGTGAAGTCAACTTCAATAAAATTTAAAGAGAATATAAAATTGTTTGTAAGTTTTAATTATTGCTTAGTTTTTTTAATTTTGATCTTTCTTTTCCTAAAAGATTTTGGGCCAAATTTTTTTTCTATGTTATTTGTAATTTTTATCTTTAGCTTGGTTTTTCAGTTAATTATTTTTAATAAAAAAGAAGCGAACTCTTGTCTAAAAGCATTTAAAACAAATAATTTTTCTGGTTTTGTACTTTTCTTGACAATTTTATCTAAAAATTATTCAATATGAAATTTAAAGAGTTAGTTCCAATTTTAAAAAGACTTTATAGAGAATATATTATTAATCATCTTAATAAGCTCTTTCTCTCATTATTTCTATCGATCTTAGTTGCAGGTAGTTCCTCAGGTATAGCATGGCTCTTGGATCCGGCGGTCAAAAAAATTTTCATAGACCAAGACAAAACATTAGCATGGGTAATACCTTTAGCAATAATTGTTGTCTTCACTACAAAAGGTATTTCCTTATATTTTGCAAGATTACTTACAATTCGTGTAGGTCAAGAAATTTGTGGAGAAATACAAAAAAAGGTATCTGATAATATTATATTTTCTGATATTAAAACTTTAGATAGTCGCCACTCTGGAAAATATATTTCAAATATAATGTTTGATTCTCATCAAATCCAACAATTGGTAAGCGTTGGAGTATTAAATCTTATGAAAGATAGTTTCACAGCTTTAGCTTTAATTTTTGTAATGTTTTACCAAAATTGGAAATTGGCGCTTTTTGCAATTTTAATGATTCCATTAGCTGGCGGCTTTGCAAAAAGCCTTGGAAAAAGAGTTGGTAAAGTAGTTGCGCAAGCTGGAGATTTATCCGGAAAGTTAGCTACATTGTTAAGTGAGATATTTCGGGCATCAAAGATGATAAGAATTTATCAAAAAGAAGAAGATGAAAGTACAAAGGCAGATAAAGTTATTGATGATTTAATTGAAAAAAATATTAAATACAACAGTGTAATGATAAGAGCCACTCCTATAATGGAAACTCTAACAGGTATTATGATAGCTGGTTTTATTTTTTTTTCTGGAAAATTGATTTCAAGTGGTGAGTTAGGCCTTAACAACTTTTTTTCATTCTTGGCAGCAATGATGTTGGCTTACCAACCAATTAGATCATTAGCGACTATAAATATGGTTGCATATCAAGGAGGTGCGGCCTTCAACAGGATATCCTCAATTATAGATAAAGAAATAGAAATAAAGAATATTACAAGCTTGCCCGATCTAAATGTTAATAAATGCAACATTGTTTTTAATGATGTAAATTTCAAATACGATAAAACTAATGATAGAGCTTTAAAAAGTTTAAATCTTAAAATTGAAGGTGGAAAAATGTCGGCTTTAGTTGGTCATAGTGGAGCGGGCAAAAGTACAATAATTAATCTTCTCGCTAGATTTTATGACCCTCAAAAAGGATATATATCTATTGATGGAAATAAAATAAATGAAGTTAATCTATCTTCTTTAAGAAAAAATATCTCACTAGTAAGCCAAGATGTAATTTTATTTGATGATACTATTAAAAATAACATTTCTTATGCTAACTCTAAAGCATCAGATGAAGAAATCAAAAAGGCTTGTGAAAGTGCTGCAGCGTATGAATTTGTTGAAAAATTGCCAAATAAACTTGACACTGTAGTTGGAGAAAACGGAGTACGTCTCTCAGGTGGGCAAAAGCAAAGAATTTCTATTGCAAGGGCAATTTTAAAGAAATCTCCAATTATATTATTAGATGAAGCAACGTCGTCTCTCGATGCTGACTCGGAGGAGATAGTTCAAAAAGCAATTATAAACTTAACAAAAGATAAAACTACAATTGTAATAGCACATAGGCTTTCAACAATTCATAATGCTAATACAATATTTGTTTTAAAAAATGGTGAATTGATAGACTCTGGAAATCACAATTTACTTATTTCAAATTGTGCAGAATATAAATCTCTTTATCAAAAACAACTTAAGTAATCTGATGGTTCTTTTTTATAGATGGTTTACAAATATTTTTTATCCATTTTTAGTAATTTTTATATTCATTAGAAAAATTTTAAATAAAGAAGACAAGCTAAGATATAAAGAAAAAATCTTTTCTTCCCATTTTAATGTTCCAATTAATCAAAAAAAAAAACTTATATGGTTTCACGCAGCTAGTATTGGTGAGTTAAAAAGTATTTTTCCTATTTTGGAAGAGCTTAATAATAAAGATTATGAATTTTTAATTACAACTGTAACATTAAGTTCTGGTAATTTAGCAAAAGAAGAGTTGAAAAGGTTTAAAAATATATCTCATAGATATTTTCCAATAGATGCTGATTTTCTGATTGAGCGGTTTTTAATGACATGGAAACCTTATGTAATTTTTTTAGTTGACTCAGAAATCTGGCCTAATCTAATTTTAAATGCAAAAAAACTTAAAATCCCAGTAGCTTTGATTAATGCAAGACTAACAAAAAAGTCTTTTCACAGATGGTTAATAATGCCAAATTTTGCAAAAGAAATTTTTAGTAAATTAAATTTATGTCTTACATCAAATTTTGAAACTAAAGACTTTCTTTCAAAATTAAATGCTCCAAATATTTTATACACTGGTAATATTAAATTAATAAGCTCAAAACATACAGATTTTGAAAACAACCTAAATGAAGATTTTTTATCGAACAATAGGTTTTGGATTGCAGCAAGCACACATAAAGATGAGGAAACTCTTTGTTTGCAAACTCATTTAGAAGTTAAAAAAAAATTTAAAGATATTAAAACAATTATTGCACCTAGACATATTGAAAGAGTAAATGATATAAAGCTAATTTGTGATAAGTTTCATTTAAATTCTGTAGTAGTTAATAAAAATCAAGTTATGGACATTAAAAGTGAAGTTTTCATAATAAATTTTTACGGCGGTTTAAATCATTTTTTTAAATATGCAAAAAGTATTTTTCTTGGAAAATCTACATTAAAGAAATTTGAAAAATCAGGTGGGCAAAATCCAATAGATGCAGCTAGATTTGGTTGTAAAATTTATCATGGGCCCTTTGTGTATAACTTTGAGGAAATTTATGAATTATTTAAAAAAAATGAAATTTCTAAAAAAATTGAAGACTTTTATGAATTAAGTTCTTTTTTAATAAGTGATCTTAAGGAAAAAAGAAAGGAAACTAAAAATTTCAAATTTTTAGATGATTTAGGAAAAAAAACTTTAGATGAAACAATGATAAATATAAAGAAATTTTTAATGTATGAAATTCAATAAGCCAGAATTTTGGAAAACAAAAAAAAGTATTTTTCCTTTTTTACTTATGCCAATAACCTTAATTGTAAATTGTATAATAAGATTAAGAAAAATATTTTCTAAAAGAAAGAGTTTCAATATTCCTATAATTTGTGTAGGAAATATTTATATTGGCGGTACTGGAAAAACTCCTTCCTCTATTTATTTAGCAAAGGAACTTCAAAAAAAAGGTAGAAAACCAGTTATTTTAAGAAAATATTACAAAGGCCATAATGATGAACACTATTTATTAAAAAATAATTTTAGCAACGTTATTATCGAAGAAGATAGATCAAAAGGAATTTTACGAGCGGAAAATGATGGTTTTGACTCGGTGATTTTAGATGATGGTTTTCAAGATTATAGTATTAATAAGAACTTAAGCATCATATGTTTTAATAAAAATCAATTGATTGGTAATGGTTATATTTTGCCGTCAGGCCCTTTAAGAGAAGGTATTGACGCTCTTCAAGAATCAGAAGTAGTGTTAATTAATGGCAAGCCTGATAAAGATTTTGAAGAAAAAATTTATAAAGTAAATAAAAAATTAGAAATTTATTACTCAATTTATAATCTTCTGGATTTTAAAATTTTTCAACAAAAAAAACTAGTTGCATTCGCCGGCATAGGAAATCCTGATAATTTTTTTAAGATTTTAATTGAAAATAATCTTGATATTTTTAAAACAGTTGCATACCCTGATCATTATAATTATAGCAAAAGTGAACTTATAAATTTAGTTGATTACGCAAAAAAAAATAATTGTGAAATAGTCACTACGGAAAAAGATTATTTAAGAATATTAAAATACAATATTGAAGAAATTAAGTGTTTAAAGGTAAAGCTTGAGATAATAAATAATGAAAAATTTTTAAAGAAAGTTTTGAATGTTTATAATTAAAAATCTAAAGTATTTTACTCAAGCTTTAATTATTTATTTTTTTTTTATTATTGGGCGAATAATTGGTTTAAAATTAAGTAGAAAATTTTTTTCATACTTATTTTTGCGATTTGCTCCATTATTTAAATCTAAAAAAATTATTGAAAAAAACTTAAACTATTTTTCTAAAGAAATGAATCAAAAAGAGAGAGATACCATAGCATCTAATATGTGGAAGAATTATGGTATGACTTTCATAGAATATATATTTTTAGGTTTTTTTAAAAAAAATAATAATCATATTAAAATTTATGGAGAACATGTCTTGAAAAATATTGTTGAAAATAATAAGCCAGTAATATTTGTTTCAGGACATTTTTCAAACTTTGAACTTATGTCAATGGAAATTACAAAGAGAAAAGTAAATTTAGCCACTATATATAGACCTCTAAATAATTATTATTTAAATCCTTTTATGGAATTTTTAAGAAAAAAATATGTGTGTAAGAATCAAATCAAAAAAGGTATTAACGGTGTTAGGGATGCTATAGAATATATTAAAAAAAATCATAGCATTGCTCTGATGATCGATCAAAGGGTAAGCGAAGGGGAAAGAATTAACTTTTTTAATTTTCCAGCTTTGACTACAACTTTGCCTGCCCAACTTGCTATCAAATATAAACTTAAAATAGTTCCTGTGTTTATTGAAAGAGAAAAAAATAACACCTTCAAAATTAAATTTTTTAATGAAATTAATTCAGACGACTATAAAGACAAATCAATTTTAACGAAAAAACTAAATGAATTCATCGAGAATATGTTAGTCAAAAATCCTAACGAGTGGATATGGTCTCATGACAGATGGAAATAATAATCAGATTTTAAAATTTTGATATCTTTTTTTTACTTCTTTGGGAGAAAAGTAAGCCTCTTGCAACTCTACATTCCAATAACTTAAGTCTTTTAACATAATCTCTTTTCCCGATATGGCACATACGACGTAATCACCCTGTTCAACCACGTCAAAAGAGTTGTGTTTAAAAATAACTTTAGCTTTTTTTTTATTCATCGATAAATTATACAATATATCAATTATCATGAATATTGGTTTAATAGGTAGCGGTGGGAGAGAACATGCAATATGTCAAAAGCTACACAGCTCTAGTTTATGTAAAAAAATATTCTGCTTTCCTGGAAACGCTGGAACTGAAAAATTAGCTACAAATATTGACTTAAATGTATTAAATTTTAAAAAATTCTTAAGATTTATTAAACTTCACTGTATTGATTTTATTGTAGTTGGGCCTGAAGAACCATTAGTAAAGGGTTTAGTAGATTTTTTAGAAAAAAATAATATTAGAGTTTTTGGGCCCAATAAATTTGCAGCAAAATTAGAGGGTTCAAAGGCTTTTATGAAAAAAATCTGCAAAGAAAATAAAATACCAACTGCTAAATTTAAAATTTGTAAAAATAAATCCCAAGTTTTGAAATTTATTAAAAAAAACCATCCACCTTTAGTTGTGAAAGCTGACGGACTAGCTGCCGGAAAAGGAGTGTCAATTTGTAAAACTAATAATGAAGTTTTGAAAATATCTGAGGAGATTTTTAAAGGAAAGTTTAAATCTTCAAAAAAATTGGTTTTGGAAGAATTCTTAAGTGGAGAAGAAGCAAGTTTTTTTTTATTAGTGGATAAAAATACTTTTAAATATTTTGGTACAGCACAAGATCATAAACGTGTTGGAGAAAAAGATAAAGGGCCTAACACTGGTGGTATGGGTGCATATTCGCCTGCTCCAATAATAAATAAGTCTGTGAAAAGGAAAATAATAAATAAAATTGTAAAACCTACGCTAAAAGCATTAAAAAAAAAAAATAAACACTACAAAGGTTTTTTATATGTCGGATTAATGATAAAAGATAATGAGCCATATCTTATTGAGTACAATGTAAGAATGGGCGATCCAGAATGTCAGGTGATTTTACCAAGACTTAAATCAGATTTAGTCAAAATATTATACCAAGCAACAAACAACAAACTCAATAATATTAATTTAAAGTGGAAAAAAAATAAGAGTATGACTGTAGTTTTATGTACTAAAGGATATCCAGGAAAGTATCAGAAAAATAAAATTATTAAAAATTTTCATAAATTAAAAACGGGGAGAAACGATTTTATTTACCATGCTGGCACTAAACTTGAAAACAATGAATTATTATCACAAGGTGGAAGGGTTTTAAATTTTTCGTCGACTGGTAAAAATTTTTTAAATATTAGAAAAAATATTCTTAAATTATTGAGAAAATTAAATTGGAAACACGGTTTTTATAGAAAAGATATTGGCTGGAGAGTAATAAAAAAAAATGCGTATAATAAGCGGTAACCTTAAGGGGAAAAAAATTCAATTTCTAAAAAATCAAGTAACTAGGCCTCTTAAAGATTCGGTCAAAGAAAATATATTTAATATTATTACTCACTCCAAAGATATAAAATCAAATATTAAAGACGCAGTTATTTTGGATGCTTACTCTGGTGTAGGTTCTTTTGGAATAGAATGTTTATCAAGAGAGGCTTCGGAGGTTACATTTGTAGAAAAGAATTACAATACTTTTAGTATTCTCAAACAAAATATAAAATTTTTATCAATAAGCAACAAATCTATACTTATTAATGATGAGATTGAAAATTTTTTAAGTTTTAATGATAAAAAGTTTGATATCTTTTTTTTTGATCCACCATTCAATGATTTCGATTTTTTAAGAAATTTTAAGTTAATTCAAAAATTAAAAATTTTTAAAAAGGATCATTTAGTAATTATTCATCGTGAAGCTAAATCAAGAGAGAACTTAGGATTTTACTTTAAACAAATATCAACTAGATCCTACGGTCGCTCCAAAATAATATTTGGTTCATTTAATTAAGTATTTTTTTGGTATTAATTTTAACTTGCTCTACAGCTGGTTGATCAAAAGGATTTACGTTTATTAATTTACCAACAACAATTGTTTCTAAAATAAAATATGAAAATAATTCACCTAAAACTTCTTCATTAAGTGATTTTATGTAAATTTCTCTGAAAGTAATATTATTTTTTAAAAAAGTATTTTTTAAAGCTTCTTTTTGAGCATTTTTAATTTTTTCTAAAGTTTTATTTTTTAAATAATTTTCTTTATCATATTTTTTTACATTTATTTTGGATTTTGATTTTTCGTTGATGTTGAAAATTTGAAATATTTTATCCTTTGGGCCATCTAAATATAATTGTAGTAAGCTATGATGATCTTTTGGAGTATTTGAAATCACTGGTAAAAATCCTTTCCCATTTTTTCCTAAACTTTCCGCTATAAGCTGTTGACACCAAAATAAGAAGTTTTCAATTTGAGGAACGTAATTTAAAAAAATTAAGTTATTTTTTTTCTTTTTATATAGAATATTTGCTAAGCATATTGCGCTATTTCTTAAAATTAGTTTATTTCTTTTACTTAAGTATTTTTTTAAATTTTTTCTCAATTTTTTAATATTAATCCCCATTAGTAAAGCTGGGATTAATCCAACCTCGCTTAAAACAGAAAATCTCCCTCCTACAAAAGATTTATGTTCAATATAAAATAAATTTAGTTTTTTTGATATTTTATATAAAAAATTATCCTTTTTTTCAGAGATTATGATGATTTTTTTTGATTGTTTTTTTAATATTTTTAAGAATAAAAGATTAGATATTGTTTCGGTAGTATTTCCTGATTTTGAAATTATTAAAAAAAGTGTTTTTTTTATTGTTTTACTCTTTTTAAAATCATTGATTTTTTTAATATCTATATTGTCAAAAAAAAATATATCTTTTTTAATTTTATCTTTCAAAAATCCATAAATAGCTTTTGAGCCCAATATTGAACCACCCATTCCTATAATTGCAATTGAATTAAATTTATTAAATTTTTCTAAATTTTTTAAATTAAAATTAAATTTATAGTTTTCGCTGAAAATGTTAAAGAATGATTTTGAATTTTTAAATTTATTTTCTATTTTGGATATTTCTTTATAAAATTTCTTATTTAATTTTTTTTTAAAAGATTTGTTAATTTTACCAGATTTAAATATATTACTTATTATTATATTTGATTTATTCACTTTCTAATTTTTTCTAAAATTTGCTCTTCAAAAGAAGAGTAATTTTTATTGGAATTTTCTTCGTTTGGTGCTTTTAAAATTTTTTTTAATTTTTTTTCATCACTTATTTCTTCTTTAGAAATTGAGTCAGGTTCTGGAAGTTTTTTATAATCGGGGGGTAAAACCAATGGTTGCTTTTTTTTAACTAAAAATTCATCTGTCGTTGTTTTTTTTTCATTTCTTAAAACACTTCCAGCATCTTTCATTGCTCCACATGAACTGGTAAAAATTAAAATTAAAAATAAATAGTAAAGATTTTTCATTAGTTATTTTTTTACAAGAAATCCTTTGATTAAAAAAGATATTATCCCTAATGTAATACATATATCAGCGACATTAAATGTAAACCAGTGCAAATCTTTATAATGCAAGTCTATAAAATCCGGTACTGCTTTATAAAAGATCCTATCAAAAAAATTTCCGAGAGCTCCACCCAAAATTATAGATAGGAAAAATTTATCATATTTATCCGATTTTAAAGCTACATAAAATAATACCAATATTAAAAAACTAATAAGCAATGTAATTATATTATAAAAAAAATTATCTTGAAAACTAAACAGTCCAAATCCAATACCAGTATTCCATATTAAATTTATGTTTAAAAAATCATTTATATAAAAATACGTTTCGTTTATGTCATTAACTATCTTAAATTTTGAAAGTCTATCGATTGTAAAAAAAAATATAATAGATAAGAAAAATAATATATTTGATTTATGAATTAAATTATTTTTACCAAGACTAATTTTTTCATTCAAATTCATTGTATTTTAATTTACTGCATTTGCACAACGTTCACATTTTTTTTCTAAAATTTTCCAACATCTTGGACATTTTTTTCCTTCGGCTTTTTTTACTTCGATTTTTAATTCTCCTTTTTTTTTAGAGATAACTTTTACGGCCTTAGAAGTAATAAAATATTCAGCTAAATCTAATCCTTCAAATAATTTATGATTTTCTCCATCAGTTGAGATCTGTAGATCTGCCTCTAAACTTGAGCCTATTATTTTATTTGATCTTTTTTCTTCAATGGCTATGTTAGCTTCTTGTTTTATTTTATAAAGCTTAGTCCATTTGTCACTTAGTTTTTCATTTATCCAATTATCAGGGATCTCAACAAAACTGTGTTCATGTATGCTGTCATCTTGTTTGCTCACTAGATTATAAATTTCTTCAGTGGTGAATACTAGAATGGGCGCAAACCATTTCAATAAACTTTCCAAAATTACATTCATAATCAGAACACAATTTTTTCTTTTTTTTGAACTAACACTATCGCAATATAAAACATCTTTTCTTATATCAAAATAAAAAGATGATAAATCTGAAGTACAAAAATTTAATAGTTCTTTATATAGCTTATGAAAATTATAATTTTTTAAATTTTCTTTAAATGATTTATTTATTAATGACAATTTATGCAAAATAAATTGCTCAAGCTCATCTAAATCTTTAATGTTGATTTTTTCAAATTCTTGTTTTTCAAAATTATCTTTTAAATTTCCAAGTAAAAATCTAAAAGTGTTTCTGATTTTTCGATAAGACTCGGCATGTTGTGCAAGAATGCTTTTATCAATCCTAATATCCTCGGCGTAATCAGATGCAGCTATCCATACTCTAAGGATGTCTGCTCCATAGTTTTTAAGAATATCATCCGGGGATATAACATTTCCTAAAGATTTGGACATTTTTACTCCTTTGCCATCGACAACAAACCCATGAGACAAGATACTTTTAAAAGGAGCTTTACCTCTAGTTCCGCAGGATTCCAAAAGAGAAGAATGGAACCACCCCCTATGTTGGTCTGAACCTTCGAGATACATGTCTGCAGGCCATCTAAGATCTTTTCTTTTTTCCAGAACAAAACTATGTGTTGAACCACTATCAAACCACACCTCTACAATATCATTTAATTTTTCATAATCTTTTTGATCGTAGTCACTGCCAAGAAAAATTTTTGGGTCATCTGTAAACCAGCAATCAGATCCTTGTTTTTCATAAATTTCTGCAATTCTATTGATCACATTTTGATCTCTCAAAGGTTCTTTAGTTTTTTTATTAATAAATATAGGTAGCGGAACACCCCACACTCTTTGTCTTGAGACACACCAATCTGGTCTGCCTTCAACCATAGATAACAGTCTATCTTTACCTTTATTAGGGTAGAAAACTGTTTCATTGATTGCTTTAATTGCCTTATCTCTTAAGTTATTTTTTTGCATTGAAATAAACCACTGTGGTGTAGCTCGATAAATTAAAGGCGCCTTAGATCTCCAAGAGTGAGGGTAACTATGATTGAGTTTATCATTTTTTAATAGTTTATTTTGTTCTTTTAACTTTTCAATTACTATTGGGTCAGCTTTAAAAATGTGAGTATTAGTAAAATAGGGAACTTCTTCTGTATAAAGACCTGAGCTATCAACAGTATATAGAGATGGAATATTATTTTTTAAACATAAATTAAAATCATCTGGTCCGTGACTTGGAGCGCAATGTACTATACCAGTTCCTTGTTCTAAATTTACAAATTGAGCGTCCAGCATTGGTACGTCATATTCAAAATTCATTTTAGAAAATGGGTGACTACAAATTGTTCCCTTGAACTCAGATCCTTTAAAAGTTTTTAATTCATTAAACTTTTTAATGCCACATGCTTTTATAATTGAATCGATTAAATTTTTTGCTACTACAATTTTTTTATCTTTAAAATATTCTAGATCCTCAATTTCTAAAACTGAGTAATCAATATTACTGTTGAATGCTAATGCCCTATTAGCTGGTATTGTCCAAGGAGTTGTTGTCCAAATAATAATACTTGAATTTATTAAAAAATCTTTATCAGTTTTTTTTATTGGAAAAGCAGCGTATATTGTATTTGAAGAATGATCCATATACTCGACCTCCGCATCGGCTAAAGCCGTTTTCTCGACTGTTGACCATAAAACTGGTTTAAATCCTTGATATAAACTTCCATCTAGGAGAAATTTACCTAACTCTCTAACTATTTGTGCTTCAGCCTCATAACTCATGGTAGAATAATAATTTTCAAAATCTCCCACTACTCCAAGTCTTTTAAACTCTTTTATATGTACATCAATCCAACTCTTTGCAAACTCTCTGCACTCTTGTCTAAAATTTTTAATAGGAATTTCATCTTTATTCTTTTTCTTTTTTTTGTATTGCTCCTCAATTTTCCATTCTATTGGTAAACCATGACAATCCCAACCTGGGACATAAACCGAGTCTTTGCCATTCATCTGTTGAAAACGAGTTATCATATCTTTTAAAATTTTATTAAGAGCAGTGCCCATATGTATGTGGCCATTCGCATAGGGCGGACCATCATGTAAGATGAATTTTTCTTTTCCTTTAGAACTCTTTCTTAGTTTTTCAAATATTTTATTTTTTTCCCACTTTTTTAATATTTCTGGTTCTTTGATGGGCAAACTGGCTTTCATGGAAAAAGCTGTTTTAGGTAATTGCAAAGTATCTTTGGACATTTCTATTTTTTAGCCTGTTTTATATCAAGTTTTATCTGTTTTTTTAAATGTTCAAGGTTCTTAAATTTTTTTTCTGATCTTATAAACTTTTTAAAATTAACATTTATCTCTTTATTATATAAATTTTTATTAATTCCAAATATATTTGTTTCTAATAATAAATTTTTTCCATTAAAAGTCGGTCTATACCCTATATTCGCAATGCCATTTTTACTAAACCCCTTTCCATTGACTTTAACTGCGTATACTCCTAATTTTGGTACAACGTAGCTGTTGAGACTAATATTACAAGTAGGAAAACCTATTTTTCGACCCCTTTTTTTTCCCCTAATAACTTTTCCTTCAACACACCATAGGCGATTTAATAATTTGTTTACTATTTTAATACTTCCCATTCTTATCTTTTTTCTAATGAATGAGGAGGAAATAATCTTGTCATTTTTTTTGTATGGACTTGTAACAATATTTTTATAATTAAATTTTTTTTCAAATTTTTTTAAAGTTTTAATATTACCTTGACGTTGAAAACCAAATTTAAAATTTTTACTTACATATAAATAGTTACATTTTGTTTTTTTATAAATTATTTTTTCTATAAATTCCTGGGCTGTTAAAGAAGAAAACTTTTTATTAAATTTAATAATTATTAAGAAATCTAATTTATAATTTTTAAGCTGTATTTTTTTTTGTCTCAATGAGTTGATTCTATGATCTTTATTTTTTTTACTAAAAAACATTACTGGAACTGGTTCAAATGTCATAACTCCAAAAGGGATATTATATTTATTAGCTTTCAATTTTGCTTGATTAATAACTTTTTGGTGTCCAAGATGAAGTCCATCGAAGTTTCCTATAGCTATCACACCATTTTGGTGTTTTTGATTAAGATTCGCATTATTATAAATTTTCATTACCATTGTAGCTCTTTTTGAAAAAAATTTGCTTTTACTTTGTATTTTTTTAAAAGTGCATCTAGTTCTGAAACACTTTTATATTCATCTCGATGCACACCCTCAGATATAAAAATACAATCTATGTCTAAATTGTTAGCTCCTTTGATATCAGTTCTTAAATTATCACCAATTGCTAAAACTTTTTCACTAGAATTAAAACATAAATTATAAATTTCTTTATAAGGCTTTCCAAAGTATACTACTTCTCCACCGAGGTCTTCGAATACTTTTGCTACCGAACCTGCGCAAAGTTCCTCGATATTACCTCTATGAACTGTTAGGTCTGGATTGGTACAAACTAATTTTTTTGAAATATGATTACCTAAAAATTTTTTGTAATATTCAAGATCATCTTCATATTCATCAAATAATCCAGTGCATAAAATAAAATCACAACTTTCTAAATCAACTCTATTATTTTTTACTTTTTCAAATACTGAGGTATCTCTAGGGGGGCCTAAATGAAAAAAAGTTTTTCCAAACTTATTTCTATTTATTGCATGCATAGCTGCTTCACCTGAAGTCATTACATTTGAAAGATATTTCACGTCCATTTTTAGTTTCAATAAAAAATTTATCACTTTTGAACTAGGTCTAGGTGCGTTTGATACGAAAACAATTTTTTTTGAATTGTTAGTTAATTGATCTATTGCTTCTATTGCTTTTGCATTAAGCTTTACACCATTGTGAATTACACCCCATAGGTCAATTATGAAGGTCTCATAGTTTTTATATATATCTGATAAATGTTTTAGTTCTTTCAATTTTTTTTAATTATCTCCTCTTAATAGTCATAAAGTACAGTATTTTAAGGCCTTTTTAATGATATTTGCCTCTTGAAATCTAGTTAAAAAGTACCATATCAACACTACATAAAAATTTATAGGAGAAAATACATATGAAATTTAGACCTTTGCACGATCGTGTACTTATTAAAGTACTGGACAGTGAAGAAAAAACCGCAGGTGGGATAATTATACCAGATACAGCTAAAGAAAAGCCTCAAGAAGGCGAAGTTGTAGCTGTTGGACCTGGTGCCAAAAATGAAAACGGCAAAGTTTCACCAATGGATGTAAAAATTGGAGATATAGTTTTATTCGGAAAATGGTCAGGTACGGAAGTTAAAATAGATGGGAAAGAATACAGCATTATGAAAGAGTCAGACATAATGGGAATTTCAAAAACTAAAAAATAACATTTAGAGGAGAAAAAATGGCAAAAATAATTAAATTTGACACAGAAGCTAGATCAAAGATGCTTACAGGCGTAAACACATTAGCTAATGCTGTGAAGGTTACTTTGGGTCCAAAAGGACGGAATGTTGTGATGGATAAATCTTACGGAGCTCCTAGAACAACAAAAGACGGTGTTTCTGTAGCTAAAGAAATAGAACTCGAAGATAAGTTTGAAAATATGGGTGCACAAATGGTTAAAGAAGTTGCTAGTAAAACTAACGATAATGCTGGGGACGGTACAACTACGGCTACTATTTTAACCCAGGCCATTGTAAATGAAGGATTGAAATATGTAACTGCTGGCATGAATCCTATGGATATTAAACGTGGTATTGATAAAGCAGTAGAACAAGTAATCAATAAATTAAAAACATCTTCAAAAAAAGTAAAAGCAAATGAAGAAGTTGCACAAGTTGGAACTATTTCAGCGAATGGTGAAAAATCAATAGGCGATATGATTTCTAAAGCAATGCAAAAAGTTGGCAATGAAGGTGTGATCACAGTTGAAGAAGCTAAAGGAGTTGAAACTGAGTTGGATGTTGTTGAAGGTATGCAATTTGATAGAGGATATCTTTCTCCTTATTTCGTCACTAATACTGAAAAGATGACGACTGAACTTGAAAATCCTCTAGTTCTTCTAGTAGAGAAAAAATTAACTAACTTACAACCAATGGTTCCACTATTAGAGTCTGTTGTGCAGGCTAATAGGCCATTAATGATAATCTCTGAAGATGTTGAAGGTGAAGCTTTAGCAACTTTAGTTGTAAACAAATTAAGAGGTGGTCTTAAAGTTGTAGCTGTTAAAGCTCCTGGTTTTGGTGATAGAAGAAAAGCAATGTTAGAGGATATTGCTATTCTTACTGGAGGCCAAGTCATCTCTGAAGATCTTGGAATTAAATTAGAGAACGTTAAAATTGGTGATCTTGGTTCTTGTAAAAAAGTAAAAATTGATAAAGAAAATAGCACGATTGTAGCTGGTGAAGGTAAAAAATCTGATATTGAAGCAAGATGTAATCAAATTAGATCTGAGATCAATGAAACAACATCAGATTATGATAAAGAGAAGCTTCAAGAAAGATTAGCTAAACTTGCTGGTGGAGTTGCTGTCATTAAAGTCGGCGGTGCTACAGAAGTTGAAGTGAAAGAAAGAAAAGACAGGGTTGAAGACGCTCTTAATGCAACTAGAGCTGCCGTTGAAGAAGGAGTAGTAATCGGTGGTGGTTGCGCATTACTTTACGCAGCACAAGATTTAGATGGTGTTAAAGTAAAAGGTGATGATCAAAAAGCTGGTGTAGAAATAGTTAAAAAAGCTCTTCAAGCTCCAATCAGACAAATTACTGCTAACGCAGGTGTGGATGGTTCGGTAGTCGTAGGTAAACTTTTAGAGGGGAAAAAAACTTCTCAGGGTTACGACGCTCAGAATGAAGATTATGTAGATATGTTTGCTAAAGGAATTATTGATCCTACTAAAGTTGTGAGATCGGCATTACAAGATGCTGCTTCAATAGCTGGACTATTAATTACAACAGAAGCAATGATAGCAGATAAACCTGAGGAAAAAGATGCTGGTCCTGCAATGCCTCCAATGGGTGGCGGCATGGGTGGAATGGGCGGCATGGGCGGCATGGGAATGTAATTTCACTCACACAAAAGATTTTAAAAAAGGCTGCAGTTTCGCAGCCTTTTTTTTTGCAATAAACAAACACGCTCTAGAGCTAAGTATCAACCCATCTTTAAGAACTCTTAGATTATTGTCAGCCAAAGTTTTTCCAGTAGATGTAATATCAGTAATTATTTCTGAAGAACCTATAAAAGGATATGTTTCTGTAGCACCGAGACTGCTTATCAATTTATATTGTGTAACTCCCTTAGAAATCAAAAAATCGTTAGTCAAATTTGGATATTTGGTTGCCACTCTCAATCTAGAATTTCTTTTAGATCTGATATCAAATGATACTTCTTCAAGATCAGCAATAGTCTGAACATCTATCCAATCATCTGGCACTGCAATAACTAAGTTGGCATTACCAAAATCAAGTTTTTTTTCAATACTTATTTTATTCTGTAAGTTTTTTTCAGACTCTTTTAATAGATCTAAACCAGATACACCTACATCAAGAGTTCCGTCTCCTAATCTTTGAATAATTTCTTTTGCGTGAAGAAAAATAATCTTAATGTTAGAATTATTTTTGATAGTCCCAAAATAATTTCTTTCTTTTTCACTTTGTAAAATCTTATATCCTCTACCATTAAAAAATGATATTGCTTTATCCTTTAATCTTCCTTTACTAGGCAAGCCTATAGTAATTAAATTTTTCATATATTTTTTAAGTTTATTGCAGCACCAACAGCTGGAATATTTTTTTTAGCTCCTAGACTTTTAAGTAAGTCGTCATAACGGCCTCCCCTAGCAATTTCTTTTTTTCTTGAGAACACTTCAAACACAATTCCAGTATAATATTCTACATCTCTGCCAAAATTTGCGATGAAGTTAATATCTTGATTAAGTTTTTTTAAATTAAGAATTGATTTAAAGTCTTTAAATATATTTTTTTTTAACTTATTTTTTTTTGCAAAATCTAATAGCTTTTCCTCAAGTTCTGAAAGTTTGCAGTTTATATTTAAAAAAGATTTGATAATTTTTACTATTTTTTTTCCATCTGCAAAAGATCTCGGATCTTTAATTTTTTTGTCAAATCTTTTTAGTATTTCTGATATAGATCTTCCGGCAACTATTTTATTTTGATCTCTTTTTTTCATTTCATAAAATCTTTTTTTATCTGTATCAAAAGTAATTGCATCAATATCTGTATTTTTTTCTAATCTTTTTAATAGTTCTTCAAAATAATTTGGTCTCCAGAAGTGTCTTATCAGTCTTAACTTCCATCTTTCAGGCATATCTAAAGCATTTATTAAACTTTTAAATAAATTTATATCTCCTACTTTAATTTGAATATTTTTTCTTTTAATCTTTTTTATTGAACTTAAAATGGTGCTTATTACTTTAAAATCGTCTTGTATTTGATTTTTTGAACCTAAGATTTCAATACCCAATTGATCGTTAATAAAATTCGTGGCTTTGTTATTTGACCTTCTGTATGCTTGTCCAGAATAATAAATTTTAGAAGAAGTTTTTTTTTGCAAAAAACTTATACATGAAGCTACTGTTAAATCTGGTCTTAAGCACATCATTTTTCCATCTTCTCTTTCGAAGGTAAGTATTGAACTTCTAAATTTTTCTCCAGATCTCTCAATGATATAATCTGAGTCTAAAAGAACATCAGGTTCAGATAAAACAAAACCATTGCCCTTAAAAGTTTTTATTATAGTTTCAGATAATTTTTTTGATTTCATAAACTAAGTCTTTAATTTCAATTGATTTTTCCTCTCCTGAACTCAGATTTCTTAAAGTTGGTTTACCTGTTTTTATCTCATTCTCACCATATAAAATAACGGCTGGGGATTTAATCTTATTTGCATACTCCATTTGTTTTTTTAATTTATTCTCTCCAGGATAAATTTCTGCACTAACGCCACCTTTTCTTAATATCGTTTGTACATTTATGTATTCTTTCATTGAATTTTTATCAAAAACACAAATCACAACAGGTTTAGATTGTTTCACTTTAAATTCTTTTTTTTGCATTAAAGCATAAACCAATCGATCTAATCCAATTGATATACCTGTGGCTGGAGCGTCAAAGTTGCCAAAATTATTTACTAAATTGTCGTATCTCCCTCCACCACCTATTGAACCAAATTGAATTACCTGTCCTTTATTATTTGTAACGTCAAATTTTAAGTTAACCTCAAATATTGCTCCGGTGTAATATTCCAACCCTCTAATAATTGATGGATCAAATTCAAAATTATTGAAATTATAATCTTCAAAAATTTTAAATATCTCTAATAAATCCTCTGACTCAGGGGAATTTTTCTTAAGTGTTTCTTCTATTGTCTCAATGTCCTTTGATTTTAAATTTGCACCCTTCGTAAAATCACCGGATTTATCTTTTCTACCTTTGCCTAATAATTCTTTAACTCCACCCCAACCAAGTCTATCGATTTTATCAAGAGCTCTAAGAGTAGTAAGCTTTTGTTGACTATCACTTATGTTTATTTTTTTAAATAATTTTTCAGTGATTTTTCTTGATGAGATTTTGATTATATACTCTGACTTCGCAAGACCACATTTTTCTAGAATTTCTGAAATCATGACACACAATTCGGCATCCGCTTGTAAACTTTTTGTTCCAACATAATCTGCATCAAATTGTAAGAATTCTCTAAATCTTCCTGGGCCAGGTTTCTCGTTTCTCCAAACAGTTCCTAGTTGATACCTCTTAAATGGTTTTGGAATTTCTAAATAATTTTTTGCTACATATCTTGCTAATGGAGCTGTCAAATCATATCTAAGAGAGAGCCACTTATTTTCATCCTTAAATGAAAATACGCCTTCATCAGGTCTATCTTTATCAGGCAAAAATTTACCGATACTGTCTGAGTATTCAAAGCTTGGCGTTTCAAGATATTGAAAACCATACTTGATCATAACTTCTTTAATATTAGAAATTATAAAATCGCGAACTAATAATTCTTTTTCTTGCCTGTCTACAAACCCTAATGGAAGTTCTTTTGAAGGTTTGTTATTTTTTTCTTTTGTCATTTTTTGGTACAGCAGGGTGGATTCGAACCACCGACCCCTAGTTCCACAAACTAGTGCTCTAACCAACTGAGCTACTGCTGCATCCCTGTTATTTTTATCTTAATTTTAGTTAAATTTATATATTTTTGATTACAAGCTAAGCAATAGCTTAGCGTGCATTCTGTGAGAATGTGATCTTACTGTTGAAATGATTCTTTTTTTCATAATCATTATTTGTATTTAGAAAATAATTGTGACTATTTCAAGGTGAAATTAGCGGGACACTAAAAAAAGTTAAGACTTAAATTAATGTCCCGATAATCAGTGATTTTGGAAATTTAGATTAAGATGTTTTCTGCAGTTTTACTGCGGAAGGACCTTTTTCCGTGCTCTCCACTTCAAACGTTAACTCATCACCCTCGTTTAAATATTTTAAACCAGCTTCTCTTACTGCAGAAGAATGGACGAACACGTCTTTTTCTTTGTCTTCTCTTTCAATGAAACCATATCCTTTAGTTCCATTGAACCACTTTACTTTACCTTTTAGTGTACTCATATTTACTTTTTTCCTTATTATTATTAACTTTAACTAGCTATAAGCTAATCTTGCACTCCTTAAATAGATTTGCTCAGCGAAAGTCAATAGTAGAATTATATTATTTGACGCAATTGTTTTTTTGCAACAATACTAAGATATCAGCGTAATTAGGCCTACTATTACGATAAGACCTAAACCTCCATAAATGTATTTGTTATTGATTAAGTGTGATTTAACTTTATTAAAAGCAGTTTCTTTATAACTTAACCCTATATCGCTTGTTTTAGCAGACTTGCTAAAACCTTGATCTCTTCCTATTTGTAAAAATTTTGATTTCCTATGATCATAAATTTCTTCTTTACTTAAATTTTCAAAATTTTTAAGATTTTTTATAATTGAATACTTAATATCTGCAGCAATAGCATCTGGATCTCTGTGGGCACCCCCTAGTGGTTCAGGTATTACTTCGTCAATGATTTTAAGTTTTAATAAATCTTTAGCAGTCAGTTTCATAGCTTCGGCAGCTTGAAGAGATTTACTTGGATCACGCCATAGGATAGATGCACAGCCCTCCGGAGAAATTACAGAATAAATAGAGTTCTCTAACATTATTACTTTGTTGGAAGATGCTAAAGCTATTGCTCCACCTGATCCACCTTCTCCAATTATTATAGAAATATTTGGAACAGTTAAAGACATGCAGCATTCAATTGAATTAGCAATAGCAGAAGCTTGTCCTCTTTGCTCAGCTCCTATACCTGGATATGCGCCCGGTGTATCTATAAAACTTATGACAGGTATTTGGAATCTATCAGCAAGTTTCATTAGCCTAATACATTTTCTATATCCTTCAGGACGCATCATTCCAAAGTTTCTCTCAATTCGACTATTTAAATCTTCACCTTTTTCCTGTCCAATAATTAAAACTGATTTATTATCTATAAGTCCAAATCCTGCAATTACAGATTTATCATCACCAAAATACCTATCGCCAGAAAGTAAAGTAAATTGTGAAAATATTTTTTTGATATAAAAATTAGCTTTTGGTCGATCTTCATGTCTTGCAACTTGTGTGCGCTGCCAACTATTGAGATTAGAATAAATTTCATCCAATTTCTTGTTAATTTCTTGCTGAGTATTCTTAATTTTATTTGTATCAACTTCGGAAATTCCCTCTGATCCAAAAGGGCTTTTTAATCCGTCTACCTCTTGTTCTAGAGCTTTAATTTCTTTTTCAAAATCTAAATAATTTTTCATAAAATGATACAATTATACTAGTATTATTATATTATAAAATATTGTAAAGATCGGATCATTATGAAAATGGTAGATAAAAATGGCTTAAAAGTTAGTTCAGCTCTTTTAGAGTTTATCAATAATGAGGCGATTCCAAATACTAACATTAGTGTAGATCAATTTTGGACTAACTTTTCAAATGTGGTTCATGAGCTATCTCCAATTAATAAAGCTTTAATTGAAAAAAGAGAGACTATTCAAAAAAAAATAGATGACTGGCACAAATCTAACAAAGGCAAAGATTTTGATAAAACAGAATATATAAATTTTTTAAAAAAGATTGAATATTTAGCTCACGAGAAGAATGATTTTAATATAGAAACCTCTGAAGTTGATAAAGAAATATCTTCTATTGCCGGACCACAACTAGTCGTTCCTGTAGATAACGCTCGTTATGCGCTTAACGCAGCAAATGCAAGATGGGGAAGCTTGTATAACGCGCTATACGGCACTGATGTCATACCAGGGAGCATTGGGAAGAGTTGGGACCAAGAGAGAGCAAAAAAAGTTATAAATTTTGTAAGAAACTTTTTAGATGAACGATTTCCATTGCTACAAAGTAAATGGCATGAAGTTTCAAAAATTCAAATTGACCAAGATAAATTAGTTTTAATTTCTGGATCAAAAAAAGATTTTTTAAAAATGAATAAACAGTTTATAGGTTATAATGGAAACAAAGAAAGTCCAAGTTCAGTCTTAATTAAAAACAATAATCTTCATGTAGATATAATAATCGATAAAAGTTCTGATGTTGGGAAACTTGATAAAGCTAATATCTCAGATGTAATAGTGGAGTCTGCATTATCAACAATCGTAGATAACGAAGACTCTGTAGCTGCAGTTGACGCTGAAGATAAAGTAAAATGCTATAAAAATTGGTTGGGACTCATGAAAGGTGATTTAACTTCTACATTTATAAAGAATGGAAAAAAGATTATTAGAAAACTGAGTGAAGACAGAAATTACATCTCTAAAGATGGAAATAAAATAAGTCTACATGGCAGAGCCTTATTATTAAATAGAAATGTAGGACATTTAATGACAAACCCATCAATTCTTTTAAAAGATGGATCAGAAATTCCCGAGGGAATTATGGATGCATTTGTATCTACTTTGTGCGCTTTACACGATTTCAAAAATAAAAAAAATTCAAGAACTGGATCTGTTTATATTGTAAAACCAAAAATGCATGGTCCAGAAGAGGTATCTTTTACAAACACTCTATTTAGTAAAGTGGAAGAGACACTAGGAATTAAAAAATACTCTATCAAGGTTGGAATTATGGATGAAGAAAGACGAACAACAGTAAATTTAAAGGAGTGTATCAGACAAGTAAAAAATCGAATAGTTTTTATTAATACTGGTTTCCTGGATAGAACTGGTGATGAAATGCATACATCTTTTGAAGCCGGACCGATGATATTTAAAGGAGATATGAAAAAATCAACTTGGTTGAATGCTTATGAAAATTGGAATGTTGATGTTGGATTGAAATGTGGTTTTTCTGGAAAAGCTCAAATTGGAAAAGGAATGTGGGCAATGCCAGATCAAATGTCTAAAATGATGGAACAAAAAATTGTACACCCAAAATCCGGGGCAAATTGTGCGTGGGTACCTTCTCCCACTGCAGCTACATTACATTCTCTTCACTATCATAAAATTAATGTCTTTGAAGAGCAAAATCATATAAAATCAAGAGATAAAGCAAAGGTAGAAAATATTTTAGAGATACCTAAAGCAGATAGGCCTAATTGGTCAATTGAAGATATTAATCGTGAATTAGAAAATAATGCGCAAGGAATTTTAGGGTACGTTGTAAGATGGGTTGACCAAGGAGTTGGGTGTTCAAAAGTTCTTGATATTAACAATATAGGGTTGATGGAAGATAGAGCAACTCTTCGAATTTCTTCACAGCACATTGCAAATTGGATACATCATGGAATTTGCAAAAAGGATCAAGTGATGGCCATAATGAAAAAGATGGCTAAAACAGTTGATGATCAAAACAAAAATGATCCTAATTATAAAAAAATGTCCGATGATTTTGAAAAATCTGTAGCTTTTTCAGCTGCATGTGACCTTGTTTTTAAGGGCAGGCATCAGCCATCGGGATATACTGAACCACTATTACACCAGAAAAGATTAGAAAAAAAATCTATCAATTAATCTGTTACTGGGACTCTATTTTTAAATGCTGAAAAAAGTGTTCCATCATCAAGTTGTTCTATCTCTCCGCCAACTGGAAGACCTTGGGCTAATTTAGTAATTTTTATTTTATCATTTTTAATTGTATCCTCTATATAATGAGCAGTTGTTTGGCCCTCTACAGTGGCGCTTGTTGCAATAATAACCTCTTTAAGATTGTTTTTTTTAATACGCTTTACTAGAGACTCAATTAACAAATTATTTTGCTGGTATTTCTCATTAGAATTAAGAGTGCCTCCTAAGATGTGGTAATGGCCTTTATAAATATTTGCTGAGTCTATAACCCACATGTCTGCTAAATTTTCAACAATGCAAATTTTATCATAAGAATTGTCCGCAGAACAAATACATGTTTTGTCGATTAGTTTTAAATTACCACAGTCAGCACATCTAACTACTTTTTTATAAACTTGAGCTAGTGATTTAGCTAACGGCTTAACCATATTTTCTTTATTATTAATTAATTTTAAAATTATTCTTTTTGCTGACTTAGGGCCCAATCCAGGTAATTTTGAAAATTGCTGAATTAACTCATTTATTTCTGGAATATTATTGTCCATTAGAATGGTAACTTGAAATCTGTTGGAAAATTTAAACCACCTGTAACTTTAGATAGTTCTTCAGCTGATTTTTTTTTTAAATTATCTTTAGCATTATTATATGCTGCTTTAATTAAATCATTGATTATTTCTTGCTTCTCTTTTTTGGCAGTCTCAGTAATTATAATTGCTTTAATTTCATAATCACCTGACAAAACAACTTTTACAAGATTGCCTCCTGATACTCCCTCAACCTCTATTTGTTTAATTTGTTCTTGGACCTCTTTCATTTTTTCTTGCATTGCCTTTGCCTTGGACAGCATATCTGAAAAGTTTGTCATTTATTCCTCTTCTGTAATATCTATTAATTTAGCATCTGGAAAAGCACTTTCAATTTCCTTTGCTGTTTCACTTTTTTTATATTCTTCAAGTTGATTATTTTTGCTTTCAAGATTTTTTTCAAAAATACTTTTAGCTTTTGTGTTTTTACTTAATGAGATAATCCATCTTTCTCCAGTCCATTGGTGTAATTTTTCGGTTAAACTTTTTATAAAATTCTTATTTAATTTTTCATTAAAGCTTATGTCGATTGTCCCTCTACTAAAACTTACTAATTTTACGTTTCTTTCAAGATCATATTTTAATTCTATTTCTTTTTCATTGTTAGCTTGATCAATCAAATCTTGAAAAGATGTAATTTCAATTTTATTTTTTTTTGTTAAAGATGATATTTTTTTAATTGGGTTAGTTCTGATTTGATTAGTATTTTTAAGCTGATTTTTTATTTGATTTGATAAATTAGTCTCAGTGTTTTTAACCTCAATTTTTTTTTCCGATAAATTTTCTTGTTTTTTAGAAATATTTAAATTTTCATTACTTGTTTCAATTTCATTACCCAAATTTTTTAGATGGATTAATTGCATAATGTACATTTCTAATGTTAAGTTTTCATTTCCAACAATTCTAAGCTCATCTAAGGTTTTAATTGTTAATTGCCAAAACAAGCCGATATCCTGCATGTCTATATTTTTTGAATACTGATCTACCATTTGGGATTCTAACTCAGAAATTTCAATATCTTTTTCAATTGAACCTAGATTAATTCTTCTACTGAATAAATACAGAACTTCTAAAATATCATTTAAAAAGTTTTTTGCATCTAGCCCATTATCTATAAGTGACTTTAAATGTTCTAAAGCTTCTTTTTCTTCTCCATTTAAAACTTCTTTAAATAAAGAAATTATTTTACTTTTGTCTGCTAGACCTAACATTTCTCTAACGTCTTGCTCTTCAATTAGTTTATTGTCAACAGGTTGAGAAATTAAAGCCCTATCAAGTAATGATATCGAGTCTCTAACCGAGCCCTCTGATGTTTTTGCGATCAATTCAATTGCTTTATCTGAAATTTTAGCTTTTTCCTTTGCAGCTATTTTTTTTAAATGATTGCATATTTGCTCCAGACCTACTCTTTTTAAATCAAACCTCTGACAGCGAGATAAAATTGTGACTGGTATTTTTCTGACCTCTGTAGTTGCTAATATAAATTTTAAACTTGGTGGTGGCTCTTCTAAAGTTTTTAGCAAACCATTAAAAGCTTGTTTTGAGAGCATATGCACCTCATCGATAATAAATATTTTATAATTTGCACTTGTAGGACTATATTTAGAATTTTCTATTAATTCTCTTACATCATCTATTCCAGTTTTGGATGCAGCATCCATTTCAATTATATCAATATGATTTGAATTAATAATTTCTTGACAGGTAGAGCAAACATTTTCTGCAGAACATTTTATCTTTGTATCATTACTACTTTCACAATTTAAAGCTTTAGCAATCAATCTTGCCGTTGTAGTTTTTCCGACACCTCTTATACCAGTTAATAAATATGCATTAGGAGTTTTATTAAGCTTAATTGCATTAGTAATAGTTTGAGCCATTACTTCTTGACCTATTAAATCCTTAAATTCCTGTGGTCTATATTTAAGAGCTAAAATTTTATTTTTCATTTATAAGAGGCAGGCAACAACCTGAATAATTTTCACTACGGCTGCTTCTTTTCAGACCTGACCGGGTTTATGAAACATCCACCTGATGCCAACCTCAATAGGAGTATATCAAGATAAATTTAATTACCACAAGAGTAGAAATGTATTTTGTGGACTATTTTTGCCTAAATGCCGAGGCTTCGTAAACTCCCAAAATATCTAAAGTTTCAGTATGAAAGCCAAGCTCCTCTAATGCTTTTTTCACTCCAGGCTGTTCTAAATGACCCTCAAGATCAAGATAGAAATTAGCTTGTTCAAAAGTATTCTTTACTGAAAAACTTTCCAATTTTGTTAAATTTACTTGATTAGTAGCAAATCCACCCAAACACTTATATAGAGCAGATGGTTCACTCTTAACCCTAAATATACAACTTGTTATAAACTTTTTTCTATCGGTGTATTCTGGTTGTTCAATATTTTTTCCCATAATCAAGAAACGAGTCACGTTACCTTTCTCATCTTCAATATTTCTTTCTAAAATTTTTAAATTATAAATTTTTGCTGACAGCTCAGACGCAATAGCTGCAATAGATTTATCATTTCCTTCAGATAAATCTTTGGCCGATCCTGCCGTATCAGCGGATATAATTGATTTTAACTTTTTTTTATTTATTAGATTTTGACATTGTCCAATAGCTTGTGCATGGCTTCTAACAAATTTAATATCTTTTATTGTTGCATTAGGTTTACAAAGCAAGTTGTGCTCTACTGGTTGAAAATGTTCTCCGTGAATTTGTAATTTATATTTTGGAAGTAAATAATGAATATCAGCAACTCTTCCAGCTAAAGAATTTTCAATTGGTATAACAATTTTATAATTTGTATCATTATGAGCTTGTTTAAAAGTCTCTTCAAAAGTCACGCATGTTTTTATTTCTGCGCCCTTATATAAAGTTTCTGCAGCAATGTGTGAATAAGCTCCAAGTTCACCTTGTATAGCAATTTTAATTTTACTCATGTTTTTTCATCAATTTTTTAATTTCATTTAAATCTTCCTCAGTGTCTACACTTAAAGGAGAAGAGTCTATATAGCCTACATGAATGGACATATTATTTTCCATAGCTCTAAGCTGCTCTAGATTTCTTTCTAATTCAAGTTTTGATCTTTTTAGACTTACATACCTTAATAAAGCTTCATTAGTAAAGGCGTAAATACCAATATGATGGTAGGCTTTCAGTTTATTGGATGGGTTAACTCTCACAAAATCTGAAGCTCCAATGAACATCCCTGTTTTCATTTTCTCTTTTACTAATACCTTAACGATGTTTTTATCCTCCAATTCATGATTAGACTTTAATTCACTTGCCAAAGTTCCAATTTCACATTTACCTTGTTTCATATATTCAATGAGATGTTTGATAGTATCTGGTTTAATATTTGGCATATCACCCTGAAGATTTACAATAATTTTTGGGCTCGTATCTAAATTTTCTTTAAATACCTCAAATACCCTGTCTGTTCCTGTTTGATGACTTTCCGATGTTAAAATACCTTTTCCTCCAAATTTTTTAACTAAATCAACTATTTTTTGATCTGGAGAAGCGATGTAAACTTCCCCTGACTTTGCTCTCTTAGCTGCTTCATAAACATGAAGAATCATCTCTTTATTATTTATAAGTTTGAGAGGTTTATTGGGTAGTCTTTGAGCGTCTAATCTTGATGGTATTATTATTACAGTTTTATTCATAAATTATGCGTCTTAGAGACGCAAAAAAATTTGGTAATTTTAAGTTTTTTTTACAAAACTCGTGTTATATGTCTGGTTAGTATTTACCAAAATTATGGACAGTTTTGAAATAAATAAAATAATAGCTGCAGTGCTTCTTACAGCTCTTATTGTAATAGGTATAGGAAAATTCACAGACATCTTATTTCACATAGATAAGCCAGAACAGTCAGCTTATAAAGTCGAAGGATTAGAAGTCGCCTCATCTACCGATACTAAAGAGACATCCGAAAAGGTTGCTGAGGTAGTTGATATCAAAGCTTTATTGGCAATGGGTGACTTGGCGCATGGAGAAAAAGTTTTCAAAAAATGTAGCGCTTGTCACATGATCGCAGCAGGGGGGAAAAATATGATAGGTCCAAATTTGTGGAGTGTGATCGGAAGAACCGCTGGTTCAGTAAATGACTATAAATACTCTAAAGCTATGGTCGCTTATGGTAAAGAATGGTCTTTTGAAGAAATGAATAGTTACTTAATTAAACCGCAAGCATATATTAAAGGAACTAAAATGGCTTTTGCTGGACTTAGAAAAGAAAAAGACAGAGCGTCAGTTATTTTATATATGAATTCAAAAGGTGATAATCCAAAACCTTTACCCTAATCGATACACCATTTAATAATACTTTTTTGAGCATGCACTCTGTTTAATGCTTGTCTCCAAACCACTGATTGCTTTCCATCTATTACTTCATTTGTAACCTCTTCTCCTCTTCCGACTGGAAGACAATGCATAAATATAGCGTCCGAATTTGCCTTGCTCATTAATTTCTTATTAACCTGGTAAGGTTTTAAAGTTTTCTTTTTAGAAACTTTATTTACTTTATCATTCATTGAGATCCATTTATCGGTCATTACACAATCAGCACCAGTAACCGCTTCTAGAGGTTTAGTAGTAATTGTTAAATTTACTCTCTCTTTTTTTGCCAGCTTCAATATATTTTTGTTTGGAGAATATTTTTTTGGACAACCAATTTTTAGTTGAAAATTGAATTTACCTGCGGCTTCTATTAAGGAATTTGACATATTATTATTACCATCTCCAATCCAAGAAACAGTTTTGCCCTCAATGGAACCATTGCTTTCTTCGTAAGTAAGAATATCAGACATAATTTGACAGGGATGACTTAAATCAGACAGACCGTTGATAATTGGGATATCTAAATGCTTTCCGAACTCCTCTAAATTTTTGTGAGATGAAGTTCTCAACATAACGATGTCGACATACTCCGATAAAACTTTTGCAGTATCTTTTAAAGTTTCCTCTCCCTTTCCGTAGTGTATTCCATCCGGATTTAAAATAATTGATGACCCTCCCAGTTGTTTAACTGCGATGTCAAATGACATTCTTGTTCTTGTTGAGGGTTTCTCAAAAATCATAGCCATCGACTTACCTTCAAAGGGCTTATCTTCATCAGGCGCAGATTTATTTAATCCAGATCTATTTTGTTTTCTCTTCTTTGCTTCTTCAATAATCGCTCTAAGCTCAACTGAAGAACAGTCAGAGATATTTATAAAGTTTTTCATTTAAAATTTTTGCAAACTTTCTCAATTATTTTTAAACCTAAGTTTATCTCGCTCTTTGTTACATTCAAAGGAGGCAAAAGTCTGACAACATTTTCAGCAGCTCTTACTGTCAATAAATTATTATCTAAAAGCTTTTGAATAAATTTTACCTGATTTACATGAAGACAGAGTCCAATGAGAAGTCCTTTCCCTCTAACTTCTTTAATAATCTTAGGATACTTATTTTTAATTTTATCAAGTTGACTAATAAAATATTTTCCATTTTTGCTTACATTGTTTAAGAAACCTTTTTTAAACATGATATCCATGACAGCATTTCCAGCACTCATTGCTAGAGGGTTTCCTCCAAATGTTGATCCATGAGTTCCTGGTTTCATACCTGAAGCCACTTTTTTGTTTACTAAAACTGCACCTATTGGAAAGCCACCACCAATACCTTTTGCTATTGGAACGATATCAGGTTTGATTTTTGCATATTCAAAAGCAAAAAATTTACCACTTCTTCCAATTCCGCATTGCACTTCATCAAGAATTAATAAAATTTTTTTCTTATTACATAGTTTTCTTAAGCCTTTGAGACAAAAATCTGGAATAACTTTAATGCCCCCTTCGCCCATGATTGTCTCGACCATGATAGCAGCTGTTCTGCTAGTTATCGCTCTCTCTAAACCTTTGTGATCACCAAAGTTAAAATGATCAAAACCATCCACTTTAGGTTTAAAACCTTCAATAGCTTTTTTACTATTGCTAGCAAAAATAGCTGCGATAGTTCTCCCATGAAAACTGTTATTGATGCAAAGAACTCTATTTTTTCTTGGTTGACCTTTTGAATAAAAATATCTTCTAGCGAATTTTATAGCTGCCTCTGTTGCTTCAGCACCAGAATTTTGAAAGGTTACATAATCTGCAAAAGTTTTTTGAGCTATTCTTTTTGCCAATCTCTCTTGCTCAGGGATAGTAAAAACGTTTGAAACATGCCATAATTTTTTCGATTGTTTATTAATAGATCTTATTAAATAGTCGTTAGCGTGACCAAGGCAGTTAACAGCAATCCCTTGGACGAAATCTAAATATTTCTTTCCATTCGTTGCATATAAAAAACTTCCCTTTCCCTTGGAAAAAGAGATTTTCTTTCTGTTGTAAGTATTTAAAATTTTGCTCATGATTTTATCTTATAGCCTTTTTTATACAATAAATAACAAACAAGCCAGCTAACAAAGCTCAAGACACTTAAATATACCAAACCAATAGAGATTGAACCATCTGAAGTTCCAATAAAACTATATCTAAAACCATCAATCATATAAAAAAACGGATTAACTTTACTTACCGCTTGCAAAAAGTCAGGAAGTCTCTCTATTGAATAAAAAGTGCCTGATAAGAAAGATAATGGAACTATTACAAAATTTGTGACAGTTGCCATATGATCAAATTTTTCAGCCCATAATCCAGCGATTATTCCTATGTTTCCTAAAACAAAAGAAGAAAGCAAAGTAAAGGCTATAAGCGTTAAATAGTTTTTGATTTGAATATCTATAATTAATTTAAATACAATAATCGAAACTATTCCAATTAATACACTTCTTGTTACAGCTGCAAGAGAAACTGAGATCGTAACCTCTCCAGCAGATAGGGGAGCAAATAATAAATCAACTATAGTTCCATCAATTTTCTTAATCATAAAAGATGATGAGGAATGTGAAAAAGATTGCTGAATTACCTGCATAGAAATCAACCCTGGCGCTAAAAAAGTAATAAAAGGTACACCAAGAACATCTCCTCTATCAGCACCAATGGCTAAAGATAAAACAAGTAAAAAGAGTAAAGATGAAATTAGTGGAGAAAAAATAGTTTGTATCCACACAATTAAGAATCTTAGAACTTCTTTTTTATATAAAGTCCATGTTCCGTACCAATTAACTAATCCAAATCTTCTTTTTCCAATTTTATATTTTTTCGAAATTTCAACCATTGATAGTCTTATAACCTGTTATTAAAAAAACTGTGCAAAACTAAATCTACTCACAGCTTTGATGCGTTTTAATGTTTTAAACCCCAATATTATGCCCTAAGTTTTTAATAATTACTAAATATTGTAATTATATACTATGAGTTGGACAGAAGAAAAAGTCGCTAAATTAAAAGAACTCTGGTCAAAAGGGCATACTGCAAGTCAGATAGCCGAAGCATTAGGTGACACCACTAGAAACGCAGTAATTGGAAAAGCTCATAGGTTAAATTTAGAAGCCAGAGCCCCTTCAAAGCAATCTAATTCGCCTAGAACCAATGATAATAAGCAGATTAGAAGAGGTCCAGCGCCCACATCAAGAAAAGCTAAATTTCAATCAATATTATTAGATAAAAACTTCGAGCCAGAAAATCCTAAATCTCTTGAAGAACTTACAGACGAAACTTGCAAATGGCCTATAGGTCATCCTAATGAGGAAAAATTCTATTTTTGCGGTAGAAAGCCTGAAGGAGATTTTCCTTATTGCAAACTTCATGTTTTGTATGCCTTTCAACCTAAAAATCAAAAAGACGATGATCTTGGTGATGAGATACCAGAATTTATCGAGAAAAAAGTTAAGGCCTCAGGGTAATTTAAATACAAATGGAATTTATTAAAAAATACCTTAAGTGGTTAAGTACTTTTTTAGTCTTAACGGGAATACTATTAACTAACTTAAATATTTATCCAGTAAATATAATGTTCCATGGTGCTGGAGTTGTAGGCTGGACGATAGCTGGTTTTTTATCAAAAGATAAAGCTATTCTTACAAACTTCGGATTACAAATTCCTTTATTTTTAATAGGGTTTTATCAATTAATTTTCTAAAGAATACCCAGCTGAACGGACAGTTCTAATTAAAGGTTTAGCCCCTTCAATGTTTATTGATTGTCTTAATCTGGTAATATGAACATCTACTGTTCTAGACTCCACGTTAATATCATCTCCCCAAACATGTTCTAGCAACTGCTCTCTTGAATACACTCTTTTTGGTTGCTTAATTAAAAAATCAAGTAATTTATATTCTTTAGGACCTAAAGTAATTTCTTTTTCTTTCCTAAATACTTTCATAGACTCTCTATCTATTTTAAGATCTAAATAAGTAGCCTCTTCACTTACAATATTAGGTTTAACTCTTTTTAATAAAGATTTTATTCTCGCTAAAAGCTCTGGAAAACTGAAGGGCTTTGTCATGTAATCTTCTGCGCCAGTATTAAGTCCTTTAACTTTATCTTCCTCTTCACCTTTTGCCGTAAGCATAATGATAGGTATATTTTTTACTTTTTCATCTTGTTTTAAATATTGACAAATTTTTATTCCAGATAAATCAGGTAACATCCAATCTAACAAAACAAGGTCTGGTTTTTTTTCTTTTATACTCGAGAGAGCTTCTTCTCCATTGGAGCTAGAGGATACTTTATATCCTTCCTTTTGGAGATTATAAGTAAGAAGTGTTAAAATTGGCTTTTCATCTTCTACAACAAAAATATGGGCGCTCATTAACTTTCTACAGGTTTACCTTTTGGTCTTGCTCCCTCAAGATATTCGCCTTCAATTAAATAATAAAGAGACTCGGCAATATTAGTTATATGGTCTCCAGCTCTTTCTATATTTTTTGTTACAAATAATAAATGTGTTGCCATTTCTAAATTTTTTTTGTCTTTTTGTAAATAAGTTGCAACTTCATTCATAGCTAAATTAGTCAAATCATCTACTTGTTCATCTTTTTTCCAAATTTCAATTGCCTTATCTTTTGATCTATTTAGATAAGCGTCTAGAGCATCTTTTAATTGTTTTTGTACTAAATCTCCCAACCTTCTAAGGCTTCCTATAAGTTCATTAGGTAAATCTACTGGTAGCGGTTTGACTTTTTTAGCAACACTTTTCGCTAGGTCTCCAATTCTTTCTAAATCATGTGAAATTTTCATCGTTGAAATAGTAATTCTTAAATCAACTGCCATTGGAGCTCTTTTCACTAAAACAGTTGTGATTTGATTATCAATAGTGGATCTTAATTCATTTATTTTTCCGTCATTTTTTACAATCTTGTCTACTGATTCTTTATCAACTTTAATAACGGCTGCCATCGCATCTGCCATCTGATTTTCTGTAAGACTTCCCATCATTACAAGATTATCATTTAGGCTTTGCATCTCCTCTTCGTATGATTTTACTGTATGGCCTGTTCCAGACATTTATCCAAATCTCCCTGTAATATAATCTTGCGTCATTTTATTAGCCGGATTTTTAAATATTTTATCCGTTGAATCTACTTCTATTATTTTTCCAAGATGAAAAAAACCTGTTTTTTGTGAAACTCTTACTGCTTGTGCCATTGAGTGCGTAACAATTACAATTGTGTAGCTTTTTTTTAAATCATCTATTAATTCCTCTATTTTCGCGGTAGCGATTGGATCTAAAGCAGAGCAAGGTTCATCCATTAAAATTACTTCTGGATTAACCGATAGTGCTCGAGCAATACAAAGTCTTTGTTGTTGCCCCCCTGACAAACTTGTGCCAGGCTCATTTAATCTATCTTTTACTTCATCCCAAAGAGCTGCTTTTTTTAAACTTGTCTCAACTATGTTATCCATTTGATCTTTGTTCTCAGCAGCGCCATGTATAATTGGGCCATAAGCAATATTATCATAAATACTTTTTGGAAAAGGATTTGGCTTTTGAAACACCATTCCCACTTTTTCTCTAAGTGTAACTACATCAACATTTTTTTCATTAATTTCAGCTCCGTCTATTTCAACAGACCCTTCTACTTTACAAATATCAATTACATCGTTCATTCTATTAATGCATCTTATAAATGTAGACTTACCACATCCTGATGGACCAATTAATGCTGTTACTTCCTTTTGATTAATATCTAAATTAATATCGAATAAAGCTTGTTTTTTTCCGTAATAAACATTTAAGTTTTTTGCTTTTATTTTTATTTTTGAATTATTTAATTCCATTTTTTTTCGAATTTTTGTCTAAGATAAACGGCAATGAAATTCATTACAATAAGAAAGCCAAGCAACATCATAATTGTTGCCGACGTTTTTTCCACAAATCCTCTCTCAGCTTGCTCAGACCATAAGTAAACCTGTACTGGTAAAGATGCTGATGGATCAACTGGTGAACTTGGAATATCAACTACAAAAGCGACCATCCCAATAAGAATTAAAGGAGCGGTTTCTCCTAAAGCTTGAGCTAGACCAATTATTGTTCCAGATAAAGTTCCTGGCATAGCTAGTGGAACAACGTGATGAAACACTGTCTGAAATTTTGAAGCTCCAACTGATAATGCTGCTTCTCTTATCGAGGGTGGAACTGCTTTTAATGATGCTCTGCATGGAATTATTATTCTCGGTAAAGTCATTAGAGATAATGTAATTCCTGCAACTAATGGGGTAGACCTAGGAAATTCCATTACACTTAATAATATTCCTAAACCTAAAAGACCGTAAACTATTGATGGTACTGCTGCTAAATTATTAATATTAATTTCTATAAAGTCGGTTATTTTATTTTTTGGAGCAAACTCTTCCAGATAAATTGAAGCCATTATAGCTATTGGGAAAGACAAGATTAAACAAATTATAATTGTAAAGAATGATCCCATTAAAGAACCGCCAATACCAGCTAACTCAGGATCTCTAGAATCTCCTTTGGTAAAAAGATAATTATTAAACTTTTTATCAATTTTTTCTTTTTCAATTAAATTGTCATAAATATTTAATTGATAATTGCTAACTCGTCTTCTGTCCTCTGGTAAATCTCTAGGAAAATTTCCTTTATTCAGCTGATCAATATCATCGGATGCTGTGATTTTAACTGGAACAATTTGATCAATTTTATTCGGATTTTTAATTAAAAAATCTTTAATCTCAAATTCGTAATCAGGGCTAAATAATCTTAAAATTTGTCTTTCCTCTTTAGAGTCTTTTGCAGGATATATTTTCAAAAGACTTTCTACAGCTAAATCATAGAAATCTGCATCTTTAAGAGAATTTTGATTAATTGGACCCTCTAATTCTAGAAGAGAGGAGTCGTAATTTACTGCCACTTCTATCATCGTTCTACTGAAAGCTGAACTTCCCTTAGAAAAAATATTTTGTACAAGAATTAATACAAAGATAACTGCTAAACTGACAGAGATTAAGCCGTACATCTTAAATCTTTTTTCTGCTCTATATCTTTTTTTTAACCTTTGTTCTTTAGTCATATTTTTCTCTGTATTTTTTAACAACTCTCAGAGCGATATAATTTAAAATTAATGTTGCGATAAATAATGTTAATCCTAATGCGAATGCAGCTTGTGTTTTAGGGCTGTCAAATTCTTGGTCTCCCACCAATATCATAACAATTTGAGTTGTGATGGTTGTAGTGGACTCAAGAGGATTTATAGTCAGGTTTGCAGCTAAACCTGCAGCCATCACTACAATCATAGTTTCTCCAATAGCTCTTGAGACCGCTAAAAGAATAGATCCAATTATTCCCGGTAGAGCTGCTGGTATTACAACTTTTTTTATTGTTTCGGATTTGGTAGCGCCTACTGCGTAAGAGCCCTCTCTTAAGGATTGTGGAACTGAATTTATTACATCATCAGATAAAGAAGATATGTAAGGAATAATCATAACTCCCATAATCAATCCAGCTGCTAGTGCACTTTCTGATGAAACAGTGAGACCTAAACTCTCACCAAGGGTTCTAAAGAAAGGTCCAACAGTTAAAGCAGCAAAAAAACCGTAAACCACAGTTGGTATACCAGCTAAGATTTCAATAATTGGTTTGGAATATTTTCTAACTTTCGTTGAAGCGTATTCAGCTAAATATATTCCAGAAAATAAACCTATTGGAACAGCCACACACATTGCAATTAAGGCGATGAATGCGGTACCTGCAAATAAAGGCACAGAACCAAAAGCATCTTGAAGCTCTAAAAGTTCTTCAGGAGTAATAGCAGATGCATCCCTTACGAAAGCACGTTGAGGACTCCAAGAGGTACCAAATATAAATTCGAATATGTTTATCGTAGAAAAAAACTTTAGGCTTTCAAATAACAGAGATACAATTATCCCTACTGTTGTCAAAATTGCTACTAAAGAAGAGGTAAATAATAAAACTTTTAGTATTATCTCAACATCATCTCTGGCTTTATTGTTATTTTGAATTTTTCTGTATGCAAAAGTTAGAGAGCCAATTAACGCAGCAGCTATAATTACAATTTTTGAATTTTGAGCAATAATATTAATTGAAGAGTACTTTATTGAAGCTGCTTTAATTTCATTTGTGATCTCACCTGAAAAATTTCCATTAAAAAATGATAATGTTTGCTCATAAAATAAGTCTTTAGACTCAATTTGAGGAAAATTATTAAGTATCAAGACTTTGATTATTGTAGGTTCAAACAGTGACCAACATCCAAAAATAATTAATGCCGGTAAGCCACACCATAGAGATAAATAATAACCGTAATAAGCGGGAAGCGCTTTTAGTTTAATATTTTGAGTAACTAACTTACGAGCTTCAGATCTACCGAAAAAATAACTTGAAAGGCAGAGAATTAAAATTACTCCCGCAATTAAAGAATTCATGACCTTTATGTAGATGAGTAATGTTACAGATTTGTTAAATATTTAAACTTTAAATTGAGAATAAAAAAAAAGGCCGAATAATCGGCCTTTTTTTCATTAATTAACAACTGTTACTTGAGGTTGATTGTAACTAAGTCTTTTGCTGCAGTTCTAGTAACTTTATATTTATCGCTAGCTAGTGGCACTAATCCAATATCAGTTAAGTAACCTCTAGATCCCATAGCTTTTTTTGAAGTGAATGCGTCTAAAAATTCTTTCAGACCAGGGACTACTCCAACATGAGCTTTCTTTGCATAAAAGAATAATGGTCTTGCTATTGGATAAGAATAATCTTGAATCCCTTCTAATGAAGGTTTTACCCCATTGATAGCCGCTGCTTTTATTTTGTCTTTGTTTGCTAAATAATAACTATAGCCAAAGAAACCATAAGCATCAGGATTTGCTGCAAGTTTTTGTACAATTAAAGTGTCGTTTTCACCTGCTTCAACCGCGTAACCATCTTCTCTCATTTTTGCACATTCTTTTTTAGATTTATCACCAAATAAAGATTTAGCTTCTTTTGAACAACCTTTATTCATTACCAATGAATTCCAAGCATCTCTTGTTCCAGATGTTGGGGGTGCAATTAAGATTTCAATTTTCTTGCTAGGTAAACTTGCATCTATATCACTCCATTTTTTATATGGGTTTTCTACTAATTTACCATTAACATCTACTTTCGCTGCTAAAGCTCTCCAAAGTTGCTCTTTTGTGAAATTTGCGTCAGGTGATTTTACTGAGTGAGAAAATGTTATACCGTCATTTCCTACAACTACTTCGATTATATCTTTTACACCATTTTTTTCACATAGAGCCTTTTCTTTAGATTTAATTGCTCTTGAAGCATTAGTGATGTCTGGGTGGTTTACTCCAATACCAGCACAAAATAATTTCATTCCACCACCAGTACCAGTACTTTCAATTACTGGGGTTTTAAAACTACCTTGTTTTCCAAATTTTTCAGCAACTACTGTTGCATATGGGTAAACTGTTGAAGAACCTACAATTTTAATTTGGTCTCTTGCTTGTGCGTATGAAGCAAAAGAAAGAATAGCAATAACTGCTACTATGTTTTTTATTATTTTCATATTTATCTCCTTATTAAACATGGCTAGAATGTAATCTTTCGAAGTTATTGATTTATTAAACAAATATTAAATTTTTGTTACAAACCTAACTTTTTAGTTGAATTTATAAACTGATTGGAAAAACTAAGGAAATACGGGTACCTTTATTTAATTCACTTGTTATAGACATTTCTGCTCTATGTTGATTCACTATATGTTTTACTATTGCTAAACCTAAACCAGTTCCTCCAACTTCTTTGCTTTTAGCAGGATTTACCCTAAAAAATCTCTCAGTTATTTGGGGTATGTTTTCTTTAGATATCCCAATACCTTCATCCTCGACTATTGCATGAAAATTATTATCTTTAGATTTAGTAGTTATTTTTATTTTCTTATTTTTTTCACTATATTTTATTGCATTATCTATAAGATTATTAAAAACCTCAATTAACCTGTTTCTATCACCATTAATTTTTATATTGTCTGATTGTTTATCGAAACTACAGCTCATATTATTTTTTTTTATTATTTCTTTATTTAAATCAATTGAGTGAGAAATAATCTCATTTAAATCCACTTTTTCACTCGGTCTTATATGTTCTTGAAGTTCTATTCTTGAGAGAGATAAAAGATCATTTACAATACTTTCCATCCTTGAGGTTTGCTGAAGAACAACTGGTAATATTTTTTTTTGACTTTCTAAATCTTTAGACGCATGACCATTATTTATTGTTTCAAGGCCAAGTTTAATACTTTGCAAAGGCGTTCTTAGTTCGTGAGAGACGTTCGCAACGAAATCGGATTTGAGTTTTTGAACTTTAATGATATCAGTCAAATCTTTAAAAAAGATTATTACACTATCACTCGTATTTAATAAATTTTTAGGTCCAGGCATGACACTTACTTTATAATATTGGAAATTAGGTGCCTTAATTTCAATATCCAAGATCCCGCCTTGATTTTTTTCCAATGATTTATCGATCTGATCCAACAATTCAGCATCACGAACAATACTTGAAATATTTTGACTCTCAATATTAGATCCAAAACGAGTTTTAGCGCTTTTATTTGCAAAGTTAATTGTTTTAAATTTATCTATTACTATAACTTGGTCAGGTAAATCATTTAGAAATTTAATCTCTTTTAAAGACTCACTCATTGTCATCTTTTTTTTTATTCTGAATTTTATCGTAAAGATCTTTTAAGTCTTCCTCAGAAAGATCTTTTCTTTTTAATTCATCTAAAATATCTTCGTCCTCTTGCTTGAGTTTCTCTTTTCTTTGTTCCTCTTTAACCTCACCTCTAGCATCAAACCCAGCTTTAATAAATTTGGCTGATACAAGAATAACAATGATAGCAATGATGCCTGCTAGTGATAAAAACAATAAAGTCATTATTGAGTTATACCTGATATTTGATGATGTGTTAAATGAGTTTCGTTAGTATGTAAATTTGTAGCAAAAGTATTAAAAAAGGTAGGATAGTTCTAATCAGCTCCATTGTATGGTTATATTCATCAAGTTTTCTCTCTAACCAATTTCTTTGATATTTTTTTTTTGCCATGAGATTATTTACACGATGACAAATATTTTTTCAAGTTTTCAGGCTTAAAACCAAGAGATATTTTTAGATTTACAAATTTCTTGAACTTTTTTTGGATAGTCAGTGATAATTCCATCAACTCCGTACTCGATCATCCTAATAATATCTTTTTCTCTATTCACTGTCCAAACACAAGTAGCTAAACCATGTTTGTGTGCTAATTCTACATTTTGTCTAGTCACATCACGGTAGAAAGCACTCCATACATGCCCTTCTAACGATTTAATAATATTAGGAAGTAAAAATAATTCTTCCATTGGATAATTTTTAACCATCCAAGGAGAGTTCTCGTAAATATTTTTTTTAGTAATTGAAAGACCTTGTTGTAGAGTAATAAATCCTCTTAGGATATTTGGGTTTTGTTTTTTAAGTGCGTACAAAATTCTCCAGTCATAAGAAGTGATTAAAGTTCTATCCTCAAGTTTAAAATCTTTTATATCTTTAAGGATTAAAGAAACCATTTTTTCTGGGTCTGGTGTTACGTTTTCTTGTGTAGGGGTTGATTTAATTTCTAAATTTAAGAATACATCTTTATATTTATCTTCCGTCACTAATTTAAAGAAATCAGTTAATTTTGGTATTTTTTCTCCTGTAATAGGTTTTTGATTTTTAAATCTTTTTGCGTACTTTGTTTCGGGCTTTACGCTTCCAATAGTATACTTGCTAATTTCCTCATAAGTAAGTTCTACTAATTTCATGCTTTTATCTGTGATCCAGTTCCCTGAAGCATCTTTAACTAAATCAGGATTTAATCTGTAATCATGAAATATTGTTGGAATATTATCTTTTGAAATTACAACATCAAACTCAACAGCTTTGATACCAAGATCAAAAGTATATTTAAAACCAGAGATTGAGTTTTCAACAATATCACCTCTAGCTCCTCTATGGCCGTAAATTCTTATGTAGTTAGGTTTCGTTAAAAATGGATTGATCAATTAATCCTCAAATCAGTATTAGTATCAAACAGGTGTAGTTTGTCATCTTGAATGGAAAGATTAATATTTTTTCCAATAGTATCTTCTTTAACAACACCTGAGATACTTGCAACTAAAATTTCATTACTATTTTCAAGTTTACCATGAATAAGTGTATTAGCTCCGATCAGCTCTACAAGTTCAACTTTTAACTTGATTGGACCATTTTGATCTAATTCAAAATCTTCAGGTCGCATACCTATATTAACAGGTCCATTAAATTTTGAATTCACTGAAAGTGAAGCTTTGTTTGCCAAAATCAATTTGTTGCCTCCACAATTTCCTTTTAAAATATTCATTGCTGGACTTCCGATAAATTGAGCCGTGAATAAAGTTTTAGGTTTTGTGTATACTTCTAAAGGTGTTCCAATATGTTCCACATTACCTTCGTTCATTACAATCATTCGATCAGCTAAAGTCATGGCTTCAACTTGATCGTGCGTTACATATAAAGAAGTAGTTTTTAATTGAGTTTGAAGTTTTTTAATCTCCAATCTCATTTGAACTCTTAATTTGGCATCAAGGTTTGATAAGGGTTCATCAAATAAAAAAGCCACAGGATTTCTTACAATCGCTCTTCCCATGGCAACTCTTTGTCTTTGTCCGCCAGATAATTGATTGGGTTTTCTCTCTAACAATTCTCCAAGCTCTAAAATTTCAGCAGCTTTTTGAACTCTGGACTCAATTTCTTCCTTTGGTACTTTTGCAATTTTTAAACCATAAGCCATGTTACCAAAAACAGTCATGTGTGGATAAAGAGCGTAATTTTGAAATACCATTGCAATATTTCGCTCCATAGGTTCAAGTTCATTTACTTTTTTATTATCAATTAAAATATTTCCTTCATTAGCATCTTCTAAGCCTGCAACCATTCTTAATAGAGTTGATTTTCCACATCCTGATGGTCCAACTATTACAATCAGCTCGCCATCTTTGACGTCAATACTCAGATCGTGAATAACCTGGGTTTTTCCAAAAGATTTCTTTAGATTTTGTAAACTAATTTGAGACATTATTTATCGCTTTCTAATAATCCTTTAACAAAAAACTTTTGCATACTTATTACTACTATAACTGGCGGCACCATAGCTAACATTGCTGTTGCCATAACCGTTGGCCAGTGTGCATAGTCATCGCCTGTAGGTATCATTGAATCAATTGCCATTACAATAGTTCTCATGTCAGGATCGGTCGTCATTAATAACGGCCATAAATATTGGTTCCAACCAAAAATAAATAAAATAACAAATAAAGCTGCAATGTTGGTTTTACTAATTGGGACTAATATATCAAAAAAGAAACGCATTGGACTGCAGCCATCCATTCTCGCTGCTTCAACCATTTCATCAGGTATGGTCATAAAAAATTGTCTAAATAAAAAAGTTGCCGTAGCTGATGCAATTAACGGGAAGATTAATCCTGTGTAAGAATTTAATAGATTTAAATTTGCAACAACTTCATAAGTTGGCACTATTCTTACTTCTACTGGGAGCATTAAGGTAATAAAGATTAACCAAAAACATAAATTTCTGAATGGAAATCTGAAATAAACAAAAGCAAAAGCTGACAATAATGAGATAATAATTTTTCCAACTGTAATACCAATTGCCATGATTGCTGAGTTCATCATCATTTTTATAACAGGTACTTTGGCTCCATATCCTTCTGGTGAACCTCTAAATAAAGCATTTGCATAATTTTCAAAAAACTCTGTCCCTGGTAACATTGGTAATGGAGGATAAATAATTGCATCTTGAGTTACAGTGGATGCAACGAAAGTTAACCAAACTGGAAAAAATATAAATAATACTCCAAGAATTAAACCAAGGTGAGTTAACCAATATCCTGATTTCTTTTTCTCAACCATTAATAATGCACCTTTCTCTCTATATATTTAAATTGAATGACGGTTAAAATTCCGACTAAAACTAGTAGGATTACAGACTGAGCTGCGCTTGATCCTAGATCCTGGCTCACAAATCCATCAGAGAATACTTTATATACAAGTATAGTAGTTGATTGTTCGGGTCCGCCTGAAGTAATTGTATGTATTACTCCAAAAGTATCAAAGAAAGCATAAACAATATTCACGACTAATAAAAAGAATGTAATGGGTGAAAGTAGAGGTATTACAATTGTACCAAATCTTTTCCAAAAACTAGCTCCATCTATTGCTGCCGCCTCAATAATTGATTTTGGAATGGCTTGAAGTCCTGCTAAAAAAAATAAAAAGTTATAGCTTATTCTTCCCCATGATGAGGCTAAAATAACAAGAAACATTGCTTGATCACCTTTTAAAGTATGGTTCCATTCGTAACCCAAAGCTTTAAGATAATAAGAAGCTAAACCAATATTTCCATTGAACATAAATAACCACAAAACTCCTGCGATCGCTGGCGCGATAGCGTAAGGCCAAATTAATAAAGTTTGATAAACGCCAGCTCCTTTAATTAATCGATCCGCTAACGCCGCTAAGTATAAACCTAAAGCCATAGAAGAAACTGATACTGCAGTTGAGAAGATAACTGTCGTTTTAAAACTTGCTAAATAATAAGGATCGGATAATAAAAATCTAAAATTATCTAAACCCACAAATTCTGTCTTTAATCCAAACGGATCTGGTAGAAATAAAGAATTCCAAATGGCTTGTCCTGATGGGTAAAAAAAGAAAACAAAAGAAATCAGTAGTTGAGGTGCAACTAATAGTGCTGGTAACCACCAGCCTTTAAAAAAAACTCTTTTTTCCATTTGATCTTAAGAATGTTACTAGGGGCTTTCGCCCCTAGTAAATAAAATTGATTTATTTATTTGCTCTTTCAAATCTTCTTAAAAGAACGTTACCTCTTCTTACAGCGCTATCTAAAGCTACTTGAGCAGTTTTCTTACCGCTGTAAACTCCTTCCATCTCTTCATCGATAATACCTCTTATCTGATCAAAAGATCCAAGACGTAAGCCTTTAGAGTTTTGAGTAACTTTATTTCTCATCATCTGTATTCCAGCTAAATCAGTTCCAGGGTTTGCTTTGTAGAAACCTGAACTTTTAGTTTTTTTAGCAGCTGCAGTTGTAACACCTAAATAACCCGTGTCTTGGTGCCACTTAGCTTGAATATCAGTTCTTGATAAGAAAGCTAAAAATGCTGCAGTACCTTTGTTCTCTTCTTTAGATTTTCCAGATAATGCCCATAGAGATGAACCACCAATAATTGTGTTTTGAGGTGCTTCAGTTGCTCCATAGTAAGGTAAGTGTCTAATACCAAATTCGAATTTAGCTTCTTTTTTGATACCAGCATAACCAGCAGAAGACTCTGTCATTAACATACATTCACCAGCTCTAAAATTTTTACCGGCTTCATTTCTTCTACCCATGTACTTAAATTTACCTTCTTGAGCCCATTTACCTAAAGTTTGAATATGCTTAATGTGTACTGGGCTATTGAAAGCTAACTCAGTATCTAAACCTGCAAATCCATTTGATTTAGTTGCAAACGGTATGTTGTGGTACGCTGAAAAGTTTTCAAGGTGAACCCAGCTGTGCCAACAAGTGCAGAAAGGCATATCAATACCTTTTGCTTTTGCAGCATCAAGTGCGTTACCAACTCTTTTCCATGTACTTAAGTCCATCTCTGGATCTAAACCTGCTTTTTTCATCAAGTCTTTATTTACCCAAAGAACTGGTGTTGAAGAGTTATACGGCATAGATAACATTTTGCCATCTGTTGTTGTATAATAACCAGATACAGCAGAAACAAATCCATTAGGATTAAATCTTTGACCAGCATCTTTCATTAGTTGGTACATAGGAACATAAGCTCCTTTTGCAGCCATTAAACTAGCAGTACCGACTTCGAATACCATTAGAATGTTTGGATGTTGTCCAGCTCTGAATGCAGCTATTCCTGCGTTAAGAGTTTCAGAATAGTTTCCTTTTCTAGTATGAACTACAGTGTATTTGTCTTGGCTTGCGTTAAACTTGTTTACTTGTTCATCAAGTAATTCACCAAGTCTTCCACCAAAAGCATGCCACCATTGTATTTCTACTTTTGCTTGAAGCGATGTTCCCGCAAACATTGCGAAAAATGCGATCGAAGCAATTATTGCTTTTAAATGTTTCATTTTATTCCCCCATTTTCTTCTTTAAAAAAGAAAAAAGCTAACACAAAATATTAATAAAGAGGAGTCGCCGATTAAAAATAAAATTCTACCTAGGGTTTTATTTAACCTTCCCAAATATGTTTAAAAGTACAACTCCTATAATAATTAGAATAATACCGATTGCTCCATAAAGGTTAGGAGTTTGATTATACTTGAAAATACCAAAAAAAGTTACCGCAGTAATAGTTAGAGCTCCGTAAGTTGCGTATGTGAAGCCAACTGGAATAATTGTCATCGCTTTAGAAATACAAAAAAGGCAAACAATAATACTTAATATACAAAAAATAGTTGGATATAGCTTTGTAAAGCCTTCTGTAGTTTTTAAAAATCCATTAGATGCTATGCCTGTGACTATAGCAAAAATTAAATAAATATATCCAGATAGTAAACTTATACTTTTCATTGTGCTTTAGCAAATTGGCCGCCGTCTTTGTATCTCCATAACCATTTTTTCATCTCTTCCTCAACGTCTACTGGGTCTATATCAAGATCTTTAAGTGTTAAGTAATTATTTGAAACAACATTATCTGCTTCAGACAAAATTTCACATTGGTCTCTGGTTAAAATCGGAGGGAAAGGAAGTAAATCCGTTATACTACTCTGTATTTTTGCTATAGGCATTGGCATTTCAACAACAAATCTTTTTTTATTAATAGTTGATAAAATTGACTTAACCATATCTCCAAAACTAATTATTTTTGGTCCTCCGATCTCATATATTTTACTTTCGTTATTTTTAATTTCAATTGCTTTTAAAATGGAGCTAGCTACATCTGAAACTAAGATTGGTTGAAAATTATAATTTTTGCCAACAATTGGAATTACAGGCAATATACTTAATTTTGAAAAAAGATTGGTAAAGTTATCCTCGGGACCACAAACTACACTTGGTCTAATAATTACTGTTTTTTTGAAATTCTCTAGTGCCTTTTGTTCTCCCAGAAATTTCGATTTTTGATACAGAGATTTTGATTTTTCATTAGCACCAATAGCACTAACATGAATAAATTTTTTTACATCTGACTCTGAACAAATCTTAGCAACGGCTTCAGGAATTTTTGAGTGAATATTATAAAATTTCTGTTTTCTATTTTCAAAGAGAATACCAATTAAATTTACGACTACATCGGAGTTTTTGATAGCTTCTTTCAAATCTGAAAAATTAGTTGGATTCCAATCTAAAAGTTCTATAGCTCCTGGAGTAGCTTGAGTCTTTAAATACCCCTTTTGAAAGGATTTTCTAGTAGTTATGATGCATCTATAGTTTTTCTTGGTCAAATTTCGAACAAGATATCTTCCTATAAAACCTCCACCACCTAAAATTGTGCAAATTTGATTTTTCATGGTATTTAAACTTATATATGAAAATAACTAAGATTAAAGGGGACATAACACAAGATATTGCAAAATCGTTTGAAAATAGTATCGCGATAGATACAGAAGCAACTGGTCTTCAAATTCCTGAGAGAGACAAATTAAGTCTAATTCAAATCTGCGACGATAAAGAAAATGTTTATATAATACAGCCAAATAAAGATAATTACGAGGCTCCAAATTTAGTTTCAGTGTTAGAAAATAATAATATTTTAAAAATTGGACATTTCCTTAGATTTGATAAAAATGCTCTTGAATATTTTCTAAAATGCAAAGTAAAAAATATTTTTGATACTAAGATTGCATCAAAAATAGTTAGAACTTACACTGATGCTCATGGCCTAAAAAACTTAACTCAAGAATTTTGCAACAAAACTCTCGACAAGAGACAAGGAAGCAGTGATTGGAACAAAGATATAAACGAACTTTCAAATAAACAACTAGAATATGCTGCGAACGATGTTGTTTACTTACATAGAATACAAAAAGAATTAGAAAAAATGTTGATTAGAGAGAAAAGACTCGAAGTATTTAAAAAATGTTTAGAATTTTTGGATACAAGAGTAGAGTTAGATCAAAAAGGATTTAAACAAGATATTTTTGAACATTAATGAACAAAAAAAATTATATATCTATTGCTAAAAAATCTGCTGATATTCAAATAGTTGAACTAAAAAAGATTAAAAAGGTCTTTAATAAAAATTTTACTAAAGCAATAGAACTAATACTGAACTGTAAAGGAAAAATAATTTTCGCTGGTATAGGGAAATCTGGTTTGATTGCTCGAAAAATTTCTGCAACATTTTCAAGTGTGGGTATTCCTAGTTTTTTTTGCGATCCAGCTCAAGCTTTACATGGCGATATGGGCCAAATAGAAAAAAAAGATTTATTAATAATTTTTTCTTATTCAGGGAACACTTCAGAATTAACTAATATGTTAAAATATGCAAATCGATATAGAATAAAATTGATAGGTGTGGCATCAAAACCTGAGAGTCTTTTATTAAAAGCAAGTGACGTAAAAATTCAGCTTCCTAAAGTAAAAGAGTCTGACTTAACCGGCTTAGTACCTACGACAAGTACTTCTTTAACTCTTTTACTCGGTGATTGCCTAGCAACTACTGTTATGCATTTAAAAAAGTTTTCAAAGGAAAAATTTAAAGTTTTTCATCCTGGTGGAAATATTGGAGGTTCTTTGTTGCTTGCAAAGGATATTATGGTTTCTGGAAAAAAAATGCCTGTTATTGGGTTTGATAAAAGTTTCAAACAAGCTCTAAAAATAATGAATAAAAAAAAGCTTGGAGTTTTGGTAATTAAAAAAAATAAGTATATACAAGGCTTGGTAACAGATGGCGACTTAAGGAGAGAATTAAAAAACTATTCTAAAGATAAAAAATTAATGAATTTTATGAGTAAATCACCTTTCGTTGTTAATGAAAATATGCCTGCATCTAAAGCATTGGCAATCATGAATGAAAAAAAAATAACTAGTTTACTAGTAGTTCCAGACAATCATTTAAAAAGAAAAAATAAAGTGCTTAAAGGCATTATTCACATTCATTTCTTATTACAGACAGGTATGAAATGACAGATAGAAAAAAAAAACTAAGATTAATTCAATTAAGCTTACTCATTCTTGGAAGCCTTATAATTTTTTTTACCTACAGCAATAGAGAAAAACCTAATTCTGAAAAAATTATTACTCAAGATTTGCAAGAAAAAATAAATAAACAACAGTCTTCTAAATCCGAAAATAGTGATGTTTTTTATAATGTTGAATACACAGGTTTAGATTTAGCTGGGAACAGATACTCTCTTAAGTCTAAAGAAGCTTATAGTAAGAAAAATAATCAAGCAGTGGTAAATATGAAATTTGTTGAGGCGGTTTTTTACTTTAAAGATGATACTACTTTATTTGTAAGATCAGACACAGGGGTGTATAACAATAAAACACTAGATATGAAGTTTTTAGGAAATGTTTTAGCTAATTACGAAGGAAGTGAGCTTTTTGCAGATAAGGCTGAATATTCTAATTCGAAAAGTTTTTTAACAATATCTGATAATGTTAAGGTAAAAGATATTAGAGGCACAATAGCTGCTGACAAATTATTTTTTGATATAAAAAATCAAAAACTTGACATTGCATCTTCACTAAATGATAAAATAAATGCTAATATAGATTTAAAATGAAAAAAGGTTTTAGAATATTAAAATTTAAAAAAGATAGACCAATCTTCGAAGTTAAGGATGTAAGTAAATCTTTTGATGGAAGACCAATTTTAAAAAAGCTTACTCTCAAAGTATTTCCAGGTGAGTGTGTTGGAGTACTAGGCCCTAATGGATGCGGAAAAACTACTCTGTTCTCAATGTGTATAGGTGAACAAAACGTTGATAATGGAAAAATTTTTCTAAATAATAAATCTATAGAGCAAATTCCTATTCATTTAAGATCTAAAGAGGGATTGGGCTACCTTCCTCAGCAAAGGAGTGTGTTTAATATGTCTGTTTATGATAATATTATGGGCATCGCTCAAATTTCGATACAAGGAAGTGAAAACCAAAAAGAAATTACTGAAAAATTATTAGACGAATTTAATTTACAGCACTTAAGGACGCTTAATGCTTCAGTTCTCTCTGGGGGTGAAATAAGAAGATTAATGATGGCAAGAGTGATGATTAACAAACCGAAAATAGTTTTGTTAGATGAACCTTTAGCTGCGCTTGACCCTCTTGTGATACAAGATATACAAAAATATATACTTAAAATTCAGTCTAATGGCACGGCGATACTAGTCACAGATCATAATGTTAAAAATTTGTTTGATATTACAGATAGAAGTTACGTTTTAGGAGAACAAACAATTATTGCTGAAGGAACATCAAGAGAATTATTGAAATCTTCGAAGGCTATAGAACATTATTTCGGATCACAATTTTCTTAAAACTAATGTCTTTAAAAAGTTTTGATTTATCAATTCATACTCAGATAAAGCCATTTAAAAAAATCATAAAAGTTGACTCAGATAAATCAATCTCTATAAGAAGTTTTTTAATTGGCTCTATTTGTCAAAATATTTCTCATACAAAAAATGTTTTAGAATCTGAGGATGTTTTATCAACAATAAACTGTTTAAAAAAACTAGGCGTGAAAATTTTAAGGAAAAGTTCTGGATCTTATGCAATTTACGGGAAGGGACTAGGATCTTTGTACGCCAAAAAAAATACAAAATTAAACTTTGGAAACTCTGGCACATTAGCAAGACTGATTATAGGAATACTCTCTACAACGCCAGATATAGATGTCAAAATTACTGGCGACCATTCTTTGAATAAAAGAAGTATGAAAAAAATTCAAATACTTATGTCAGAATATGGAGCAACCTTTCAACCCAAAAATAAATTTAATTTTCCTTTAAGGCTTATATCTAGTGAAATGCCTATTGGAATTAAATATAAAGCAGGAGTGTCAGCTCAATTAAAAAGTGCGGTAATATTAGCTGGACTTAACTCATATGGAAATACTGAAGTAATTGAAGAAGAGAAAAGTAGAGATCATACTGAAAATATGATTTTAAATAATTCTCAATTAATAAAAATCATAAAAGGAAAAAAAAAAATAATTAAGATTAAAGGGAGAGAATATTTAAACCCCATTAATATTGTTGTGCCAGGTGATCCATCCTCAGCTGCTTTTTTTACTGCTTTAACATTATTAAATAAGAAATCATCACTGACAATTCAGAATGTTGGATTAAATCCAACAAGAATAGGATTTTATAATTTACTAAAAAAAAACGGTGCGAATATAAAATTTAAAAAAATTACCAAAAACAATAATGAGTTAAGAGGTGACATACATGTTAAAAGTTGTAAACTGAAATCTTTAAATGCTCCGAAGAGTTATTATGTGAACTCTACAGATGAATACCCTATTATGTTTATTTTGGCAGCTTTAACGAAAGGTGTTTCAATATTTAAAGGAATTAGTGATTTAGCAAATAAAGAGAGTAACCGTATTACAGAAATGCAAAAGATCTTAAAACAAATAGGAGTGAAATCTATTTACAAAAAAAATCAAATTAAAATTTTTGGAGAGGGCATGATCACAGCAAAAAATAAGACGGTAAACGTAAGTAATTTAGGGGATCATCGTATAGCAATGAGCTCTTTCATTTTGGCTATATTGACAGGTGCCAAAACTAAAATAAAAAATTTTGAAACTGTTTTTACTTCTTCACCTTCTTTTTTAAAAATAATTAAGCATTTAGGAGCAAAATTTGATATCAAAAATTAAATCTTTGCAAATTTCTTGTGATGGGGGTGCCGCTACTGGCAAATCGACCGGTGCAAAAATGGTCTCAAAAAAATATGATTTAAGTTTTTTATCTTCTGGTCTACTTTATAGATATGCAAGTTATTTAATTATAAAATATAATCCAAAAAATAAAATTGCTTTTTTAAAAAGAAAGTTTAAAAGATTAAATCATAAAAAACTTAGTAAGATAAATCTACATACACCTAAAATATCCGAACATACTTCTATAATTGCAAAGATTAGCTCAATTAGAGAAATTTTGAAAAAATTTCAAATTGAATTTTCAAAAAAAAACAAAAAATGTTGTATAGAGGGGAGAGATATTTCTACTAAAATTCTGCCAAACTCAGATATTAAATTTTTTTTTAAATGTAAATTAGATATTGCTGCAAAAAGAAGATATAAAGAACTTAAAAGGTCTAATTCAAAAATAAAATTAAATGATGTAAAAAAAGCCCTAAGAATAAGGAATATTGCTGATATGAATAGAAAAATCAGTCCTTTACTTAAACACCCAGATTCGGTATCTATCGACACCGGAAAATTAGACAAACGTGCTGTGATAGTAAAAATGTCTAATCATATAGAAAGAGTGATTAAAAAAAAATATGGCAACAGAGCAAGAGCTAAATAAATCCAATTCTTTGCACAAAGAATTTCAAACCCTATTAGATAAAGATTTTAAAGATAGAAAACTCAAAGAAAACGAAATAATTAAAGCTACAGTAACTGAAATCACAAAAAATTTTGTTGTAGTAGATTGCAAAGCTAAAATGGAAGGAATGATTCCGGTAGAGGAATTTAAAAATGATGATGAATTTCAAAAATTAAAAGTTGGTTCACAAATCGATGTTTATCTCGAAAGGATAGAAAGTTTCAAAGGAGAAATAATAATATCTAGAGACAAGGCAAGAAAAATGAAAGCCTGGAAAAAAATGGAGAAAGTTTTTGAAACCCAGGAGGAAATGACAGGGTATATTACTGGTAAAGTAAAAGGCGGGTTTATAGCTACTGTTGAGGGATTGCCGTGTTTCATGCCCTCGTCCCAAATAGATGTTAGACCTTTAAAAAAAATCGATCACCTTATGAATACACCGGTAAAAGTAATAGCTACGAGAATTGACAAAAATAGAGGTAATGTTTGTGTATCGAGAAGAGCAGTCCTTGAAAAAAGTAAAAACGCAGAAATAACCGAAGCTCTTAAAAATATTAAAGAAGGTGACGTAGTTGAAAATGCAATAGTAAAAGCAACAACTGATTGGGGAATATTTTTAGACATAAATGGTATTGATGCTCTGCTCCATGTTTCAGATCTGAGTCATGGTAGAGTAAAAAAACCATCAGACTTAGTAACTATAGGGCAAAAATTAAAAGTAAAAATTATCAAAATAGACGAAAAAACGAATCGCGTTTCGGCTTCAGTAAAAGCTTTGACGGAAGACCCTTATGCAAATATTGATAAAAAATACAAAGTTGGTGAAATTTACGAGGGAGAAGTTACAAAAATAATGGATTATGGCTGTTTTGTAAAAATTGAGGAGGGAATTGAGGGTCTAATTCACAACTCAGAACTTGACTGGACTAATAGGAACATTAAACCTAGTAAAGTTTTATCTGTATCACAAAAAATTAAATTTAAAATTGTAAATATTGATAAAGAGACGAAAAGAATTTCACTTTCTTACAAAGCTGTTTTAGAAAATCCTTGGGATAAGATTAAAAATATGATTGGAAAGGAAGTGAAAGTAAAAGTAAATAATATTACTGACAAAGCTATATTTGGCGAGCTTGCAGATTATGGTTTATCAGGGATGCTTCACTACAAAGAAATTTCTTACAACGAAAACGTAGATAACCTTAAAAAATTTAAGAAAAACGACTTAATTAACGTAAAAATAATAGAGATTAAAGATGATAAAATTCGTTTTAGTAAAAGAGCTTTAGATAAAGATCCATTAGATTTCTTTAAGGATAATAATAAAAAAGTTGGCGACATAATTACTACAAGAATTCATGAAGTACTAAAAACTGGAGTGAAAGTTGCGATAGATAAAGATAAGAAATTAATTGTTACAATCAGAAAAGCTGACTTAGCAAAAGACTCTGCTGATGCAAGACCGGAAGTTTTTTCACCAGGCAACGCCCTTGACGCTAAAATTGTTGATCTTGATTTAAAATTAAGAAAAATCAAATTAAGTGTTAAAGCTGCTCAAATTGATGAGGAGAAAACTTTGATACAAAAATTTGGAGAAAACGCAACAAAATCTGGTGCCACGCTTGCAGGAATATTTAAACAGGCCATGGGAAAAGGTAAAAAAGGTAAAAAAGATAAATAATTGTCAAGACCAGAGATTATTAAAAAACTTAAGCAAAAAAATCCTCAACTTAGTAATTTTGAAATAGAAGAAATTATAGATATTTTTACAGATAGTATTGAGAAAGCTTTAAATCAAAATAAAAAAGTAGAATTAAGAGGTTTTGGATCTTTTTTTGTCAAAAGAATTAAAGCAAATTATAATGCACGAAATCCAAAAACTTCACAATTGATATATGTTCCAGAAAAAAATAAAGTAAGATTTAGAGCGAGTAAAAAACTAAAAAAATTAATGAATAAATGATTTCTCCTATGATTTTTATTGCCTGTGATACTACTAGTACAAAAAAAATTCAAAAAATAATCAAATTTACTCAAGGATCAAAAATTAAATTTGGATATAAATTTGGTTTACAATTCTTGAATTCTAAAAATGGAAGAAAATTTGTTTCTAATCTAAAAAATAAAATCACCTTTGGAGATTATAAGCTTGCAGATATACCTAATACTTGTGTGTCTGCAATAAGAGCAGTAAAAGATTTAAAATTCAATTACATCACTATTCACATTAGTTCAGGTTTGCAAGCGCTTAAAGCTGCGAAGAAAGTCTCAGGGAAAACGAAATTAATTGGTGTTACTATACTTACTTCACTAGATGATAAATCTTTGAAAGAAATTGGATTTGATAAAGATACGAAAAAATTAGTTCTTCACCAAGCTAAGTTAGCAGCTAAAGCAAAATTAGATGCAATCGTATGCAGTCCTCATGAAATCAAAATTGTAAAAAAGGTATTTAAAAAAGAAATAATTGCTCCCGGGATAAGATTTCTTAATGATAAGAAAGGAGATCAAAAGAGAGTAATGACTCCAAAAGAAGCTTTTAAAAATGGTGCTACAGCCTTAGTAGTAGGTAGAAGTATTACTAGTGGAAATATAAAAAAAAATATTAAAAAAATAATCAAAGAATTAAAATAAAATGAGAGTTAAAATTTGCGGTTTGCACCCAGCAAGAGATGTACAGCTTTGTATCGACCTAGGAGTAGATTTTTTAGGTTTCATATTTTATGCAAAATCTCCAAGGAATGTAGATTTAGAGGAAATAAAAAAATTGAAGAAATTTAGTAAATTAAACTCGAAATTTGTCGCTGTAACAGTTAATCCAAGTGATGAGTTTATTAAAAGTGTCGTATTGGGAAATTTTGATTATATACAACTACATGGATCAGAAACAAAAGAGAGGGTTAATGAAATTAAATCAACAGGGCTTAAAATTATAAAAGCTATAAAGATAAGAGATGAAAAGGATATAGATAGTTATAAAGAATACGTAAATGCCGATATAATTTTATTTGACACCCCTGGTATGGAAAAATCTATTGAGTTTCCAAAAAATTTAATCTCAAAACTTCCAAAAGGAGAAAGATATGCATTGGCAGGCTCGATTTCTCAAAGTAATATTGAAAACATAAAGAAATTAGGTATTACCTTTTGTGATTTATCAAGTAACTTGGAAACAGATGCTGAAATAGGATACAAAGATCATCAAAAAATAAAAAAATTTATTAATAAAGTAAATGAAATTAAAGATTAAAAAAGGAATTCCCCTAATTGATCAACACGATAAAAACTTCATGTACGGAGGTAAATTTGGAGGAAATTTTATACCAGAAACATTAAAAAAACCTATCGATGATTTAACAAAACTTTTTTCAAAGCTGAGAAAAGATCAAAAGTTCTTAAAAGAGCGTGATTATCATTTTAAAAATTATGTTGGGGCTCCTACACCTTTTATAAAATTAGAAAACTTAACAGACCATCTTAGAGGGGCTCAAATTTACGCAAAAGTAGTTTCTGAAGCTAACGGAGGTGCTCACAAGATTTATAATGCCACAGTACATTGTTTAATTGCCAAAAAAGCAGGTAAAAAATTTATCGTTGGTGATACTGGAGCTGGTTATGCGGGGAAAATGCTATCTATGGCTGCAAAAAAATTTGGCTTAAAATGTAAAATTTTCATGGGAGCAAAGGACATTAAAAGACAAAGACCAAATGTTGAAGCTATGAGAAAAAATGGAGCAAAAATAGTGCCAGTTACTACTGGCAGTCAAACACTTGTCGATGCTGTAAGTGAGTGTATGCGTTACTGGGTTGCAAATTGTGATACAACGCACATGTGTGTTGGATCAACTGTAGGGCCAAACATATTTGTAAAAATTTGTGCTTGGAGCACCGCACAAATTTCAAGAGAACTTTTTAAACAAGTAAAAGAAGAATTTGGAAAAATTCCAAGTAAGATGAAATTATTAAATTGTGTTGGTGGAGGTAGTTCTGCGATGGGTTTTTGGAATGAATTTATGGATACTGATGCTGAGTTTATTGGTATAGAAGCTGGTGGTCCAAAAAACAGCAAACTTCACGCAGCCCCTTTAACTAATGGATCAAAAATTGGAATTCTTCACGGTGCAGCACAATATGTAATTCAAGATAAAGAAGGTCAAATCGGTTCTACTGAGTCTATTTCGGCAGGCCTAGATTATCCGGGTATTTCACCGTTACATTGTTTTCTTAAAGACACAAAAAGAGCACGATATACTTCAGCAAGTGACGAAGATGCACTTAATGCTTACAAATTAGTTTCAAAACTAGAAAATATTTCTCCATCATTGGAACCGTCACATGCATTTGCTGAAGCAATTAAGCTGGCGATAAAATTAAAATCCTCAGATGTTATTATTGTAAATTCGTGCGGTGATAGTCTAAAAGATAAAGACATTATTAAACAAAAATTAGGATCTTACATTAGATGAGATCTAGTATTGCTTTAACTTTTGAGAAATGTAAAAAAGAAAAAAGACCAGCACTTATAACATATACAGTAGCTGGAGATAATACACAGAATAATTCTCTTAAAATTTTAAATAAAATATCAAAACACGCAGATATTCTTGAACTTGGATTTCCTCATAATACTCCAATAGCAGATGGCGGTCAGATACAGGGTAGTTCATACAGGGCTCTTAATAACGGGTTAAAACTAAAAGATGTTTTTCAAATTGTTAAAAGGTTTAAGCGAAAAAATCCTGATAAGCCTTTAATTCTTATGGGTTATTATAATCTTATATATCAAAGTGGAGAAAATAATTTTTTAAGGAAATGTAAAACATCTGGTGTTGATGGATGTATAATTGTTGATCTTCCTCATCCAGAAAATAAAAAATTTGCTGCGAAGTGTAAAAAAAAATCAATGAATTTTATTCAACTTATTTCACCCACTACACCTTTTGATAGAATGAAAAAAATTATTAAAGACTCTCATGATATGGTTTATTATATTTCTATGTTATCAACTACAGGGGGGAAGCTTAAAGTTTCGCCTAAAAATATATTAAAAAACTACTTTAAGATAAAAAGAATCAACCCAAAAAAAAATATCGTTATAGGTTTTGGAATAACAGATAAGACGATTTCAGCCCTCAAATCTGCTAATGGGCTTGTTGTAGGCAGTATGTTGTGTAAAAGTATTACTAATTCGCTCAAAATGAGACAAAATCCTGTCACAAAATTAGATAAAGTTGTGTACAATCTTAAGAAAAAAATTTTATGAATTGGATTACTAAATTTATTAAGCCTAAAATTAAATCTCTTTTTGAAAAAAGATCAGCAAAAACAGAGTCCAGCTTGTGGACTACATGCAGTTGTAAAAACTTAATTTATTCAGAGGATATGAATGCCAGTCGAAAAGTTTGTCCTAAGTGTGGGGAGCATCATAAGTTGACATGTAAAGAGAGATTTGAAACTTTTTTTGATAATAAAGAATTTGAAATAATTGAAACACCTCTTCCAAAAGATGACCCTTTAAATTTTGAAGATAAGAAAAAATATACAGATCGTTTGAAGGCAGCAAGAAAACTCACAGGTCAAGATGATGCAGTTTTAATTGCAATTGGAAAAGTGCAAAACATTAATGCAGTTGTAGGGGCGCAAGATTTTAGATTCATTGGTGGTTCATTTGGAGCAGCCTCTGGTGAAGCGTTTATAGCTGGAGCACAGCACGCAATTGAAAATAAAATGCCTTATATATTTTTTAGCTGTTCTGGAGGTCAACGTATGCATGAAAGTTCTATTGCATTAATGCAGATGTCAAGAACTGCTTTGGCTGTTAATGAACTGAAGAAAAAAAATATTCCTTTTATTGTGGTATTAACTAATCCAACAACTGGAGGTGTAACAGCCTCTTGGGCCATGCTAGGAGATATATTGATTAGCGAGCCTAAAAGTGTAATAGGATTCGCTGGACGAAGAGTAATTCAAGATACCGTTAGGGAAACTCTACCTGATGACTTTCAAACTGCAGAATATGTAAAAGATCATGGAGGAATAGATCTTATTGTTGAAAGACAATATTTAAATTCAACTATTGGGACATTGTTAAATGTTCTATTGAAAAAAGCTGAGGCTCAAGCTAAACAAGAGTCCAATGTCACAGTCGATCAATCTTTACAATCAGCTAGCTAATCATAAACTATTTTGTAAATCTGTAAATTTTGGTTTAAAAAGAATAAAATTAGCCTTAGGATTGTTAGGGCATCCAGAAAAAAAACTTAAAAATGTAATTTCAGTCATTGGAGAATCTGGCAAATTTACTACTTTATTTTCTTTAAAATCATTTATTGAAGCTAATAATCAAAAGGTTACGACTCATGTTTCACCTTCTATTAGAGACATTAAGGAAAGATTTTACATGGGTGATAAATATTTAAATCATAAAGAAATTAAAAAAACTATAAAACAGGTAGAAAAATTAAATATCCCTTTAACAGTTTTTGAATGTCTTACTTTAGTTTACATTATAAATGCCTCAAAAATAAACGCTGATTATAATATACAAGAAACAGGTGCTCTCTGGAGACTGGACTCTAATAATATAAATGATTTTCCAAGACTTCAGATTTGCACAAATATCAATAAACAACATTTAAATTTTTTAAAACGAAAAACTTTGGATGAGGTTATTAGAGAAGATGTCGGTTTTCTTAGTAATTTTACAAATATTTATATAGGTAAACAGACACCATATGTTTTAAGAAAAATTAAGACACTTTTAAAAAGTAACAAAAGTAAAATTATATACCCAAGCACATGGAAACTTATTAAAAAGGGTAATTATTACTACTATCAAGATAGAAAATTTAAAATAAAACTTAATACTAAAAATGTTTATTCTAAAGGAATGTTTGAGAATGTTTGCCTTGCTATAAAAGTGGCTCTTGACCTTAATATAAATAAGAGAACTATTCAAAAGACTTTGCCTTTGCTCTCTTTTGAGGGTCGTTTTCAATATCTTAATGAGGGTAAAATTAAAAAAAAGCTTTACAAAAATGAAATCATTATGATTGATGGCGCACATGCTACTACTGACGCACAAAACCTAGCAGAATATTTAAAAAAAATAAAAATTCCTAAATATGGGATTTGGGCTATGACTAAAAATAAAGATCCAGATTTATTTATAAAACAGCTTAAAGGGATATTTAAAAAAGTTGTTACAATGCCCATCGAAAATGAGTTCAACTCGGTCTCAGCTAATGAACTTTATAAAGCAGCAGTCAAAAATAAATTCAAAGTAGAAAAAAGTAATAATTTCACACAAGCATTAAAAAAAATAAGTAGTAAAGAAAAAAAGTTAATTGTTTGTTTTGGTAGTCTTTATAATTGTGGAAATATTTTAAATAAAAATTAAATGTGAGGTTTAATAAATTCAAGCATATCTTTTTCACTTGAAGCACCAACTTTAGTTCCTAAAAGTTTCCCCTCTTTAAATAAAAGAATTGTTGGCACACCTCTAACTGAATACTTAGTTGGCTCATTAGGTTGACTTTCAATATCATGATAATAACAATCAATCTTATCTGACATGTCATTTGAAATTTTCTCTACTATTGGTTTAAGCTGCTGGCATGGTCCACACCATGATGCAGAAAATTGAATTAGTGAAAGTTTACTTCCACCTATTTGTTCACTAAATTTTTCGTCCGTAGAATCTTTGAATGCCATAACCTTTAATTAAGTATTTTTCATTTTTTGTCAACTATGCAGATGAATAATATTTTTCTAAATCTTCAACGTATGCGTTAATATCATCTAATATTTTTAGTTTTTCCGGTTGGTGTTCTTTTTCAAATTTTGCTCTTAAAGTGTCTATCTCTGAATAAGTTCTCGGAATTGTATTCCAGTTTTCATTATTAGTGCTTAATAGTTTTTTTGATATATCTTTATGAATCAAATTAAAGTCAGATTTAGTTAAAATCTCAGGTTTTTCCATGTAAAGAAGTTTTTTTCCAAAGTACTGTAATCTCTCATCTTTAAATTTAGAAATAACTTGAAGTTTTTTACTCCAGTCAACACTATGAAACTCTGGCATTATTTTATTATCTTCTGTTGAGGTAAATTTAGCGTAAATACTTTCTTCATTATATAAATCTTCTTGTGACTTTGTTTGTTCTTTTTCATCTATTTCAGATCGTTTTACTGAGGAAACCTTATCCGCAAAAGCTTCGTTGTTTTTTATCATTTTAGCTCTTTGCTCTAATTTTTTTATACCAATAAATTTATACTCATCAAATTGATTTCCATAGGATGGATTCATGATAACTGGATGTTTATTGTGTCTGACAGTTCTAATAAATTTTGGTTGTTTTTTCATTGCTGCAGTTAATTCTTTAATTGGCATGTCCAAATATGGAGAAGGATCATGTCTTAAATCAAAACATAATGGCCATTGATATTGAGGATGCTGACAAATAAACGTTTGAACATATGGTCTACTTCTTCCATAAAAATATTCATTCGTACAAAAAAGTAATTCTTTTTTTATTAATTCTAAAGACTGATTTTTATCCATAGTTAACATGCTTGCTTTCCAAACATTTGGGGCTTTTTTAGAAATTAATTTCGCTATTCCAATAGTTGCTATCACATCACCAATTGCGCTATGTGCATCTCCATGTTCAATTCCGTTTAAAGGTGCCATTTGATCTAATTTGTAAACATCGTTCCCTTTTTCGTTTACTGAATTTTTAAGTGTATTTGGGTAATATAAGTTAGCGGCTCTTGCCAAGCTTAAGATGTCTCCTCTAGTGTTTCCGTTTGTGCTAGTAATGTAAGGATATTCTAATGTTTGAAATAAAGTGCACCTTAAGAATTCCTCATCAAACTCAATACTATTGAACCCAATATAAGTAGCTTTTCCCCATCTTTTAAGTGTTTCAACAAACTGCCTAATCATTTCATAATGAGAAAGGTTGGATTTTTTTAGCATTGAGGGTGAGGTCTTGTTCACGATCAGCGCCATGGCTTCCGGAATTATTCCAGGACTTAATCTACACCTAGCATCGAAACGATCTAGTTCATCTAAATTATCATTAGTTAATATAGCTCCAATTTGAATTATTTGGCCCCAATATTTATTAGATGAACTGGTCTCAAAATCGTAAAAGACAAAGTTAGACATAATTTATGTTTACTTAAGAACTTTTATCTTTTCTGGATTTTCTTTCAAGGAGTCTGTTACTTGCTCTGGATCTTTTATATTCCCAAGTGTATTCATTATGGATCTTGCGTCCCTTCCAAAACCATCGGTTGCAGTCATGGCTTGCTCTAATTTCTTTCTTAGGTCTTTAATTCCATCAAAATGTTTTTCAAACCTAGAGCTTATGTTTCTTAAGTCACTATAAATTTGAGTTGCATGTTGTTGAACTTTTAATGTTTGAAATCCTAAATGATAAGATTGCAACAAAGCTGATAAAGTATTAGGGCCAGAAACTGTTACTTTATATTTTGTTCTAAGTTCTTGTAATAATAATTCTTTTGTCTTTGGGTCTCTATAACTTGAAAGTTCTGAGAACAATCCTTCAGTTGGAACGTAAACTATAGCAAAATCTGTGCTTTTAGGTGGAGCTATATATTTTGAATTTACTGTTTTAGCTTTTAACCTAAATGCAGCAGCTAAATCTTTTCTTGCCTCAGCTTGTGCCTCTTTATTATTATCATTGTACGCATCATCAATTGCTTTATATTTCTCAACTGGCCAATGACTGTCGATAGGTAATAAAACATCTTGAAGCTTAATAGCAAATTCAACTGTCTCGGACGTATCATCTTTCATTTTTGCATTAGCAATAAATTGAGATGCTGGTAATAAATCTTTAAGAAGAGCGCCTAATCCAAATTCTGCAAGTGTTCCATATGTTTTAACACCACTTAAAATTCTACTAAAATTATCTTGGCTTTTATTAAGTTCACTTACTTGCTGGTTAAAAACTGAAACTTTTTCATCAACTTTAGTTAAAGCTCCTGTCATATCTTTAGCAATTTCTTTACTCATAGAACCAAAGGATTGGCCGAAAGTTTCTTTAAATGAGTTAAATTCATCTTTAAAAGCCTGTTCTGGATTTATTTGTTTTTCAGGCTTATTTTTTACTAAAAAGAAAATAACTCCAAGATTAATAATGACTAATAATACTACTAAAACTATGATTAGCGAATCCATAAATTAATATACCACATTAAGAATTAATATATTTCAAAATATTTTTTGCTGGCAAAGTTCTTTTTACCCAGCGGCTTGGAATGCTTTCTGGTTTTAGTGCTGCAAAATACGCCCCAACAAAATTAGCTCTTGAACAGTTACAACCACCAGCTTTTATTGTTTTTATGATCGCAGATTTGTAGCTATTAGATGTTATAATTGCATGAATTGATCCCATAAATGTGCCAGGATAACTACAAGCTTTCCCAAATTTTCTTACTGTTTTTTCATGATTTTGATTTTTAAGTCTTAAAACTTTTTTAATATTGTTAATTACATTTTTAAAATATTTATTCTTTTTGTATTTTTTAACAAATGATTGAACAGGATTTCTATCTCCTTTATTAGCTAGATCTATAATCTTAAATTTAGAAATAGCATATTTTTCATTAATTTTTGAATTTGCAACAGATTTAATAATCTTTTTAAGTTCTTTTTCTTTCTTATTATAAAGAAAATATGGGAGAGCAGCACAATATCCATCGGACTCGTTTACTTTCGTCCCACCAGTAATATTTTTTTTAGATTTGATATTTTGAATTGTCTCCAAGATATTTTGATGGATCCATGGACCATTCATAGGTTTTTTCCATTTCACTTTTTTATATTTTTTTCTAAGCTTCAAGTTTTTCCAATAATTCGAACCTGGACCAAAGTTTTTAATTATATTTTTTTTAAAATTTTTAAGAATATCTGACTTTTTCTTTGAAGAAAATAAAGTCTTAAACATTACTTGTCCAACGTCATTATATCCCGAGACATTTCCTGTTTTAATATTATAAAAAGGACTTCTGTTTTTTTTTAAAAAAGCTATTTCTTTTTTTCCCTTAATATATTTTTTCAACTTTTTTGGATCATAGACCCAATGCAAAGGTCTAGTTGCTGCATCAGCAACTGTGGCGCCTAAAAAAATATGTAAATTATTCATTAAGCATAGCTTTACTATTAGCTAGAGATCCACAAGATGCATTTATGTCTCTACCTCTGCTTCTTCTAAACAATGAGAGAAAACCAGCTTCTTGAATAGTTTTAGAAAACTTATCTATATTTTCTTGAGTCGCTGGTTTAAAATCTTTATTTGAAAGAGGATTAAATTCAATCAAATTTAATTTTGAAGGAACTTTTTTCATAATCTTTATTAGTTCTTTAGCGTGTTCATCTGTTAAATTCTCATCTAAACATATCCACTCAATAAAAATGGGTAATTTTGTTTTTTCATAATATTTTTTAAGTTTTGGTAATAATGAATTAATTGAATATTTGTCATTTATTGGCATTAATTCTGTTCTGTGTTTTGGTATAGAACTATGTAAACTCCATGCAAGATAGACATCTAACTTATTTGCAGCCCACTCTATTGCATCTAAATTATCTTTTTTAGTTCCTACTCCTACTGTACTTACTGTAATTCTAGTTCTTCCGTACTCCAAGCCATCTTTATTTTTTGAATTGTCTATAGCAACTTTTACATTATCTAAATTTAAAAAAGGCGAGCCTTCACCCATCAAAACTTGATTAGTTATTTTTTTCTGTGTTGACCAATCATTAATATAATCTTTACTTAAAATTATTTGCGAAATTATTTCTCCTGCTGATAAATTCCTTACTAATTTTTTTGAAATTTGAGCTGTTGCACAAAATTCGCAAGAAAGATAACAACCCACTGATACAGATAAACAAATTGTATATCTGCTTTGAGATTTATCCGGAATAAGGACTGTCTCAACATTGCGTTTATCTTTAAGCTCTAAAAGAAATTTTATAGTCCCGTCCTTAGATTTTTGAACATCTATAATTTTTGGTTTTTCTAAACTAATCAAATCTTTGATCTTACCTCTAAGTTCAGCTCCAAATGTTGTAAGCTCATCAAAACTTTTAATATTTTTTTTATAAACTGCATTAAAAAGTTGTTGAGATCTCATCTTTGCTTTTTTTGGCTCAACTTCTCCTTTTTCAATTAAAAAAGCTTTTAATTGATCAAAATTAAGATCATAAAAATTTTGTTTTTCCATTGAGGGGATATTAAAGACTTGAGTGGGGATTTTAAAGTCCCCACCCTATAAAAGTTTAAAGCTGATTTTTATCAGTTTTTAAATGCTTCAAAATTTTTCCGGAATTTTTTCCGTTTTTAACCATATAACCAGCCGTTCCATTAGCGTTAGCCTCGGGGGCTCTTTGGTTTTTACTTAACTGCATTGAGAGTTTCTGCTCAGCTTTTTTAACGGCAGAATTTCCATACAGTTTGCTAAATCTATTCATAGCAACTCCTTTCATTTCTACCGACTTTGCAACCTTTTATAGGTCCGGCATGTCGAATGCCGAGTCTTTTTTCCCATGACAGATGGGTTAGTAAACTTTAATATAAGGTTTATATTTGTCAATGGATAATAAGCTTTTAGGTGTAATCATTATAGGTTTTGGCCTATTAGTTCTTTTCAGCGAACAAGAGTACTCTTGGATTATATCAGCCATTGCAGTGGGGATAGGTTCAGGATTTCTAATACGAAAAAATGAAAAAAATGATATAGACAAATAAAGATGTCTAAAAAAATTTTTATCGTTTATGGCCATCATGATATAAAAAAATCATTTAATGCTTCGGTAAGAGATACTTTTATCGAAGAAGCAAAAAAGATAGGTCATCAAGTTGATTTAATTAATTTACACGAGGAAACGCCGATTCCTTTTTTTGATGGTTCTGGCCCTAGTGATCAAATTTTAGATTATAGAAAAAGATTAGAAGCAAGTGATGTATTATTTATGATTTCACCTTGTTACAATCTTAGAGCGACTGCAATTTTAGAAAATTGGATTGATTTAACTTTAGCTCCTAAATGGTTTTTCTCTTTTAAAAGACTTGTTGGTAATTGGGGCTACCCTGTTGCAGGTGCGATGAAAGGTAGAAAAGCTATAATGTCGATGTCTTACGGTGGAAATTGGTTTTCAATTCAAACCTGGTTTCAAAATATTCCATTTAGGAGAATTAAAGCAGGAGTTTTAAAGCTTGGTGGAATGGAAACAACCTACATAAGATTTTATGAGGTTTTACCAGGTATGACACAAGAAAAATTTAATTCACATATGCAAAAAGTAAGAAAACTAGTGCGAAATTTATAATAATTTAAATTTTAATTTAAAAAGTATATAAGGCAGTTATGGAAAGTTTTAAAAATTGGATGACTGAAGCAGCTAACATCATGTTTGATGATAGTAAAAACGACTTAAGAAGCTTGCCAAAGTCTGTAAGGCTTCAAATTTTAATTGTTTTGTCTTTTGTTTGGTCCACTGTATTTAGCCTCTATGTATTTAGCGTAACCTCTTTTATTTTTGGTTGGGCTGGAGTAGTAATGGCGCATATTGGATTAATCATAGCAGTTTACTTAACATTTAAATTTTTTCATAAAAAACAGGAACAACCAGTCAGTGTTTTTCAATCTGGAAATTATAATCCTGCAAAAATATTCGCAGTCTTTTTTATTGTTTTTTTTATCTTTATTTTTACTAAGGGGATTGATGTTCTAACAAGAACCAATAGCTACGAAACACCCTACTCTGGTCCTGAAACTACTACTGAAGAAAGAATCAAAAGATTTGTAAAATAGCAATTTCAAGACTAAAATTATTTAATGAAATTATTAAGAGTTGGTGAGTTAGGAAGTGAATTTGTTGCTGCCCTAGACGGTAATAATATTATTAGGGATTTATCAGATCACGTAAAAGATTTAAATCCACAGACTGTAAACGAAGAAACACTTAATAAATTAAAAAGTATAAAATTATCTGAGCTAAAGGAAATCAACTCAAATATTAGAATTGGAGCTTGCATCTCAAATCCCGTGGATTTTTTAGCAATAGGTTTAAATTATAAAGCACACGCGGAAGGCACCAAATCAAAATTACCAACTGAACCAATTGTTTTCAATAAAAGCTCTGGATGTATTCAAGGTCCTAACGATCAAATAATAAAACCTAAGTCTGCAAGTAAAATGGATTACGAGGTTGAAGTTGGAATGATTATTGGTCGGGAGGGCAAATATATTAAAGAAGAAAATGCTCAAGATTATGTATTTGGCTACTGTATCGTTAATGACATATCTGAAAGGTCTTGGCAAAAAGAAAGAGGGGGTCAATGGATTAAAGGTAAATCTATAGCAGGACCAACAGGGCCTTACCTTGTGACCAAAGATGAAATAAAAAACTTAAATAATATTAATTTAGCTTTAGATGTAAATGGCAACAGAAGACAAACAGGAAATACAAAAAGAATGATTTTTAATTTCAATTTTTTAATTTATCACTTAAGTCAATTTATGACTTTATATCCTGGGACAATTATCACTACCGGGACACCTGCTGGTACTGCAATGGAGATGGAAAAACCTGAATTTCTAAAGGCAGGAGACAAACTTCACTTAAAAGTAGATGGACTAGGCGAGCAATTTCATGAAATAATAGATGAATAAGTATGTCAAAAAGATATTCGGGTAAAAGTCAAAAAGATAGAAGCTTTATGAAAAAAGCAAAGTTATCTTTAAAAGAAAAGAGAAAACTTAAAAGAGAGAGAAAAAATAAATAATGTGTGGAAGATATAGTATTCGGAAACCAGTCACTAAAACCGCGAATTTGGTAAAAACAAATATTAAGGTTGAGGATACAGATAATTATAATGCACACCCAACTCAAAAGTTGCCTGTAATAAAATCCTATTCAAATGGTAAGGCTCTTGAGCTCTATGAGTGGGGATTAGTTCCGAGTTGGTCTAAAAAATTAGATAAGTTTTCTCCCCTTATTAATGCAAGAAGAGAAACCCTTATGGAAAAAGTTACTTTTAAGAATCTTATTCAGACATCAAGATGTATTATTCCAGCTAATGGTTATTATGAATGGAAAAGGGAAGATAAAACAAAAACTCCCTATTATTTTTCAAAAGAGGATGACGAATTGATGTATTTTGCTGGGATATATCAGAATGACCAGTTTTGTATAATTACAAGAGAAGCCACTGAAAAAATTAGTGCCATCCATCACAGAGAGCCAATGATTATTAATCAAAGCCAGATTAATAATTATTTGAACATTAAAAAAGATGCTATGGAAATTTTAAACTCTATTAAACCACCCAATTTAAAGTTTCATGAGATATCAAAAGATGTTAATAATCCAGCAAATAATGACCCTGCTTTAATTAAACCTTTGAACTAAATGAATTTATCTATCTCACCGGGAAAAAATAATGTTGGAGCTTATATCAATGATATTAATTTAAAATCCTTAGATCAAGATCAGTTAACAGAAATAAAAAAAATTTTGAACAAGTACGGAGTTATATTTATTAAAGAACAAAATCTTGATCCTGAAACCTATCAAAACTTTGCAAAGAATATAGGTCAACCCGTAGTTTATCCAAGACTAAAAGGTTTAAATGAAAAATTTCCATTTATAAATGTAATCGAGAGAAAGCCAGATGATAAAAATTTAAGTTTCGGCTCTAGCTGGCTTCATCAGGATACAAGTTATTTAGCTGATGATAGACCTAGATATACAATGTTAATGGGCATAGAAATACCAGTTGGCCAAGGTAATACTATATTCTCATCTGGCTTTAATGCTTACAAAAAATTGCCAGATGACATTAAATTAAAAATTAAAGACGCTACTGGAGTTTTTTCATCGGCAGGTCCAATAGCAATAACAAGACTTGAACGAGAAAAAGAAATGGGGATAAAATCTTCAGAAAATATGGAAGCCGAACATCCAATAGTTATTACTGTAGATGGGAAGAAAACCCTTTATGTATCTCCAGGACATTTAATGAAGATTAAAAATGTAAAGGAAGACGAAGCTGAATATTTAAAAAATTATTTAGTAGATCACGTAAACAAAGAAGATTTTATATTTTCATATGAGTGGAAAAAAGGTGATATCTGTCTTTGGGATAATTTAAGTATTTTGCATATGGCTAGTGAAATAAAGAACTGCAGAAGAGTTATGCATAGAATAACAATTAAATAATTATTTTTTTAAAACGGTAAGATGTCCCATTTTTCTTTTGTCTTTAATAGATTTTTTTCCGTAATCATAAAAAAATTCATTTTTACTAAATGTTTTGGATCTATAAATCTCGATATCTTTTCCTAAGACATTAAACATTTCAGCGTTAGAAATTTTTTCAACTTTTTTTACACCAAGATTACACACAGCTGCAACATGTCCAGAAAATTGACTTATGGAAAACGCATTTATTGTTAGGTGACCTGAATTGTGGACTCTTGGGGCAATTTCATTGACTAACAAATTATTATCTTGATCGATGAAATATTCAACACACATCGTGCCAACATATTCTAATTTTTCTGAAATAAGTTTTGCATTACTCTGTGCTTTAACAAAAATTTCTTTATTTATATCTGCAGGAATTTTTGAATGATTTAAGATTTGGTCTTTATGAATATTTTCTATAGGCTCATAAATATAAGTTTCACCATTTAAATATCTTGTCATTACAACTGATATCTCTTTTTTTAAATTTACCTTTTTTTCTAAAATATAATCAGCAGTAAAACACCAATTTTTTTTTACATCATCAAGAGAGTTTAAAATATATTGTCCATGTCCATCATAACCAAGTGTATTTGATTTTAAAATTCCGGGTAATAAGTTTTTATTCTTTTCGATATCTCCAGCCTGTTTGATAAAGGCCCAGTCTGTAGTTTTAATACCTAAATCATTGACGAAAGTTTTTTCTAATTTTCTGTTTTGAATTATTTTATTTATATCAGGTTTAGGTAAGACTTTTTTTTCTTTATCGATTTCATTTAAAATATTTGTTGGAATATTTTCAAACTCAAAGGTAATAATATCAACTTTGCTTACAAACTCTTTTATCTTTTCTTTGTTGTCGTATTGTGAGTAAATAAATTCATCCGAATAATTTTGGGCAGGTCCATTTTCATCATCTGATATTACTACAGTTTTAATATTAAGTTTTTTTGCAGCCTGACAAAGTAATGATCCAAGTTGACCTGAACCAATGATCCCTAGGGTGCTTATTGTCATTGAATTATGGTTTTTTTTTAATGGATTTGGTTTGTAAGCGTTTCCACTTTTCTAAATTTGATTTAATTTTTTCATCAAAATTTCCAATAATCGAGGCAGCAAGTAAACCTGCATTCATAGATCCATTAATTGCCATTGTGGCTACAGGACAGCCACGTGGCATTTGTACTATTGATAACAAACTATCTAAACCCTTAAGTTTTTTTGTCTCTATCGGGACTCCTATTACAGGTAAGGAAGATAAAGATGCCACCATGCCAGGCAAATGAGCCGAGCCCCCTGCGCCAGCTACAATAACACCAAAACCGTTTTTTGAGGCTGACTCTGCAAATTCAAACATTCTTTTCGGTGTTCTATGCGCACTTACTATTGAAATTTGATATTTGATCTTGAGGGTCTTTAAAATTTTCGCGCATTCTTTCATTATGGAATGATCCGATTGAGATCCCATAATAATTGCTACTTTGTTATTCAGTTTATTAAGCTTCACAGATTAATTTAACAATTATTGGTATAAAAACAATGGCCTAATTAGATTAAGCCACTGATTTATTTAGGAGGAAAGATTATGCCCGAACTCTAAAATTTAGAAATTTTGGACTATTTTGAAGTTCGAAGAGAGAGATTTTTTTAAAATTCTTATTAATATTAGTCTTTAACTTGTTTTTTTTTAGTTGTTTGATTTTCATAATTCCTTTTAATTTGTTTTAAACTCTATTAGTATTGCTATATTTGCAAACTTGAGTTGTACATAATTTATAACGAAAATTTAGGCATATATTAGGCGTTTCTTAGCCAAATTTAAATTTTTGCGAAAAAATCCTCAGAAAGTTTTTTTATTGACCCACTTCGATCTATCACTGCTAGTTCCACTTCTGCACTAACAAGAACTTCCCCTCCTCTTTTAACCTCTTGAAGCAAGTTTATTCTGACGTTAGTTTTTTTTAAAACAACTGTTTCAACACTTAAATTATCTTCAAAAACTGCTGATTTTAGATATTTAATATTGCATTTCCGTACGACAAACATTACATCGTGCTCGTTCATAAGTTGAGTTAAAGTAAGACCAAATTTTTCGTGTATTAGCTCCGTTCTAGCTCTCTCGATATACTGAAGATATCTAGAGTAAAATACTCGACCAAAGTCAATGTCTTCAACGAAAACTTTCAATTCATAAATGTGGCTTTTAGACATAATTTCAATCATAAGGCTAAAGTTTATCTTATTCAATAAAGTTTCAATTTCTTTTTTTGGTCCAAATTATGCCAATCAAAGCACAGACTCTAACTTTAAATTTTAATCATGAAAATATTATCTACTTTTATGTTGTTGCTTATGTTGACTAATTGTGCTGGAAGCAACATGGCCAAAGTAAAATTTGGCAAAAGATGTACAGCTGCTGATGAGAATGGTTTAAAAGAAAGCTCTTATGTTTGGGTCATTTCAAAAGAAGCACTTAAATCATTTGATAAGAGAATAAATAGATCTAATTGTTCAGATATTTAATTTCCTTTTAAATTTAATTGTCTGTGCTAATAAGGGGTATGCGAATACCCCTTATTCTGTGTATATTATTTTCTTTAAGTATAAGTTTAAATGCTATGGAAAAAAAACCTTATCATCATGTTTACAAAGACGGGAAATTAATTGCTTTTAGAAATCTTGAGGGAGGTCCAAAAAGAGATCCTAATTTTAAATGGGATTGGAAAGTTTTTAGGGAGGAAAAAAAGAAACTTAAGATTGATTATCCACCTGAACATGTAATTAACAAACAAATAGTTTTAAAAAATCTTGAAAAACATAAAGCTGACTCATATGTGATGTGGCTTGATCACGCGAGCTTTATAATTAAACTTGGAAACACTACAATTATTACTGATCCAGTTTTCGAAAAAAATTATGGACCTATGGTATTTGGTCCAAAGAAATACATAAAGTCACCTTTAACACTTCAAGAACTTCCTAAAATAGATTTATTTTTACTGACACACAATCATTATGATCACATGAGTATTCGTACGATAAAAAACTTTCCTTATAAGAACGCTAAAGTTCTGGTACCTCTTATGCTTGGGAAATATTTCACAAATAATGGATATAAAAAAGATACTGTCAAAGAAATGGATTGGTTTGATAGAATTAAAATTAATGATGAAATCACAGTCACAATGCTGCCAAGTCAACATTGGTCCAAACGGTGGATCTGGGGAGTTGGAAATACAAATAGATCACTTTGGGGGAGTTTTTTAATTGAATACAAAGATAAAAAAATCTTTTTTGCTTGTGATACTGGACCAGCACCATTTTATAAAGAATTAGGAAAAAAATTTGGTCCTATCGATTTGGGTTTTGGAAATTTGGGCGCATACAATTTTTATCCACTTATTCCGGTCAAGGATAAATCTACAGCTCACGCAAATCCTGAAGAGCTTTTATCTTTAATGAAAGATTTAGAAGTAAAAAAAGTTATAGGAATGCATTGGGGAACAGCAATATTAAGTTTGGAACCGATCTGGGAACCTCCTGTGAGGTTTAAAGAAAATGCTGAAAAGTTTGGATACAAAAAAGACGAGGCAATTATATTTAGAATTGGTGAGTTAAAAAAATTAGATGATCTTATCAACTAGCTTTTCTTTTATTTCTTTCTCTCTCGAGTAAAGCAGTAAGTGAGTCTACCATAAAATCTGAAGCATCGAAAATCTGGTCTCTCTTAAATTCTTTTGAAATATTTTTTTCTGGATCTGTTTTATCCTCAATAACTATACCTTCCGTGGGAGTATCATCTTTTAAATAAATACAAATGAGCCACTCATCTTCAGGAGTATCATCCCATTTAATATATATAGCTGAATCCTCAATCCTTTTATCTATACACCTCATTATAGGAAGATGTTTACTTAAATATCTTTTTGAAATCATAAAACATAGTGAATGCGAAGCTCTATAGAAAGACTCAAGTGCATACTCTACCTTCTCTCGCTCCTCATTATAAATTCTCTCCTTCTCTAATAATATTTCTTTAGTATCACTGTCTTTTACTTCAATACCAAATTGAGATAGTCGTTCTCTTATTGCCTCCTCAATTTTTTGTTGTCTTAAAGCTTTATATTTTTCTTTAATCTTTTCTATTCGTAGTTTGACTTCTTCGTAAGATTCCCGTTGCTGACTTAATACATATTTTGAAAGAGCTTGAACTTCCTTTTCCTCTCTACGCACAAAACTCTCAATTTTCTTGTCAAGTTTAATTTGTTCTAAAAATTTTCTCTGTTTTTCTGCCCGCTCTCTTCTAAGTTCAGCCTGATCTTCTCGTAAAAATCTTTTTAGATCGATTGATAATTGTCGACTTAACTCTTTCTCATCTTTTAACTCAAGAGCTTTAGCTTTTAATGCCATTTCTTCTTGCTGTATAAAACGTTTCTTTGCTTCTTTTTTTTCTCTTTCCATTTCTTTTATTTTTTCTCGTTTTTGCTTTTCTCTTTCTTCTTGAATGACTTTTTTAATATTTAAAACTTTATTTGAAATACCCTGAAAAAAATTCTGAAGAGATTTGTCTAAATTAAAATTAAATCTTAACATTGATTTAATTTTATCACTCAAACTTAAAATGCTTGAAACCACCACTCTTGTTTTTTGAGTTTTTTTACGTTTAGATCTTGATGAAATAATTTTCTTTTTTTGAAGTTTAATTTTTTTTCTTCTTTTTTTGACTGTTTTTTTTATTTTTGATCTTTTTTTAGAAACTTTTTTTCTTTTTTTAGTAGATTTTTTAGATTTAAGTCTCTTAGATTTGAATGACTTATTTTTCTTAAGTTTTTTTTTCTTTCTTTTCATGCTGTTACTTTAATTTAATAACAGTTTTTATGAATATATATAGTCTCTTGTTCTATGAGCCGATTGAAAGTTCTTGACAATTTGTAATTGAAAAACAACGAGATCACGATATCTAAAGGCAGCAGCAGTGCTAGCTAAATAAAATTCCCACATTTTTACAAATTTTTCGTCAAACAAATCTTTGACAAGATTTTTTTTATTTAAGAACCTTTCTAACCAGCTTTCTAACGTTCTATCATAATGTCTTATAAGTGTTTCAGAATCTGCTACTATTAATCCTGTCTTTTCTAAAGGTGTAATTATTTGGCTAAAGGATGGACAAATCCCTCCTGGAAAAATATATTTATTTATAAATTTATTAGGAGGCGATGGTTTGTCTACTACTCCAATTGTGTGCAATAAAAAAAGACCGTCATCTTTTAATAATCGATTCATTGTTTTAAAAAAAGTCGAGTAAAATTTTTTACCTACATGTTCAAACATACCAACTGAGTAAATCCTATCGTAATTACCTTTTGCTTCTCTATAATCGATTAGTTCAAATTTTACTTGATTGTCTAATCCAAGCTCCTTTGCCTTTTCTTTGCAATATATGATTTGATTTTTGCTTAAAGAAATACCAGTTACTTCGCAGTTTTTTTGTTTAGCTATTTCAAGTGCCATTCCACCCCAACCACAACCTACTTCAAGAACTTTTGAGCCTTCTTTAATATCAAGTTTTTTTACAATATGATCTATTTTGTTTTGTTGTGCATCTTCGAGAGTTTCAGTGTCTTCTTTCCAGTAAGCGCACGAATACAATCTGTGTTTCGTATCTAAGAAAATATCATAAAGTTGTTCACCTTTTTTTCCACCAATATCATAATGATGCTCGATATTTTTTCGGGACTTACCAGGTAAATTAAAATTTGTTAGAAATCTCCAAGCTTGATAGATTTTCTTTGTAATTAAGCTCGCAGTTGAAATTTCATTTCTACCAAGATTTTTTATTAAGTCCATTAAGAAATCTTTTAAAGATGCATTTTCAATAATGATCTCGTTTCTCATATAGGCTTCGGGAAATTCAAGTTCTGGATCAATTAATAATTTCCATTGTAAATTATCTTTTAGAAGCTTTAATGTAATTGGATTTTCTTTTCTTGGATTCCCGCAAATATATTTTTGTCCCTTGGCATCAATTAATATAATACCTCCTTCTTTATAAATTCTTGAAAATATCCTTGCTAGAAACATGCTTATGCTGCTTTATCTTTTTCTAATGTAAATTTTAATCCATCCAACTTTTTCATGAGCTCTTTTTGCTTATTTTCACTCAGTAAAGTTAATGGAGGAAGTATATTCTTATAATTTTGATCTTTTAACGAATGAAAACTATGCAATGCTGATATCAAATTATATTGATCAAAAGTTTCTCTTACTGCAATTAATTGCTCATTTTTAGTTTGTTTTTTCCTATCTTCAAAATCATCAAATACTTGCCTAGCGAGAGAATGTGTAACATTTGTTACAGCTGAGATGCATCCGGAACATCCAAGTTTCAAGCCTTTTAATAATTTTGCTTCTGAACCAGGAAACATTAAAAAGTTTTTTAATTTTAATGTCTCAAATAAGTTATAACTTGAATCTTTACATCCTATTATATTTTCTGGGAATAATTTAACTAACTTTGTGACTGCTTCAGAAGAAAACTTATAGCCACTTAGTTTTTCAAAATTATAAAGAATTATTTTTATTTTTGGTGCTGATTTAATAATACTTGAGTAAAAGTCTAACACGCCTTCATCGGTGTTTCCTTTATAATAAGCTGGTGGCATGATTAAAAAATCCCTAAAGTCATATTCCATTGCATATTTTATTAAATCTATATTTTCATTCAGAGAATTACATCCTGTACCTAAAAAAAAATTTTTTCTCATTTTATGACTTGAGATTTTTGCGATAAATTCTTTTTTTTCTGTAGTAGAAATTAATTGACTTTGCCCAGTAGAACCAAAAAAAAATACGCCGTGTAAGCCACTTTTAATTGCATCAACTGCATGAGCTATTGTTAAATCTATATTTAAAGTTTTTTCCTTGTTAAGGATGCTTAAACTCGCAGCGTAAACCCCTTTTTTGATCATAATCTTACCTAAATTATTTTATCTAAGTTATATTAAAATTTAAAATGAAAGTTTTAATAATACAACCAAAAATTGGTATGGGAGATATGGTTATTTACCTTCCATATATTCATGCAATCTCTAAAAAGTACAATTCACCAGTATCACTTTTGGTGAAAGAAAATTCAAAAGCAAGCGATCTTTTGATTGATGATAATCAAATTAGCGAGATTATCACTCTAGAAAGAACAAACACAAACACTGGATCACACGACGGTTTATTTGGGTTTTTCAATCTTGCAAAAAAATTAAGGGAAAAAAAATTTGATAAGGTATTTATCTTCAGCAGTTCATTAAGATATTTTTTAATTTCTAGACTAGCTGGAATCAAAAAAATATCTCAATATCCATTATTTAGAAAAAAAGATAATATTGTGACATCTGCAAAAATTTTTACCGAACATGAGTTAGGTTTAATTATTCCTACACAACCAATCTTACAACTCAGTAAAGAAAAAATAGAAAAATCAAGAAGTAAAGCTACTAAAGAATTTAAACATATTTGTTTAGGTATTTCTGCTAGCGGACCTACAAAAAGATGGTCTATAAAAAACTATATTAAATTATGCACGAAGATAAATGACACAGTGCCATCTAAATTTTATATTGCTGCTGGTAAAAACGACAAAGAGCTAGTTAGTGAAATTCTTAATTCAGATATAAAAGATAGGTGCACTTCATTTAAAGACTTGAAAATAAGAGAAACGCTTCCAATTATTAAAAATTGTGATTTATATATTGGCAACGACACTGGATGGCTTCATATCTCATCTGCATTAAATATTAAATGTCTGGCTCTATTTATGGATAGCCCAGTTCAAGCTTATGGCAAGTATTCTGAAAATATTGAAATAATTGTTCCTGAGGGTGAGTCAGAAGAAACAACAACTCATGACACTTTAGGTGCCGAAAAGATTTCTTTTGAAAAAGTATTTGATAAATCGATTAAACTATTAATTAACTAAAATCACTTTTAATAATTTTATCTTTTGCCTCATTTACTAGTTGGCTTAGCCTTTCAGTTTTAACATCTCTATTCATATCAGGATGGATTTTTTTTTGAAGCTGATTAGCTGCTTTCAATACCTCTTCTTTGCTTGCTCCTTTTTTAAGACCCAATAATTTATAGGCCTCTTCTGATGTAAGACTTGATGAACCAGGGGATTGTCCGAATTGCCCTTGTGAAAATCTCCCAGCATTGTTTTTCATGAACTGAATTAATTTATAAAGTTGATAGAATTGAAGCACAGTAAATCCTTTTATCTTAAGCCCAGAGAGTAAGATCAACCACATTGGTAGACTAAAAATGAATTTACCACCTAATGTAAATAGAACAGCTAGAATTAAAGATATATAAATTGCAATTTTTTTTATGGTAGTAGCTATTTTCTTTGAGCTAGTTCTAGCAAACCAATTTAAAAATAAATAAACAATGACAAATATGATAATTCCTAATAAAAACAAATTCATATAATTTCCATGTATGAATATACCAAAACTTAAAAAAATTAAGACTACGAAAAATTATCACGGAATTCCACTAGAAGATGATTATTCTTGGGTAGACCAACCAAATATCCTTGAAGTTTTAAAGGATCCAAAAAAGTTAGATACTGAAGTAAAGGATTATATAGAAGCTAACAACAAGATAACTGAAGATTACTTTGCAGATGTTAAAGATCTACAGAAAAATTTATTTAACGAAATCAAAGGAAAAATTAAATTAGATGATACTGGGTTAAAATATAAAGATAAAAGATATTATTATTGGGCTAAAACAGAAGCCAAGGGTAATTATGGAAAAAGAATGAGGCAGCTCATTGATGGTTCTAAACCTGAGGAAATTTTTTTTGATGGTGATTTAGAAAAGAAGAAATCTGGTTCAAAATACTTTGGGGTTGGAACTGTAAGCACTTCTTATTGTGATAATTTTATTGCTTATTCTCTCGATTTAAAAGGATCAGAATATTACACAATTTATTTAAGAGATCTTAGAACAGGAAAAAATGAAAAAGATATAATTGAAAATACTAGCGGAAGTGTAACTTGGGCCCTGGATAATAAAAGTTTCTTTTATTCGAAATTAGATCAATTTCATAGACCAAGACAGATATTTAAACATGTTCTTGGAACTCCGAACGATCAAGATCAACTAATATTTGAAGAAACTGATGAAACTTTTACTTGTGGTATTGGTATTACTTCTGATGAAAAATATTTCATTATTGGGACTTCCGATCATATTACAACCGAAGAATATTTTTTTCCCACAGATTCTAAAGAAATTAAACCCACTCTTTTTCAAAAAAGAAAAAATGATGTTCGTTATTCAATAGACTCTTGGCAAGGTTATTTTTATGTTCACACCAATGAAGAGGCTAGGGATTATAAGGTGCTCAGATGTAAGACTAATCAGATAGATAAATTAGAAGTTTTTATCCCTGCTAAAAAAGAAACTGTTATTGGCGGGTTTGAATTTTTAGACAATTATATTCTTAGATCAGAAAAGTCTGACGCTATACCAAAAATTTTTGTAAGAAATATTAAAACTAACAAAGAAGAAGAAATTAAAATTTCAAATGAACCAATAGGCGTTCCCGGAGTTTCTTTAATGCAAAGAGATACTAATACTTCAATTATAAGAGTTAGTTGGGAGAGTATGGCAACTCCAGCAAGAATTTATGAGTATGATATTGTTACTAAAGAAAAAAAATTAGTTAAAGAAACAGAAATTCCATCTGGTCATGATCCTAAAAAATATGTGGTAGAGAGAATCAAAGCTAAATCACATGATGGTCGATTGATTCCAATTAGTTTAGTAAGATTAAAAGACACAAAACAAGATGGAAAATCAAAAATCTTACTCTATAGCTACGGAGCTTATAAACATTCTGTTAATTGTTCATTTAGTGCTTCAAGATTTTGTCTTGTAGATAGAGGAATTATTTTTGCAATAGCTCATATTAGAGGTGGAGGCGAACTCGGGGATAGCTGGCACACTGAAGGTAAAAAAAAATTAAAGAAAAATACTTTTTTAGATTATGTAGCATGTGCAAATCATTTAATAGAACAAAGATATACTTATAAGGGTGGAATTTGTTTTTATGGTGGATCAGCTGGAGGTCTTACAGGTGGAGCGGTAGCTAACTTGTCTCCAGATTTATTTTTTGGAATGCTTTTGTTAGTACCTTTCGTAGACACTATGACTACAATGTTAAACGAAAAACTACCTTTAACTCCAGGTGAATGGGAAATGTGGGGAAATCCAATTAAAAGTAAAGAGTACTATGAATATATTCTATCTTACTCTCCTTATAATAATCTTAAGAAAAAAGATTATCCGCCGATGCTTATAACTACATCTTTGTTTGATAATCGAGTTCTTTATTCTGAGCCAGTTAAATATATTGCAAAGTTAAGAGATTTAAAAACTGATAATAATAATCAATTACTAAAATGCAAGATGGAAGCAGCAGGTCATGGTGGAATGTCTGGCCGCGACAATGCAATCACAGAACTAGCAGAAGAATATTCTTTTATTTTAAAATCTGCAAAAATTTTAAAATAACAATCTTGAAAAAATAAAAATAATTCCTATGTATAAGTTGTCGGTTGCCAAACGGGACTGACATTAACCTTGCTAACAAAGGAGGATATATGACAAGTAAGGATCTATCGATCTTTAATTCACTTAGACCTTTTAGCATTGGATTCGATGACATGTTTGATCAATTCGAGTCGATGTTAGGGAATGGCAGTCTTGCTGTACAAAGCAATTACCCGCCATACAACATCCGAAAAGCAGGCAAAGATAAATATGCTATTGAAGTAGCAGTTGCTGGCTTTAACAAAGATGATGTTGAAGTTGAATATGAAGATAATCTTTTAACTGTAAAAACAAAAGATGTTAAAAGTACTAAAGAAAAAGAGGGTGATGAAGTTATTCATCGAGGGATATCGCAAAGATCTTTTGCTAGATCGTTTACAATTGCAGATGATGTAAAAGTGAATGGTGCCGAGCTTAAAGATGGTTTGCTGACTATTTCTTGTGAAAAAATCATCCCAGAAATAAAGAAAAAAAGACTTATAGAAATAAAATAAGTTTACCTTGCTTGCGGAGTATTTGCTCCGCAGGTAATTAAAAGCAGTTTTTACTACTAAAACCAACCACAATATTTCTAGGATTTACCTCAAACTTACGCTCACACTTAATTTTATATTTTTCACTAACATAGACGTAATTTCTATTTCGTGTTTTTAAAAATTCAACTTTATCAGGCTGGCCAAAAAAACTTTTTAGATCTTCCTCGCTTTTATTTAACCATTTGCTCAACTGTTTAGCTTCTTTTGATGTGGTATCTTCAATTTTTTTTGATACATTTTGACATCCACCTAAAGAAATTATTAATAATGTGTATAAAATAACAAAAAATAATCTTTTCATATTTATTCCTATTTTATAACGAAAAGTTATAAACAGATATATTTACTATTGGTTGAATCTAAGCTGCTATGCCTGATTTAGTTAAGATTTTATTACGTAATTAGAGTAATAAACTCCTATCGGAGGTTTAATTTTATGATGGATAAATATTTTGAATATAGAAAACATAAAACAAATTTTAAAACAGAGGTAATCGCTGGTGTAACAACCTTTCTTACAATGGCATACATAATGTTTTTAAATCCTTTTATCTTATCTGGTGAATTTGCTGGAACAGAAAAGGGTTTTTTTGATTTTGGTGCAGTTTTTACTGCAACAATCTTAGCAACAGCGCTAGCCTGCTTTATAATGGCGTTTCATGGACGTACATGGCCAATAGGATTGGCGCCAGGTATGGGTATCAATGCTTTTGTTGCTTACGGTGTAGTTGCGGGAATGGGTTACACACCTCAAGCGGCATTAGGTGCGGTTTTAGTTGCTGGAGTAATCTTCTTAGCAATTTCTTTAACACCTTTACGCGCTTGGTTAATCAACTCGATACCAAAAAGTTTAAAGCTAGGAATAGGTGCAGGAATTGGATTGTTTTTAGCAATCATTGGTCTTGAAATTATGGGGGTTGTTGGAGATCATCCGGTTACGCTTGTAACTCTTGGCGATATTAAAAATCCTCTAGTTCTACTAGGTTGTTTAGCTTTTGTATTTATGATCGTTTTGGAAAAAATGAAAATAAGAGGAAATATTATAATAGGTATTTTACTTTTCAGTATAATTGCTTGGGCCACTGGTTTAGCAAAGTTCAATGGAGTAGTTGGATCAATTCCTCCAATGACTTACTTATTTGAGTTTGACCTGAAAGCCGCGTTAACAGCTGGTATGGCCTCAATAGTTTTTACTTTATTATTCATTGACTTTTTCGATACAGCAGGAACATTAACATCTGTTGCTAACGTTGCGGGTAAAGTAGATAAAAAAGGTAAAGTTCAAGATATTAATAAAGCAATGCTATCTGATAGTGTTGGTACAGTTGCAGGTGCAATGATGGGAACAACTACAGTAACAAGTTATGTAGAGTCAGGTGCTGGAGTTAAAGCTGGCGGAAGAACTGGAATGACTTCATTAGTAATTGGAGTTCTGTTCTTAGCTTGTTTGTTCTTTTCACCTTTGGCTACAAGTTTACCAAAAGAAATTGATGGCGCAGCATTGTTGTATGTAGCAATTTTGTTTGTTAGAAACATCACTGATATTGAGTGGAATGATATAGCAGAGTCTGGGCCAGCAGTTGTGGCTATGATAACTATGCCATTAACTTATAGTATCAGTAATGGTATAGCTCTAGCATTCATTTCTTATGCTTTAATTCAAATATTTACTGGTAAATTTGGAAAAACTTCACCAGCTATTTGGGTGATTGCAGCATTCAGCGTAATAAGTTTTTACGTAGCTTAAAATTTTAGGGCCAGATGGTTCTGGCCCTTAATTCTTATTATGTTTCTTTATTAAATCTTCAACTTTTATCTCTTCATAATGCTCAAAAGGCTGAACAATCCATGGATTGCTTTTAAGCCTTTCTGCACAAAAATCTGGTTCAAAAGTAGAGTCTTTTTTCTTCCATAAAACAGCTGTTTTTATCTCTGTTATATTTCCTTTTAGAGGTGGGTATTTTTTTAACCAATCGATACTTTTATTTAATGTAATTCCAGTATCTGATAAATCATCACAAAGTAAAATGTTACCTTTCATCTCTTGAACGGTAGAACTCATTTCTCTAGAAAAAACTAAATCTCCTTGCTGATCCTCTACACCTGCGCCAGAATAAGATTCTACTGCTAAATAAGCACATTTTAATTTAAAAACACGACTCAATACATCAATGATCGGCGCACCACCTCTCATTATTCCGATAAGCAAATTAGGTTTAAAACCGCTTTTATGAATCTGTATTGCTAATTTTTCTACGATTTGATTGTACTCTTTCCAATCAATGATAAGTTTATCTGCCATGAAGAAAGCTAAATTATTTTAAAGGAGTTGTAAATGAAAGGATATGTAGTTTGTGTTTATAAAAATATCACTAACCAAGAAAAGTTAAAGGAATATGCAATAAAAGCTAAAGTAGCAGTTGAAAGATACAAGGGAAAATTTTTAATTAGAGGTGGTAGATCCACATCTAATGAAGGTGAAAACTCTCCTAGAACAGTGGTAATTGAGTTTCCATCTTTTGATGAAGCTAATAAATTTTATAAGTCAAAAGAATATCAAGATGCACACTCTATTCTCAAAGGTTACGCAGAACGTCAACACCAAACAATAGAAGGCGCTTAATACTGTATCGGCTCGTCGTCTATTGACCTCCAAAGATACCATGTTGCAACTGAGCAATAAGGCGTGAATTTTTTATAAAGTTTATTGAGAAACGTTTTTGGGGGAAAATATCTTTTTTTATAATTATTTGATATTGCTCTAAGTAAACCAATATCTTGTAATGGCCAAATATTTGATCTATTAAAAGTAAAAAGTAAAATCATTTCAGCGGACCATCTACCTATTTGTCTTAAATTAGATAAATATTCGATGGCCTCTTCATCAGTCATTTTTTTTATCAAATGAGGTTTAAATTCTTTTGTAATAATTTTTTTTGCTAAATCCTTTATACCTTTCACTTTTTGTCTGCTTAATCCGCATTTTTTTAAAGTTTGAGAGGATAATTTATTAACATTTTTTGCAGTAATCTTCCCTTTGCAGCTTTTATTAAATTTTGAGAAGACTGAATTAGCTGCAGCCACACTAATTTGTTGACCAATAATACTTTTGCAAAGTGAAAAAAAAACATCATTTCTTGATACCAGAGCTCCATCTTTATAAGAATTGATTAGCTTTCTCATAACTTTATCTTTTTTAGACAAAATAGATTTTGCGTTATTCCAATAACTTGGCGTTTTCATGCTCTTGGATTAACTATTTGTTTTTTAAGTTGAGACTCTCTTATAAATATTATTAATGAGCTTGTAATAACTAATAGTGCACCGAATAATGTCAAAATCTTAGGCACTTCACTCCAAATTAAAAAGCCAAATACAATTGCAAACACAAGACTTAAATATTTAATTGGTGTAACTAATGATGCTTCGGCCAATCTATAACTTTGAGTTAAAAGAAGATTTGCTATACTTCCACATAAGCCCATAACTAAGAAAATAATAAAATCAATTAAAGTTGGCATTTTCCACTCTACAAAAAATATTGAACCAAGACCAAGTAAAGTACATAGAAAAGTAAAATAAAATGCAATTGTGTAATTAGGCTCTGTTTTTGATAAAGCTCTTACACTTATTGCTACACAAGCAAAGAAAATACAAAACACTATTGGTGTAATGTAGAAATAGTTTAAATCTATGAAAGCTGGCTGCACTATCAACAACATTCCAATAAAACCTAAAAATACAGCTGACCATCTTTTTATTCCAACTTTCTCAGATAAGAAAAAAATTGAGGCCACTGTAACGAATATTGGTCCTCCAAAAGTTAAAGATACAACATCAGCCAATGGCAATTCTCTTAATCCTACAAATAATGCAATGATTGCAGCTGCACCAGAAATAGCTCGAAATGCATGAAGGCCAGGTCTAGATGTTTTATAAAAACTGAATAACTTATCTCTAGGTATAATAAAAAAAATTGGAATAAACCCTATAAAGAATCTTAAAAATAAAACTTGCCCAACTGGATAATAATCAAGCCATTTCACACAGATATCCATGATTGAAAAGCAGATAACGCTTCCTACCATGTACAATACGCCTATTTGATTTTGTGTTAACAATTTACTATCCTTTCAACTTCAAAATATATTAGATAACTTATGCAGAAATGTACACTCGCACTTGGCTGTTTTTGGAAACCTGAGGAAAACTTCAAAAATAAACCGGGTATATTAGAAACTGAAGTAGGTTATGCCGGTGGAAGTAGTGAGAAAACAACTTATGAAGACGTATGTACTGGCAGCACCGGACATGCTGAAGTTGTGAGGCTTACTTTTGATGAAAATGTAATTTCATTTAAAAAGATATTAGATTTATTTTTCAAAATGCACGATCCAACGCAAAAAGATATGCAATATCCAGATATCGGTAAGCAATATAGAAGTGAGATTTTTTATGAAAATGAAAAACAAAAAAAAGAAGCGTCTGAGATATTAAATGAGTTTAATAAAAAATTAGGTGGGAAAATTCAAACTAATATCTCAGCAATCAAGAACTATTGTAAAGCTGAGGAATATCATCAAAAATATATTGAAAAAAATAGATAATGAATCAATTGGTTTCGACAGGGTGGTTGGACAAAAATTTAGATAATGTTAAGATTCTAGACGCTAGTTGGCATCTTCCAAATGTTAATAGAAATTCATTTAAGGAGTATAAATCAAACCATATCATAAATTCTATCTTTTTTGATATAGATAAAAATTCTAATCAAAAAACTAACCTTCCACACATGCTTCCATCTAAGGAAGATTGGGAAATAATTGTATCTGACTTAGGAATATCAAATTCAGATCATGTAGTTGTCTATGACGACTCAGATGTTTTCAGCTCTTGTAGAGTTTGGTATACTTTTTTGTATTTTGGACATGACCCAAAACTTATCTCAGTATTAGACGGGAATTTTAAAAAATGGATAAATGAAGAACGTCCTACATCAAAAAAAATAATTAATATTGAAAAATCAAAATACGTTGCAAAAGAAAATACCTCTCTTGTTATAAACAAAGATGAAATAAACAAAAACATTGTTAGTAAAAAAATTCAATTAATAGATGCTAGAGGAGAACAAAGATTTTTAGGTTTGCAACCAGAACCCCGTAAAGAACTTAGAAGCGGTAACATTAAAGGATCAATTAACCTTCCTTTCCAAAAACTTTTAGAGAAAGACAGAACTTTGAAAAAAAAGGACGAATTAATTGAAATTTTTAAAACAAAAAAAGTATCTATCGAGAAAGAAATGGCGTTTACATGCGGTTCTGGAGTTACTGCGTGTGTTTTAGGGCTAGCTAATTCTATTATAAGTGGTAAAAAACCTGTTATCTATGACGGTTCATGGGCAGAATACGGATTAAATTAAAATATGACAACTTCTTCAAAGATTAAAACTTTTCTTATAATTTTTTTTATAGCTATATTTGCAATCATAGCAGCAAGACATTTTATTGGTCTACATTTTAAAAAAAAATTTAGTGTGAGGCCAGCTCCGGGTGTCATTGTTTCTAAAGTTGAAAAATCACTTTTTTATAAAAGTATTGAAACTTTTGGTACAGCAATAGCTCAAAATTCAAAAGCTTATAGAGTTCAGGCGAGTAATATTAACGGAAAGCTAGATCTTGAAAACAGATTTGTAAAAAAAGGTGAAAAAATACTTACATTGAAAGATGGTGAAAATTTAATTGCAGATTTTTCCGGTAAAGTGGGAAAGAGGGAAATAGCTCAGGGCGTATTGGGTTCCGAAAGTTTAATAATCACTTTAGATGATCTCAAAAATATTGTAATAGATATTAAAGTGCCTGAGAATTATGTAGGTGTCCTTAAAACAGGACTTAAAGCTGAAGTTACTAGCTCCGCTTATAAAAAGCTTTTTAAAGGCAAAATAGAGACAATTAGTTCTCGTATTGACCCATCAACAAGATCAATCTTATCAAGAATAATAGTAGATAATTCAAATTTTGAGATCATTCCAGGTCAATTAATGACAGTTAAAATTATCTATGATGAAAAAAACCAAATAGGCGTTCCAGAAAGCGCTGTAACAATTCAGGGAAATACAGCTTTTGTCTATACTGTAAATGATGACATTGCTGAAAAAAAAAATATTGAAATTGGTAAAAGAAATTTTGGCAAAGTTTCAGTGACATCGGGATTAAGTGAAGGAGAAATAGTAATTAGTGAAGGTGTTTCTAAAGTACGGGATAAAGGTAAAATTAAAATTATTCAATCAGCTAAATAAATGTTTTTAACTGACCTCTCAATCAAAAGACCTGTTGTAGCCTCAGTAATGAGTTTGGTTTTGGTAATATTTGGTTTAGTAACTTTTCAAGAAATTCCAACTGATGAATTGCCTGACGTTCAACCCCCAGTAGTTACAATTCAAACTGAGTACAGAGGTGCCTCAGCTGAAATAGTTGACACTCAGATCACACAAAAAATTGAAGATTTTGTTGGAGGAACTCCAGGTTTAGAGACCATTGACTCTTTTAGTGAAGATGAAAGCTCAAGAATTACTTTAACTTTTGAAACTGATTTAGATTTAGATGATGTTACCAACGATGTCAGAAGTTCTGTGTCTAGAGTTTTAGATAACTTACCTGAAGGAGCTGAACAACCAGAAATATTTAAACAAAGTGCAGGTATGCGTACAACAATGTGGTTATCTTTTAACTCTGAAACTATGTCAGACTTAGAACTTACCGACTATGCTGATAGATATTTAACAGATACATTTTCAACAGTTGATGGAGTAGGTCGAGTAAGACTTGGTGGTCAAAGAGAATTATCTTTAAGGATTTGGTTGGACCCGATCGCACTTGCTGCGAGAGATTTAACTACAGAAGAAGTAGAAAGTGTACTTAGAAAAGAAAATGTAGAGTTTCCAGCTGGAAGAATAGAGTCAAAAGATATAGATTTGACAATTAAACTTAATAAAGCTTATAGTAATTTAGAAAATTTTAAAAATTTACCCCTTAAAAGAGCACCGGACGGATCAATTATTACACTGTCTGATGTAGCAAGAGTAGAGCTTGGTGCAGAATCAACACGTACTTTATTTAAAGGTAATGGAAAACAAGTAGTTGGAATAGGAATTTATCAACAATCAGATGCTAATACTATTGAAGTTGCCGATGGGATTAAAAAGAAAATTAAAGAGCTCAAACCTAGTTTGCCCCCGAATACAACTTTAGAGGTATCATTCGATAGAAGTAATTATATAAAATCTGCAATTAAAGAGGTTTATAAAACACTTTTTATTGCATTAATTTTAGTAACTATAATTATTTACCTTTTTTTAGGAAATGTAAGAGCACTAGTAGTTCCACTGGTGGCTTTGCCTGTTTCATTAACCTCCACTTTTCTGGCAATTTATATATTTGATTTTTCAATAAATCTCTTCACTCTAATGGCTTTGGTTTTGGCTATTGGAATTGTTGTAGATGACGCGATTGTAATGCTTGAAAATATTGTGAGGAGAATAGAGCTAGGTGATACGCCTCTTGTTGCGGCATTCAAAGGAGCTAAACAAGTTTCATTTGCGATTATAGCTACAACAGTTGTTTTGGTTGCTGTCTTTGTCCCTTTAATTTTTATTAAAGGAATTACAGGGGTACTATTTACACAAACTGCAATCACACTTGCAGCCGCTGTTATTATATCGAGTTTTGTTGCTTTATCTCTGAGCCCAATGTTAGCCAGTAAGTTCCTAAAGCAAAATATGAATAAGTCAAAAATTGTTTTAAAATTTGAGAAATTTTTGAAGAATTTAACTTATTTATATAAAGTTTCTTTACTAGGTTGGATAAAAAAAAGAACAACGATAACAATTTTTTTATTAGCCACATTAGCTCTAACTTTATTTTTTTTCAATTTTACGAAAAAAGAATTAATTGCTCCTGAAGATAGAGGAGCGTTCTTTGTAATCGTAAAAGCGCCACAAGGTTCCGGATTTAATTTTACGAAAGATAGAGCTGAGGAAATTGAAGGTCTTTTATTACCTAATGTAGGTAAAGGTGAATATAGAAAATTGATTATGAGAGTGCCAGGGTTTGGTAAATCTGCAAAACAAGTAAATAGTGGTTTTATTATTGTACTACTTGAACCTTGGAAAAAAAGAGATCGTCACGGTGTTCAAATAATGAGAGAGTCTTTTGGGAAAATTTCTAAAGTACCGGGTGTATTAGCTTTTCCAATTATGCCTCAAGGAATAAGAACAGGAGGAATTGAGAGCCCTGTACAATTTGTTATTTTAGGAAATACGTATGATCAACTTATTGAATGGAAAGAAATCATTAAAAAAGAGGCAAGAAAAAATCCAGGACTCACTTCGATAGAAGATGACTTCGATCTAAACAAACCTCAATTAAATGTTAAAATTGATCAAAAGAAAGCTGCTGACCTTGGAGTTTCAACGGAAGATATAGGTAAAACTATTGAAACAATTTTTGGATCAAGAAGAGTTACAAATTTTACTAGAGACGGTAAAGAATATTCTATTATTCTCCAGGGAGATATTAAAGATAGACAGGAGCCTGATAGCATAAGTAAAGTTTTTGTTAGGTCAAAGAACAATAATAAACTTGTTTCGATCTCTAATTTAGTCGCATATGATGAGCAAGGTCAGTCACCTTTCCTTGCAAGATATAATAGGCAAAAGGCTGTAACTATTTCAGCTAGATTAGTTGGTGACTATTCACTGGATGAGGCACTTAAATTTTTAGTCGGAGTAGTTGAACAAAATACTCCTCAAGCCAAAATAGCTTACAAAGGAGAAAGTGAAGAATATAAAAAAACTAATACTGAATTATATGTAATTTTTGCTCTTGCTTTAATAACTGCTTATCTTGCAATGAGCGCACAGTTTGAAAGTTGGAAACATCCATTTACAATTATGTTAACTGTTCCAATGGCTATACTTGGTGGTTTACTCGGTTTACTAGTGGTTGGTTCATCTTTAAACGTTTACAGTCAAATAGCTCTTATAATACTCATAGGATTGTCCGCAAAAAATGGAATTCTAATTGTCGAATTTGCAAATCAATTAAGAAAAGAAGGTAAAAATTTAGAAGTTGCTGTATTTGAAGCAGCAGCAATTAGATTAAGACCTATTCTTATGACAAGTTTATCTACGATCATAGGAGTCTTGCCTTTAATCCTTGGAACAGGCCCGGGTGCAGCAAGTAGACTTACGGTAGGGATAACTATTTTTGGTGGAATGCTTTTTTCTACCTTCTTTACACTTTATGTAATTCCCACAATTTATACGATTGTCGGAAAAAATACTAAGAGAATTGATGCTGTTGAGATTGATCTGAATAAGCAACTTAAAAAATAATGTACTTATTTTTATCTAAATTTTTCTTACAAAGTGTTAATTGTTTTCTATATTTGTTTGCCATATCCTTAACTGATTTTGCATAGATAATAGCTTTCTTGTCTTTTGAGTAGTTTTTATAATCACCCCAGCCTTTATAATAAGCTAAATACTGCTTAAATGGATCCTTCTTAGAAATTTTTAAAATCTTATTAGTTTTATGAATATACCAACCAATAAAATCAACGGAGTCTTTAAATCTCGCTCTTGTTGCTAATGGGCTATTTGTTTCTCGTTTATATTGCTCCCATGTTCCTTTTACTGCTTGTGAGTAACCAAATGAACTTGAAGGTCTTTTGAAAGGAATAACTTTAAATAATTTTTTTCGTGGTGGCTTAGCTAACCAATTGAAATCACTTTCTTTTTTGACAAAGGCTAATTGTAAATGAATAGGTGCTCCCCACCTTTCATACGAAGCTTTTGCATGTTTATACCAAAGATATCTTTCCTCAAAAATTGCACAACTATTTTGCGTATTTTTTGGAATCGAAGAGCATGCGCTAAGAATAAATAAAATTAAAATTAATATAATTTTTTTAAAATGAATCACTTACTAATTTATACTAGAAATTAATTAAGCTTTCTCCACTTTTCTGGCATCATAAAAGATCCTTCCCATACGCCCAGCTTATTTTCTTTTGCATAATCCTCATCTCTCACATAATCTTTTGAATATCTTTTGTACGCTACCGCATTACCGTTCCTTACCATCCATTTATTAAGATTAATTTTATCCTTAAAACAAGTTGCTAAAAATCTTTTGTACCTATCTTTTGATGACGAGATGCATTTTATTTTTGAATTATCAATTTTATCTATTAATTTTTTTTTCGCTATAATACCGCATGAATAATTTTTATCTAATTCAAAACCGATTATTGCCGATACTTTTAAAAATGGTTTTTTACATTGTTGTTTGATTTCTGGAGCATCAATTCCTTCTAGTCTTATTTTTTTATTATTAATATGAACAGTGTCGCCATCAATTATTTTTGGTACTCCAAAAATTTCTGTGCTGTTTAGCGTTTGAGCTAAGAAAAACGTTATGATTAAAATTAAAGGTGTTTTCGCCATTTTACAAAACTATTAATTAATATAATTATAACTACTCCAGTAAAATTAGCTAATAAATCGTTCAGTTCAAAAGCTCTATTAGGAACTATTAAGTGGAAAATTTCTAATATGCAGGAAATAAATAAAATAAATAGATAATTAGTCAAAATATTTTTAATTCTCAATCTAACTATTATTGCTAATACGGTAATATAAGAGAAAAAAATTAAATGGTTTATTGATGTTCCAATTGGATTGATTATTAAATTTGGTTGTTGGCCTAAGTTGCCATATAAAAAATACCCTATTAAACTTCCAGGAAATAAATACAGAATAAGTAAAACTAATAATGAAAAATAGTAAACATACTCTGTTAATTTAAATATAGTATTTTTCATTAATGATTAAATATAGTACATAATAGCTATTTTAACTATTATGACTAAATTAATTCTCACAAGACATGGACAAAGTGTTTGGAATGCAGAAAATAGGTTTACAGGTTGGGTAGATGTAGATCTTTCAGATAAAGGAGTCCTGGAAGCAGAAAAATCAGCTCAGATTATAAAAGATTTAAACATTAACATAGATATTTCTTATACATCGTATTTAAAAAGGGCAATTAAAACTCTAACAACTATTCTTAAAAAAAATAATCTAGAGCTTAAATTCAATACTGCATGGCAACTTAATGAAAGGCACTATGGCTCTTTAACGGGTTTAAACAAAGAAGAAACAAAGAATAAAATTGGTGAAGAACAATTCAAAAAGTATAGGAGATCCTGGGATATAGCTCCTCCTCCCATGGAGGAAAAAAGTGAATACCTAAATTTATTCAGTCCACTTAATGCTAGTATACCTGTGGGAATGACACCATTTACTGAGTCCTTAAAAAGTACATATGACAGGGTGGTACCCTATTATGAAGATGAAATTAAAAAAAATCTTTTAGAAAATAAGAATATTTTAATTTCAGCTCATGGAAACTCTCTAAGAGCTTTATGTAAATATTTATTTAATATTTCTGACACAAAAATAAATGAATTGGAAATACCAACAGGTAATCCACTACTAATTGAATTTGGTGATAATTTAAAAATTGAAAAATATTATTATTTAGACAAGTCCAGAGCTAAGGATATAATTTTTAATCAATAATATCAAGACTTTGAATTTTCCTATACATATCAAAAGTGTTTAAGTGGTAAAATTTCTGATTACTCTCTAAGCCCAGTAAGTTTTTACCTTTTATTAATTCATTCCATACTTTATTCATTGAAAAAACTTCTACTTTTTCATGCGTGAAAATACTTCTGTTAATAATTTGCAAACCAGTAAAAATAAATTGATTCTCACTGTCCTTGGAAATTTTTTCATTATTTAAATTAAAGTCTCCTTTAAAAGAAGGATCAATGGATAATTTCTTGTTCACTAAAAGTAACGTCGGTTTATTATTCTTTAAATAAAGAACCTCAAGACTTTTTAATTCTTCTAGGTAATGCTTACCCCAAACAGTATCTGGATTAATTACAAAAAAAGGATTGTCACCAAAATTTTGTGTACCTCTAAGTACACCTCCGCCTGTGTCTAATAATAAATTTTCTTCATTAGAAATTGTGATTTTAACTTTAAATTTCTTTCTATTAATAAATGATTTAATCTGATCAGGAAGATAATGAACATTAATACTTATTTCTTGCACACCATGACCGATCAATAAATTTATCGCTCTTTCTAATAATGTATAATTATTTATTTCTAATAACGGTTTAGGTGTTTTAAGCGTCAAAGGCTGCATTCTTTTTCCTAACCCTGCTGCTAAAATCATTCCGTATCTAATATTCATATTTTATTTAATTTTTTAAGTTTTTTAACAGACATGTGTTTATAAAATAATAATTTAAAATTTTTGAGAACTGGGTTTTGTAATCTTTTTTCTATGAGCGTCCACGTGTAAGGTAAAAATTTAAGATAATTATCTTTGTTATCTCTTTTGTATAAACGTACAAATATGCCTAATATTTTTAAATTTCTTTGAACTGAAAGAATGTCAAAATCATTTTTTAATTTTTCTATATGGTCGCTCTTAAGTTTTGAGTTCTTGTGGTAAAAATCTAATAGTTTATTTTGTAATTTATTTGGTAATTTTATTCTTACATCATCAATTACAGATGAAACATCATACAAAGGATTTCCAATAATTGCATCTTGACTATCAATTATTCCCAATTTTTTTTTATCGACCATTACATTTGAAATATGAAAATCTCTATGTACGAAAGTATCATTTTTGTAATTTAATTTTTTATACACCTTGTTTAATTCAGACCTTAGAGTTTTTTTAATTTTGTTTAATTTTTTATTTTTGAGAAAATATTTTAAGTACCAATCAAAAAATAAATCTGATTCTTTGTGAAGATTAGATAGTGTATATTTTGATATTTTAATTTTGAGTTTTCCAAATTTATATAGTTTTTTTACTTTTATTTTTTGCAATTTTATCAATAATTTTATCAAAGATTTATAACTATTTAGTTTATTTTTTTTTAAAATTACATGATCATAGAAAGATTTTTCTCCCAAATCAGATATTTCGATTATACCATTTTTATAATGATTGCTTAATAATTTTGGAGCATCAATCTTATTATTATTAAGAATATTATTTATCACTGAGTATACTGCAAGATTTTTAAATTTTTCTTTTTTTGCAGAAACAATGATTGTGGTTTTTTTATTTTTTTTTAATCTATAAAATTCTCTGAAAGAAGCATCTCCTGAAATTTTTTTCAATTTATATTTCATTTTCAAAATTTTTCCATTTGCTTAGCCCATATATTTTCATTTTTCTTTCCTTATTATTTTCTACATACTCTAAATTAATTTCTAATTTATTAATCAATGGTGTCTTAATTAAATCTGGCCATTCTATAATTTTAACTGTTTTTTCATTTTCAGAAAAAATACCAAGAAGATCCAATTCATTGGCTTTTTTTATCCGATAAAGATCATAATGCATAATCTTAAGATCTTTAATTTCATATTCATAAAGTAAGTTAAATGTAGGACTCAACACTTCCGTCACTTTAACTCCTTTTTGATTTTGTAAGTTATTAATTAAATATCTTGTGAATGTAGTTTTTCCTACACCGATTTCACCATTTAAAAAGATGCAATCCCCATTTTCTAATTTTTTTGAAATTGTTTTAGATATTTGATTTAAATGTTCTAAAGATTTAATAATCATTAGCTACTGCTAGTAGCGATAAGTATCTGGCTTAAATGGTCCTGATGGTTTAACGCTAATATAATCGGCTTGTTCTTTTGACATCTTTGTTAATTTAGCGCCCACTTTTTCTAGATGTAACATTGCAACTTTTTCATCAAGATGTTTTGGAAGCACGTAAACTTTCTTCTCATATTTATCTGAATTGTTCCATAATTCAATTTGAGCAATAACTTGATTTGTAAATGAAGCGCTCATTACAAAACTAGGATGTCCTGTAGCGCATCCTAAGTTGACTAATCTACCTTCAGCCAAAAGGATAATCCTTTTTTTACTAGGTAACTCAATTTCGTGAACTTGAGGTTTTATTTCATCCCACTTATAATTTTTTAATGCTTCAACTTGAATTTCGTTGTCAAAATGACCAATGTTACAAAGTATTGCTCTGTCTTTCATATTTCTCATGTGATCCGCTGTTACTATATCTTTATTTCCTGTCGCAGTTACAACTATATCAGCATCTTTAATAGCTTCATCCATTACAACAACTTCGTAGCCTTCCATAGCAGCTTGTAATGCACATATAGGATCTGTCTCAGTAACCATAACTCTTGCACCTGCTTGACGTAATGAAGCTGCACTTCCTTTGCCAACATCACCAAATCCAGCTACGATAGCCACTTTACCAGACATCATGACATCAGTTGCTCTTTTTATTCCGTCTACTAAACTTTCTCTACAACCATAAAGGTTGTCAAATTTAGATTTTGTAACTGAGTCATTTACATTTATAGCTGGGATTAATAATTCTTTATTAGACTCCATTTTTTTTAGTGCTAGAACACCTGTCGTAGTTTCTTCTGAAACTCCCTTAACATCTTTTAACAAATTTTTATATTCTTTATGCATTAAAGCAGTAAGATCACCACCATCATCTAAAATCATATTTGGTTTCCAATTTTTTTTTCCTTCAATAGTTTGTTTAACGCACCACCAATACTCTTTTTCTGTTTCACCTTTCCAAGCAAACACAGGAATGCCCGCTTTAGCTATAGCTGCTGCTGCATGATCTTGTGTTGAAAAAATATTACATGAAGACCATCTAACTTCAGCCCCTAATTCAACTAAAGTTTCAATTAAAACAGCAGTTTGTATTGTCATATGAAGACAGCCAAGGATTTTTGCACCCTTTAAAGGTTTTTTACCTTTATACTCTTTCCTCAAAGCCATCAGTCCTGGCATTTCTGTTTCTGCTAGAGAAATTTCTTTTCTACCAAAATCTGCCTGGGTAATGTCTTTTACTTTATAATCCTGTGCCATATTGAAGAAGTTATTATCAACATAAATTAACCTTAGCAAGAAATAATGTTAGGACAATTTTGGAAGTAAAACTTCAACCTGCGCTCCTTTTGTATTAAATCTATTTGAAGCTGCTATTGTGCCTTTATGTAATTGAACAATGTTTTTTGCAATATTTAAGCCTAAGCCAGAGTGTTTTCCAAAACTTGTGGGCCTGTTGCTATAAAAACGTTTAAAAATTTTCTGAGGCGATGTTTCTGCAAAACCAGGTCCTTCATCTTTTACTGATAACAATAGATTGCTTGAAGTTTCTTCAAGGCTAATTTCAATTTTTTGATTATCCTGACTAAAGGAGATAGAGTTATCCAATAGATTTGCGACCACTTGTTCTAATCTATTACTAATACCAAATATAAGGTGTCCATTTTTACTTTTTATTTTATTTATAACTTTTATCTCAATTTTTTTGTTTTGATTAATAAGGTCTTGGTTAAAATCTTCTACTACACCATTAATAATTTCAACTAAATTAACTTTACTCATTTTTTCACGAGATAAAGAAGCCTCATCTTTTAGCATTTGAGTATAATCAGTTATTAATCTTTCTATTCTCTCAACATCATGATTGATTATTTTAAGAAGTTTTTCACCTTCATTTTTTTCTGTAGTTTTATCTAAAAGTTCTGAGGCGCTTTTTAGTGATGCAAGTGGATTTCTAATTTCATGAGCCAGATCATTTGAGAATGTTTCAGCTCTATTAGTTCTTTGCTGTAATTCTTTAGTCATTTCATCAATTGACTGTGTTAATTTTCCAATTTCATCGTCTCTTATAAAAACTTTATTTATATCAATCGCTTGATTGGATTTTTTTTTTATTCCATCGCTAAATTTTACCAAAAGCCCAATCGGTTTTAGAATATATTTATTCAAAAATAGTGAAAAAATTAAAATCACAATTACAACTGCAATCATCGTTCTTATTATAAATGCTTTTCTCTCTTTTACTGCAGTTGTAATGTCATTGGCTTGCTCGGACACTACAATATATCCAATATCATTATTTTGAAATCTAATCTTACTAAGAGTGTTTACAAAAAAATTATTTTTTTCATCATTAGTAATAGTCATTATTTCATCATTATATTTATTTGTAATGATTTCCTTAATTTCATCTAATTCCTCTTCTTCAAGTTTTTCTTCAATCTCTGGAGTGATTGTTTCGCTTCCTAAAGTTTCTTCAAAAATTATATCTGATCTCGTAAAAACACTTTGATCTAAATCTAAAATATTTGTATCGCCAATAAGATTTCCAGATAAATCATAAAATTGAACACGATCTAAACTTTGAAATAAAAATCTTGTGGAGAGTAAGAAATCTCTAATTCCTTCTTTAGTGTATTCTATATTAAGTCTCTCAAGATTGTCCTTAGTATTATTTATAATTATTTTGTGATTATCCGATCTTTCTTTTACTAGAGTTGGCTGGATTGCTTCAAGATATATAATTGTAAAAAGACCTAAAACAGAAAAGACTGTAAGGTTAATTATTAAAAACTTCTTTAAAATAGAAGCTGATTTTTTTTGTTTCATTAGCTAACATTCCATCTATACCCGCTTCCATATCTAGTTTCAATTGCTGAGAACTTTTCGTCGACTTTTTTAAACTTTTTCCTTATTCTTTTTACGTGACTATCAATTGTTCTATCTTCAATCTCTGTATTGTCTTTGTAAGCTATGTCCATTAAATGTGCTCTTTCTTTAATAACTCCTGGTCTTTTGGCTAATTCTTTAACAATCAAAAATTCTGTGGTGGTCAGCTTGTCTGGTAAAGCTTTTCCATTCCATTCACATTCTAATTGAGCAGGGTCTAATTTTAATTTTCCATGACTAATTATATTTTTTGTGTCATCGACATTACTATTTTTTTTTCTAAGTTGAACTCTTATTCTTTCTATTAAAACTTTAGTGGAAAAGCCTCCAGATTTTTTGACAAAATCATCGGCACCTAACTTCAAGCCGAGCAGTTCATCTACTTCATCATCTTTTGATGTTAAGAATATTATTGGAATTGACATTTTTTTTTTAAGTTTTTTAAGTAACTCTTCTCCATCCATCCTTGGCATTTTGATATCTAAAATCGCCAGATCAGGTGGATTTCTTGTTAATCCAATTAAAGCAGACTCTCCATCAATATAAGTTTGAACTTTAAATCCTTCTCTTTCCAATGCTATGCTTATGCTAGTTAATATATTTCTATCATCATCTACTAATGCTATTGTTTGAGTCATATTTTTATTCTCTTAATTATGTTGTCAAAATTTAGGCGTTTAGTGGGCTTCTCCCCAATTGTTTCCAGAGTTTATACTCACTTCTAAAGGTATTGAAAACATATGATGCTCTGAACTTGAAACTGACGTCATTGCTGTTTTAACAATTTTTTTTACTTCACTCTCATCTTTTTTTAAACACTCAAAAATAAGTTCATCATGTATTTGTAAAAGCATTTTTGCTTTCTTTTTTTTTTCGAAAATTTTATCAATTTCGATCATTGCTAATCTAATGATATCTGCAGCCGATCCTTGTATTGGAGCATTAATTGCTGCCCTTTCCTGAAATGCCCGCACGCTAAAATTTTTATCGTTTATTCCTCTTAAATGAATTCTTCTTCCGAAAATATTTGTGACAAAACCTTGCTTCCTACATGTTTTAATAGTTGTGTTCATATAATCTTTTATTTCAGGAAATTTTTTAAAATATGAATTAATAAAACTTAACGCTTCCTCATTAGACACTGATATTTGTTTTGCTAGCCCGTACTGTGTTATTCCATAAATAATTCCAAAATTGATTGCTTTTGCCTTTCTTCTAAAATCATCTGTAACTTTTGCAATTGGAACATCAAAAACTTGACTTGCTGTTAAAGAGTGAATGTCCTGATTATTTTTAAAAGCTTTCTTTAATTCTTTTACATCAGCCATATCAGCGAGGATTCTCATCTCTATTTGATTATAATCCGCTGAAATAAGCAAATTATTTTTATCTGCTATAAAAGCTTTTCTTATCTCTTTGCCATCTAAAGTTTTTATAGGAATATTTTGTAAATTAGGATCACTGGAAGCTAGCCTACCTGTATTAGTTGCAGCTAGCAAAAAAGAGGTGTGAACTCTTTTTGTTTTTTTACTTATATGATCTTGTAGAGCATCTGTGTAAGTGCTTTTTAACTTTGAAACTTGCCGCCATTCCAAAACTAAATTAGGAAATTTATGTCCAGTTAATGCCAAGTCTTCTAAAATTCTAGCATTCGTTGCTAAACTTCCTTTTTTTGTTTTTTTTAGTTTTGCTATCTTTAAGTCATTATAGATTATTTCTCCTAATTGTTTGGGTGATCCTATATTAAATTCTTTACCTGCTATCTTGTAAGTTTCTTTTTCAATTTTTGTTAACCTTTCCTCAAATTTCTTTGAAAGCTTTTTAAGATATGCATCATCAACTTTTATTCCTGCAGTTTCTAACTTTGAAAGAATTTTTATCATCGGTTTTTCAAAAACATTGTAAATTTTGTCTAATTTCTCCTCAGATACTCTTTCAGATAAAATTTCATACAATCTTAATGTGATATCTGCATCTTCAGCGGCATATGTAGTTGCAGATTTAAGATCTACATCAGAAAAATTTAGTTGCTTTTTCCCAGTACCAACTATTTCTTTGTAAGAGATAGTTTTATGTCCCAAGTGTAACTCAGATAAAGTATCCATGTTATGCCTGTTGTTTCCAGCATCTAATGTATACGAAAGCAACATAGTGTCATCAACTGGACTTAATTCAATACCGTGATTTTTAAATATAATGAAATCATATTTTATATTTTGACCAACTTTTTTTATGCTTTCGTCTTCCAAAATTGGTTTCAGTTTTTTTAATACTAAATCTTTTTTCAAGTCTGTTTTTTCTTTATGGCCTACAGGGATATAGAAAGCTTCATTAGGTTCATAGCATACTGATATGCCAACTAAATCTGCTTCTTGTGGATTTAATGACGAAGTTTCAGTATCAACAGCAATAATTGAACTTTTATTTAATTTTTTTAATAGTTCATCTAGTTGATATTCTTTTGAAATAGTTTTATATGATTTCGTATTAACCACCTTTTTTTTTATCGAACTTTTATTCTTAAAATTCTCACCTACTGACTCACCATAAAAACTAATTGCTTGACTAAGCAATCTATTGAATTCCATCTCTCTTAAAAAATCGTATAATCTATCTTTATTAATATCTTTGATGATAAAGTCGGCAGCATTATCTTTTAATGGAACATCATTTTTTAAAGTAACTAGTTGCTTACTAATCATAGCTTTTTCTTTATTTGACAATAATGTTTCCCGTCGTTTGTTCTGAGGTATTTCTGATGCTTTGTTTAATAAATTTTCTAATGTTTTGTATTTTTTTATAAGCTCTGCTGCTGTCTTGACTCCAATGCCTGGAACTCCTGGCACGTTATCTGAACTGTCTCCAGCAAGTGATTGTACATCGATTACTTGATCTGGCTTGACTCCAAATTTTTCTATAACCTCTTTCTCACCAATTAATTTGCTTTTCATAGGATCAAATAATCGCACTTTTTTAGAAACTAACTGCATTAAATCTTTATCTGATGATATTACAGTAACGTTAGCTCCAACTTCTGTGATTTGTTTTGCATAAGTCGCTATAAGATCATCTGCTTCATAATTTAAAAGTTCAATAGATGGTAAGTTAAAAGCCTCAACAGATTTTCTAATGTACTCAAACTGAGGTGCTAGATCGTCAGGTGCTTCTGCTCTATTAGCTTTATATTCACTATAAATTTCATTTCTAAAATTTTTTCTAGCAGAGTCAAATATAACAGCAAAATGAGTTGGTTTATTTTTTGAGTCATCAGATCTGGCATCTTCTAAAAGTTTAAAAAGCATCGAGCAAAAACCACTTACAGCTCCTGTAGGTAGTCCATCGCTTTTTCTAGATAGAGGTGGTAACGCATAATAAGCTCTGAAGATGTATCCTGATCCATCTATGAGATAAAAATGATCTGTTTTTTTTATTGAACTCATATATACATATTACATTGAAATCTTGATGAATTATAAAAAAGTATGAATAAATTTGCCCTAGCTGTTGAAAATCTAACAAAGGTTTATTCTAGTCCTAAAACCAAAAAACATAATAAAGCTTTAAACGAATTAAGTTTTGAGGTCAGACAAGGAGAGGTATTTGGATTATTAGGACCGAATGGAGCAGGCAAGACAACTTTTTTAAGTATTCTAGGAGGAACAGTTATTAAAACTAGTGGAAAAGTAAATGTATGGGGTTTTGATTTAGATCAAAATCCTCGTCAAGTTAGAGCGTCTGTGGGAATAGTCCCCCAGGAAGTAAACTTAGATGCTTTTTTTAGTCCAAAAAAACTTCTTGAACTTCAGGCAGGACTTTACGGTATTTCTAAAGAGAACCGTATAACTGATTTAATATTAAAGATGGTTTCTCTTCAAGATAAAGCTAATGCATACTCCAGAAGCTTATCGGGCGGCATGAAGAGAAGGTTGCTTATAGCAAAGGCTATGGTTCATCAACCTCCAATTTTAATTTTGGATGAGCCTACAGCTGGTGTTGATGTAGAACTTAGAAATAATCTTTGGGAAAATGTTAAAGCTCTAAACAAAGAAGGTGTAACAATAATATTAACCACTCACTATCTGATTGAAGCACAGGAAATGTGCGATCGAATAGCTATAATCAATAAAGGAAATTTAGTTGCGTTAGATACCACCGAAAAATTACTTGAGAGAATTAAAACAAAAAAAATTAATTTTAAAGTTAAAAATATTGGATTAAACAAGAATTTAATGATGAAAGATATAAATTTTAAAATAAACTCTGAAAATTCAATATTAGTTACTTATGAAAAAAACTCACTCGATTTTGGCGAAATTATCAATTATTTAAATGAAAATAATATCAAAATTGAGGATATTTCAACAGAAGATGGTGATTTAGAAGATGTTTTTGTTCAATTAACAAAACACTAGATTTTAATAAAAAAAAAGTTAAATTAATTAAATGGAATTCGTAAAAAGTTTAAAACAAACAAAAATAATTAAATATATATTTATCGCCTTATTGGGCTCCATTCTTTTAGCCATATCGTCAAAAGTTAAAATACCATTTTACCCAGTCCCTATGACAATGCAAACTTTAGTTGTCTTGTTGATAGGAATATGTTTTGGATGGAAACTTGGTATGGCAACTATTTCTTTATATTTATTCGAAGGTATAATTGGCTTGCCAGTGTTTTCAGGAACTCCAGAAAAAGGTATGGGAATAGTATACTTCACAGGACCAACAATGGGTTATTTGATAGGTTTTGTAGTTGCTGGATTTTTAGCAGGAAAATTTAATTACGATAATAATTATTTTAAGAATTTTTTTAAATTAGTTTTTGCTACTAGCTTTATTTATATATTAGGAATGTTATGGCTTGGAAATTTAATAGGTTGGGATAAACCAATACTCAAATTAGGAGCACAACCTTTCTTGTTAGCAGAGTTATTGAAAATTTTAATTGCAACACTTACAATAAATCAAATTAAAAAATTTAGAAAATTTATTTAAGTTATCTTGGAGATCTTTTAGAGAGAATTCTTTGTAGTGTTCTTCTGTGCATCTTAAGTCTTCGAGCTGTTTCGGAAACATTTCTATTGCATAATTCAAAAACTCGGTGGATATGTTCCCATTTCACTCTATCTGCTGACATTGGATTTTCAGGAGGCTTTGCTTTTGATTCTGGCGATGCTAATAAAGCAGACTCAACATCGTCCGCATCAACTGGTTTAGCTATGTAATCGATTGCGCCCTCTTTCACTGCAGCTACAGCCGTAGGTAGATTCCCGTATCCCGTTAACATTACAATTCTGCTATCTTTTTTATTTTTTGAAAGTTCTTTAACAACATCTAAACCATTGCCATCTTCAAGCCTAAGATCGATTACAGCAAAGGCTGTAGGAGCTGTTTTAGCAATATTAAGACCCTCAGCTACTGATTTAGCCTCCTTAACCTGAAATCCTTTCTTTTCCATGGCTCTTGCAAGCCTACCCCTTAAGGGATCGTCATCATCAAGGATTAATAGCGATTTATCAGCAAAGTCTGCTAATTTTAGCTGCTCTGGGAGGTTTTTTTGCGTTCTCATAAACCATCATATAGGTACTGTTGACAAAATTTCAACAAGACAAAAATGTCCTTTTTTTCTTTACATAGAGTTAAAAAAACCTTAAACGCGAAATAAATAAGGTTTTTTTTATTAAATTTTTTAAAAAATCTTTGTGTAATTAAACGAGGGACACATGAAATGGGAAAATTTAAAACAGTTAACGAATTAGTTAACTCATTACAACCAGATTACCCCGTATATTGTATACGGCTAAACGAGATTAAAAAATCCGTAAAATTTTTTAAAGAGAATTTTCCTGGAAAAATACTCTACGCTGTTAAAACGAATCCAAACGAAAAAATTATTAAACAGATTATTGCTAATGGTGTCAATGAATTCGATGTTGCCTCTCTAAATGAAATTAAGCTCCTAAATAAAATTAAGTCGGATGCGAAATTACATTTTATGCATACTATTAAAAGTAAAGAAAGTATATCATCCGCTTACTTCGATTATGGTGTAAAAAGTTTTTCTCTTGATAGTAAGGATGAGTTGAGGAAAATTCTAGAAGCTACTAATCAAGCAAAAGATTTAGAATTATTTGTAAGAATCGCAATTTCGAATGAACACGCTGAAATAGATCTATCTAGAAAATTTGGTGCGCTTCCCTCTGAAGCTTTAGGATTAGTAAGATTATGTAAGGAACATTCAAAAAAACTTGGCATAAGTTTTCACGTTGGCTCTCAATGTATGCACAAAATTTCTTACTCAAAAGGAATTCGAGAAATTGGAAATATTATTAAAAAAACAAAAATAGTACCAAATACAATTAATGTTGGTGGGGGATTTCCATCTATATATCCAGATCTCAATCCTGAACCATTAATTAATTATATGGAAGAAATTAAAAAAGAGTTAAATAACTTGAAGTTAAATAAATTACCAGAAATCATATGTGAGCCAGGAAGAGCTCTTGTAGCAGAAAGTGGATCTACAATTGTGAAAGTTATTTTAAGAAAGAAAAATAATCTTTACATAAATGACGGAACTTATGGATCTTTATTTGACGCTGGAGCACCAAACTTTGTTTTGCCATCAAAGATGATTACAAGCGGAAGAATTCAGTCTAAAAAACTAACTGCTTTTAGTTTTTTTGGACCAACTTGTGATGGATTAGATTACATGAAAGGACCTTTTTTGTTACCAAATAATATTAAAGAGGGTGACTATATAGAGTTAGGTCAGTTAGGAGCTTACAGTCTTACTTTCAGAACAAACTTCAACGGTTTTTATTCAAATGATATTCACGAATTAAGTGACAAACCAATTATATCTATGTACGATAATGCTAATGATAAAGTTGGTTCTTTAGTAGCTTAATGAATAAAAAAAATAGTCCAAATATCGGACACAATAAAAAATCTTTACTTAATTCCCCAGTTGAACACATCGATATCAAGTCTTTTGATGCTCGTAAAATTATTGACGGTATGAGTAAGATGTCTTTTACTTCTAGAGATACAGCCAGAGCGGCAGCTATTTATAATGAAATGCTTGCAGATAAAGATTGTTCAATTTTTTTAACTTTAGCAGGCTCAACTTCAGCAGGTGGATGCATGGATTTATACACTGATTTAGTAAAACATAACATGGTTGATGCTATTGTGGCTACGGGGGCCTCAATTATAGATATGGATTTTTTTGAAGCTTTGGGCTTCAAACATTATCAAGGTTCTCAGTTTCAAGATGATACTGAACTAAGGAATAACTATATAGATAGAATTTATGATACCTATATAGATGAGGAAGAACTACAAGCATGTGACCAAACAATTTGTGATATTGCAAATACATTAAAACCTAAAACTTATACCTCAAGAGAATTCATATTAGAGTTAGGAAAATATCTTAAATCTAATTCTAAAAAAAAAGGTTCTTTAATAGAGACTGCATATGATAATGATGTTCCAATATTTTGCCCAGCTTTCACTGATAGCTCTGCAGGTTTTGGGCTTGTAATGCATCAAGAAAAAAATCCTGATAAACATATTACAATCGACTCTATAAGAGAATTTAGAGAGTTGACTGAAATTAAGCTTCGATCAAAGCAATCTGGATTGCTAATGATTGGGGGAGGAGTACCTAAAAATTTCATTCAAGACACAGTTGTTTGTGCAGAATTGTTAGGCAAAAAGGTTGATATGCATAAATATGCTGTACAAATAACTGTTGCTGATACTAGGGATGGTGCTTGCAGTAGTTCTACATTAAAAGAAGCTAGCTCGTGGGGAAAAGTTGATATTACAAAAGAACAAATGGTATTTGCTGAAGCTACGAGTGTATTGCCATTAATTGCAAGTGATGCATATCATAGAGCTAATTGGAAAAAGAGAACAAAAAGAAATTTTTCACAAATTTTTGAGTCTTAAATGAATTACTTGGACCAAAAAAAAGGTTTTTTGGGATTTGATGCAAATCACAAATCTGAGTCACAAGTAGTCGTGGTGCCATTCGGCTTAGAAAAAACTGTGAGCTATGGTAGCGGATGTAAGAATGGACCAAAAGAAATAATTAAGGCTTCTCATCAAGTTGAGTTATTTGACGAAGAGTTAAACAAAGAGCCATACAAAGAAATTGGCATTCAAACTTTAAAACCGTTTAAGATTAAAAGTAAATTAAATGATGCTTTAAATCAATTATCAGAAATTAATGAAAATATACTTTCTGAGAAAAAATTTCCTTTAATTTTAGGAGGAGAGCACTCTATTACTCCAGGATCAATTAAACCATTTGCTAAAAGACATAAAGAGTTAATTCTTCTTCATTTTGATGCTCATGCCGATCTAAGAGAAAGTTATCAAGGAGAAAAGTTTTCTCATGCCTCTGCAATTAAAAGATGTCTCGATTTTAAAAATTTAAAAGTTGTGTCTTTTGGAATAAGAAATCTCTCAAAATCTGAAATGGATTTTTATAATAAGAATAAAAATAGGATCGAAATTTTTTGGGCAAAAGATAAAAAGAATTGGGATCTTCAGAAATTAGAAAATTTATTTAAAAATAAGCAAGTTTATATTACTTTTGATGTAGATGGTTTTGACTCAAGTATTATGCCAGCAACTGGAACCCCAGAACCAGGTGGATTATTTTGGGACGAAGTTTTGCCAATAATTAAGAAAGTCTGTCAAATATCAAATATAGTTGGAGCAGATATTAATGAACTTGCACCAATAAAAAAATTCGACTCATATAACTTTTTAGTCGCAAAATTAGCTTATAAGATCCTTTCATATGCTTTTGAATTTAAGCGTTAATTAAAATATTTTTTGGTGACCAACTAATTACAACAGAGGCACCACCTAAATTTTTATCATCTTTAAACAATAATTTAGCATTTTGTCTTTCTAATAAAGTTTTGCCTAAGAAAGTTCCAAGGCCTAAACCTGAGTTTGAATTTAATTCAAACGATCTGGATTTAATATATGGTTCACCCAATTTATCAATAATATCTTTCGGAAATCCTGGCCCATCGTCATTTACTATAATTTTAATTTCTTTATTGTCACTCATCAAGAAAATATTAACTTTACTTTTAGAAAATTTAATCGCATTACCTATAAAATTTCTTAAACCATAGATCATTTCTGGTGACCTTTGAATATCAATTTTATTTTTATCATTTTCAGATACTAAAGTAATTTCCTTAGAAGAAGTTTCTTTAAAAGAATTTATGATTTCCTCAAGTAAATCCTCCAATTTTGTTGAACTAAAAAATTTATCCTCCTCTATCTGTTTTTTTGAAATTCTTTTTAAGATTTCACTACACCTTTTTGATTGGCTAATTAATAAATCAATATCTCTTGCTAGCTCGCTGTCATCTCCAATTTCTTTTTTCAATTCTTTAGCCACTACACTTATTGTAGCTAAAGGTGTTCCGAGTGAATGTGCTGCTGCTGCAGCTTGACCTCCTAAAGATTCTAATTCATACTCTTTATAAATTACCTCTTGAAGTTTTTTAAAAGCTTCTTCTGTTTTCTTTTTTTCACCAGAAAAACGAATACCAAAATAACTTAAAAAGATTAAACCAATCAAAATAGAGATTATAATTCCAATTTTATAAAAATTTGGAAAATGTAACAAATTCATATCCTCACCCGGCAATGGTAAATGAAAAAATGATATGGTTAATAAAAGTAATGATGTTATTAAACCTAATATAATTGTTGTGCCCATACTTAAAAATGTTGATGAAACAATAGCTGGAATTACTAATAAGAAAGAGAAAGGATTAAAAATTCCTCCAGTTAAATAAAGGAGAGCACTCAATTGTATTAAATCATACAAAAGAAATGGGGCTGCATAAAAGTCTTTAAGTTGACTTATTTTAATACCAAATTGAAGATATAAATTTGTAGCTAAACCTAGTGAAATAATCAAATAGCTTTCAATGATTGGAAACGGTAAATTTAAGTAATAAAATACTATGCTGATTGCTAAAATTTGACCAATAATAGCGATATACCTAAGAATTGTTAATGTATTTTTATCTAAGTTTAAATTCTCTTTTGTCCTGAAAAGAGTTGATAAATTCATTTTTTTTTAGATGTCTAGATTTGTAACTTCTAAGGCGTTGTTTGTAATAAAATCTTTTCTTGGAGCAACTTCGTCACCCATCAAAACTTCGATCATCTTCTGATCTTCTTTTGATTTATCTTTTGTTCCTTTTGTATATTGAACTTTCAACATAGTTCTATTATCAGGATTAAGAGTAGTTTCCCATAGTTCGTCCGGATTCATTTCTCCTAAACCCTTAAATCTTTGTATTGAAAGCTTCTCCCTTTGCTCTTGCATAAAATTTTTATACTCTTGCGATCCTTTTTTAATTTTTTTATTAATTTTACCTAATTGCAATATATAGTCTTCAAGAGCTTTCTCATCTTTAATATATGTACTCTTGTTTGCTTTAGTAATCTTAAATAGCGGGGGTTGAGCTAAATATACATGCCCATTTTCAATCAGTTGATTAAATGGATGATTATTAAAAAATGTTAGCAACAAAGTTCTTATGTGGGAACCATCAACATCAGCATCCGTCATAATAACTATTTTATCATAACGCAAATTATCAATGTTAAAATCTTTAGATCCAGTACCCAAAGCATTTATTAATGTGACTATCTCACTGGATGACATCATTTTTGATAGTGCTTTTGTATTTCGATCTTCACCATTCCTTTTTCCATTTACATAGGTATTTAGTATCTTTCCTCTTAACGGCAAGACTGCTTGGAATTCTCGTACTCTTCCTTGTTTGGCAGATCCTCCTGCTGAGTCTCCCTCAACAATAAACAATTCAGTGCCTTCTCTTTTTTGTATTTGACAATCTGCTAATTTACCAGGTAAGCCGGACAATTCAAAAGTACCCTTTCGTCTTACGCTATCTCTAGCTTTTCTTGCTACATCTCTGGCCATAGCAGCTTGATTAATTTTCTCTAAAACAATTTTAGAAATTGATGGGTTTTGATCAAACCAAGTTGAAACTTTTTCTCCAATAATTTGTTCAACTATGTTTCTTATTTCTGAAGAAACTAGTTTGTCTTTTGTCTGAGAAGAAAACTTTGGATCAGGCATTTTAATGGACAATACTGCTGTTAACCCCTCTTTTATATCCTCTCCTGATAAAACAATTCTATTTCTTTTATTATTTCTGTCGCCTGAATATTTATTTATTACTCTTGTCAATGCACTTCTAAAACCCAACAAGTGTGTGCCTCCGTCTTTTTGAGGAATATTATTTGTAAAAGGCAAAACTTCCTCAGAATATCCAGCGTTCCATTCAAACGAGCATTCTACAACTACGTTATTTTTAGTTGCTGTTACATATATTGGCTTTTTAAAAACTTCTTTTTCTTGTTTATTTATCAAAATAGGTTTTTTTTTATTTATATGTTTAACGAATTCAATTATTCCACCATCGTATTTATGGGAATATTCCTTAGCTTTTTTAGATGTATTATCAATTAAAGTAATTGCGATACCCTTGTTTAAGAAAGCAAGCTCTCTAATTCTTTTTTCAAGTATTGATGCACTAAATTTTATAGACGAAAATATTTCCTTTGACGGTAAGAAAGTTATTTTTGTACCCTTTTTTTTAGTTTTTCCAGTATTTTTAAGAGGCTTAATTGAGTTTCCGTTTTTAAAATTAATTTCGTATTCTTTTCCCTCCCTAAAAATCTTTAATTCAAGTTTTTCAGATAAAGCATTAACGACTGAAACTCCAACACCGTGCAATCCTCCTGAAACTTTATAAGAGTCATGATCAAATTTACCACCAGCATGAAGTTGCGTCATTATCACCTCCGCAGCCGAAATTTTTTCACCTTTATGCAGATCAACCGGTATACCTCTGCCATCATCTTCCACGCTCACTGTATTATCTGGATTAATGCAAATGGTAATATTTTTACAATATCCTGCCAAAGCTTCATCAATAGAGTTATCTATTACTTCAAAGACCATATGATGGAGACCCGAACCATCATCTGTATCGCCGATATACATCCCAGGTCTTTTTCTTACAGCGTCTAGCCCTTTGAGAACCTTAATGGACTCTGCTCCATAAGACTGTTCATGATTCTGTTGAGAATTTTTTGACATTGTTTTTTTTTTGAATGTTTGAATATATCATTTTTTTTTTGTAATAGAAAATCACCGGCTGAGACATTGATCTAGAAGTATTCAATATCAACAGTTTTGAGCCAAAAATTAAAAAAAATTGTAAAAATGAAAAAATTAGATTTTCATAGGCATTATAACATAATATGAATTCTTGTCAGAAATATCTTGAATAAGCACAGGTGAAACAGCATCTTTTAAATTTAATCTTATATTTTTATTTTGTACAGAAGAGGCGATATCAATTAAATATTTTGAATTAAAACTTATATTTAAATTTTCTGAATTAAAATCAGCTTTAATCTTTTCATTCCCCTCGCCCGAATTCGCGCTATTTACAGATAGTTGCAAATTATCTTTATTAATGGATAACTTTACGCCCTCTTTTCGATCCAATGAGACACTTGCTACTCGTTCGATGGAGTCGATAAAATCTTTTGTGGAGACAATTAATATTTTATCGTTTTTAGTGGGGACTACTTTTTTATAGTCAGGAAATTTTCCATCTATAACTTTAGAGATCAATTTTATTTTACCTAATTCAAACTTAATTTTGTTTTCACTAATCTGCATACTTAGCTTTTCGCTTGTCTCTGATAATAATGTACATAATTGGTTTACGGTTTTTCTTGGCAAAATAATCGGATTAAAATCCTCATTGTTTTCAATCTCAATACTACTTGATGACAGCCTATGACTATCAGTTGCTACACCAGTTAAAAAAGATCGATTGTTAGCTTCACTTAAGTGCAAAAAAATACCATTTAGATAGTGCCTAGTATCGTCATTTGAAATTGATATTCTTGTTTTGTTTAGTAAGGCTAAAAACTTTTCAGAATTAAAAGACATTTGATTTCCATGGAATTCTTCAGCAAATGAGGGAAAATTATCAGTTGGTAGACATAAGAGATTAAAGTCGGAATTCTCACTTTTTAAACTTAATTTATTTTCAGATTTTAAGTCAAATTTTATCTCTGAATTAGACGAAATTTTTCTTAAAATATCATATAAGATTGCCGCTGAGGTCGTAGTGCTTCCTTCATTAACTACTTTAATTTCAGATATCTCATCATGAAAAATTATATCTAAATCTGTAGCAATTATTGAAAGTTTTTTATTTTTTAATTGTAATAATACATTTGATAAAATTGGTAGAGTATTTTTTTTCTCGACTACTCCCTGGACGTAATTAAGTGATTTAAGTAAATGATCTCTTTTTACGGAAAATTGCATTTATCTACTCTAGTAATAGACTTTTAATCTGAGCTATATTTTTTTTCATTTCATCATCCTGCTCAGAAAGTCTTGTAATAGTTTTAACTGCGTGTATCACTGTTGTATGATCACGATTAGCAAATCTCCTTCCAATTTCCGGTAAAGACCTAGTTGTCATTTTCTTTGCTAAGAACATAGCGATTTGTCTTGGTCTTGCCAAAGGTCTTGACCTTCTTTGTGAAAGCATCTCACTAAGTGGAATATTAAAATAATTTGAAACAATGTTTTGTATTTTATCGACTGTGATTACTCTGATTTGATTAAAAACATCTTTAAGAATGTTTTTACAATCGTTTATGTCTAAAATTTTATTATGGACCCTACTAAAAGCAATAACTCTATTTAGTATTCCAATTAATTCTCTTATGCTTGTCTTGCTCTCATTCGCAATATAGTTAATTACCTCTTCGCTTAAAGATATATTTTCTTTAAATTGATTCTGAATTTCTTCTATTTTTTGCTTTATAATTTTTACTTTTAAATCAAAATCAGGGACATCTATATCAACCACAAGACCTCCTGCTAATCTTGATTTAATTCTATCTTGAACTCTGTCTAACTTCATTGGCGCTCTATCAGATGAAATAATTATTTGAGAACCTTTATCCATAAGGCTATTAAAAGTATGAAAAAATTCTTCCTGTAAACTCTCTTTTCCACTAATAAACTGTATATCGTCAATAATAAAAACTGAGGATTTTCTGAAGAAATCTTTGAAATTTACCATATCATTTTTTTTAATAGATTTTATAAAATGATACATAAATCTTTCAGCTGAAATAAACATTACGTTATTATCATTCTGCAACTCCAATCCTATCGCGTTTAACAGATGAGTTTTTCCAAGGCCTACCCCTCCACAGATATATAATGGGTTATAACGCGTTAAGTGCTCACACACTTTTTTTGAATAGGACAGAGCTATATCGTTACTTTTCCCTTGAATAAAACTGTTAAAATTCAAATTTGGATTTAGCCTATTGTAATTTAAAATAGAGTCCTTAATTTCAGTGACCTTGTTTAGCTCGTCAATTTTCAAAAGTTCTTGATTTTGTTTATTTTCCTCAATTATTTTAAATTCAATTCTATTGAGACTTAATTTAAAACTTTTTATTTGTTCTAAAATTTTATCCAAATAACGGGAAACTATCCAATCTCTAAAAAATCTAGTAGGGACACCTAGTATGAGGTAATCATTAAATTCTTTTACTAAAGATATTTTTTGTAACCAACTGTTGTAAATTTCATCTCCAAAACTTTTTTTGAAAGCAAGCTGAACATCATTCCAATTTATCGTTTTCTCTTCCTCAGAAATGAAAACATTTTGTTTTTTTATATTTTTGTCCATGTAATTAATTTTTAAAGAAATTCCTTTAAACGCTTTTTGCAATTCTTTTGCAACTATTTGCAGGTTGTAATTTAAAATAAAATTAGACTCAGGTTGTAGACTTAACGTTTTGATAGAAAAAAAATTTATCCTACAACTTTAGAAAGAAACAACATTTTGATTTTTTTTTTTAAAAATTCTAAATATAGAAAAAAAATTTTTTTATCAACTGAAGGTTTAAATTTATTTAATTTTTTTTGATACTCTAGAAATTTTTCTAGCTGCAGTTTTTTTGTTTATCACTCCAGATTTAGCAACCTGCATTAGAATTGACTGAAATTTTGGAAAATATTTTTTCGCTTTTTGCTTATCAGTTGATTTTAAAAGCAAATCCATTTCCTTAGTGGCGTTTTTATACTTACTTTTTCTGATTCTATTTACACGAGTCTGTTTTTTTACTCTTCTTACCCTTCTAATCGCTGATTTTGTATTTGGCATTTTTAAAAACTATATATATCTCAGTATTATTATGGTCAACTTTATTATTTTTGACAATTTTTACAGAAAAAAGTAGCTCGATTTGAAATTACAATTCTAACAAGTTTAGTGTTGCAATCTGTGTTAGAACACCTTTCTCCTTTTTTTCCATAAACCTTAAAATGTTGCTGAAATATGCCTTTTTTTCCATCATCGCTAGAAAAGTTCTTGATCGAAGAACCACCCATCCTAATAGCATTCTTTAAAACCTTTTTTATATTTTTTAAAATATTTTTTAGTTCCGCGTCATTTAATTTTGAAACCTTTCTAGTTGGTTTTATACCGCTTAGAAAAAGAACCTCGTTTACATAAATGTTTCCAAGACCCGAAATACATTTTTGATCCATTAAAACATCTTTTATATTTCTATTTCTTCCTTTAAGATATTTTTTAAAATAATTAAAATTACACTCATTGCTTAAAGGCTCTGGCCCTAGGTTTTTAAAATGCAAATTTTGATAATATTTACTGGGATTGTAAAATTTGATAAAACCAAATTTTCTTACGTCATTGTAAATTAATTTTTGTTTATTTTGTAAAAAAAAAATTACTCTATCGTGCTTTTCGTCTTTTTTTTTCATATCATAATAAAAGCTAGTTTTAAATTTCTGACTATTTTTGTTTATAAAAAAAAATTTGCCTGTCATTCCAAGATGAACCAACATCGAAAGTTTCTTATCTATCTTAAAAATTAGAAATTTTGACCTCCTTTCAATTTTTTTAATTTTCTTTCCAATTAATTTTGAAATTTCTTCACTTTTTATCTTATATCTTAAATTACTGTCGTTGATCTTTACTTTTTTAATTCTCAAATTTTGAATTTTTTTCTTTAAAGACCTTTTAACAACTTCAACTTCTGGTAATTCTGGCATATAATTATTTTTATGAAGAATACTATTCAAGATAAAGACTATTTAGTCAATTCCGTATTTTCAAAAGTTTATAAAAAATACGATTTTATGAATGATATAATGTCATTTGGAATACACCGTGTTTGGAAAGAAAAATTTTTAGACTGGATAAATCCGTTGCCGAACACGAACTTAGTTGACGTTGCATCAGGTACAGGTGATATTGCAAAATTATTTTTAGAAAGGTGCAATAAATCAAGTCAAGTTACTTGCGTGGAACCAAATGTTAAAATGCTAGAAGAAGGGAAATCCAAACTCTTAAAATATAAAACGATTAATTGGATCAATGCTAAAGCAGAAAATATTCCTGTCAAAGATAATACATATGATTATTATACTATAAGTTTTGGAATAAGAAACGTTTCAAATATTAATCTTGCCTTAAAAGAAGCTTTAAGAGTACTTAAACCTGGTGGAAGATTTATGTGCCTAGAGTTTTCAAAGATTGATAATGAAATAGTAGATTTTATATATAAACAGTATTCTAAGGCTATTCCACATATTGGTAAATTTATAGTGGGCTCAAAAAAACCATATAAATATTTAATTGAAAGTATTGATAAGTTTTATGATCAAGAAAAGTTAGCTGAACTAATGAAAAGAAATGGCTTTTCTAACATTGAATATAGAAACCTATCTAATGGTATTACCGCTATACATTCTGGTTGGAAAATTTAAATGATAAAAAGAGTTTTTAAATTATTTCAAATAGCAAGGAGATTATCTATTTCCGGGGCAATTAAGACCATTAATGAGATACACTCTTTACCTGCTCCTATTAATTTATTTTTTAACTTAATATCTGTCGGCTCACAATCTTACAACACTTCTACAAATAAGAATGCAGGCGAAAAACTTTGTAATGCTTTGCAAGGTATGGGGACAACTTTTATAAAATTAGGTCAATTTTTAGCTACTCGCCCAGATATTATAGGGGAAGACTTAGCAAAAGATTTAGAAAAACTTCAAGATAAAGTGCCAGCTTTTGATCTTCATGATGCTAAAAAAATTATAAAAAAAGAGATCGGAGAAAATTATTTTAAAAATATTTTGGAAATAAGTGAACCTATTGCAGCTGCATCTATTGCTCAGGTTCATTTGGCAAAAATTATAATAGAAGACAAGGAGCAACAAGTTGCAATAAAAATACTGAGGCCAGATATTGAAAAACTTTTTAATGAGGAGTTAGATGCATTAATGCTTTTCGCGTATATTGTTGAGAGCACATTTACAAAAGCTAAACGTTTAAAGTTAGTTGAAGTTGTTCATCTTCTCAGAGAAATAACTAATATCGAAATGGATTTAAGATTTGAAGCTGCTGCAGCAAATGAGCTTTATGAGAATACAAAAAATGATTATGGATTTAATGTTCCTAAAATTTACTGGAATTATACTACAAAAAAAATATTGACGTTAGATAAAGTAGATGGTGTATCAATTAGAGAACATAAAAAATTAGAAGAGGCGGGAGTTGATCTTAAGAAACTAGCTGAAAATCTGATACAACATTTTTTAAAGCAGGCTGTTAGAGATGGTTTTTTTCATGGCGATATGCATCAAGGTAATTTATTTGTAGATACAAGTGGAAATATAATACCAGTAGATTTTGGTATTATGGGGCGCCTAGATAAAAATAATAGAAAATTCCTTGCTGAAATACTTTATGGATTTATTCAAAGAGATTATGTAAAAGTTGCTGAAGTTCATTTTCAAGCAGGTTTAGTACCTCAAAATGCATCTAAAGAGGAATTTGCTCAAGCATTAAGATCTGTAGGAGAGCCAATTTTCGGTCAATCAATAAAAGATATATCGGGTGGGAACCTGTTAGCTCAATTATTTGAGATTACTGAAAAATTCAACATGGCTACTCAACCACCTCTACTTTTATTACAAAAAACTATGGTTGTTGTTGAAGGAGTAGCAAGAAAATTACATCCTGACACAAATATATGGGAAGTATCTAGGCCAATTCTTGAAGGTTGGTTAAAAAGCGTTAAAAGTCCAAAATCAACTATTGATACTGCAATAAATACTTCTTCAGAAATTATTAAAAGAATACCAGAATTGCCTCAATTAATGGATAGAGCAGAATACGCGCTTAAACTGATGTCAGAGGGTAAATTAAATATTGGCATGGGTGGTAAGAAAAATTTAGAAATGGAACATATGAGACTTAAAAACTTTAGAAATAATATAATTATTAGTTTTTTTGGTATTGTAATTGTCTTTCTACTGGTATTTTAATAAATAATGAGTTTAGAAAATAAAAAAATTTTAATTATTATTGGTGGTGGAATATCTGCTTACAAATCTTTAGATCTCATTAGATTGCTAAGAAAAAGTAACAATGAAATAAAAGCTATTTTAACTAAAAGTGGAAAAGAATTTGTTACGCCTTTGTCAATTACAACGCTTACAAAAAGTAAAACTTTTGAAGATATTTTTGATAAAAATTCAGAAGCTGAAATAGATCATATAACTTTATCGAGATGGGCTGATTTAATTATTGTTTTGCCAACTACTGCAAATTTTATGACTAAACTTGCCATTGGTAAAGCTGAAGACTTGGCAACCACTGTGATCCTAGCTTCTAATAAGGATATATTACTAGTGCCGGCTATGAATGTGAGAATGTGGATTCATAAAGCTACCCAAAAAAATTTTAAAATTTTACAAGATTATGGATATTTATTTATTGGACCAGAGAAGGGGGAGATGGCATGTGGTGAATACGGCGAAGGTAAAATGTCAAGTCCAAGGCAAATTTATTCTTTTATTGAAAGCTATTTCAATAAAAGAGATTTAGTTAAAAAGAAAAACTTTAAAGCGCTAGTAACCTCTGGTCCAACAAGAGAATATTTAGATCCTGTAAGATATGTATCAAATGAATCTAGTGGAAAACAAGGATATGAAATTGCTTTAGCACTTGATAAACTTGGTATTCAAACTACATTAATCACTGGACCAACAGGAATTTCATTCCAAAAAAGTATCAAAACCAAAAAGATTATTTCTGCAGATGATATGTTTAATGAAGTTAAAAAAACATTACCAGTTGATGTTGCTATCTGTGCTGCAGCAGTTTCCGATTATAAACCATTAAAGAAAAGTAAGAACAAGCTAAAAAAAGATCAAGATAATTTAGAGATTATTGAGTTAAAAAAAAATGAAGATATTCTAGAATATCTTTGCAAAAATAATAAATATAGACCTAAAGTTGTTGTGGGTTTCTCAGCTGAAACTGAACATTTAATCAAAAACTCTATTACAAAGTTAAAGAAGAAAAATTGTGATTTTATAGTTGCAAACGAAGTTTCAAAAAAAGATATTGGTTTTAACTCTGATTTAAATAAAGTATCGATTATCGACAATAATGGAAAAATAAAAACAATTAAAAAAAATAAAAAAAGTTTTATTGCAAGCAAAATTGCAAATATTGTTTTAGATAAACTCTTAATTGATGACGAAAATATTAATTAAAAGACTATCAAAAAATGTCAATATACCTAAATATGAAACTCAAGGCTCTTCAGGTATGGATCTTTCAGCTGATATTGAAAAAAAAATACAAATTAAGCCTGGTGAAACCTCAATAATACCTACCGGGATAGCTGTAGCTTTACCTGCAAATTTTGAAATCCAAATAAGACCAAGATCGGGTTTAGCTGCCAAAAACCAAATAACTGTTTTAAATACGCCTGGCACTATAGATGCTGATTACAGAGGAGAAATAAAAGTGATACTGACAAATTTCGGTAAAACAACTTTTGTTGTCGAGAAGGGAGCCAGAATAGCTCAAATGGTTTTGAGTCCCGTTACAAAAGCAAAAATAAAAGAGGTTGAAAATTTAGATAAAACTGATCGAGGTTCTGGAGGGTTTGGATCTACAGGAACAAAGTAATTAATGAATTTTAACATTAAGGATTACAAAAGATTTGAAAAGCAAATTATCTTAAAGAAAATTGGTATTGCTGGTCAAAAAAGACTTCTAAATGCAAAAGTACTAATAATAGGTATAGGAGGTTTGGGGTGCCCACTTTTAACTTATCTTGCTGCTTCGGGAGTGGGGACTATTGGGATTATAGATCATGATAAAGTTGAAATAAGTAACTTGAATAGACAAATACTTTTCAATTCAAATGACATTGGAAAATATAAAGTAAATCAAGCAAAAAAAAAAATTTCAAAAATTTTTAAGAAAATTAAAATTAAAATATTTAAAAAAAAAATTACATCAAAAAATATAAAACTGCTTCTAAAAAATTTTGAAATAATATGTGATGGAACCGACAATTATACAACACGTTATTTAATAAATGATTATTGTAAGAAAAATAAAAAAATATTAATTTCTGCTGCAATTAGTAAATTTGATGGACATTTGTACAAATTTAATTTTAAAAAAAAAGGACCTTGTTACAGATGTTTTATGCCTGAAATGCCAACTCACGAAAATAATTGTCAAGCAGACGGGATTTTTTCTCCAGTTGCCGGTATTATGGGATCACTACAAGCTAATGAAGTATTAAAAACTATTCTTAATTTAAGAAGTAATATAAACAACTATATGGTGATATTCGACTCAATAAAAACTAATTTTAGAAATGTAAAATTAAGTTATAATCCAAATTGTATAAATAAATGTTCAAAGTAATCATTTGTTTTTTTTTAATTTTTTTTTCTTTTCAAAATTTATTTGCTTTTGAGGAGTATTTCCTTACTTTAAGAAATGACAAAACTAATCTTAGACAAGGCCCGTCGTTTGAATATCCAATAAAATTATTTTATAAGAAACAATTTTTACCTGTTCTTGTTCAAGACAAGGCTGAAAATTTTAGAAAAATTAGGGATCATGAAAATAATACAGGATGGATTCATATTTCACAATTATCCAAAAAAAAAGCTGCAATTACGATTGATGATGATTTAATAGTTTTTAACAAACCTTCAATTTATTCTAAGCCATTAGTTGTGCTGAAAAAGGGACGGCTTTGTAAAATTCAGAAATGCAAAGATAGTTGGTGTAAAATTAAAATTAAAAATATTAAAGGTTGGATTAAAAAAGAAAGTTTGTGGGGTTTATATTAAATCTATTTTTTATATTTAGCGGTCCAAACTTTATCTAAAATAAAGTACCAAACAGCGTTAGCCAATGGTTCTACGATTGCATCGGTTAGAGCTATCATAAAAGAAACGTTAGCAATCAGCATTAAAACTGTTATAGCAATGGCAAAATGGCCAATTGTATAAATAATTGTCCTTAGAATAGATCCTTTATTATTTTGGTATATACTTTTTGAGGCAGTTAAAATTCCGTGGGTAAATTCAGTCATTTAATTAAATGGGTTTTCTAAAACACATGCTACAAGGTGTAATCTATTTTGCTCACCTCCATTAAAGAAGTTATGATATTTAGTATTGTTAGTTATAGTAACTGATCCGTCAGCTGGCATATGTTTGCAAACATCTTCTATAACCATTCTGCAGCCTTTGTTAGTTATTATTGGTATATGTAATCTAGGTTCAGGATCTCTATGCCAACTTAAAGTTGATCTTGGTTCTTTTAATAATATTCTCACTCTTCCTAGTTTAAAATGTTTTCTTAAAGTATTATAAACTTCTTCAAAATAAGTTCCCTTAAATTCTGGCACAATTTCTGTATACTTGGACTCATCTATTGGTTTATCTCTTACAATCTCTTTTCCTTTTTCATCTGGTATAGTCCAATAAGTTCCTCTAACATTGTGACCCTCTGTAGACGATTTATCTCCAGGTATTTGATTTAAAGAGATAGCTCCAAAATTTTTAATTCCCAGAGTATTGAATTTCTTTTTTTTAAGAATAGTATTTAAATCTGCTCTCATTTTTTCAATATCAAATTTTAAATTTGGAACTTTGTAAAAATCGTCCTTGATGTTTTGATTTAACGGCTCTAAGTTTTCTGTTGGTTTAACTATTTCCATATTAGTTCAATCTTTTTATATTTGGTCTATCAGCGTTCATTATCTTTGTCCATATCTCAACGAAGTCTTTTAAAAATTTTTCTTTATTATCGTCTTGCGCATATACTTCTGCATAAGATCGAAGGATTGAATTTGAACCAAAAACTAAATCTGCTCTTGACGCAGTAAATCTTATTTTTTTTGTTTTTCGATCGATAATATCATAAGAGTTCTTCCCTGTCGGTTTCCACATATATTTCATATCAACCAAATTGACAAAGAAGTCGTTTGTTAAAGCTCCAACTTTATCTGTAAATACCCCTTTGTTTTTAGCGGACTCATGATTAGTACCTAGCACTCTCATTCCTCCTACTAAACACGTCATCTCCTTTGCGGTTAAACCCATTAATGAGGCACGCTCAAGGATGAGTTCCTCTGGCATTACTGAAAAATCTGATTTCACGTAATTTCTAAATCCATCATGTAAAGGTTCTAACCATTTAAAACTTCTAATTTCGGTTTGTTCTTGAGAAGAGTCCCCTCTACCTGGATAAAACGGAACTTTGACTTTAGAACCGCCCTTTTTTAAAGCTTTTTCTAATCCGACGTTTCCAGCAAGAATTATTGTATCTGAAATTGATGCACCTGTTTTTTTTGCGATATTTTCTAAAACCTTGAGAACTTTAGAAAGTTTTTTAGGCTCATTAGCCTCCCAGTTTTTCATCGGCTCTAATCTTATTCTCGCTCCGTTAGCACCGCCTCTTTTATCAGTTCTTCTGTATGTTCTAGCACTATCCCACGCGGTTATGATTAAATCACTGATACTCAATTTACTAGCTGCAATCATTTTTTTTACTTTTTCAACACTATATTTCTTTTTATGAGGTAATACATTTCCCTGCCATAAAAGATCTTCTTTAGGGGCCCAAGGACCGATATAATTATCTTTATTTCCCATTGTTCTGTGAGTTAATTTAAACCAAGCTCTTGCAAATGAGTCTTCAAAAAATTTTGGATCCTTATAAAATTTTTCTGAAATCTTTCGATACTCTGGATCCATAGCCATCGCCATATCAGCGTCAGTGAACATTAATCTTGCTTTCTTATTTGGATCACCCAAATCAACTGGCTTTTTTTCTTCTTCAAGATTTATTGGTTCCCACTGCCAAGCGCCTGCTGGGCTTTTTTTACTTTCCCACTCATAATTGAGCAAAAGGTCTAGGTATTGGTGATCCCACTTGTCAGGGTTAGTTGTCCAAGCACCTTCGAGACCTGAAGTTATTTGATTCACGCCTGTGCCATTTTCTTGAACCCATCCGAATCCTTGTTCATGAATGTCAGCTCCTGCTGGCTCAGGACCTAAGTTAGCTGGATTTCCATTACCATGAGCTCTTCCAATAGAATGTCCGCCCACAGTAAGTGCAGCAGTTTCCACATCATTCATTCCCATCCTTCCGAAAGTTTCACGCACATCCATTGCGGTTCTTACTGGATCTGGTTTACCTTCAACTCCTTCTGGGTTAACGTATACAAGTTGAAAGTGAGATGCTGCCAGAGGTGCTTCCAAAGAGGAACGATCTTGTGGGTCGCCGTACCTGTTTACAGCTAAAGGAACTGTTTCTTTACCCCAATAAACGTCTTTTTCTGGTCCCCAGATATCTTCTCTACCAAATGAAAAACCAAAAGTTTTAAATCCTGCTTTTTCGTAAGCCATAGTTCCAGCTAAAACCATCAAATCTGACCAACTAAGTTTATTTCCATATTTTTTTTTAATTGGCCAAAGAATTCGTCTAGCTTTGTCTAAATTTGTATTATCTGGCCAAGAGTCTTGTGGTGAAAACCTGTGTGATCCAACATTTGGCCTACCATCAAATTCTCTATAAGTTCCAACTTGGTGCCACGTTAATCTAACCATAAGTCCAGTGTAACTACCTAAATCGGCAGGCCACCATTCTTGGCTATCGGTCATTAATTTCAATAAATCTTTTTTTAAAGCTTTAAAATTTAATTTCTTTACCTCTTTTTTGTAATTAAAATTTGGTAATGGATTAGTTTTTGTATCGTGTTGATGTAAAATATCTAGATTTATACTATTTGGCCAAAGTCTTGCAGTATTAGACTCGCCAGATTTAGTAACTCCCCCATGCATTACTGGGCACTTGCCGTTATTATTTTTTTTGTAATCTACACTCATTTAATTCTAGTTTATAATAGTTCTAAAGTGAAAAACAAGCGACAAACTGTCAATTTTTCAAATTTATAAATACCTCTATGTTTTTAATTTTTTTACCATTAGGTGCTTTTGGAATTTTTTGAATAACTACTTCTTTCTCGTCTATATCTATCAACTCTGAAGTTTCACTATCATAAAAATGATGGTGGTTTGACACATTGGTATCAAAATAAGTTTTATTTCCCTTTACTTCCAATTCGCTTAAGTGACCAGCATTTTTAAAAGCATGCACAGTATTATAAATTGTAGCCAGAGCAAATTTAGAAGTTGTTTTTTTTTCTAAAAGTTTGTTCAAACTTTCTACAGTAAAATGAAATGTTTTTTCTCTTTCAAATAAAAATTTAGCTATTTCTACTCTTTGTTTAGTTGGCCTTAAGCCTGATGTTCTTAATTTGTTAAAAATATCAATTTTTTTCACTTTTTTTCTCTATTATTTTATAGTTTATAATCATTCTAAATTATAAATATATATGAAACATTTGCTAAATCAAGTAAAACTGTTTTTAAATCATGCAAAAAAATAGCTATAGTTATGATGAACTAATTTCGTGTGGAGAGGGAAAGTTATTTGGAGAGGGTAATGCAAAACTTCCACTGCCTCCTATGTTAATGTTTGATAGAATTACTGAAATTAAGAAAGATGCTGGTGAATTTAAAAAAGGATTTATTAAAGCCGAACTTGATATCAAAGATAATTTGTGGTTTTTTGATTGTCATTTTAAAAAAGACCCAGTTATGCCAGGTTGCCTTGGGTTAGATGCTATGTGGCAATTAGTTGGGTTTTACTTAGGTTGGATCGGAGAGCCAGGAAAAGGTAGAGCTTTAGGGGTAAATTCTGTAAAATTTACTGGTGAGGTTTTAAAAAATATTAAAATGGCTACTTATGAAATAAATATGAAGAGAATTTTAAAGAAAGAGGGAACTGCTGTTGGGTTAGCAAACGGTATTTTGAGCGCTGATAGTAAAATAATTTATACAGCAGAAAATTTAAAGGTAGGATTGTTTAAGTCATGAAAAGAGTTGTGGTAACTGGAATAGGTGTGGTCTCTTGTTTAGGAAACAATCAAGAAGAAGTTTTGAAGTCGCTAATTAACGCTAAATCTGGAATTACGTTTTCTGAAGAGTACAAAGAATATAATTTGAAAAGTCATGTTCATGGAAAACCAAATATAAAACTTGAGGACTATGTAGATAGAAAATTTATAAGATTTATGGGACCCGGATCAGCTTATAATTATGTTTCTATGAATGAAGCTGTAAAAGACTCAGGTTTAGAGGAAAAAGATATCAGTAACATAACTACTGGAATGATTATGGGATCTGGCGGGCCGTCCATTGAAAACGTAATATTAGCTGCAGATAAAACAAGAGAAAAAAGTCCTAAAAGAATGGGTCCTTTTGTTGTACCAAGAACTATGTCTAGCACTGCATCAGCAACTCTTGCAGTGCCATTTAAAATAAAAGGAGTTAACTACACAATCAGTTCAGCTTGCGCGACCAGTGGTCATTGTATTGGTAATGCCATGGAGTTAATTCAATTAGGAAAACAAAAAATTATTTTTGCAGGCGGAAGCGATGAAGTACATTTCGCAATGACTGCAATGTTTGATGCTATGACAGCTCTTTCCTCAAAATATAATGATACTCCTGAAAAAGCTTCTAGGCCCTATGATAAAACACGAGATGGCTTTGTTATCTCAGGTGGAGGAGGGGTGTTAGTTTTAGAGGAGTACGAGCACGCAAAGTCAAGAGGTGCAAAAATATATGCAGAGCTTACAGGATACGGTGCTACATCTGATGGTTATGACATGGTGGCTCCTTCTGGAGAGGGAGCAGTCAGATGCATGAAAATGGCATTGAGCACTACAAAAAACAAAATCGATTATATAAATACTCATGGTACATCAACACCTGTCGGAGATATAACAGAATTGAAAGCTGTAGGAGAAGTGTTCAATGACTATAAACCAAAAATTAGCTCAACCAAATCTCTTGCAGGTCATTCTCTAGGAGCTACTTCAGTTCATGAGGCTGTTTATAGTTTAATTATGATGAAAAATAATTTTATTGCTGCATCAGCTAATATTAGCGATATGGATGAGGAAGCAAAAAAATATCCAATTGTTACAAAAGTAGAAAAAGATGTGAATTTAAATTCTATAATGTCGAATAGTTTCGGCTTCGGCGGGACCAATGCCACTTTAGTTTTTGAAAAGGTAAAATAATGAGTTTAATGAAGGGAAAAAAAGGTCTGATAATGGGAGTTGCAAATGAGCGCTCTATTGCTTGGGGTATATCTCAGAAACTTGCAGAGGCTGGAGCAGAATTAGCTTTTACTTACTTAGGCGATGCTTTAAAGAAAAGAGTTGTTCCTTTAGCAGAAAAATTAAACTCAAAATTAACTTTCAGTTGCGATGTAGAAAAAAAAGATGAAGTTGTTCAACTTTTTAAAGATGTAAAGTCAAAATGGGGAGAAATAGATTTTGTAGTTCACGCAGTAGCTTTTTCTGATAAATCAGAATTATCGGGAGAATATTTAAGCACTACAAGGGAAAATTTTCTTAGAAGTATGCTAATCTCTTGTTTTTCATTTACTGAAGTATCCAAAGAGGCTTCAAAAATAATGAAAGATGGAGGAAGTTTACTAACACTTACTTATGAGTCTACTAAAGCGATTCCAAATTATAATGTTATGGGCGTGTGTAAATCAGCTTTAGAGGCCAGTGTAAAATATTTAGCCAGGGATCTTGGGGGAAAAAATATAAGAGTAAACGCAATCAGCGCGGGACCCATAAAAACTTTAGCTGCTTCTGCAATTGGAGATGCAAAATTTTTATATAAATGGAATGAAGATCATTCCTTTTTAAAAAGAAATGTAGATATTCACGATGTTGGAAATTCTGCATTATATTTAATTAGTAATTTAGCTGCAGGTGTTACGGGTGAGATACATTATGTAGATGCTGGATATAATAAAGTTGGGATGCCAGATCCTAAAAATATTACTTAAACAATCTTGCTGTTTTAAGAGTTTTTTCAACTATAAAATTTGTGATATTCTGAATAGAATTAGGGTCTGTGATGTCTATTATATAATCCAAATCAACTATTTTGTTATGATGTTTAATGATAAAATTTTCAAATCTCTCAAAGTCTTTGTCATCCCAATAGTTAATATGTAGTTGAGTAGACTGGATACCAAATGGTAAAAATATTTCTTTGTAAAAAAGTTGAGGAATAAAAAGCAAATCATCTTTGTAAAAAGGAAATAATCCATAACCGTCTATAATTATTTTAATTTCTTTTTTTTTTAAAGCATCTAATGTATTTTGATCATAAATATGATTAGGGGCAAAAAAACTTCTTATCTTTATTTGCCTTTTTTTAAACTCAGACAAACCTGTCTCAATTTTACTCAATTGTTTTGAAAATTCTAATCCATAAAATTCAGAGTCACCGCCGTAATTGAAAACATCATTTTTGTCAGATTTTTGAGTATACAGATGATTGCATCCGTGCATTGTTATTTCCCAACCCTTATTTTTCCAACTTGTAACTTTGTCCCAAAAAGATTCTGTTTTTGGATAAGTTAACAGTTCAGGATCTTTGTTGACTGGAATTACACCAAGTAGTGGTTTAATTTTGTATTTATCAAATAATAATTCACATTTATCCATTAAAACCCAATTCATATTCTCACATATATCATCCATTCGGATAAGTAATCCGGTATATTTAGAAAAAATTTTATTTATTGAATTAAACATATTTATTTATATTTTATCTTACAGTGAGCAAATTTCATATAAAAAAGGTATCTGAAGTAGATAAAAAAAAACTATTTAGATTTTATCAAGAATCTTTCAATTATAAAAATGATAATCCAGATATTTTGAATTGGCGATATAGGCCTGGATTTAAAAGTTTTGAACCTCTTGTCTTAGAGGTTGATGGAATGATATGCGGGCATGCAGGCCTTATAGCAAATGATTTAAAAATCAAAGATAAAATAAAAACTGGTATCTGGTTTACTGACTTTTATGTAAAAGAAAAATATAGATCTTTAGGATATGGAAAATTATTGACTCAAGAATGGATGAAAATTTGTCCAATTCAAATAACACTCTGCAATGATCTGTCTTTAAAAATATTTAGAAAAATGGATTGGTCTTATAATAATAAATTTTTACGAAAAATAAAAGTTTCTAACTTGCTTAATTTTATTTCAATTTTCAAAAAATCTAAGGAGTTGGAAATGAATACTAATAATTTGGGAAATTTAAAACTTGAAGATACAAATAATCAAACTATTTCTAAATTAGTAAATGAAAGTGAAAAATTATTATCGGAAAACTCATTAGGAATTGTAAGAGACGAAAACTGGTTTAAATGGCGAGTGATAGATTATCCTGAAAAGAAAAATATTTTTATTTTTAGTTATAAAGACACAAATATTATTACTGAGGTAAAAATTAAAGATGGTTTTAAAATTTTGAATATCATTTATGTTTCAAAACCAATAAAGGTAAATTTATCAAACCTTTTTTTAAACTTTGCTAAAAACAATAAGATAAATTTTATAAGTTTTATTTCAAAAAAAAAGGAATTAATCAGTATTAATACCCCGTGGAGTAAAAAACTTAACTTTGCTTTCTCCGCAGAGGACTCTTCGATTGAACGTTTAATCAACGAATTTGATAATATACAATATATAGATAGCGATATTGGTTTTGTTTAAATTATACTGACGCTTGTTTCATTGATAATTTTACTTTCCCTCTATCAAATCCAACCACTTTTACAGAAACTTCATCACCTTCTTTTACAACATCTCCAACTTTTGCAACGCGTTTATCAGCTAGTTCTGAAATATGAACAAGACCGTCTTGTTTTCCTAAAAAGTTTACGAAAGCTCCAAATTCCATTATTTTAACCACTTTACCTTTATAAATTTTACCCATTTCTGGTTTAGCAATTAAATTTTTAATGAATTCTATAGCTTTATTTCTTGAGGCTTCATCCGGAGCTGCCACTGTTACTTCTCCAGTATCTTTTACATCAACTTTAGCTCCTGATGTCTCAACAATTTCTCGTATTGTTGCGCCACCTTTTCCGATTACTGTTGCTATATCTTTTTTATCAACTTTAATTGTTTCCATTTTTGGTGTGTGTTTAGAAAACTCTTTTCTTGATGTTTTAATAGCTTTATTCATTTCACCCAAAATAATTTCTCTTCCAGCTTTTGCTTGATCCAAAGCTTTTTCCATAATTTCAAAAGTAATACCTGTTATTTTTATATCCATCTGAAGTGAGGTAATGCCATTTTTTGTACCAGCGACTTTAAAATCCATATCTCCTAAGTGATCTTCGTCACCCAAAATATCAGAAAGCACAGAAAAATCGTCACCCTCTTTGATTAACCCCATCGCAATTCCAGCAACTGGTTCCTTTATTGGAACCCCTGCATCCATTAAAGATAACGAGGTTCCACAAACTGTAGCCATGGATGAAGATCCGTTTGACTCTGTAATTTCTGAAACTACTCTTAGCGTATAAGGAAAACTTTCCTTCGATGGTAAAGATGAATTTATTGCTCTCCATGCTAATTTGCCGTGTCCAATTTCTCTTCTTCCAGTGCCTATTCTTCCACATTCTCCAACTGAAAAAGGTGGAAAATTATAGTGCAACATGAAATTAGATCTTTGCATTCCTTCGAGGCTTTCTAGTCTTTGCTCATCATCTGCCATACCTAGTGTAGTCACCACTAGAGCTTGAGTCTCTCCTCTAGTAAAGAGAGCAGATCCATGAGTTCTTGGTAAAATACCAACTTCACATTTTATCTGTCTTACATCTGCTAATCCTCTACCATCTATTCTTTTCTTTTCTTTTAAAATAGCGGTTCTAACAATATCTTTCTCTAATGATTTCAGTTGAGACATTACTTGGTTTTCTGTAACAGTTTCAACTTCACCAAACATTTCTTTACATTGTGTCTCTATTTCAGAAATAGTTGATGATCTCTTTTTCTTATCTATTTCTTTAAATGCGCTTCTTAAGCTACCTTCAAATTTTGCAGCAATTTTCTTTTTGATTTCAGAATGATCTACTTCCTCAACCGCCCATTTTGGCTTACTAGCTTTTTTTGCCAATCTTTCTATTGCCTCAATTATCGGTACAAATTTTTCATGGCCAAATTTTACAGCATCTAACATTACTTTTTCAGATAATCCCGATGTTTCAGACTCAACCATAAGAACTGCGTCTTTAGTTCCAGCAACTACAAGATCTAACTCAGAGTCTTTTAATTCTTCTACAGATGGATTTAATAGATACTTTCCATCTTTATAACCAACTCTGCTAGCCGCTATAGGACCTAAAAATGGCAATCCAGAAATGGCTAAAGCTGCTGAAGAAGCTATAATTGATAAGATATCTGGTTGGTTTTCACTATCGTATGACAAGACTGTAGGAAGAACTTGAACCTCATTCATAAAACCAGATGGAAATAAAGGTCTTATTGGTCTATCTATTAATCTAGAAATTAATGTTTCTGCTTCAGTTGGTCTTGCTTCTCTTTTAAAATATCCCCCAGGTATTTTTCCAGCTGCATAATATTTTTCTTGATAATTTACTGACAAGGGAAAATAATCTTGACCTTCTGCAACTTTTTTAGCTCCAACTGCAGTTGCTATAACAACTGTTTCCCCAAGTGAAGCAATAATGGCTCCGTCTGCTTGACGCGCAACTTTACCTGTCTCTAAAGTTAATTTTCTACCATTAACTTCTAACTCTTCCTTTTGTATTTTAAACATTATTTCCTTAAATTAAGTTGTTTTATAACTTTTTGGTAAGACTCTGTGTTATTTCTTTTAAGATAAGATAGTAGTTTTTTTCTTTTATTAACAGACTTTGTCAAACCTAAAGTTGAATGTTTATCTTTTTTAAATTTTTTGAAATGATCAGAGAGTTTTGTGATTTTCTCAGTTAGTAAGCCAATTTGAATCTCTGTTGAACCGACATCATTTTTATGTATGGCTAGAGATTTAATTATATCTTTTTTTTTCTTCATCATTTCTTTTATTCTTCTTTATTATTTTTTCAATCTTTTCAGCATATTCAAATGAGTTATCTTCAACAAATGTGAGTTTAGGAAGAAACTTAATATCTAGCCTTTTAGATAGCGCTTTTCTAACAAGATGCGAGTATTCCGTCAAGATTTTTACTGTTTCTTTCGTATCTACTCCTCCTAATGGAATAACGTAAACCCTAGCTGTTTTAAGGTCAGGGGTCATTCTTACTTCCGTCACAGTTATTAATTTAGAGTTTATTGAAGGTATTTTTGCTTCATTTCTTATAAACAGTTCACCTAGGTTTTGTTTAACAAGTTCACCAACTCTTAGTTGTCTCTGGCTGTAAGTTTTTTGTGAAGTTTGATTTCTCATTAAATTGATCTCTGAATTTTTTCGGATGAGTAAGATTCGATAACATCTTTTTCTTTAAAATCAATAAAATCTTTAAGACTGATACCGCATTCAAGACCAGTTCCTACTTCTTTAACTTGATTCTTCTCTCTAAATATTGTCAAAATCTCGCCGTTGTAGACCACTACTCCATCTCTAATAATTCTTGCCTTTGATTTACTTTTTATTTCTCCACTTAAAACTTTTGAACCAGCAATTTTTCCAGCACTTGAAACTTTGAAAATTTTTTTTATCTCTGCGCTACCTAACAATGTTTCTTTCACATCTGGTTCTAAGAGACCTGATAATGATTTTTCTACGTAATTTAAAGCTTCGTAAATAATATTGTAGTATTGTATATTAATTTTTTCTTTATCAGCTAATTTTTTTGCTTCACGGTTTGGCTTAACATTAAAACCGATCAGTATTGCATTTGATGCTTTAGCTAAAGACACATCTGTTTCATTTATCATCCCAATATCAGAAAGTATTATATTAGCCTGCACTTCATTGTGTTGAATTTTATCTATCGCCATCTTTAAAGCCTCACTAGATCCTTGCACATCTGATTTAATAATAATATTTAACTCATCTTTATTTTTTTCATTTTCAAATAATGTTGTTTTATCTTTTGCTAAAATCGAATTTTTTACTACATTATTTTTTCGAAATTCCGACATTTCTTTAGCTTCTTCTTCATTGCTGGTAACCACAAACTCTGCACCCGCGTAAGCGGTACTATTCATACCTAGAATTTCTACAGGCATAGATGGAAAAGCCTCATCAACTGTTTTGCCTTCGTGGTTAATCATTGCTCTCACCTTGCCCCAGGTATCGCCGCATATAAAATGATCTCCTCTTTTAAGTTTTCCGTTGCTTATTAAAATTGTTGAAACTGGTCCTTTGCCTTTATCTATTTTAGACTCAATTACTACGCCTCTTGCTTGATCAGAAAATGACGCTTTTAGATCCAAAATTTCAGATTGTAACAAAATATTTTCTTTAAGTTTGTCTAAATTTAATTTTTTTAAAGCAGAAACTTCAACAAATAGAGTATCCCCGCTTAAGTCCTCAGCAATTAACTCATACTGCATCATCTCATTTTTTATTTTGCTGATATTTTTTTCTGGTAAATCGCATTTATTTATTGCAACTATAATAGGAACTTTTGCCGCTTTTGCATGTTTAATAGCCTCTACAGTTTGAGGTTTAATACCATCATCTGCAGCTACAACTAACACAACAATATCTGTAATCTTTGATCCCCGAGCTCTCATTTCTGTGAAAGCTGCATGTCCTGGCGTATCAATAAATGTTATTAAATTTTTGCCTGTTTGCACTTGATAAGCTCCAATATGCTGTGTAATTCCTCCGTGCTCACCTGAAACAACATTGCTTTCTCTAAGAGCGTCAAGCAATGATGTTTTTCCATGATCTACGTGGCCCATTATCGTAACTACAGGAGGGCGAATTTTAATCTCACCTTTTAAATTTTCTTTTACCTTACCGGTTTCGATGGATGGCTTATCTTCTAGTATCGGCTTATGACCAAACTCTTTAACAATATATTCAGCTGTATCTTTATCAATATTATGGTTTATCGTAGCAACGACTTTCATATTAAATAAAAATTTAATTATTTCATTTGATTTTTCAGCCATACGATTGGAAAGCTCTTGTATCGTAATCTGTTCAGGTATTTTTACTTCTCTTATAACTTTTTTAAATTCCTTCTTCTCTTCAGTTTCTGGTTTGGTCTTTTTATCTTTTAATCTTGCGCGTTTGACAGAGGCCAAACTTCTCTGCTTAATCTCGATTTCTTCAACATTGAGAGCTCTTGAGACAGTTAACTTGAAATCCCTTTTATCAACTGGACCCTTTAGTTTAAGCTTACTTTTTCCTGAAGGCTTATTATCTTTTTTTATAAAATCTTTTGTAGCTTGTTGTTCAATAAATTTTCTTGCAAAGTTTTTTTTCTTATTAATTTGATTAAAATTTATGTTTGGCTCTGGAAAATTTTTCTTTGGAGGATTGTTTCCCTTAAACGGTTTTCTTTTTTCTACTTTAAAGGATTTTTTGCCAGCTGTTGTGATTGAACTAGTGTCAATTTTCTTTTTTAGGTTTGATGAGATAGTAAGTGTTTTCTTTTTATTTTTATCTTTTTCCATAACATTATTTATAAACTATTTCTCTTGCGGCCATTATTAGATCGTCTGCTTCTTTTCTAGATAACGAAAACTCTTCAAGGTATCCTTCGATCCTAATTTTTTTTCCTTTAATTTCGTCAAATCCACCTATTAATTCATCTGATGAGAGGTCTGCAAAATCGCTCAATTTTTTTATATTTTTCTGCCCAAGTATTACAAGCATACCTTGTGTCATTCCGGTCAGACTAATTAGTTTATCCTCCACACCAAGTTCTTTTAATTTTAACGCAACTGCCTCTTTTTCTTTTATTAAATTTTCTTTTGATCTTTCTATAAGTTCTTTTGCAGTTTCTTCGTCTATTGCGTCTATTTTTGAGATATCGTCAGGATTTGATTGAGCTATTTCTTCAATGGATGTAAACCCCTCAGATACCAATAGCTGACCCAATGTTTCATCAACCTCAAGATTTTTGATTAACGTTTCTGTTCTATCCTTAAATTCTGCTTGTCGTCTTTCCGAGTCTTCTTGATCTGTTAAAATATCGATTTCATAATTTGTTAACTTAGATGCTAATCTTACATTTTGTCCTCTTCGACCAATTGCTTTGCTCAAATTTTCCTCTGTCAAAATTATATCAATTCTTTTGTTTTCCTGATCAATTAAAACTTTTTGTATTTCTGCAGGAGATAAAGACTCTGAAATCAAGGTTGGTAGATCTTCAGTCCATTTTATAATATCTATTTTTTCTCCATGCAACTCGTTAACTATAGTTTGAACTCTGCTTCCCCTCATACCAACGCACGCACCGACAGGATCGATAGATGAGTCTTGAGAGTGAACACATATTTTAGCTCTGCTACCAGGATCTCTTGCAACCGATTTGATTTCTATTGTCCCCTCATAAATTTCTGGTACTTCTTGAAAAAATAATCTTGCTAAAAACTGGGGATGTGCTCGTGATAGAAAAATTTGATGACCCTTAAGTTCTTTTTTTACTTCATAGCAATAAGCTTTTACTCTATCCCCGGTTTTTAAAATTTCTCTTGGAATTAACTCATCTTTTTTTATAACACCTTCAGCTTTTCCTAAATCTACTATAACATTTCCATATTCTAATCTTTTAATTATTCCACTTAAAATTTGACCTTGTTTGTCAATAAAATCTTCGAATTGTCTATTTTTCTCGGCTTCTCTAACTCTGCTGCTAATAACTTGCTTTGCGCTTTGAGCAGCTATACGGCCAAAGTCTATTTGAGGTAATTCTTCATAAATCTTTTCACCTACCTTAATTTCTTTTTTGTTTGGATTTATTTTTTTTGCTTGATCTAGTGTTATTTCTCTAGCGGCATCTTCAACTTTATCAACGATGTCTAAAACTTTTTGAATTTTAATTTCTCCGCTTTCTCTATCTATAATTACCTCAATATTATTATCATTACCAAACTTAGTTAAGGCTGCTTTTTGTATAGCACTTTCCATTGAACCTATTACCAATTCTTTATCTATGGATTTCTCATTTGCAACTGCCTCAACTATCCTTAGTAACTCCAGTTTATCTAGACCTCTATTTAGCATTTTATCGCTCCTAAAAAAAAATGGGCTACTGCCCATTTTGAATTTATTAATAATTTTATCTTTTTTAAAAGAAAATTATGTTTTTTTCAAGATTACAACTTAAATAATTCAACTTTATCCATTTTTTCCCAAGAAAACTCACCTTTATTTGTTGCTTTTCTTCCAAAGTGACCATATGCAGATGTCACCTCATAAATTGGATTGTTTAATTTTAACATTTCTCTTATTCCTCTAGGTGAAAGATCAAAATTTTCATTAATTATTTTTTTTACATTCTCTACTTTTGCCTCATCTCCATTAGCTAATTTAACAAATATTGAAAGCGGCCTAGATACACCAATTGCATAAGCTAATTGTATTAAACATTTTTCTGAAACACCTGATGCAACTATATTTTTTGCAATATATCTTGAAGCATAAGCAGCTGATCTATCAACTTTCGTTGGGTCTTTTCCAGAAAAGGCTCCACCTCCATGTGGTGCAGCGCCTCCGTATGTATCAACAATAATTTTCCTGCCAGTAAGCCCGGTATCGCCGTCAGGTCCACCAATAATAAATTGCCCTGTTGGATTTATGTAAATTTCTTTGTCCGATAATCCATCAAGATAATTTTCTGGAATAGATTTTTTAATATAAGGAATAATAGTTTTTCTTACTTCCTCTTGTTTTAGATCTTTGGAATGTTGAGTTGAAATAACAACCGATGTTACTTTAACGGGTTTGTCTTTTTCGTATAGCATAGTTACTTGGCTTTTTGAGTCAGGTTCAATGCCTTTTAAGACTCCATTTTTTCTGTCTTCAGCCATTAATCTTAAAATTTTATGTGAATAATAAATTGGTGCAGGCATTAGGTCCTCTGTTTCTTTACATGCATAGCCAAACATAATTCCCTGATCTCCAGCTCCCTCATCTTTATTGTCTTTTGAATCAACACCCATAGCAATATCCGCTGATTGCTCGTGTAAAAAAGTTTCTATATTTGCAGTTTTCCAACTAAATCCTTTTTGATCGTAACCGATATCTTTAATGCAATTTCTTACTTTATTTATTAAGTCTTCTTTTTCTATTTTAGGTCCACGCGTTTCTCCAGCTAAAACTACTTTATTAGTTGTTGTTAATGTTTCGCAGGCAACTCTCGATACTGGGTCTTGGGATAAATAAGAGTCAACTACCATATCGGAAATTCTATCACACACTTTATCTGGGTGACCCTCAGAAACAGACTCACTAGTAAATAGATAATTGTTAATTTTCATTATTTTTTTTGTAAAAATAAAAGATTGAAATATATGTAATTAAAAGTGTAAAAAATATCAAATCATTTTTAGTTTTATTTTTATTTTTAATTAAAGGCACTTCTAACTCAATATGTCCTGCCTCGGTGGAGTCAAGTCTTTTGATAATTTGTCCTTTATTATTAATTATAGCGCTTACCCCTTTGTTAGTTGATCTTAAAAAAAACGAATTTTTTTCTATCGCTCTATAAACACCTTTTGCAAAATGTTGGTATGGTCCCAAAGAGTTTCCAAACCAACCATCCTCTGAAATATTAATTATTATATTAGTATCATTGCTAGACGATTGTATTAATTCTGTAAATATAATTTCATAACAAATTAATGGTAAAATATTTAGGTTTTCAATTTTTAGATTTTTTTGATCATAGCCTTTTAAAAAAGAACCATGTCCTTCAGTAATTTTCTTTAAACCAAATCTATTCAGTACTGACTCTAATGGTAAAAATTCACCAAAAGGAACTAACTTTTGTTTTTTATAGTGCTGTATTATCTTTAGACGATTATTTGTAATTATTAAACTATTGAAATAACCAGTTTTTTCTTCATTAAAGGTATTAATACCAAATAATATAAAATGATTTTTGGAAAAGTTTTTTTCAAAAATATCTTTTAAAAACAATATTTCATCATAACTGTATCCACTAAAAACTCCTTCGGGCCAAATAAAAAGTGTTTTTATATCTTTTTTGGGATCACTATATTTTATTAATTTTTCTAACCTTTTTTTTATTTCTTTTTCAGAAATATTGTATTTCAGTTTAAAATTTGGAGAAATAATCTTAACATTAAATCTTTTAGTACTATTTTCGAGGTTTTTTTGATTTAAATTAATTTTATGACTGCCGTATATGAATAGACTCAAAAAAATTAAAATTATAGAAAAAAAAGAAAAGATTTTTTTAATAGTACTAGTTTTAAAAAATATAATTACAGGCAAAGTAAATATTGTAATGACTAAAAGGTTAAAAGCAAACAAACCTATTTTGTTTAAAATCTGCAGTATCTCTGTCGACCAAGACATGCTGTAAGCCCAGAGATTCCATGGAAAACCAGTTAATATTTTAGATCTTAAATAATCAGAAACAGCAAGACCGCTAGAAAAAATTAATATTGAATGAAAATTTAAATTTAAAATAGATCCTAGAAATAAAATAATGAGGGAAAAAAATAAACTCAAAAAAAGTGGAATTAAAATTAATCCAAAAGGAATAAATATCTTAAAATTTTCATCAAATGTTAAAGAATTGGTAATCCAATGAATATTGCTTAAAAAAAATCCAAATCCGAAAACTGTTCCAAGAATAAATAAATTTTTTTTATAAGGTTTTTTTCTGTAAACACTTTTAGACTTTTTTTTAATATAAACTATTAAATAAAAAAGTATTGGAAATATAAAAAAATTAACAAATGTATAGTTGAAAGGTTGAAAAGATAGAACAGATAATGAACCAATTACAAATGGAATTATATATAAAATTGCAAAACGATTATTAATAAATTTTTCAAACATTTAATTTAAATATGAGAGGAATTTTTTTTCAACCTTAGTCATATTATCAAAGTCTTTTATACTTTTATGATCATAGCCGAATAAATGAGTTAAACCATGAATCCACAATTTATTAAATTCTAGTTTAAAATCCTTAAGATTTTTTTTATTTTTAATTTTGTTGATGTTTACAATTATATCGCCTAAATAAATTTCTCTTTCTTTTTTCAATATTTTTTTCAAATCTTTATTTTTATAAAATGGAAAAGATAAAACATCAGTAGTTTTATTTTTATTTCTAAATTTTTTATTCAATTTTTTAATTTCGCTACCACCAGATAATAATAAGGTACAAAAGATAGTATTGTTGTTGTATTTTTTGAATTGTTTATTTAATTTATTAATTTTTCTTTGTATAAAATTGTTCGGATTTTTTATGTATCGATTCCAGGATTTATCATTTGATATGATATTAATTTTTATCATCAGTGCTTTTCTTTTGATAAGCCCTAATAATTTTTGAAACTAATGGATGTCTAACAACGTCATTATGGTCAAATTCAATAATTTTTATTTCTTTTAGATCCTTAAGAATATTTTTTGATTTAATTAAGCCTGATTGGGATTTGTTGATAAGGTCGATTTGAGATGGATCCCCGTTAACAACTAGTTTTGAGTTTTCACCAATTCTAGTTAAAAACATTTTAATTTGTGTTTCTGTTGCATTTTGAGCTTCATCTAAAATCGCGAAACAATTTTTAAGAGTTCTGCCTCGCATAAACGCTAGTGGCGCAATTTCAATTTCACCTGAATCAATTTTTTTTGTTATTTTTTCAGCACCAAACAGTTCATATAAAGCATCATATAGTGGACGCAAATAAGGATCTACTTTTTCTTTCATATCTCCAGGAAGGAATCCTAACTTTTCTCCTGCCTCAACTGCAGGTCTAGATAAAATTACTCTTTCTATTTTTTTTTCCATTAGCATCGTTACCCCGACAGAAACAGCTAAGAAACTTTTTCCTGTGCCTGCAGGGCCCAAGGACATTACAATTTCATTTTCTTTTAAAGATTTTATATATTCAGACTGTTTTTCTGATCTAGCAATAACAGATTTTCGAGGCGTCTTTATTAATTGTTGGAATGATTTTATATTCGATTTATCAAGTTCGATATTTTTTTTCACTGAAAAGAGTATATCCTCTTTTTCGATAATTTTAGTTAAAAAATACTTATTTGCTAAAAATTTTATTGCTTCACAAAATACATTGATATTTTCTTTTTTTCCTTTGCAGGTAATTGAGTTGCCTCTAAAAAAAATAACTGTGTTAGATAACTTAGCTAAATCTTTTAAATTCTGATCAAATTCTCCGACAATAGACATTAGCATTTCATTGTCAGCAACCAGCAAATTAACTGTTTCGCTGTCAATTTTCTTAATAACTAAATTTTGATCTAATTTACTAATTTCTGACATAAATTAAGCTGCGTAGACATTATTAATAGATTTATTGGAAATTTCACCAAAAAGTGTATTTTGATTTCCGTTGATTATGTTGACCTCTTTAATTTGACCACTTAAGTTTTCTTTAGTTTTTACTATTACTGAATTTAAGTATTCATCTCTACCAAAAAAGTAATTTTCCTTATTTCTCATTTTATTTTCAAATAAAACTAAAGATTTCGTGTTAAAAAGTCTTTTTTTAAATTGCATTTTTTTTGCAAAAGCTTTTTTTTGAAATGTAATCAAGCGATTTTTAGCCACCAAAAAATCTATATTTTTCATTTTTGCAGCGGGTGTGCCGGGTCTTGGACTGTATAAAAAAGAATAAGAATTTATAAATTCCACTCTATCTAATAGTTTTAATGTTTCATTGAAATCATTATCTGTTTCTCCCGGATAACCGATTATAAAATCACTAGAGAATTTTATATTAGGATTATTTTTTTTCAACATGTCAACTAAATCCAAGTAATCTTCTATGGTATGTTTTCTGTTCATACTTTTTAAAATTTTATTCGATCCACTTTGAACTGGAAGATGAATTAAGGGCATTAACTTCTTTGAATTCTTGTGTATTTCTACTAAATCTCTCGAAAAATCAATAGGATGAGAAGTTGTATACCTGACTCTTTTAACATTTTCAATTTCAGAGATTTTGTATATTAAATCTGAAAGTTTTTTTCCATTATTATTATAAGCGTTCACATTTTGACCAAGAAGAGTGATTTCTCTTGCTCCGTTATTAACAAGTTCTTTGCATTCTTTAAATAATTCATCTAAGGATCTAGAAAATTCCGGACCCCTTGTATAGGGAACTACACAAAATTTGCAAAATTTATCACATCCCTCTTGTATTGTTAAAAAGGAAGAAACTTTGCTGTTTTTATTTTTTATTAAGTTTAAATTATCGAATTTTTTATTTACATCAAAATTAGTTATATTAATTTTTTTTTTATCTCTCTCAATTTTTTGAATGGTTTTGTTTATTTCGTGATAAGATTGCGGACCTAAAACAGCATCAATATATTTTTCTTTTTGTAATAATATTTCACCTTCTGCTTGGGCTACACAGCCAGTAATAATTATAATTGGTTTTTTTTTATTTCTAAATTCTTTTTTTATACGGCCTACTTCATGGTAAACTTTTTCAGTAGCTTTTTCTCTTATGTGACAAGTATTTAATACATAACAATCAGCATCTATAGAATTTTCTGTTTTCTTGTAATTATTCTTTTCTGCGATATCATAAATACGATTACTATCATACTCATTCATCTGACATCCGAATGTTTTTATAAATATTTTTTTTATCAAGTTATTTTTTAATTTTAGATCCGTATAATTCAAGTTTATGGTCCACTAAATTATATCCTAATTTTTTTGCTATTTTTTTTTGAAGTTCCTCTATATCTTTATCAACAAATTCAACAATTTCACCACTATTAATATCGATTAAATGGTTATGATCATCGTTTATTTCGTAACGCGCCTTACCTGCTTTAAAATCATGTTTAACTAGTATTCCTGCCTCTTCAAAAAGTTTTACAGTTCTATACACTGTAGCAATACTAATTTTGTCATCAATGGATGTAACTCTTTTATGAAGTTCGTCCACATCTGGATGATCCTTCGATCCATAAACTTCTTTAGACTCAGACAGAATTTTTGCTATTACTTTCCTTTGATCGGTGAGTCTTACACCTTTTTGTTTACATTTTTCTTCAATAATACTCATAACTTAATTTAACTTAAATATATGGGCTTAATCAAATTTTTTTCTAATAAATTTCCGCTTAACAATTTTTCAACATTTTCCTTATTAAAAACCTTCAAATCATTGTTTTTATAACCAAATAATTTAATTTTTTTGGAGATTTTTATTCCCTTAGCAACAGCTAATGAAATTCTAACACCCGAAAAGCTCCCTGGTCCTTGATTCACTATTACAGCAAAGTTGCTATCAATTTTAACATGATGTTTGCTTAGGAAGTCTGATATATCAGCGATAAGATCTTTGTTATTTTTACTCCGCTCTCTACAATTATAAATAAAAAAATCTTTATTTATTCTTAAACCTAATTTATCATCTTTTCCTATGAAGCTTATAATTAAAAAATTATCAATCATTTTTATTTTTATTATAGCCTTTGACACTATTCAATCAAAGTTAATTGCTTCAAGTAAATATAATTTTGATGACTTTGGATTAATTTCGATAATGTACCACAGGTTTGATGAAAAAAAATACCCATCAACTAACATTCAGTTAGACGTTTTTAAAGAACAAATTGATATTATTGAAAATTCTGGAATTGATTTCATACATCCTGAAAACTTTGAAAAAAGTCTTTCTGAGAACAAGAAAAGTCGAAAAGTTTTATTAACTGTTGATGACGGCTTACTATCATTTTATAAAAATGCATGGCCTATCTTAAAAGAAAAAAAAATTCCATTCATCTTATTCGTAAATACAAGAGAAGTTGGTGCTTTTAATTATATGAACTGGGACCAAATTATTGAACTACAGAAATTTAATTTTGTTGAAATAGGAAATCATAGTCACTCTCACGAATATCTTGTAGATGAAAGTTCAGAAGTGATAAAAAAAGACATACAAAAATCAATCGAAATTTTTGAGACAAAACTGGGTAAAAACTCCAAATTCTTTTCCTATCCTTTCGGTGAATATAGCATCGAGTTTAAGAAAATTATAAAAGATCTCGGCTTTAAATATGCTTTTGGTCAACATTCAGGAGTAATTGATGAGACAAAAGATTTATGGGAACTTCCAAGATTTCCAATAAATGAAAAATACGGAGAGATTAATCGTTTTAAAACCTTGATGAAAACACTTCCCTTTAAATATAGAAAAATATATCCAGAGGATAAGTATCTCTTACAGTCAAAGAATCCGCCAGTAGTAAAAATTGAATTCTATGAAAATATTCAAAATCTGGAAATTATAAGTTGCTTCTCAAATGAGGGAAATAAATGGAGAAATTCTAATATTTCTTTTTTAGAAAATAATTTATTAGAAATAAAAATTGCAGAGAAGTTTGTTGGAGAGCGAGGTAGAATAAATTGTTCTCTGAGAGAAACAGACGGATTTTGGAGATGGCTTGGTATTCAGTATGTGGTAAGTGAAAAATAGTTAAGAATTTAATTCTACCTGTTTGACGGAATTTACAAGTCTAACTAGTTCAAAGTCTGAAAGCCTGTTCTGCTTTATAATTTGATTTAAAATTTTTGTATACTCAGAACCTGTTTGTGCATAATTTTTGAGAGTGTCAGTTAAAGCTAAGCCTGTAATATTTTTTTCTTTGTCTCTAAGTTGTTTTCTTTTCTCTCGAAATTTTAAGTAACTTTTGTGAGTATTTAAATTATTTTTATATGCTTTAACGGAAGCTCGTAAAATCGGAAATTTTAAAATTTTATGACTTTTGTTACTATCCCTTTTAAGTGGAGCGATACCTTGGCCATCCCAAGTCCATTGTCCAAAAATTGCGTTTCCTTCCAAAGCAAACCTTGATGTTCCCCAACCACTTTCTTTTGCTGCTTGCGCTAATGCAATTGAAACTGGGATCATGTCCATTTTGAACATAAGTTCATCTAAATTACCCTTTTTAACTTTATACTCTAGAAGTTTTTGCCTTAACCATTGTTTCTCTAAATCTGATGTATATTTTTTTTCAGACAAAATTTTTAGTTTTCTTCTATCATCAAGTATTTTCTCATTCTCTGCTACAATTAAGGGAAGAACAATTTTGATAAAAGTTTCTTTTTTAAGCTGCACACTCTGTAAGTTGTCTAGATCTCTTGGGAACTGTGTAAAATAAATTGGTTTTACCAATTTATCATTTCTTACTTTTCTTAAGTCGTAGTCAACATCCTTAAAAAGCTGAATGACTGTCTCAGTTTTTAAATTTAAATCTGGTAAAATAACTTCAGCAACATTTTTCTCTTTTACCTTTAGTTCAGGTTTTTTTGCTTCTTTCTTTATTTTTACCTCTGGCTTTTTCACCTCTTTTTTAATCTTAACTTCAGGTTTTTTTATCTCTTTTTTGACCTTAATTTCAGGTTTTTTTGTTTCAAATTTACTTTTTATCAAATCATAATTTTTATACGTATTAAACCCAGCAATGATCGCTGTTGTAACTCCTACGACTATAAAAAAACCTACAATTACATTTCTTGCGCTCTTTTGATCGATCTGTTGATTGTAGATAGAGTTGAAAACATCTGTAAAAAGATTTCCAAAAAATTTTGCTACAGTGGAGCCTAACTTTGGAAGCACATTCAGAAAATTTATGCCTGCATTTCCAATACCTTTCCATAAATTATTTAATCCGTGATTTACTTTTCTTGAGGTATCATATTTGTAATTCTCTATTCTTCTAAAAAATCTATTTTTATCTTTTATTTTTTCTTCTTTATATTCAACAATATTTGATCTTATTTTTGATATAGGTTTTGAAAAATTTTCCTTAAAAAAACTTGTTTTAAAATCTTTGGGAATAACAATTTTATTTTTTTTTAAAATTAATTCTATTTGGCCTGTAGTTAAATTTTTTCTATTTTTTGTGTAGTCTTGAATCTCTTTGACATTATAAATGTATGCAAGCTCAAGTAATTTGTCTCTATAACTAAGTTTTTTTTTCATAATTTAAATTGCTTCTACAGAGTTAACCTCTTTTACATAATGTTTTAATAAATTCTGCACTCCTTGCTTCAGTGTCATAAGTGAACTAGGGCAACCAGAACAACTTCCTTGCAATTCAACTTTGACTATTCCGTTTTCAAAAGATTTGAATTTTATATCGCCACCATCTCTTGCAACAGCTGGCCTAATTTTGGTATCTAACACATCTATTATCTTTTTAATAGTTTCATCATTTTCATGGGAATTTTCAGATTTTTTACTACCTTTTAAAATTGGTTCATCATTTTTTTCAAAATAATCATTAAGATGAGAAATCACCATTGGTTTCAATTCGTTCCAAGAGACTTCGTCTGTTTTTTTTACAGATAAAAAGTTTTTTGATAATAAAACTAACTCCACTCCTTTAAACTCTAAAAGCTCTTTAATGAATGGTATGCTTAAGTCTTTTGTATTGCTTTTTTGAAATTCCTCAGTCCCGGTCGTTGATATGACTTTTTCTGATAAAAATTTCAGTGAATTAGGGTTTGGAGTTGACTCTGTTTGTATCATGGGAAATTTATATTATATCAATCCTACTTTTTCACGTATATTTTTAAGGTTTTCCTCAGCGATAATATTGGCTTTTTCCCTGCCTTTTTTCAAGATTTGCTCAAGGTGCGACCTATCTTTCAGAAGTTTTTCAATCTCTTTTCCTACTGGTGTGATCTCGCTAACTAAAAGCTCTGCTAGTTTTGTTTTTAAATAAGAATATTCTTTTCCAGACATTTCTATTAAAACATTATCTAAAGTATTTTTTGAAATTTCTGAATAAATATTAATTAGATTTAAGGCTTCAGGTTTCTTCTCTAGACTTTTAATATTATCTGGTATTTGTTCCGAGTCTGATTTAGCTTTTTTTACTTTTTTAGTTATATCATCGGCAGTATCTCTTAAATTTATTCTTGAATAGTCAGATTCTTCTGATTTGCTCATCTTTTTTGTTCCATCTCTTAAACTCATTACTCTAGAAACGTTTTTTGGAATTAATGGCTCCGGTAAAGGAAAAAAATCTTTACATTTAAAATCATTATTAAATTTTTGAGCAATATCTCTAGATAATTCTAAATGTTGTTTTTGATCAGCTCCTACTGGCACATGTGTTGCCTTATAAAGAAGAATATCAGCAGCCATTAGATTTGGATAAATATATAAGCCAACACTAGCTTTTTCCTTGTCCGAGCCAGCTTTGTCTTTAAATTGAGTCATGCGATTTAACCATCCAATTCTAGAAACACAATTGAGGATCCATGCTAGCTCAGCGTGACCTGAGACGGAAGATTGATTAAATATAATGCTATTATCCGGATCTAGTCCTGTTGCTATAAAACTCGCAACTGTTTCAAAAACGTTTTTTCGTAATTCATCAGGATTTTGAAAAGTAGTTATAGCATGTAAATCCACGACACAGTAAATACAATCCATATCTTTTTGCAGTGAAACAAAGTTTCTAAGCGCACCAAGATAATTTCCTAAATGCAAATTTCCAGTAGGTTGAACTCCAGAAAATACTAATTTTTTTTTACTCATTTAATTTGTTTTATAATTTTTAATTTTTAATAATCCTAGTAAGTAACAAGATAACAAATAAACAATTCCTACGAAACCTACAATAATTAATAAATAAATTGACTTATAAGCATACGAATAATCAAGATAACTTGAGTATTTTTCTAAAGAGAAAATAAGCACTAAGCACATAATGGCAGTCGAGATGACAATCTTAAAAGTGTTGTAAAATAATCCACTTTGCAAAAGAAGATAATTTTTCTTCTTAAGGAAGTAAATAAAAATTAAAACTCCTATCCAAGTAGAAATAGATGTAGCAATTGGAATGATTAGAAATCCTATTTGATTGAAAAAACTTAAACTGATTGAAACATTTAAAAAAACAATAAATGAAGAAATATAAAATGGTGTTTTTGTATTATCTCTAGCGAAAAAAAAATTGGACAAAATTTTTACTAATGCAAATGCAATTACACCATAACCAAAAAACATTAAAGCGTCAGCTGTCATCTCAACATCTTTTGGTGAAAAGGAACCATAACCAAATAACCCATTAACTATTTCTTCTGACGCAATTATCAAACCAAGACTTGCCGGAATTGAAAGTAATAGAGATAATTGTATCGATTTGTTTTGAATGTTTGAAACTTTCGAAAAGTTTTTTGATTTAAAAGCTTTTGATAAAACTGGTAGAGAAACTGTTCCAACAGCTATTCCGGCAAGGGCTAAATTAATTTGGTAAACTCTATCTGCATAATATAAATATGAGACTGCACCTGACTGAAAAGATGCAATTATTGTACCCACTAAAATATTTATCTGAGTTACACCAGATGAAAAAATGCTTGGTAACAATTTATTAAAAAAAAATTTTGCTTTATTTGAGATTTTAAAACTTATTTTAATATTTGGTTTATAAAATTTAAAGGTAAAATATATCAAAAATATTAATTGAAAAATTCCAGCTATCGTAACTCCAAATGAAAGTTGTTTTGCAATATTCAAATCTAAAGAATAAGATGCTAAAATACTAATTATTAAAATAATATTTAAAATTATTGGTGCTGCGGCTGCAGCTCCAAATTTATTGTTTGAATTTAAGATTCCAGAAAAAAAAGACGAAAGACTTACAAATAATAAGAAGGGGAAAGTAATTCTTGTAAACTCAACAGCAAGATTAAATTTAAGGTCATCTCCAATGAAGCCTGGAGCAATCAAATAAACTAAATATGGAGTAAATATTTCAGCAATAGTAACTATTATAAGTAAAATTACTAGAAGAAGACTTAAAACTTCATCTGCAAACGCTTTACTTGTTTTTTTACTTTTTATTTTTGCTGAAGTATAGCTGGGTATAAAAGCAGCGTTAAAGGTACCTTCAGCGAATAAACGCCTAAAAGTGTTTGGTAATCTAAAAGCAACAAAAAAAGTATCTGCAAAAATTGAAGCACCTAGAAAAATAGCTATTAAAATATCTCTTAAGTAGCCTAAAATTCTGCTGATTATCGTAAAAAAACTAAATATTGAAGTCGAAGAAAGTAAGTTCATATTTGATCTAAATTAAGCCATAAATTTATAGTGAATTAATTTTCTTTATATTACATACTCATTAAAATAAATGCCAAAGAAAACAGAGATAGATCATTATTCAGATAAAGAGGCACTTGACTTTCATATAAAAGGAAAGTCAGGCAAAATTGAGATTAACTCGAGTAAGCCTTTAACAACAAAAAGAGATCTCTCTCTTGCATATTCGCCTGGTGTTGCAGCACCAGTTAAAGAAATAGCCAAAAATCCCGATCTAGCTTACGACTACACAAGTAAAGGAAATTTAGTTGCCGTTATAAGTAATGGATCGGCGATATTAGGTTTGGGTAATTTGGGGTCTTTAGCCTCAAAGCCTGTAATGGAAGGAAAGTCTGTCCTATTTAAAAGATTTGCAGATATAGATTCTATAGATATAGAGATTAATAGCAATAACACCAACTCAATTATCGAAACAATCAAGAATATTGGTGGGACATTTGGTGGAATTAATCTTGAAGATATTGCCGCTCCAGATTGTTTTTTAATAGAACAAAAATTAAAAGAACTTTTAGATATTCCTATTTTTCACGACGACCAACATGGAACTGCTATTATTACAACAGCAGCATTAATTAATGCTTTAGATATTTCTAAAAAGAAAATTGATAAGGTAAAAATTGTAGTGAATGGGGCAGGGGCTTCAGCTCAAGCATGCGCTAATTTATTTAAAAGCTCTGGAGTTAAAAGTGAAAATATTATTATGTGCGATAGCAAAGGAGTAATTTATAAAGGACGAAAAAATATTGACCAATTCAAATCAGCTCATGCGATTGAAACAAAGCTTAGAAGTTTAGAAGAAGCCATGAAGGGTGCCGACGTTTTCTTAGGATTGTCTGCAAAAGATGTGGTTTCTAAAGAAATGGTAAAATCTATGGCAGACAAACCTATTATATTTGCTTGCGCAAACCCGGATCCAGAAATTAAACCTGAACTAATTAAAGAAGCCAGAACGGATGCGATTATAGCTACTGGAAGATCTGACTATCCAAATCAAGTAAATAATCTTATTGGATTTCCTTATATTTTTAGAGGAGCGCTAGATGTAAGAGCTAAGGAAATAAATGAAGCAATGAAAGTTGCTGCAGCGAATGCTATAGCGCTTTTAGCGAGGGAAAATGTTCCAGACGAAGTAGTTTCTGCTTACGGAGGAGACAGGCCAAGGTATGGCAAAGATTATATAATTCCGTCAACTTTTGATCCAAGATTAATCAGTGTTATACCCGCGGCTGTTGCTCAAGCTGCAATGAAAAGTGGTGTGGCCAGAAAAAATATTACGGATATAGAAATATACAAAGATCAACTTACTAACCGATTAGACCCAACCATGTCTTTAATGCAAGGTATTAATGCAAAAGTCAGAAAAAATCCAAAAAGAGTTATATTTGCTGAGGGAGAAGATGAAAATATGCTTAAAGCAGCTATCGAATTTGGAAGAAATAAACTGGGCAAGCCAATTTTAATAGGAGCGGAGAAAAGGATAAAAGAACAATTGAAAAATATTGGTTTGGATGAAAATTATAAGATTGAAATAGTTAACTCAACAGATAAAGAAAAAAGAGAGAAATATGTAAAACATCTGTATAAAAAACTTCAACGTGAAGGCCAATTAGAACGTGATGTTGATCGTTTAGTAAGAAACGATCGAATTGCATGGGGCGCATCAATGATAGCCTGTAAAGATGCAGATGCGATGGTCACTGGAAATATCAGGCATTATGCTGCATCTATTGAAAAATTAAAAAAAGTAACCGAGCCAAGAAAAGGTGAAGAAATATTTGGTATGACAATGATAACTCTTAAAGGAAAAACGATCTTAGTAGCTGATACAAATGTTCAAGATTTTCCTTCACCAGAAAGACTAGTAAAAGTTTCTAAATCATGTGTTCGTGTTGCAAGACTATTTGGTTTTAACCCTAAGGTAGCATTTTTATCTCATTCAACTTTTGGCAAGCCTATTTCTAAAAATACAAAACATGTTAGAGATGCAATTGAACTATTAAAAAAAGAAAAAGTTGACTTTGATTTCGATGGTGAAATGCAACCTGATGTAGCCCTTAATCCAATCTATCAAGAAATTTATCCATTTTCTAAAATAGTAGGAAATGCAAATATTTTAATTATGCCAGCTCTGCATAGCGCAGCTATATCTACTAAGTTAATGAAAGTTTTTGGTGGAGGAAAACTTATTGGACCTTTACTTATTGGTTTAGGCTCACCAATAGAGGTTGCGCCACTAAGGGCAACTACATCTGAAATTTTAAATTTAGCTTCTATTGCTGCTTACTCTTCAGATGTAATTGATTACTCTTTTTAAAGTTTGCTTCTACTTAATTCCGTGGCAAGATAAATAGAAGGAAATATTTTTTTAACATCATAAATCTTGTTTGCTTCATTTATGACCTCTTTCTTTTCCTCAATGTCCATTGCAATCCCAAATATGTAAATATTTCTATTTATCGTCTCCAAAGTATAATTTCTTGCTTTTGTTTTTTTGTTAAAAATAAGAGCAGATCTCAGTTGACTTGTAATCAAAATATCCTTTGCTGTACTTTTGAAGGAAGATTGACCTTTAATTGTGATAGCATTTTTAACTGACCTCACTCCTTTTGTTTCCCAAGCCATTTTTGTAATTTTAATTTTTTCTTCAGGTTGATCGACTTTTCCAGAAAGAAAAATATTGCCATCTCTAACTTCAGATTGGATTGATATAAAATACTTTTTATCTGCTAAAGCTAATCGAGCACTTAAATTTTTTTGCATTATTGTATCATCTATTTGCATTCCAATGGTTCTAGGATCAAAGGTTATATCAACTCCTGCACCAAATTGACCTACCGAGGAACAAGACGTGAAAAAGAATAAAAGAATTAAACTAATTTTTTTTTTCATTTTTTAATTTAAGACACAAATTATAAACTTCTTTTTTTTTATCGATTTTTTCTGATTTTATAATTAAATCAACTGTATCTTTTAAGCTATACTTTTTTAAATAAATTTTTGCTTTGTTGATAATTTTTTCTTTATCGATAGGTTTTGATTTAATGTTATTCTCTGAAACTACAATTGTTAGTTCTCCTTTAGGAATAAATGATTTTTTAACCAATTTTATGTTCCTAACCTCGTCTCTAAAAAATTCTTCATGAACTTTGGTAATTTCTTTTGCGATCATTATTTTTCTTCCTAAAAAAAACTTGTTAAATTTCTTAAGATAAAAATCAATTTTTATTGATGGTACAAAAAAAATTAAAGAATAATCAATCAAAGAAAGTGCATTTAAAGTATTGTCAATTTTTTTTTCAGTTTTTGGTAAAAATCCATAAAATAAAAACTTATCACTAAATCCAGAAACACTCATAGCAGTTGTAATAGATGAAACACCTGGAATTGGCACAACGGAAATATTATTTTTCAAACACTCATTTAATATTAATTTACCCGGATCTGAAAGTAATGGAGTTCCTGCATCAGAAATTAAAGACAAAATTTTGCCCTGATTAATGTATTCAATAATAACACTTGTTTGTTTTTTTTCGTTAAACTTATGATAAGAAATTAATTTTTTTTTAATACCAAGATGATTAAGTAACTTAATTGAATGTCTAGTATCTTCGCAAAGAATTATGTCTGAATTTTTAAGTACGTTTATAGCTCTTAAAGTAATATCTTCTAAATTTCCAATAGGAGTGGAAACAATATATAAAGTATTTAATGAGAGTTTCATAAAATGAAAAATAAAATAATATTAATATTATCCTATATTGTAATTTTTTTTAATTCTAATCTTTTATGTAATGAGGATAATAAAATTCTTAAAGTTGGATTACTCGCTCCGCTAACAGGAGAGTTTAGAGAATTAGGAAACTCGCTTCTATACTCTTTGCAACTGGCTCTTGATGAAATCGGTGATAAAAACGTTTTTGTTATTCCTAGGGACTCAGGATTTAAAAATAAAGAAAAACTAAATTCTGCTATACAAGATTTTAAAAATAATAATGTAAAAATCATAATTGGACCAATCAGTTTTGAAGATTTTAATGAAGTAAAAAAATATAATGATTTAATATTTATTTCACCATCAAATATAGTTCCTGAATTTACAAGCAATACGATTAGTGTTGGTGTAAGTTTAGAGTCTCAACTTAAAGTTTTAATTGATTTCATTGCGAAACAAAAAAAGAAAAAAACTGTCATAATGTTTCCAGAAAACCAGTATACGGACTTAATAGAAAAAAAATTAAAGAAATTTCAACTAAGCCAGTTTAAAATTTTTAAATATAGTGCAAACCCTGAAGTTCTTACTGGTGAAATAGAAATTTTGACAAATTATTCCCAAAGAAAAAAAAATTTAGAGTTAAGAAAAAAAATGTATATCGATAAAGAAGATAGTCAATCAGTAAGAGAGTTAGAGAAATTAGAGCAATTATATACTTTGGGAGGAGTAAATTTTGACTCTGTTATTATAATAGATTTTGGAAACAGCTTAAAAAGTGTTTTAACTTCTTTAGTTTATACTGATGTGAATCAAGACAAAGTTTTATTTACTACTGTTAACCAATGGTTTGATGAAAGTATTTTTTATGAAAATAGTATAAGAAATCTTTATTATCCATCAGTTAACTATAAAGAATTTAAAAAATATAATGAAAAATATTTTAAAAAGTTTAGCTCTTACCCAAACGAGATTACCATTTTAGCATATGACTCTTTAGGGTTAATTTACTATGCTTGGAAAAAACTTGGTAAGATAAATTCTGTAGCAGATTTTTCATTTAAAAATAAAATTCAAGGTAAAATTGGTACATTTAGCTTTAAGGATAAAAAAGTAATGCAAGAACTAAATATTTACAAAACAGATAAAAACAAATTTGTTAAATTTTAATTTTTTTTTTTAATTTTTGAAAAGCAATAAAACGATGATCCATATTGATTTTTTTTAATTTTTTCATTTGTCCAAATGTAATTTTCATCTTTGAAGGAATAAAAATAGGATCATATCCAAATCCATTATTGCCTAAAATTTTACCAGAAATTCTACCAGGGATTTTTCCTTCTACAGTAACTATCTTGCCTGATGAATAAACATAAGTAAGACTGCAAATAAAATATGCAGATCTACTTTTTTTTCCTCTTAATTTTTTTAAAATAAATCTCATAGCTTTTTTGAAACTTCCATATTTTTTAGCCCATCTTGCCGAGTATATTCCTGGTTTATTTCCTAAAGATTTAATGCACAGACCAGAGTCATCCGATATTACTGGAAAATCTATAAATTTAGAAAAAAATTTTGCTTTCAATTTTGAGTTTGACGAAAAAGTTTTACCTGTTTCTTTTGGACTTGGAAGTTTAAGTGCTTTTGGAGAAATCTTCCTATAACCCTTTGATAAAAGATAGGCTAATTCTTTAAATTTTCCTTGATTGTGAGTGCCTATTAAAATTTTTTTCATTTATATCTAGTAATTTTAAAAATATTTACTATATAGCATCCTAATGTCAGAAAATGATAAAAAAAAACAACAAGAAATTAAGCCAAAAAATCAAGAGGTGGAAAATTCCTCAAATTTAGACAATAAAAAAGAAAAGAATAAACCATCAGTAGAGGACAAACTTAAAGAAACTGAAGATAAATTATTGCGATCATTGGCCGAAATAGAGAACCAAAGACGAAGATTTGAAAAGGAAATCAAGGATGCGTTTGAATTTGGATCATTTAATTTTGCTAAAGAAAGTTTAGAAATATTGGATAACTTACAAAGAGCAAAAGTTGCAATTAAAAACGACAATACTTTAAAAGAAAACAAGGACCTAGATAAATTTTTAGAAAACATAAATATTATTGAAACAAATTTAATTTCTATTTTTGAAAAAAATAATATTAAGAAAATTGATGTTAATAGAGCGAAGTTTGACCCTAATGTACATCAAGCAATGACGGAAATTGAAGACGAAAACTCTGAGCCAGGTACTGTAGTTCAAGAGATCCAACCAGGCTACATGTTGGGTGAAAGATTATTAAGGCCAGCATTAGTAGGGGTTGCAAAGAAGAAAGATGCAAAAAAACATGAAAATAAGTAAAAAAAATCAAAAAAAGAACCTTGTAGAAGGGAAAAAAACACCCATATAAAAAATTAACAGAAGGAAAATATAATGAGTAAAGTTATAGGAATAGACTTAGGAACCACGAATTCATGCGTAGCGATAATGGACGGGTCGCAAGCAAAGGTTTTGGAAAATGTAGAAGGAGCAAGGACTACTCCTTCTGTTGTTGCATTTTTAGAAAATGAAGAAAAATTGGTTGGTCAACCAGCAAAGAGACAAGCGGTAACTAACGCTGGAGATACAATATTTGCAGTAAAAAGGTTGATTGGAAGAAAATTTGATGGACCATCAGTGCAAAAAGATATTTCAAAAGTTCCTTACAAGATTGTTAAATCTGATAATGGAGATGCATGGGTAGAAGGTAAAGGAAAAAAATATTCACCAGCTCAAATCTCTGCTTTCGTTTTGCAAAAAATGAAAGAAACTGCTGAAAAGTATTTAGGACAGACTGTAACAAAGGCCGTCATTACTGTTCCTGCATACTTTAATGACTCACAAAGACAAGCTACTAAAGATGCAGGTAAAATTGCAGGTCTTGAAGTTCTTAGAATAATTAATGAACCCACAGCTGCATCACTTGCTTACGGACTCGATAAAAAAGGAGGAAAGAAAATTGCAGTGTATGATTTGGGTGGTGGTACATTTGATATATCAATACTTGAAATTGGAGATGGAGTGTTTGAGGTAAAATCAACTAACGGGGACACCTTTTTAGGTGGGGAAGATTTTGATGATTCCATTGTTGAATATCTTGCATCCGAATTCAAAAAAGATAATGGAATTGACTTAAAAACAGACAAGCTTGCACTACAAAGATTAAAAGAAGCAGCTGAAAAAGCAAAAATAGAACTTTCTTCAGCAGCTCAGACAGAGATTAATTTGCCATTTATAACTGCTGATAAAACAGGACCGAAACACCTAAATTTAAAATTTACTAGAGCAAAATTAGAAGCTTTAGTTCAAGATCTAGTCGAAAGAACTTTAGAACCATGTAAAACTGCCTTAAAGGATTCTGGTTTTTCAGCCGCAGAAATTAATGAAATAGTTCTTGTAGGCGGAATGACTAGAATGCCAAAAATCATAGAGACTGTAAAAAACTTTTTCGGGAAAGAGCCAAACAAGAGTGTTAACCCTGACGAAGTAGTTGCCATGGGTGCTGCTATCCAAGGCGGAGTGTTGCAAGGAGATGTTAAAGATGTTTTGCTTTTAGATGTAACACCTTTATCTTTAGGTATAGAAACACTAGGTGGTGTATCGACAAAGTTAATTGAGAAAAACACAACAATACCAACAAAAAAAAGTCAGGTATTTTCTACTGCTGAAGATAACCAACCTGCGGTATCAATTAGAGTATTACAAGGAGAGAGGGAAATGGCGGCAGACAACAAAATTTTAGGTAATTTTGAATTAGTTGGTATTGCGCCAGCACCGAGAGGGACTCCTCAAATAGAAGTAACTTTTGATATAGATGCTAATGGAATTGTTAGTGTTTCTGCTAAAGATAAAGGTACCGGTAAAGAACAAAAGATTCAGATTCAAGCTTCTGGTGGTTTATCTGACGAAGAAATAAATAAAATGGTAAAGGATGCTGAAGCGAACAAGGAAGCAGACAAAAAGAAAAGAGAATCTGTTGATGCAAGAAATCAAGCTGATAGTCTAGTGTTTACTACAGAAAAAAGTTTAAAAGAACACGGGGACAAGGTTTCTGCTGAGGAGAAAAAAGCAATTGAAAACGGAATAGCTGATTTAAAAAAATCTCTAGAAGGTACAGATATAGAAGATATAAAGAAAAAAACACAAAGTTTAATTCAAGCTTCTATGAAATTAGGTGAAGCAGTATATAAAAGCCAGCAAAAACCAAATGATGATGGAAAAGGCACTGGTAGTTCTAAAGAAACGAAACCTAATGATAAAGATAACGTTGTAGATGCAGACTTTGAAGACGTAAAAGAAGATAAAGAAAAGAGCGCCTAAGATAAAAAATAAGGAGACGTCCTGTGGCTAAAAGAGATTGTTATGATGTCTTAGGTATCCCAAAAGGTGCTTCTAAAGACGAAATTAAAAAAGCATACAGAAAACTAGCTCTTAAATACCATCCCGATAAAAATAAAGGTGATAAATCCTCTGAAGAAAAATTTAAAGAGGCAAGTGAAGCATATCACATACTCTCGGATGACAAAAGAAAAGCTAATTATGATCAATTTGGTCATGCAGCTTTTGAAGGTGGAGGTGGAGGTGGCTTCCAGGGATTTGGGGGGTTTGATAATTCATCTTTCTCAGATATTTTTGAGGATTTTTTTAGCGATTTTGGTGGTGGTTCTTCTAGAAGATCTAGTAGAGGAAATGATTTAAGGTATGATGTAAGTATCAGTCTGGAAGACGCTTATAAGGGCACCGAAAAAAATGTAAGATATACGACCTATAAGTCTTGTAGATCATGTTCAGGAAGCGGAGCTGCAAAAGGTTCAAAGCCGATGAAGTGTGATTATTGCGCTGGAAGAGGTAAAGTAAGAACTAATCAAGGTTTTTTTACTGTTCAACAAACTTGCCCACAATGTAGTGGCTACGGTGAGATGATTGGCACGCCTTGTGGTGTTTGTAATGGTAATGGAAAAACGCAAGCTAACGAAAATGTGACTGTGAAAATTCCAAAAGGCGTCGATGATGGTACAAGAATAAGATTGTCTGGAAAAGGCGAGGCAGGATCCAAAGGCGCTTCAAACGGAGATCTATATTTATTTATTTCAATAGACAACCACAACATATTTAAAAGATCTGATGAAAATTTGTACTACGAACTCCCAATTTCATTCTCTGACGCTGCTTTAGGAACATCGGTTGAAGTACCTTCAATTGATGGAGGTAAATCAAAGATAAAAATTCCATCAGGAACACAACACGGCAAACAATTTAGATTAAAAGGAAAGGGGATGCCGATCTTAAGAAGAAATTTATTTGGAGATCTTTATATAAGAATTGTTACTCAAGTACCAACCGCACTTTCAAAGAGACAAAAAGAAATACTAGAGGAATTCAATGAAATAGAATCCAATAAGCCAGACCCTGTAATTAAGAGTTTTTTTGAGAAAGCAAAAAAATTTTGGAAGAGATCTTGATTTAAATGCACGCTGATCAAATAATGTCTGCAATATTTCTTGTTGCTGTACTTGCACTAATCCTACCTGGTTTTTTATCCACCAATAGTAAATTAAAACAATTTTTAACCAATTTATCTATTTGGACTATAATTGTTATTATTATTGTTGTAATTATTTATTGGGTGGCAAAATGAAAAAAATTAACTTAGCTATTACGGGTTGTATAGGTAGAATGGGTCAGCAACTTATAAAATCTGCTAATATAAACAAATCTTTTAAAATTGTTGCTTTGACCGAAAGCAGAAAGATAGATAAAAAAATTTCTGGAATAAAACCAAAATTAAATTCCGCAGAGGCATTTAAAAAAGCCAGTGTAATTATAGATTTTACAGTTCCTAAATGTACTATTGAAATTCTGAAAATAGCGGCTAAACAAAAAAAGAAAGTGGTTATAGGTACAACAGGTTTTACAAAAAGAGAGGAAAATTTAATCAAGAAATTTTCAAAAAAAATTCCTATTTTAAAAGCTGGAAATATGAGTATAGGCGTTAATTTATTAATGTACTTAACAGAGATAGCCTCCGGGTCTCTTGGAAAGAATTTTTTAAGCAAAATTTTTGAGGTTCACCATAAACATAAGAAAGATTATCCATCTGGAACAGCTCTGATGTTAGGGCAAGGTGTTGCTAAAGGGCAAAATAAGGAATTTTATAGTATGATTGGGAAAAAATATCTTAACAAAAAAACTTTTCCTTATGGAAAAAAAATAAATTTTAACTCTATTAGAAAAGGCGAAGTTATAGGGATGCATGAGGTAACTTTTTCAAGTGGAAAAGAAATAATAACTTTAAACCACGAGTCTTTTGATAGAGCGCTATATTCTGAGGGAGCACTGGCTGCAGCGAAATGGTTAACTAATAAAAAATCTGGTCTCTACTCAATGAGAGATCTGTTAGATTTTAAGTGAATAAAAGAGCGAAATCGAAGATCATAATCAGGATCTTAGATAAGACTTATCCTAAAGTTCCAATTCCATTAAACTACAAAAATACCTTTACTCTTCTTATATCAGTTTTACTTTCTGCTCAGTGCACTGATGTTAATGTGAATAATGTAACAAAAAATATATACCCTAAATATAATAAACCTGAACATTTTGTAAAACTAGGAAGAAAAAAAATTGAGAGTTTAATCAGAAAAATTGGTATCTTCAGAGTTAAAGCAAAAAGCATTTTTTATTTGTCAAAATCTCTAATTGAGAAATATAAAGGTAAAGTTCCAAGAACTTATGAAGAACTAGAGAAACTACCTGGTGTTGGACATAAAACGGCTAGTGTTGTTATGTCTCAAGGTTTTGGATACCCTGCTTTTCCAGTGGACACTCACATACACAGATTAGCACAAAGGTGGGGCTTGACTGATGGAAAAAATGTAGTTCAAACAGAAAAAGACTTAAAAGAAATATTTCCTAAAAAGCACTGGAATAAACTTCATCTGCAAATTATTTGGTATGGAAGGGAATACTGCAAGGCTCGAGATTGTTATGGTATTACTTGTAAAATTTGCAAAAGCTGCTATCCAAATAGAAAAAAACCTATTAAGACAAAAAAAGCTTAGATGAAAATATTAGGAATAGGCAATGCGATTGTCGATGTATTTTGTAAAGTTGATGACAACTTTATTGCTCAAAACAATTTAACAAAAAGCACAATGAAACTTGTTAATGAGGATGAAATTACAAAACTAATATCTTCCCTTAAAATAGAAGAAACTGTATCAGGTGGGTCTGTTGCTAATTCAATAGTTGGACTTTCTCAACTAGGTAATGAAGTTGGTTTTATCGGAAAAGTAAGTGATGATGAATTAGGCTTAAAGTACGAAGAAGGATTGAAAAAAGAAAAAGTCGTCTACTTTTATAAAAAAAAGAAAGAGTCTATACCAACTGGTACATGCTTAATATTGATCACACCAGACTCAGAAAGAACAATGGTAACTTTTCTTGGAACAGCCGGTAAAATTAATGAAAAGGATATAAACGTTGATGCTGTAAAAGGGAGTGAAATGTTATTTTTAGAAGGATACTTATGGGATGAAGGTGAACCTAAAACAGCTTTTGAAAAAGCAATAGGTTGTTCCAATAAAGTAGCTATGTCATTATCGGACTTATTTTGTGTGGAGAGACACAAAACTAACTTTTTAGAACTAGTTAAAAATAAGTTAGATATTACATTTGCAAACGAACAAGAAATTATGTCTCTGATCGATGCAAAAAATTTTAATGACGTGATAAATTTTGCAAAAAGATTAGAAAAATTAATTGTTATTACACGTGGTGATAAAGGATCCTTGGCAATCAAAAGTGAAGAAGTTTTTGAATGTTCAGCAAAAAAAAATCTGAATATAGTTGATCTTACTGGCGCTGGAGATTTATTTGCCGGTGGTTTTCTACACGGCTTTTTAAATGGTAAAAATATTAAAGAAAGTTTAGAAAAAGGTACTGAACTGTCCTCAAAAGTTATTCAGATAATTGGAGCGAGACTAAATTAAGCTATTTTTTCCGTCTCTTAAAACTTCCTTTACCTTTTTTCGGCTTAATCACTCTTTTACGATATTTATTAGAATATAAATCGTAAGCTATTTTATTTCTCTTTTTCAAATGGAGTAGCCTTCTTTAAAATTAACTATAAATTTTTCATCTGAAAATTTTTCATTTATTTTTTTTCTCAATCTATAAATATGAGTTTCAACTGTATGCGTATCCGCGTCTGAGGAATACTTCCACACTGTAGATAATATCGAATTTTTAGATATTGGTTTATTTTGAGACAAGAATAGTTCTAGAAGTTGAATTTCTTTTTCAGTCAATATTATAAAACTGTTTTCTTTGATGAGTTTCTTTTGATTTTTATCTAGAAAATATGACTTAATTCTTATCGATGAATTTTTATTAAATTGCTTTTTAGCAGCACTATTTTCAATAATGTCGTTAAAATCTTTAAGAGAAGCTGGAAGTTTTAAAGAATGATCAAAAAATTTTGTTTTACTTGTATTTTTATTAGTTGCTAAAATTTTAAAACAATTTGATAATTCAACCAATTTGTTGAATTCTTTATCTTCAGAAACATCTTGATGACAGATGAAACCGTCAAAATTTTTTGACAAAGTGTCATTTGTAATTTTTTGAATTGAAAAAAATGAAAACTTTAAATATGGTCTTAATTCTTCGAGTGCAGATGTAAAATTTTTTGGACCAAAGATTAAAATATTAAATTTATGCATATAATTATAAAAAATAAAATTCTTAGTTATGGTCATTATAAAGTAAAATGCGCTATTGGTAAAAGAGGAATTAATATAAAAAAAAAGGAAGGAGATTTGATCACTCCAATAGGTTTATTTAAAATAAGACAAGTATTATATAGGAAAGATAGAATTAAGAATTTTAAAACAAAAATTAGGAAAAATTTCATAAAAGAGAATATGGGCTGGTGTGATGATCCAAAATCAAATAAATATAACAAACTTATAAAATATCCATTTAAATTTAAATCTGAAAAACTTTTTAGATCAGATAATATTTACGATATTATTTTTGTGTTAAATTATAATATGAATCCTACTAGAAAAAATAAAGGAAGTGCAATTTTTTTACATGTTGCAAAAAAAAAATTCGAACCTACTGAGGGGTGTATCGCTATTGAAAAAAGAAATTTAAAAAAATTAGCCGAGGTAGTTAAAAAAAATACTAAGGTAGAAATTATTAAGACCTAGGTCCAAATATAGAACTTCCAATTCTAACGAAAGTGGCATTAAATTTTATAGCGTCTAAGTAATCAGATGACATTCCCATACTAAGTTCTTTTAAACCCAGGGACGCATTTAAATTATTTAAATGTTTAAAATATTGGAGGGTATTTTCATCGTTAGGAGGTATAGCCATTAGGCCTAAAATATTTAAATTTTTTTCTTTTATACAATAGTTATAAAAGGTCTCTACTTCATCTATTGGTAAGCCAGATTTTTGTAATTCATTGCCAATGTTTACTTGAATAAAATATTTAATCTTTTTCTTATTGTCTTTCTCACATTTTGAAAAAATATCTGCAAGTTTTTTGCTGTCTAAAGAATGAATATAATCGAATAATTTATATGCATCTTTTGCTTTATTGCTTTGCAATTTACCAACCATATGAAGTTTTAGATGTTGATTTTCCCTTTTATAATTTGACCACTTTGCAAGAGCCTCCTGAACTTTGTTTTCCCCAAAATGTGTATGTCCATGATCAATTAAGGGTTTTATATGCTCGAAAGAAAACGTTTTACTTACTGCTACAATATTTACAGAACGCTCAGATTTAATTTTTTTTATATTAGAATTTATTTTATCAAATCTTTCTATTATGCTGCTCATATGTTTACTTTTAAAAAAAAATATTTTTTTATCGTAGAAAGTATCAAAGATATAAATTTAAGAAACATTAAAAAAAGTAATAAGTTTATCATTATTTACAGAAATAATGGTAAAATCGATAATTTAGATCATTTAATAAAGTTTAGAAAAACATGCAAGATTAAAAAAATTAAGTTTTTTGTTGCTAACAACATTCAATTGGGAGTCAATTTAAAATCTGATGGGCTTTATATTTCAGCTCATAATAGAAATTTTAAATCTTTGCATTTAAAAAAATTCAACTTTGAAATTATTGGATCAGCACATAACCATAAAGAAATCTTCATGAAAAAATTACAAGGGTGTAGTTATATTTTATTATCAAAATTATTTGTAGTTGATTACAAGAAAAATGATAGATATTTGGGCGTAATAAAGTTCAACAGATATATTTTCACTTACCTAAACAAAATAATTCCTCTTGGTGGAATAAAAATTTCTAATTTAAACAAGCTTAAAAATGTGAAAAGTGATGGGTTTGCTATTTTATCAGAGGTAAAAAAAAAGCCGGCCATATTTGACCGGCTTTTTTAATTAACTATTAAGTCTCAATTAAAATTCCATTGCAATTGAGAATACAGTTCTGCTCTCTTCTCGACCAGCTGTAAAGTCAGAATTATCAGTGTCAACTAGAGCTACGCCCACAGTTGCTCCACCGATATTGTAAGCTGCTTGAATGTATTTAGCATCTGAAGTTACTGAAGATACAACTCTTGTTGAAGATCCTGCAGTTATTGTTTGGTAGTCAGTTCTTTCATACTCTTCTTCTGAATATGAAACAGACACCTGATCATTTACGGCAAATTCTATACCGAAACCATCAGAGTCATATCTGTCACCATTTTTAGCAGTTGCTGTATCAGCACTCGCTGTAGCATGTTTGTTTGCTACACCTGTTTCCATGTAACCTTGGAACATACCAACTTTAAAGTTACCAATTGCATACTGCGCGTAGTAGTTACCTGAAGTATGCTCTTGACCTAAAGCTGAAGAAGCTCCACCTACTTCGTAATAGTCAGCACCAATTTTTAAACCATCGATTGGAGCAGCTGTTAGTCTGTATTGTGTTGCATTTTGTCCGTCAGCGTCTACAACGTTCAATGCACCAGTATTTTTCTGGCTGTTACCTTGACCGTCAGCTGTGTTCGGAGCGTATCCTACTGCACCTACGATTCCAAAAGGTAATAGTCCTGATGGCATTGTGTACGTTATGTTTGTATCACTTGAGATATCTGTTCCCATACCAGTTTGCGTCATAGTGTTAGAATAGTCTTGACCAACTCCTACTGCACCGATACCGTAACCAGTTTCTGTAGATAATCCACCTTCAGCATCATAAATACCTAAAGTACCCATGTCACCTAATGTGATTACTAAAGCTGTATCGTCGTTGCTTGCAGCACCGCCATCAGCCATATCTAACTCAGTGTGGTATTTCCAAGAGTAACCGTTGTCCAATTCGCCTGTAGCGCTGAACATAAGTTCGTTAGTTATACCCAAACCTTTTCCTAGGTGATTTACTCCGCCGTTATGAACTAAAGTAGCTGTAGCTGAACCTGTTACTGATAGTTCACCTGCTTTTGCTACTACAGAAAATAAAGAAGCTGAGAATAAAACAACTAGAGTTTTGATTATATTTCTCATATTTTTCCTTTGTTATTAGATTTAATAATTATTATTAAACGGGTAATAATTACCAAATTTTTGCTGAATAAATCGCTTTTTCCCTATTTTTAGTAGTTTTTATTAACTTATGTTGTATTTATGCAACATAATACAGTTGAATTTGATGAAAAAATTCGTTTTTTTTTCGCTCATCTAATATTACGTAATTTTTTTTTAAATTATGATATTTATAAATAGATTTATCATGAAAATATTAAAAATCTTACAATTAATACTAATCTCATTTCCTCTTCTTTCTTGCGGATTCTATAAACCTGTTGATCAAAGAACTATGCCTGATACTGCAAAAGCTAAAGCTAGGAAAAACGTAGAAGAAGGTAGAGGAGTAAGTATGGGTGGTATATTAAATAGGAAAACTACCTACGAATTTAGTACTTCAAACCCTTTGTGGAGAGCTTCGCTGGAAATTTTAGATTTCATGCCTTTGTCTACAGTTGATTACTCTGGAGGAATGATTGTTACCGATTGGTATTCTGAAAACAACAATGAAAAAGAGTCCATTAAAATTTCTGTAAGATTCTTATCAAATGAAGTAAGGAGTGATAGTGTTAAAATTATTATACATAAAAAAAACTGTTCTACTGTTCAAAATTGTAAAACAGTTCTTCTAAATAAATCAAAGATTAGTGAAGAACTTACGAGCACAATTATAAGAAAAGCAGCTTTGCTGCAAGTCGAAGATAAAAAAAAGAAAAAAAGATAAAGATCTTAATGGAAAGATTTAGCTTTCAAAAAGTTGAAAAAAAATGGCAATTAAAATTCGAAAGCTTAAAATTATATAATAAAAACCCGAAATCGAAAAAATTTTATTGCTTGGAGATGTTTCCATATCCATCTGGCAAAATACATATGGGTCATGTAAGAAATTATACTATTGGTGACGTGATTGCACGTTATAAATATTTAAATGGTTTTAATGTTTTACATCCTATGGGTTGGGATGCATTTGGCTTGCCGGCTGAAAATGCATCTAAAGCTAATAAACTTCACCCAAGAAAATGGACTAATCAGAACATTTTAACCATGAAAAAACAACTAAAGATGCTCGGGTTATCAATTGATTGGGATTTAGAAATTTCCACTTGCGATAAAAATTATTATAAGCATCAGCAGGAGCTATTTATTGATTTCTTTAAAGAGGGCTTAGTTTCTAGAAAAGAAACCTACGTAAACTGGGATCCAGTAGAAAAAACAGTCTTAGCAAATGAGCAAGTAATTGATGGAAAAGGCTGGAGATCAAATGTTCCGGTAGAAAGAAAAAAACTAAATCAATGGTTTTTTAACATTACTAAATTTTCGGAAGAACTTTTAAAAGATTTGGAAAATCTAAAAGGATGGCCAGAAAAAGTAAAACTTATGCAAAAAAATTGGATTGGAAAATCTTATGGATGTGAAATAAATTTTAAAATTAAATCAAAAAATGAAAAAATTAATGTTTTTACGACTCGTCCGGATACAATTTTTGGGGCAAGCTTTATTGCTTTATCAGTAGATCATCCCTTTAATAAAAATTTTAGAAATAAACCGGATTTTGAAAAATTTAAAAAGGAATGTGATAAAACTGGTACAACAGAAGAGGCTTTAGCTAATGCAGAAAAAGTTGGCTACAACACTGGAGCATTTGTAGAACACCCCTTTATTAATAACAAAAAAATACCAATATATTTTGCTAATTTTGTTTTAATGGATTACGGAAGTGGTGCGATATTCGGATGTCCAGCTCATGATCAAAGAGATTTTGACTTTGCTAAAAAATATGATTTAGAAATTATTAAAGTAGTGTCAAACGATAGCGACTTAGCTCTTAGTGAAGCTTTTACGGGGAATGGAAAATTGATCAATTCAGATTTCTTAAATAATCTAGAGGTAAGTAAAGCCAAAGATAAAATTATTGATCAAATCGAAAAAGAAGGTTTAGGAAAGAGAAAAACTTTATACCGATTAAAAGACTGGGGAATTTCTCGACAAAGATACTGGGGATGCCCTATTCCTATGATTTATTTAGAAGATGGCTCGGTTGTGCCAGTTGAAAAAGATGAATTGCCAATAGAATTACCAGAAGATATAGACCTTCAATCTCAAGGAAATCCACTTGAAAAACATCCGTCTTGGAAAAATACAGTTCAAAAATCAACAGGAAAAAAAGCAATAAGAGAAACCGACACCCTAGATACATTTGTTGACTCATCTTGGTATTTTTTAAGATTTTGCTCGCCTAATCATAAGGCCTCACCATTCAATGAAAAAGAGGTAAATTATTGGATGCCTGTTGATCAATACATAGGTGGTATTGAGCACGCAATATTGCACTTACTATATTCAAGATTTTTTACAAAAGGAATAAACAAATATAATAAAAAAATTAAATTAGACGAGCCGTTTAAAAATTTATTCACCCAAGGAATGGTGTGTCATGAATCATATAAAGATCAATCTGGTAATTGGTTGTATCCAGATGAAGTTATAAGAGTTGACTCAAACACAGTATTAAAAATACAAGACAAAAGTAAGGTCATAGTCGGACCTGCTGAGTCAATGTCTAAATCAAAAAAAAATACAATTGATCCTGAAACTATGATTGAGCAATATGGTGCTGACTCCGTAAGGTGGTTTATTTTATCAGACAGTCCACCAGAAAAAGACGTGCAATGGTCTGACAGTGGTGTAGCTTCTGCAAATAAGTTTCTTCAGAAAATATGGAACCTTAATATGTCAATATTGAATATGAAGGAATTACAAAAAGATGAGAAAAAAGAGAATAAATTTATTTCAGAAATAAATAATTTTGTAAATAAAATTGATGCATCAATCGAAAGCTTTAGATTTAATGTTTCTATTGCACATTTTTATGAAATTTACAATTTTTTCAAAAAAACTCCAAGCTCTGGGATTCGAAAAAAAATTCTTATTGATAATTTAACAAAAGTTATGAAGTTGATGATACCTTTTACACCTCATCTTGCTAATGAATGTTTGGAGTTACTAAAATGTAAAAATTTAAATGAATGGCCAAAAATTGATGAAAAATATACAATTAACCAAACTAAATTAGCTATTCAAGTCGATGGTAAAACGAGAGATATTATTGAAATAAAACAAAATTTAATGGAAGAAGAAATTAATAAAATTGTCATCTCAAATTCTAAAGCAAAAAAATATTTAGAAAATAAGAGAATTTTAAGAACAATATTCGTTAAAAATAAAATTATTAATTATATAGTGGATAAAAAATGAAAAAACTTACAACCAATATAATTGTTTTTCTTTCTGTTCTTCTACTTAATAACTGCGGTTTTCAGGTCATGAAGAAAGAGGGATTGAAAGATATAAACTTCGTTGAAATAAATACTAAAGGGGAAAATAGAATAAATTACGAGATTAAAAATAATATTTTATTATTCTCTAACAAAAATGCAAATAATTTAGTAAAAATTAGTTTGGACACGAAAAAAACAAAATCGATTAAAGAAAAAAATGATAAAAACGAAATTGTAAAATATCAACTAGACGTGTCCGCAACTGTTAATTACAATATTCCAGGAAAGTTAGAGACTAAAAGCTTTGTGGTAAAAAAATCTGGAGATTATAAGGTTGGAATAAGACACGTCCAAACACTGTCAAATGAAAAAAAATTGATGGAAATTATTAAAAAAGGAATTTCAGAAGAAATTATAGAAAAATTAGATAGAAGACTAAGTGATTTATAAAAGTTATATAATAGAACAAAGTATTAAAGATCTTCATAATAGAATAAGTTTATTTTACGGTGAAAACCTAGGTTTAAAAAGTGACTTTAAAAAACTAATTAGATCACATTATAAGACGGCCGAAATTATATCATTTAATCAAGAGGAGATATTACAAAACAACAATATATTTTTTAACGAAATAAATAATATTTCACTTTTTCAAAAGGAAAAAATTTTTTTTATAGAAAATACAAATGACAAAGCTTTAGAGATAATTTTTGAAATAGAAGAAGTAGATACAGATTGTCAGGTTTTTTTATTTTCTGAAATATTAGACAAAAAATCAAAATTGAGAAACTATTTCGAAAAATCTGACAAATTAGCGACTATTCCATGTTACAACGATAACGAAATAACTATTAAAAAAATTATACAAAATAAACTAGCCGGATTCATTGGTTTAACACCTAATAATCTTAATTATATTACTGAAAATAGCGGACTAGACAGAGTCAAACTTAATAATGAATTAAATAAAATAATAGCTTTATTTGATGATAAAAAAATTGACGATGAAAAATTAAAAAAGCTTCTTGATCCAGAAACCAATAGTAATTTTAATATTTTAAAGGATTTTGCACTTATGGGAGAGAAAGTAAAAACAAATAAATTATTAGGCACTACTGTAATAGAAGCAGAAAAAAACATTTATTATCTAAATTTGATTAATAATAATGTAAATAGATTATTACAAGTAAGTAATAGAGATACTACAACGAGTTTAGAAAGCGCGATAAACGCTTTGAAACCCCCTATCTTTTGGAAAGATAAAACAAATTTTTCAATTCAAGCAAATAAATGGGGGATAGATAAAATAAAAAAATTACAAAAAAAAACTTATGATACTGAAATACAACTTAAGTCAAATTCTTTAATTAATAAAAATATTATAATAAAGAAACTGATTGTTGATATATGCGAAATGGCTAATGCTTAGTCAACAACTTAGATATCATTTCAAATTGATCCAAATCTTTATACTCTATAATCAATTTTCCTGAATTATTTTTTTTATTTGAAATTCTAATTTTTAATCCTAAAACTTTTTCAATTTTTTCTTGAGTTTTTAAAATGTTTGCGTCTTCTTTTTTTTCTTTACTTGTACCCTTTTTTGACCTCGTTAAATATTCGACTTTTCTTGCACTATAATTTTTTGACACTATTTCCTCTGCAATGGAAGATGCATTAGATAATCCAATTAATGGTCTCGCTTGACCAGATGTAAGTGTCCCTTCTTCTAACATTGCAATAACATCTTGTGGTAATGTCAACAGTCTTAGCGTGTTACTGATATGACTCCTACTTTTAGACATAAGTTTAGATATACTTTCATGATCATAGTCAAATTCAGAATTTAATCTTTTATAGCCTCTTGCCTCTTCAATAGGATTAAGATCGTCACGCTGTATATTCTCAACTATCGCAACTTCTAAAGATTCTACGTCACTTAATTCTAGTATAGTTACTGGGATTTCATGTAATCCGGCTTTTTGCGCTGCTAACCACCTTCTTTCACCCGCTACTATTTCATATTTTTCTGAACCTGATTTGCTTGGTCTAACAGCTATTGGCTGAATAATGCCATTTTTTTTAATTGAATTAGCTAATTCTTCTAATTTTTCTTCACTAAAATTTTGCCTTGGTTGGTAAGGATTTCTACTTAAATCGCCAATCAAAACTTTGTTTATACTAATATTTTCTTTTTTTTCTTCTTTCGGTTTTTCGTCACCAAACAAAGCAGATAAACCTCGACCTAATCCCTTTTTTTTTCCTTTACTCATGCAGCGCTTTCTATCTTATTTTTAAATTCTTCAGCTAACTTAAAGTATGATTTACTTCCAACACAACTTTTATCGTAAATAACGCAAGGCAAGCCGTGAGATGGTGCTTCTGACAATCTTACATTTCTTTGAATTACAGTTTTATAAACTTTGTCTTTAAAATAATTTCTTGCTTCCCTGTCTACTTCTGATGAAAGTTTGTTTCTTTTATCAAACATAGTTAACAATATTCCCCTAATAGAAAGTGTGGGATTTAAATTTTCTTTTATTCTATCAATTGTTTTAACTAGCTGAGTGATTCCTTCCAAGGCAAAGAATTCTGTTTGTAAAGGAACTAATAATTCGTCGGATGCAACTAAAGACATAATTGTAAGGAGGCTCAAAGAAGGCGGGCAATCTATAAATATATTATCATACTTTTTAAGTAACCCTGATTTTTCTGACGATAAAATTTCTTTTAAAACAAATGCTCTTCTTGCATCATTTGCTGTTTCAACTTCTAAACCAGATAAATTTACATGTGACCCTACAATATCTAAATTTTGTATATTAGTTTTTTGTATTGCCTGCGCAAGACTAATTTTTTTGATCAATAGATTATAAATATTTTTATCTTCATCACTGTTGCTTTTTCCAAATCCTGTTGTGGCGTTCCCCTGTGGATCCAGATCAATAACAAGATTTGTTTGACCCAAAATGGACAATGAGGCAGCTAAATTTATTACCGTTGTTGTTTTTCCCACTCCACCCTTTTGATTAATTACGGAAATTGTTGTCGTCATTTTTTAAAATCGACTATAATTATTTTAGAGTCTTTATTTGTAATACTATTTTCAAGTTTATAATCGTATTTTTCCTTAATGAAAGCTTTTTTTAAATCTTCCTGTGCGTTTTGACCTTTTAAAACTATTAATTTATGGGACTTTTTGGCGATTTCACGTGAAACTTGTATTATCGCTTCGATTTTTTTAAAAGCTCTACTAACTATGTAATCTGTATCAATAAAATCTTGGTAAACATCGTTAAGAATTTCAACGTTAATTGACAATTTCTTACTAATATCCATTAAAAAGGCTCTCTTAACTGGTGATTTTTCATATAATTTCACGTGAAAGTCTTTATTTTTATTAAATAAAGCTAAAACCAAGCCTGGAAAACCAGCTCCAGAGCCTAAATCTGACAAGGAGCCTTTGGAAAAATCAATAAATTTAACTAACTGTGCAGAATCAAGTACATGTCTATGCCAAATTGCATTTTCAGTACTTTTAGATATAAAATTGTGCTTTTTATTAGCCCTAAGCAATTCGCTTAAATAGATTTTAATGTCTGATATATTTCTTTTGCTAAACTTAAGTTGGTTTTGAAGAATATTTATGACCTCATTATCCTGCATTAAGCAGTGGCTTTAAATTTAAGCTTTTTAATGTGAGATAATAAGATTATTACAGCTGCAGGAGTTATACCGTCTATTCTGATAGCCTGTCCTAACGTTTTAGGCCTTATAGAAATGAGCTTCGACTTAACCTCATTAGATAAACCACTTAAATTTTCATAATTTATATTATCAGGGATGATGACTGACTCATCTTTCTTAAAAGATTTAATATCTTGCTCCTGCCTCTTCAAATAACCCATGTAATGAGAATCTGTTACAACCTGACTTTCTATAGACTCAGGAAATACAGGTATGTCGCTAAATATTTGCCTTATTTTTGCCATATTTACTTTTCGTTGGCCCATTATCTCTAAACATGATCTTTTGACTCCATCCATAGCAATTTTAATGTCATATTTTTTTGCTTCATTGGGGGTCATAAATTTAGATCTTAAAAAATTGTTTAATGAAGAAATATTTTTTTTCTTCTCTAAAAATATTTTTTTTCTTTCAGGCCCTACCAAATGTAAACTTATACCAAGATCTGTTAATCGCTGATCTGCATTGTCAGCTCTTAATGTTAATCTGTATTCTGCTCTAGAGGTAAACATACGATAAGGTTCCGTAACACCTTTAGTTATTAAATCATCAATCATCACACCAATGTAAGAAGTTGATCTATCTAAAACAAACTCAGATTTATTTTTGATTTTTAAAGCAGCATTAATACCTGCAATCAGGCCTTGAGCGGCTGCCTCCTCATAACCAGTAGTACCGTTAATTTGTCCTGCTAAGAATAATGACTTAATTTTTTTGGTTTCTAAAGTGGCATTAAGTTCTCTTGGATCCACATAATCGTACTCTATCGCGTATCCAGCTCTTTTCATCTTAACCTGCTCTAAACCCTTGATTTTAGCTAATATTTTAAGCTGTATCTCCTCAGGAAGTGAAGTAGATATACCATTTGGGTAAATAGTATTGTCCTTTAATCCTTCAGGTTCAAGAAATATTTGATGTTTTTGTTTCTCTTTAAATTTTACAATTTTATCTTCAATGGATGGACAATATCGTGGTCCGACACCTTTAATGTTTCCAGAATACATTGCGCTTCGTAAAATATTATCACTAATAATTTTGTGGACTTCGTTATTAGTATAAGTCATCCCACATTTGATTTGTTTGTTATCAATTTTGTTTGTAAGGAAAGAAAAATAGTAATGATCATCATCAGCTGGTTGCATTTCCAAATCATCATAGTTAATAGTACTACCATCTAGTCTCGGTGGTGTACCTGTCTTTAATCTTCCTATTTGCATTTTAAATTTTGCTAATTGCTCACTTAAACCTGTAGATGGTTTCTCATCGTACCTACCCGCTGGTATTTGAGTTTCACCTATATGTATTAATCCGTTAAGAAAAGTGCCGGTAGTTAATATAAGCTCCTTAGTCCTAACTTCTTTTCCACTTTGACATACAAAACCTATAATTTTATCTGCTTCAAATAAAAATTTAACAACTGGATCTGCAATTACGTCCAAATTTTTATAATTTAGTAAAATCTTCTGCATATGCTCTTTGTACAAAGCTCTATCTGATTGAGTACGTGGTCCCTGCACCGCTGGACCTCTACTTCTATTTAATAATCTAAATTGAATACCTGATTTATCGGCTACTACACCCATTACACCATCTAAAGCATCTATTTCTCTTACAAGATGCCCTTTTCCAAGTCCTCCAATAGCAGGGTTGCACGACATCTCTCCAATAGTCTCTATTTTATGAGTAAAAAGAGCAGTATTTACGCCCATTCTAGCGGATGCTGCTGCTGCTTCACAACCAGCATGTCCGCCCCCTATTACTACGACATCATAGCTTTGTTTAGTCATATGATGAATGTAACGAGGTATATAAGGAATACAAGAGGTATTTTATTTACCTATGCAAAAGTCTTTAAATATAGATCCAAGAATTTCCTCGACATCAACCTTGCCGACGATGTTTCCAAGATGCCTCGTAGCCATTCTTAGATCTTCAGCAGCTAATTCTAAATCTTTATTTTGATCTTTTTTAAGAAAGTTATCTATTTCTTTTAAACATTGATTAAGTTTAACTCTATGTCTTTCTCTCGTAATTAGGACAGTGTTATTAGACGTGAATTTTTTACTTAATTTTTCTTTTATCTTTTTAATCAAACTATCGATATTTTTATTTTCTTTAACTGATGCTAACACCGTATCTGCATCAAATTTATGATTTTGTTTATTTTGTACGTCCGACTTATTTAGTAAAACTATCGTGTCTTTACTAATTATTTTTTTAATTTCATTATTTATGCTTTTTGAAGAATTATCTATAACAACAATATTTAGGTCTGCTTCTTTTGATTTACCAACAGCTAAAGATATACCTTTTTTCTCAACTTCATTTTTTGCATCTCTTATACCAGCCGTGTCAGCTAAAATTACAGGATAACCATCTATATTCAAATATGACTCGATCACATCTCTTGTGGTACCCGCTTCATCTGAAACAATAGCGACATCTCTTTTTGCTATCAAATTCATGAGAGAAGATTTTCCTGCGTTCACTTCGCCTATTATAGACACTCTAAATCCATCTCTAATTTTTTCTCCTATTTTATTGTCCTCGATTATTTTATGAATGTCTTTATGGATTTCTTTAATAGAATTTTGTACCTCTTTTAATACTTTTTCTGGTAAATCATCCTCAGCAAAATCTATTTTTGCTTCAATATAAGATAGAGATTTAATTAATTTTTCCCTTAAATCATTGTAATAATTAGAGGCATTTCCTTGGACTAATTTAGCAGCTTGATCTCTTTGCAGTTCTGTCTCTGCATGGATTAAATCACCAATGCTTTCAGCTTTTAGAAGATCAATTTTATCGTTTTGAAAAGCTACCTTCGTAAACTCGCCAGGTTCGGCTAATCTACAATTATCTTGTTCTGATAGTGCTTTTAGTAAAGCATTAATAACAGCATTGCTTCCATGGACCTGAAATTCTGCTAAATCATCGCCAGTATAGCTATTAGGCCCGGGAAACCACAATAATAGAGCTTCTGGGTCTATTATATTATTGTTTTTGGGATCATAGAATTGGCAATAATTTACTTCATTGGATTTGATTTCTGTAAGTTTTGTTAAGTTCTTGCAAACTTTAAGAGTATCTTTACCAGATATTCTTACGATGGCTATTCCTGACGGACCTCTGCCTGATGAAAGAGCATAAATGTTCATTGAATTATAATGATAAACCTTGATTAGAAATTATTTTACTGAACTTTTTTAGTGTTTCGTTGTTCTTAATATTTTTGATAATTATTTCTTTGAACGGATCCAAATATTTATTTTGTTTAAAGAAGCTGTGAGTGGCATCAACACCTAAACTGATGATAGTATTTTCAGGTTTTCTACTATTATAAAAATCATTTAATGCATAGCTGTTTTTAATAGAAATACCTAAGCCAACATAATATTTAATAATCTCATTTAGTTTTTTAATATCTCTAAGAACAAGATTAAAACCTTGTCCGGCAACAGGATGAACCGTGTGCAAACCCTCTCCAAGAATTAATATATTTTTTTGATGATACTGTCTTCTCAAACGAAGTGAGATCGGATAGGACTGAATATTGCTAATAGCTATATCTTGCTCAAAATTAAATAATTCTGTTATTTTACCTTTGACTAGATTTATAATTCTTTTTGAATTGTTTTCGAAAAAGGATTTTTTAACACTCCAAACGAAAGAAAAATAATTTTTTGAAAAAGGAAGTATAGCTAGTGGCCCTTCTTTTAAAAAGAACTGGCTTGTATTTAGATTTTTGTGATTGTGCCTTACGTAACCTGTTATAGCTATTTCTTTGTAATCTTTCTTAATCGATCTTTTTTTTGCTATGTTATCATAGAATTTAGATTGTCCGCCTACGCAAAGGATAATTAAATCATAATTTTTTAGTTCATCCAAGTTTTTAAAATCTTTTCTGATTAGTTTAATTTTATTTTTTGGAATTTCTTTCAATAATGTACTTTTAACTTTATCATTTTCAAAGACATACATAAGATTAGAATTCGCCTCGTTGAGATTTAAAAAATTTATTCTTTCTTTGGATGTTTCGTAAAAAAGCTCGATTTTTTTTGAAGGCCAGAACAACTTACTTCCTAGACTAGTGATATTTTGATTAACGAACTTATAATTTGTATCAGAAATAGCAGTAGTCCTTTTATCCACGTTTTTTACGCCTTTTTTAGCGATCAAACTTATCTCTATACCTGGCACTTTCGCTAAAACTACAGCCGTCATCAGGCCTGAAAGACCATCTCCAACAATGCATATTCTCTGTTTAGTCATATAAAAATTTTTAACGTTTTCATAAAAATGGTAAAAAGTACGTAAACGATTCGTAATGAATACAAACTTTTTAGATAGTGTAACAAATTTTTTAAAAAAGCGAACCTTTGAATTGCTAGGTTTAATCTTGGTTTTATCAAGTGTCGCACTTGCAATCGCCTTTACAACATATTCTCCTGAAGATCCTTCATTTATTTATGGAGATAGAAATTTCGAGATCCAGAATTTATTTGGAATTTATGGAAGCAGTATTGCAGATTTTTTACTACAAAGTTTTGGCTTGGCCTCCTTTTTGTTACTACTTAATTTTTTATTTTGGGGATTAAATTTAATAATTAAGAAAGAATTAAGAAGAATAATTTTAAAATTATTTTTAGTTGTAGCTTATTTGACTGTAGGAACAGTTTTTATTTATTTAACTTTCGATAATTCATTTTGGCTAATTGACAATGGTAATTCAGGTTTTGTTGGAAAAGTAACATATAATTATATTAATACTTGGGCTCCATGGATAGACAATACATATTCAATTTATGGGTTGCTATTGTTAACAATAATTTTTTTTTCTTTTTCAGCTGATATTAATTATAAAAAAATATTCTTAATAATTATTTCACTATTTGTGAGAAAACCAATGGAAGATATTGAGCCGGATTTTACTAAAATAAATATTGAAGACCAACCTCAAACTTTGGAGAAACCTCAACAATCATTTTCTTTTGATGAAGCCGCGTTATCTAAATCAAATCAAATTGATGCTAAAGCTAAATATAAATTGCCGGATATAAGTTATTTAGAAAAAAATTTATCAAAGCTTAGCTCTGATGGAAATAGAAATCGTCCTGATGCAGAGTTTATAGAGAAAATATTATTAGACTTTGGTATAGATGGAAAAATTAAAACAATTAACAATGGCCCGGTAGTAAGCCTTTATGAATTCGAGCCTGCGCCAGGCGTAAAAGTATCCAAAATTATTAATTTATCTGAGGATTTAGCAAGAAATACTAGCTCAACTTCAACAAGAGTTTCGGTCATTCCAGGTAAGAATACTGTTGGAATAGAAATCCCAAACGAGGAAAGAGAGGGCGTTTCACTAAGAGAAATAATTTCTTGCGATAAATTTAAAAAAAAAGATGTGAGACTTCCGATAGCATTAGGCAAAAGTATTTCTGGAATACCAATTGTTGGTGATTTAACCTCAATGCCTCATCTTTTAATTGCAGGTACAACTGGTTCAGGAAAGTCTGTTTGTATTAATACAATAATTGTCTCTCTACTTTACAAACTAAGTCCAGATCTTTGCAAATTTATTTTAATCGATCCAAAAATGTTAGAACTATCTACTTACGAAGGAATACCTCATTTATTAACTCCTGTTATTACTGATGCTAAAAAAGCTACATCGGCTTTATCTTGGACAGTGAAAGAAATGAACAGCAGATATAAATTAATGAGCAAGGTAGGAGTAAGAAACATTGATGGCTATAATTCTAAGCACAAGCTTAAAATGCCTTACATCGTTGTAGTAGTTGACGAAATGTCAGATTTAATGCTTGTAGCTGGAAAAGAAATTGAAAACTACATTCAAAAATTATCTCAAATGGCAAGAGCTGCCGGTATTCATATCATCATGGCTACACAAAGACCAAGTGTTGATGTAATAACAGGTACAATAAAAGCGAATTTCCCAACAAGAATATCTTTTCAAGTTAGTTCTAAAATTGACAGTAGAACTATTTTAGGTGAGCAGGGTGCTGAACAATTGCTTGGAAAAGGAGACATGTTATTCATGTCATCAGCAAACAGAATAGTTAGAATTCATGGCCCTTACGTTTCTGAACAAGAAATTGAGAAAATTACAAACTCATTAAGGGCTCAAGGAGAGCCAGATTATATGGAAGAAATTACTTCCCAAGAAACAGCTGAAAGCTCTTTAACGTCTGGAAATGAGGGTGATGAGGATGAATTATTCAATCGGGCTGTAGAAATTATAAAAGCTGAAAGAAAGGCCTCTACAAGCTTCTTACAGAGAAAATTACAGATTGGATACAATAGAGCTGCTAGAATTATTGATATGATGGAAGAAAAAGGTATTGTTAGTAAGGCAAATCATGTTGGTAAACGTGAAGTTCTTTAAAAAAATATTTTTAATCTCGTTTTTTCTATTAATAACGACAGGTTTATTAGCTAATGAAAAAAAACAAATAGTTGCTCAACTAAATAACTTAAGTTCTTTAGAATTTACCTTTGATCAATTGATTAATGAAAAAACAGAAAAAGGTAGTTGTCTATTAGAGTTTCCTGGAAAATTAAAATGTAATTACTTTGATGACAAGAAAAAAGAACTAGTTATCAATAATAAGAGATTAGCAATAACGCAGAAAAGGTATAATAAAACTTATCATTATCCTATTTCAAAATCTCCGTTCTTAAATATTTTATATAAAGATAAACTTTTAGAAATAGTGCGATCAGGAAAATTAGAGTCAACTGATCAAATAATCAAACTTATTTATTTTGGTGACAACGAAATTACAGTTTTTTTTGACAAAAAAAATCTAGATTTAAAAGGATGGGAAATTATAGATCAATATAACAATAATATAAATTTCTCCCTTAATATTGTTGCTAAAAATGACGTTTTTAAAAAAGGCACCTTTAAAGTGCCTGAAATAAACTAAGCTACAAAATCAATTTCTTCTTCTTTAAAAATTTCAAAACCTTTAGATTTATAATTTTGTAATGCATGTTTATGGTCTAAACTACAAGTATGAACCCACATTCTTTCAGGATTTTTTCTTGATGCACTTGCAATAGCATGATTTACAAGTGTTGAACCAAGCTTCAATCCTCTGAATTCTTTTAGTACTCCTAGATTGATAAGCTCTACCTCATTTGATCCAGGATGATATTCTTGTTCGTAATATCCTACTAGATCTTCACCTTTTTTTAGAACATGTGTTTCTAAGTTTTTATTTGTAACATACTTTACCCATTCACTATCAGACCAAAGTAATCTATCTCTCCAGTAATGATCTACGCCTATTTGTTTATAAAAAAATCTATTTAAATGAAAATTATCTTTATCGTCCAAAATAATTTGAAAATTTTCTGGAAGATTTAAATCAACTGTTTTTGAAAAATCTCTAATTTCTAAAAAATATCTTTTTACTCTTGAAACCATCAGCTGACCATCTTTCCGATCTTTTCACCTGCAAATATATGATAGTGTAAATGAGGAACTTCCTGACCACCATCACTTCCTATATTAGTTAAAGCTCGATACCCTTTGTCTTTTGCTCCCATTAAGTTTGCAACATGTGTCACGGCTTTATTTAACTCTACAATTTCTTTGTCTGAAGCTTTGTTGTTAAAATCATTAAGATCTACGTATTCACCTTTGGGAATAACTAAAACATGAACTTTCTTTTGAGGATTAATATCATGAAAAGCTAAAACATGATCATTTTCATAAACCTTTTTACACGGGATTTCTCCTCTTAAAATCTTTGCAAATATATTGTTCTTATCGTAACTCATTTTTGCCTTTTCTTAAGTTCGCTCATCACATCTTCAATTTTTATATTATTAGCCTCCAAGTAAACCATCAAATGATAAACTACATCAGCAGCTTCGTGTATCTTATTTGAATTTTTTTCCACAGATTCTATTAATTCACCTACTTCCTCTTTTACTTTTGAAACACTTAAGTTTTTGTCATTCAAAAGTTTGTTTGTATAAGATTTGTCAGGAGAAGAATTTTTTCTCTCTCTGATTGTTTTGATTAATTGTTCCAAGTTTTCAAACATTTTATAACCTTACTGATACATTTTTAGAATTCAAATATTCTTTAGCATCTTTGATTTTATGTTCGCCATAATGAAAGATAGAAGCTGCTAAAACTGCACTCGCTCCACCTTTAACTATACCATCGTATAGATGATCTAAAGTTCCTACACCACCAGAAGCAATAACAGGAATATTAGTTTTATCTGTAATTACTTTTAATAATTCAACATCATAACCAGACTTAGTTCCATCTCTATCCATAGAAGTTAGTAAAATTTCTCCTGCTCCATTTGTTTCCACTTGTTTAGCGAATTCAACAGCATCAATACCTGTTTTGTTTCTTCCACCATGAGTAAAGACTTCCCATTTATTATCTGAAACTTTTTTAGCATCGATAGCTACAACAATACATTGAGAACCAAATTTTTTAGACGCTTCTTTTACAAAACTAACGTCTTTAACTGCTGCTGTATTAATAGAAACTTTATCTGCACCAGCTAATAACAAATCAGTAATATTTTGTATAGTTCTAACTCCGCCACCGACAGTTAAAGGAACAAAACATTCTTTGGCAGTTTTTCTTACAATATCAATAATTGTCTCTCTGTTTTCATTAGATGCGGTAATATCTAAAAAACAAATCTCATCAGCTCCACCGTCACTGTAAATCTTAGCTTGTTCGACTGGATCTCCAGCATCTTTTAATTCAACAAAGTTTATACCTTTAACTACTCTTCCGTTCTTAACATCAAGACAAGGTATAATTCTATTTTTAAGCATCGATCTCCTTTGCTAACTCTTCTAGTTTAATATCGCCATCATAAATAGCTTTACCAACAATGATACCTTCAATTTTTTTATTATTTAAGTCTTTGGCTTTCTTAATATCATTTATTGAAGAAACGCCCCCTGAAATCACAACAGGACAATTAGAAATCTCTGCAATTTTAACCGTCTCATTAAAGTTAGGGCTATTCTTCATTCCATCTCTATTAATATCTGTAAAAATAATTCGGCTAACTCCATAATTGTTTACATCTTTGAGAAAGTCTATGGTTTTAACATTTAGATTTTCTTTCCAACCTGACACAGAAAGATTTCCATCCTTTGCATCTAATCCTAAAGCAATTCGACCTTTAAATTTTTTGCAGGCCTCCTTTAAAAGTTCTTTATTTTTAATAGCACCACTCCCTAAAATTACCTTCTCAACACCTGCATCAATATATTGCGTAATACTATCGAGAGATCTTACACCGCCACCTATTTCAATTTTTAAATCGTATTTACTAACTATTTCTTTAATAATATCTAAGTTAACCGTCTTTCCAGTTAGTGCACCATCCAAATCAACAATGTGTAAATTTTTAAAGCCATGATCTTTATATTTACCTGCTTGATCAATAGGTGAAATTTCGTATTCCGTTTTGTTTTCAAAGTCTCCTTTGATTAATCTTACGCATTTCTTGTCTTTTATATCTATAGCAGGAAATATTTTCATTATAGTTTTAAAAAATTATCAATTACTTTTAATCCGATTTTATCACTCTTCTCAGGGTGAAACTGAGTTCCAAATAAATTATCTCTTTCAACAGCACAGACAATTTTTGATGAATAGTCTGTTGTTGCTGAAATAACTGATGGATCTTCAGGAATAAACTCAAAACTGTGAACGAAATACATATGAGATTTATTTTTTATATCTTTAAATATTTTACTTTCTTTTTGAATTTCAATTTCATTCCAACCAATGTGTGGGAGTTTAAATTTTCCTTTTTGATTATCAATTCTAGAAACTTTTCCAGGAATCCAACCTAGTCCTTCAGTTTCTGCTTCCTCATAACCAACATCTGCGAACATTTGTAAGCCTACACAGATACCTAATAAAGGTTTTTTATTTGTAATCGCAAATTCTTTAAGCGTTTCAACCAAACCATTGATACTGTTTAGAGAGTCTACACAGCTTTTAAAAGAACCTTGGCCTGGTAAAACGATCTTATCGCTAGATTTAATTTTTTTTATATCTGAAGTTACTTCTAGATTAACTTTACCTTTAGCAACCTCTGTAAAAGAATTTATGACAGAGCTTATATTGCCCGATTGGTAGTCAACAATTGTGACGTTCATCAATTTTAAATAGAGCCTTTTGTCGAAGGTATAGAGTTTTTAATTCTCTTATCTATTGCTAGAGCATCTTTTAATGATCTAGCTAAACCTTTGTAACATGACTCAATCTTGTGGTGACTATTCTCACCATAAATATTTTCAATGTGTAAAGTAACTCCAGCTGATTGTGAAAAAGCTTGGAACCACTCTTTAAATAATTCTGTATCCATCTCACCTAATTTTTCTACAGGTAAATTAACTTTCCAGATTAAATAAGGTCTATTTGATACATCTATAGAAACTCGGCTTAAAGTTTCATCCATAGGAATCATTGTTGAGGCGTAACGTGTAATTCCTTTTCTATTACCTGCTGCTTTTTTAATAGCCTCACCAATTGCTATACCTGTATCCTCAGTAGTGTGATGTAAATCTATATGTGTGTCACCTTTTGCTTTCACTTCTAAGTCTATTAGAGAGTGTTTTGATAATTGCTCCAACATATGATCTAAGAAACCTATTCCAGTTTTAATTTTATACTTTCCTTTGCCGTCTAAATTAACCGCGACAGAAATACTGGTCTCTTTTGTTTTCCTAGTTATTTTTGCTTTTCTGCTCATAAACTATGCCTGATTTACCTTTGATATATATTTAATTGGTCATTTTATCAATAAATCACTATTGAAGATTGCAAATTAATCTCCACATATAACTCCATGAATACAGCTGAAAAATGGCATGGTACTACAATTGTCCTTCTTAGAAAAGGTGGGGAAACCATTGTAGCAGGTGACGGTCAAGTCAGTCTTGGTAATACAGTTTTAAAAAGTAAAGCCAAGAAAGTTAGAAAAATTGAGAGCAGAGGAGTAATCGCAGGATTTGCTGGCTCTACTGCAGACGCTTTAACTTTATTTGAAAGACTCGAGGCAAAATTAGAAAAACATGCCGGCAACTTACAAAGAGCAGCTGTTGAGTTGGCTAAAGATTGGAGAAGTGACAAATTTTTAAGAAGATTAGAAGCATTAATGGCAGTTGCAGATAAAAATCATAGCTTTATAATTTCTGGAACTGGTGATGTTTTAGAACCAGAAGATGGAATAATAGGAATTGGATCAGGAGGAAACTACGCCCTTGCAGCTGCAAAGGTATTAATCGAGACTGATATGAAAGCAGAGGAGATAGCAAGAAAAGCATTAAAAGTAGCCTCAGACATCTGCGTGTTTACGAACAATAATGTAACAATGGAAAAAATTTAAATGCCTAAATCAAAAAAAGATATAAATTTAAAACTCGTTAAGGGATCTAAAGCTGATAGCTCAAAGGTTAGCGCTCTTTCTCCAAGAGAAATAGTTTCAGAGCTTGATAGATATGTAATTGGTCAAAAGGAAGCAAAAAAAGCTGTTGCTGTTGCATTAAGGAATAGATGGAGAAGGCAGGCTCTTACCGACGAGATGAGAGACGAAGTGTTACCAAAAAATATACTTATGATTGGTCCAACTGGAGTAGGGAAAACTGAAATATCAAGAAGACTCTCTAGATTAGCTGAAGCACCTTTCATAAAAGTTGAGGCAACAAGATTTACTGAAGTTGGGTATGTAGGTAGAGATGTAGAACAAATCGTCAGAGATTTAATAGAAATTGCTATTGCAATGGAAAGAGAGAGAAAAAGAAAAGAAGTAAAAGCTAAGGCTGAATTAAAGGCAGAGGAAAAAGTTTTAGATGCTTTAGTGGGAAACAAAGCAAGTGTTGCAACAAGAGAAAGTTTTAGAAAAAGACTAAGAAATGGCGACTTAGATAATAACGAAATTGAAATAGAGGTGCAGGACACATCTTCTGGATTACAAAGTTTTGAAATACCTGGTATGCCCGGAGGAAACGTTGGTATGGTAAATCTAGGAGATATCCTTGGAAAATCTATGGGTAATAAAAAAGGTAAAAAGAAAAAAATGACTGTTAAAGAGTCCCATGGAATTTTAGTTGCTCAAGAGTCTGATAAAATGATTGAGGAAGACAAGATAATTAAAGAAGCTAAGAGAGCAACTGAAGAAAACGGTATCGTTTTTTTAGATGAAATTGATAAGGTTTCAGCAAGAAGTGATAGGGTGGGCGGAGATGTTTCAAGAGAAGGTGTGCAAAGAGATTTGTTGCCTTTAATTGAAGGCACAACTGTGAGCACTAAGCACGGGCCAATTAAAACTGATCATATCTTATTTATTGCTTCAGGTGCTTTTCAACTAGCAAAACCATCTGATCTTTTGCCAGAGCTGCAGGGTAGATTACCAATCAGAGTAGAATTGAACGCTTTAAATGAGGACGATTTTAAGAGGATTTTAAAAGAACCAGATAATAGTTTAATTAAACAATACAAAGCTTTACTAAAAACTGAAGACGTTAATCTTGAATTTTCTGAGGATGGAATAGATATGCTAGCCAAAATTTCGGCAGAGGTAAACTCTTCGGTGGAAAACATTGGGGCAAGAAGACTTCACACAATTATAGAAAAAGTTTTGGACGAAATTAGTTTCAATGCGACCGATAAAGCTGGAGAAACTATTACAGTAGATAAAGAATTTGTACAAAATAACTTGGGTAATTTAGTAAAAGATACTGATTTATCGAAATTTATTTTATAAATTTCTTAGTTTAACTAATATCGCACCCGCTCCGCCATCTTTTATGTCGGCTTCTTTAATTGATAAAATATGATTGCTAAGTTGGGTGTTTGTTCGTATATATTCAGGAACAGAAAATTTTAATTTTCCTAAGTCTTTAGAAGTATAGATATCTTTCTCATTTTTAGAATGAAGACCTTTTCCTGTGATGAATAGAATTTCTTTAAACTTATTTTTTATACATGAAAGAATAATTTCCCTTACTTTATCGTTAGCATCATCAAGGGTGAAACCATGAAGGTCAAATTTAAATCTGTTTTTTATACTAGATTCTTTAGAACTTTTCTCATCTTTATCGTAAATGTCGGAAGGATTTTTTGTATACTCTTCCCAGGTTTTTATATCTTCCTTCGAAATATCTTTCTTTCTATTCACTGACTAATAATCTTAGAAAGATACCAATTTGGACTTTTATTATTTACATTTTTCGTAAATTTCCAGCTATCAGTAACGTACTTAATTTTATCAGGATTTCCCTCGATTATTTTGTTGTTCTTATCTTTCTTTACAGAGATTACTTCTGCAACAAATTTTACTGTCGCAAATAAATTATCTTTAATTTTTTCATATTTTTCTACAGAAGACTCTTTAACTCCAATAAAAGTAAATTCGGATTTGATATTGTCTTTATTTCTAATCTTAATTGCTTCTGAAAAATTGGAAAACATATTTGGAGTCAATAAAGCTTTCAACTTTATAAGATCGCCATTAGCAAAGGCAGTTAAAATGCTCTCGTAGGCAATCTCAGCTCCTCTTAAAAATTCCTTTTTGTCTTTACCTTCTAAAACTTCAAGATTTTGCTTGATTGGTTTAGTATCTTGTTGAGGTATATTGAATTTTTTTTCAGCAAAACTAGGGTAAACCTTTGACTCATGCCCAGTTTTTCTTCCCAAAATGCTTCTTAATCGCAAAATTATAAATCCTGCAATCATACCCAATAAAATTATATCTAAATAACCAAAACTATTACTCATAATTTGATAAATATACATGAATAATATAATTTTGTATCAGACAAATGAACACATTTTTCCTAATTTTTATTGTTCTTCCCGCTATAGAGATATTTCTGATGATCAAAATAGGGGGTGAAATAGGCGCATTAAACACTATAGCTTTGATTTTTCTTACTGCTATTACAGGCATTTATTACGCAAGAATACAAGGCATTCAGACGTTGAGATCAGGAATAATTAATTTATATAAAAATAAAGCTCCATTTTACGAATTGGTTTCAGGGGCTTCAATAGCATTTGCAGCTTTACTATTAATAGTTCCAGGTTTTTTAACTGATTTTTTTGGATTTTTATTGTTAATACCCTTTACTAGAAAAATATTATTTAAACTAATCTTTAAAAATAAAATTACAGTAAATAAAAAATCTAAACAGACTAGCACGATAGATGGTGAGATTGTAAATAAAAACAAAGATGAACTATAAAATTATAGGCAAGTATATCAAAGATCTAAATTTTAACATTCCTAACGCTAAAACATTCTTTTTACTTTCAAAAAACATTGCAAACTACAAAATAAATATAGATATTAAAAGCAATCAGTTAGAGCAAAATATAATTGAAATACTAATTTCTCTAAGTTTAACTCCTACAAAAAACGATTTTGAAAATATTAATACTCAGATTGTGTATGCCACTATCATTGAATTATCCAAAGAAAAAATAAGTAAAAAGGAGATAGAACAAATTATACTTGTAGATGTACCTTCAAAAATTTACAGTGAGCTAAGAAAAATATTTGTAAGTTTGTTTGAAAATTCTGGTTTTAAAGATATAAAAATTAGTGAAAGTGTTGATTTTCAGAAACTGTACAGCATGAGAACAGTTCAATAAAAATTTTTTTTGAGTTCTTTTTTAATAAAATCTTTGTGCATTTCTAGCTCGGCCTCTGGAATATTTATGACTTTTTTATTATAACTTTTATTCTTAACTATATTTTGTTCAAAGCTATTAAGTGAAAGGTTAAATTTCGGCTCTTTAGCATCAAGTAAATTTATGTAAACTTCTCTTAATAATTCGCAATCTAAAAGAGCATTATGCTTAGTTCTCTTAGAAAGATCAATGTTGAATTTTTTACATAATGAGTCCAAAGAATTCGACGCTCCTGGAAATTTGCTCCTAGCTAATTCAAGTGAGTCAATAACAAGTTTTTTATCAACTAGATCTTTATTTATAGCTTTTAGCTCACCATTTAAAAAACCTAAATCAAATTGGGCATTATGAATGATTATTTTTTTTCCTTTAACAAAATTTAAAAATTCATCTGAAACTTTATCAAAAGTTTCTTTATCACTTAAAAATTTTTGTGAGAAACCATGAACTTTGAATGCTTCTTCTGGTATATCTCTTTGAGGGTTTATTAATTTATGAAAAACCCTACCAGTTAAGACCAGATCTTTGGTTTCAACGCAGGCTATTTCAACTATTTTGTGTCCATCTTTGAAAGACAAACCTGTTGTTTCTGTATCTAAGAAAACTTCATTCATATTTTCTAAATATGTTTAATAATTTTTTTTTTAGAGCCTTTAAGCTTTTATCATTCAATACAGTATGATCACAATATTTGATTTTATTTTTATCATTTAACTGTTTATTATTAAGCATTTGGAAAAGATCTTTATTCCCTCCTTTTTTAATAAATCTTTTTAATCTAGAGCTTTTTTTTGACTTGATGAAAAATATCACATCAAATTTTTTCATAAGTTTGTTCTCAACTAGTAAGGGTATTTCGAAAAATACGAATTTTTTTTTAACATTTTTTTTTGCAAATTTTAACATTTCTTTTCTAACCAAAGGATGAATAATTATCTCGAGATTTTTTAGATAATTCTTGTCAATTAAAATTTTCTTTTTCAATGTCTTTTTTAAATTTTGGGTTTTTTTGATATTTAGTTTTTTTTTAATTAATTTCTTAAAACTGCTTTTGGTATACAAGTTCTTAACAATTACATCAGCACTGAACAATGGTCCTTTTTTGTATGACAAAAATTTACTAGCTGAAGTTTTGCCAGAGGCTAAAGATCCTGTTATTCCTATCTTTTTCATTTAAGTTTAGATACTAAAAGTTCTATTAATTTTTGATCTATTTCAGGATTAACTTTGTTCCATAAATAAAATGATTTCTGTCCTTGATAAATGAACATATCAAGCCCGTTGTATACTTTAATATCTTTATCTTTTAAAAATTTGAAAGTTTTAGTTTCAAGGGGATTATATATAGTATCTATATAAATTAAATTAGTTTTTGTTTGTTCAAAATTAAAATCAAAATCTTCACCCCCCTTTAATCCTAGACTGGTTGCGTTGACAACAATATCAAAATCTTTAATTTCATATTTGAGGTTTTCCCAATCTATTATTTTAAGATTTTTGAATTTTTTCTTTAAAAAAATACATTTTTCTTTTGTTCTATTAACAATGGAAATATCTTTTAATCCGGATTTTTGTAATGATAGAATAACTGATGGGGAAACACCGCCTGCTCCAATAATTAATGCTTTTTTATTTAAAGACGCCTCCACCTCTTTTAAATACGCTGCTTGTAATCCAAATACGTCTGTATTTTCTCCAATAACTTTTTCTTGTTCATCAAGATAAAGAGTATTAACTGAGCGAGTTATTTCTGCATCATTAACAAGTATATCAACATTTGAGACAATTTTTTGCTTAAAAGGTAAGGTTACGTTGACGCCAGTCAAATCTTTGTTTTTAATTCTTTTCACAATATCGGCTAGATGATTCTCGTTTACGTCTAAAATTGAATAATTTGCATCAATTTTATATTTTTCAAACCAATAATTATGAAGAATGGGTGATAAAGAATGTTGAATAGGCTTGCCGATTATTCCAAATTTTTTTGTCATTTTTTATAATTATTAATATAGTTTATTATGTCTTTTATTGGCAAACCCATAATTGAATTTCGATCTCCTTTTATATATTCAAATAATTCAAAACCATCCGCCTCAACTTGATAAACTCCATATGCTAATAATGTTTCTGTTTTAATCTTGCTTAAATATAGTGATAGCTGATCCTCTGAAAATTCTTTCATCTTTAATTCTGAAGTGTCAGTGTGATTCCAGATCATCGCTCCGTTTTTCGAAAAACAAACAGAACTAATAAGATAATGCTTTGAATTATTTAGTTTTTTTAAAATTTTCAAACCCTCCTCTCTTGTTTTTGGTTTATTGATTAATTCATTATTTAGAGAAATCACACTATCTGCTCCTAAAACAAGTCTATTAGGATTTTTACTGCTTACTTTAATCGATTTAATTTCTGCTAAGTTTTTTGAAACTATTAATGGGTCTGCTCCTTCAGCTAATAAAGATTCTTTCACTTCGTCTTCGTCGACATTTGACACTATCACGTCGCAATCAATATTGTGATCATCTAATATTTTCTTTCTAACTCCGCTTTTTGATGCTAAAATTATTTTCATTTGCTCTTGGTTATTTCAATGATTTTTAAAATTGACGCTGCTGTTTCCTCTACTGATTTTCTTGTTACATCGATAATAGGCCAATTATTTTTTTTAAATAGGATTTTTGAATCCTCAATCTCTTTTTTTATAGACTCTAAATCTGTGTACTCTTTTAAACTTTGATCTTTCATAATTGCAACTCTATTTCTTCTAATATCAGCTAATCGTTCGGGGTCGGCAATTAATCCTACTACACAAACTTTTTTATTCACCTTCAATCCTTCAGGAAGTTTTTGCTCCAATACTAAAGGAATATTTATTGTTTTATATCCCCTGTTTGCTAAATAGATAGACGTCGGTGTTTTGCTAGTTCTACTTACTCCCAGCAAAATAACATCGGCATTATTTATATCATCTACCTTTTTTCCATCGTCGTGTGACATGGTAAATTGTATTGCCTCAATTCTTTTGTAATAATCATCATCAAGAACATGTTGTGCACTTGGTTTGTGTATTGCTTTTTGATTTAAAAGCTTTGAAAAACTTAAGATTAAATTGCCTAAAATTCCAAAACAGGGGACATTATTTATTTCACTTTGATTTGATAGATATTTCGCTAACTTTGTCTCAACTATTGTATATAAAATTAGAGAGTTTTCGACTTTATTACATTCCTTGATTATTTTATCTATTTGTTGTTCCGTTCTTACGAAAGCGAACTCTTTTTTATCATATTCGAAATTCGCGAATTGAGATTTGAGAGACAAAAATATTCTATCTAGGGTTTCACCTGTTGAGTCAGAAACAAGATATACATTGTATTTTTCGTTCATATGTTTGTTAATAAATAAATAATAAATAATGTTTTTCCACCTATTTTAAGCTGAGACCTAAAAAGATTAACATTAATTAACATGATTTAAACATTTTGTTCGATGTTAATAATGATGTTTTACTAATGTTTATAAGATTAATAAAGTATTTAAATATAGGGTTTTTTTAAAAAATTATAAAATAATGGCTGTATAAAATATGTATAAAAAGTTATATGAGCACTTAACAGGTCCTAGTACTAATACAACACTTTTAAAAAACTTTTATTTAATATGAGTAATCTTAAAAATATTTTATTAAAAAAGAAGATTTGTAAATCGGTATGGTTTATGAGACAAGCAGGAAGATACTTACCTGAATTCCGTGAATTAAGATTAAAAAATCCAAATTTTATTGAACTTTGCCTAAATAGTGATTTAGCATCTGAGATTACTTTGCAACCAATCAAAAGATTTAATCTCGACTCTGCGATAATTTTTTCTGATATTTTAATGGTGCCATATGCTTTAGGCCAAGAAGTAACTTTTATTAAAGATGAAGGACCGAAATTAAGCGAATTTAGAATGGATAATTTTTCTCGTAATAATAAACTGGAATTTTCAAAAAAATTAGCTCCAATTTATAAGGCGATAGAAATTACAAGGAGTAAGTTAGACAAAGAAAAATCTCTAGTATGTTTTATAGGGGCCCCATGGACTCTTTTAGTTTATATGTTGAATCTTAAAAAAAATAAAAATGAAATTAATTTAGAAAAATTGGAAAATAAAGACTTAAAATTTAATTTAATTATAAACAAATTAATAGAATATCTGTGTATTCATATTCAAGGTCAAATCAATGCAGGTGCAGATGTTGTGCAAATATTTGACTCTTGGGCTGGATTAATACCAGATAAGAGTATTCAAGATTTTTGCTATAAACCTAATGCTAAAATTGTTGAATTTTGTAAAAAAAAACAGATTGCAAATATTTGTTTTCCTAAAGGAATAAATAAGAAGTTTGAAAATTTTCATCAAATGGTAAAACCTGATGGATTGAACCTAGATCCAGAGATTGATCCCTTATGGGCTAGGGATAAGTTAATAAATGTAGTTTTACAAGGAGGTTTGAACCCAAAGGTTTTGTTAAAATCAGAAGAATCTCTTTTCAATGAAGCGACGAAATACCTAAATGCTTTTAAAGAAATTCCTTATGTTTTTAATTTAGGTCATGGTTTACTTCCAGAAACAGATCCTGATAAAGTAAATAATCTTGTTAAATTTTATAGGAATTTTAAATGAACAAAGACCATCCAGAAGTAAAATTTGGTAAAACTGGTGTACTAATTATTAATTTAGGAACACCCGATTCTACCAGTTGGTGGGATATAAGAAAATATTTGAAAGAATTCTTATCTGATAGAAGAGTAATTGAGGTCAACCCAATTATTTGGCAAATAATATTAAACTTATTTATATTGACATTTAGGCCTTCAAAAACGGCTCATGCTTATAAAAAAATATGGAGAAAAGATACGAACGAGTCTCCTCTATTATACTTTACAAAGAAACAAGCGATACATCTTAATAAAAAAGTAGGAAATGAAAAAGTAATTATAGATTTTGCGATGAGATACGGCAATCCAAGCATAAATTCGCGTTTAGCGCAACTTAAAGATCAAGGATGTGAAAATATAATTATTCTTCCGTTGTATCCTCAGTATGCTGCCGCAACAACAGCTACTGTATGCGATGAAGTTTACAGATCTTTAATGAAAATGAGATGGCAACCGAGTTTACAAATAATTCCTCATTACGAAAGCGATCCTGATTATATCGATGCATTAATAAATAGCATAGAAAAGAAAATTGAACAGATAAGCTGGAAGCCTGATTTAATTATTGCTTCTTACCACGGTATACCTAAATCATACTTTGATAAAGGAGACCCATACCATTGTTACTGTCAAAAAACCACAAGGTTAATTAAAGAAAAATTTAATAAAGTTGAAATTCAGACAACTTTCCAATCAAGATTTGGACCTCAAGAGTGGTTAACACCTTACACCGACAAAACATTAGAGTCTTTGCCAGGAAAGGGAATCAAAAATTTATTAGTAATTTGCCCAGGCTTTTCCTCTGACTGCGTAGAAACTCTTGAAGAAATAAACATTCAAGGAAGGGATAGTTTCATTGAAAAAGGGGGAAAAAACTTTGATTTAATTCCGTGCTTAAATGATAGTCCAGAGCATATAAAGCTGTTTGAAAAGTTAATCAGCAAATTTCTTTAATATGAATTTATATTTATTGTTTAAATCAATACACTTAATTGCAGTTATATCATGGATGGCTGGCCTGTTATATTTGCCCAGAATATTTGTTTATCACTCAGATGCCGATCATGACTCACAGAAAGAAGTTTTTAAAGTTATGGAAAGAAAATTATACAATTACATAATGATGCCTGCAATGCTGGTTTCTTGGATATTTGGCATATTGCTTATTCACAATCTTGGATTCTCAATTTTTTCTGAATTATGGATGCAAATTAAAACCATTGCAGTAGTAATTTTAACTTTTTATCATTTTTCTTTAGGAAAATATCTCAATGATTTTGCAACAGATAACAATCATAAAACCTCAAAATTTTTCAGATTTTATAACGAAATTCCTACGATTTTACTAATTGTGGTTATATTTTTTGTAATATTTAAACCTTTATAATTAAGGGGTTGAATTTTTTAAAAAAAGTCATATATTTTAGTTACATTCCTTAATCGAAAACAATCACATGAATTTACAAGAATTAAAGCAAAAAAATCCTGCAGAACTTATTAGCGAAGCTGAAAAGCTTGGTATCGAAAATCCAAGTACATTAAGAAAGCAGGAAATATTATTTGCGATCTTAAAAAAACTTGCTGAGAAAAACGAGCAAATAACAGCAACTGGTGTATTGGAAGTTTTACAAGATGGCTTCGGTTTTCTAAGAGCGATAGAGTCAAATTATCTACCTGGGCCAGATGATATTTACGTGAGCCCAAGTCAAATAAGAAGATTTGGTTTAAGAACGGGAGATTCAGTAGAAGGAGAGATAAGGGGACCCAAAGATGCAGAAAGATACTTTGCTCTTCTTAAAGTAAACAAAATTAATTTTGATGATCCAGACAAAGGCAAGAACAAAATAGCTTTTGATAACCTCACGCCTCTATATCCAAACGAGCGAATTAAACTTGAGGTCGAAACTACAAAAATTGAAAAAAAACCAGATAACACCGCACGCTTAATAGATCTTGTAAGCCCAATTGGAAAAGGTCAAAGATCATTAATAGTTTCTCCACCAAGAGCTGGAAAAACAATTATCTTACAAAATATCGCTCAATCTATCACAGCAAATCATCCGGAATGCTACCTAATGGTATTGCTCATCGATGAAAGACCTGAAGAAGTAACAGATATGCAAAGGTCAGTAAAAGGAGAAGTAGTAGCTTCCACTTTTGATGAACCAGCTTCAAGGCACGTAGCAGTAGCAGAAATGGTGATTGAAAAAGCCAAAAGACTTGTCGAACATAAAAAAGATGTGGTCATTTTATTAGACTCGATAACTAGATTGGGAAGAGCCTACAATGCAGTAATACCTAGTTCTGGTAAAGTTTTAACTGGAGGTGTGGATGCTAATGCTTTACAGAGGCCAAAAAGGTTCTTTGGAGCAGCTAGAAATGTTGAAGAGGGTGGTTCACTAACAATTATTTCAACAGCATTGATCGATACAGGAAGCCGAATGGACGAGGTAATTTTTGAGGAGTTTAAAGGAACTGGAAATTCAGAATTAATTCTCGATAGAAAAGTTGCTGATAAAAGAATCTATCCTGCTCTTGATATAACTAGGTCTGGAACTAGAAGAGAAGAACTTTTATTTGAAAAAGATGATTTGTCGAAAATGAACGTTTTAAGAAGAATTATAAGCCCAATGGGAACAATGGATGGTATAGAATTTTTAATTTCAAAATTAAAGAACACAAAAAACAATACAGATTTTTTCAATTCTATGAATAAGTCTGCCAATTAATCTTATTGAATAGTTTTATTTTTTATTTCATTGTCATGAAGATAAAAGCTCACTATTTGATCTAATGTTTTAACTTTTTCTTTCATAGAAATAGACTCAATTAGCTTTTGTTTTTCCTCATTAGAAATGGGTGATATCATAGCTAAGGTGTTTATCTTCTGGTTTTCCTCAAGTTTCTCAAATTCTTTCCAATTTAAAAGTAAGCCATTTCTTTCATAAAAAATTTTAATTTTTTTCATCAAATCATCATTTGTATCAACCGAAGACATTTCTTTTAAATCCACTTCATAGTTTTTGTAATTTACTTTAAATTCTCTGTACAACTTATCATTTTCGATTTCTTCCAGGATTTCAAATCTAGTAAGTCCAGTTAAGTTTATCAAAATTCTTCCATCATCGCTTTTCTGTAAGTCACTTATTTTTCCTAGGCATCCAACTTTATAAACTGTATTATTTTTCCGGTGTAGTTGAACCATGCCCATAAGCTTATCTTTATTGTAGGCGTCATTAACTAAATCTAAATATCTTTGTTCAAAAATATTTAGTGGAAGATTAGTTTTAGGAAAATAAATTACACCGCTTAGAGGGAAAATTGGAATTATTTTTGGAAAAGATTTCATACCTTATACTAACGTAAAAATGAATAAAATTAAAACTATTAAAAAAATTTTTTGTTTTTAATTTTTTTTTCCCATTTTAAAGCAGTATTAATTATATAATTTATATTACCGTATCTAGGTCTAAATTTAAGATATTTTTTAATCTTTATATTATCTGCGACAGCATATCCAACATCTCCTTTTCTTCTACTAGAGAAAATAAAAGTAAGTTTTTTTTTACTAATCCTGAGTGCAGATTTTACAATTTGTAAAACACTATATTCTTTACCGTAACCGCAATTAAACACTTGAGAGATATTTTTTTTTAAAAGGTAATTCATAGATAGAATATGCAGCATTGATAAGTCACTAATGTGAATGAAATCTCTAATTGCCGTACCATCTTTTGTTGGGTAGTTAGATCCATATATATAAAATATTTTTTTTTTTCCCAAAACAAATTCGCATAATTTTTTTATCAAATGTGTAGCCTTTTTAGTTACAAGACCAGTTTCAAGATTTGGAGGAGATCCGGCAACATTAAAATATCTTAGTATAATGTAATTACATCTTTTTAACTTATTTTGATTAAAAATAAATTCTTCGCATTTTTTTTTCGATAAAGCATATGGACTACTAGGTGACAGCTTGTCTTTTTCTGTAACTTTCTTTTTTTTATTTCCATAGACCGCAGCTGTTGAAGAGAATATAATTTTGTCTATACCTCGGTTAATACAATAATCTAAAAATATTTTAGTTTTTTTAAAATTATTGTTGTAATATTTGGCTGGTTTTTTCACTGACTCATCAACTTTTATGAAAGCAGCAAAATGCATAACAACATCAAATTTTTTCTTTTTAAGTATTTTCTTTAGATTTGTAGTATTGCTAATGTCAGTTTTAAAAAATGTAGCTTTAGGAGGGACAAGTCTTTTAAAGCCAGTCGATAAATTATCTAAGACTGTTACTTTATGGCCCTTTCTAATAAGATCATGTGCAACAGCACTACCTATGTATCCGGCACCACCAGTTATTAATACTTCTTTTTTATATATTTTTTTTAATTTGTTCAAATTTTTTTAAAGCAGCTGAAATTGTCATATCCATGTCGTAATAAGCATAGTCAGCTAAACGCCCTCCGAAAGTAAATTTTGTAAAACTTTTTAAATAATTTTTATATTTTCTATGAAGCTCCCTGTTTTTTTTGTCATTAATTGGATAGTATGGCTCATTAACATTATTAGATGGATACTCCTCAATAATTAATGTCTTATTTGTTTTAAAAACACTTCTCTCAGGATGAAGATGTTTGGGTTCATGAATCCGAGTAAACTTATAGCTTAGATCGGGATAATTAATGACCGACGTCCCCTGAAAATCATTTATATCTAACCTTTTTTTTTTAAATTTTAGAGATCTCCAGTCAAGCTTGCCAAACTTATAGTTTAGAAGTCTGTCTAATGGTCCCGTATAAATTGTCAGATATTTAGGTTTAATTTTAAAATTAAGATCATACTTTTTATTAAGAATTAATTTAATATTTTTATTATTTAACAACTTTTTAAATATTTCTGTGTATCCATATTTAGGTATTCCTTGCCATTGAGTTTGCTCATAATAATCTTCATTGTAATTTAATCTAATCGGCAATCTGTTGAAAATACTACTTGGAAGATACTTAGGATCTTTATTCCATTGCTTCTTAGTATAATTCTTAATAAAAGCCGAATATAATTTATTTCCAATTTGTGATTTAGCTTTATCCTCAAAATTTTTGTAATCTTTTTTTTGAAATGTTTTTGTAATTTTTTTTAAAAAAATCGATGCTTCCTTTGGATTTAAGTTTTTCTTAAAAAGCGAGTTTATTGTTTCAAGATTTATAGGCATCTGATAAATTTTTCTTTTGTGTCGGCTTAGAACTTGATGTCTGTAATTATTAAAATCTGTAAATTGATTTATATAATCCCAAACTTTAACGTTTGACGTATGAAATATGTGAGTTCCGTATACATGATATTCAATTCCAGTCTTCTTATCTATGTCAGTAAAACAATTCCCCCCAATGTGAGATCTCTGGTCTATTACTATTACTTTTTTTTTTAAAACATTAGCTATCCTTTCTGCCAAAACGCTACCATAAAAACCTGAGCCTATTATTAAAAAGTCCGTCATGATTAAAATTTTAAAATTCTAAAAATAATTAGTTCCAAAAGAGCTTTAAAGCAAAATTTTACTAAATTCAAATTAGCTAAAACAACCTTTCCTGTCTTTCTTTTTTTATGTTTTATAATTTCTGTCTTACATTTGAATTTCTTAAAAGCTAATAAGCTAAGCAACACATTGGGTATTAAATTAGTAGATTTAATATTTTTTAAACACCTTTTTAGAGTAATATAATTTATCAATCTATATGGAACATTTATGTCTTTTACAAAAAAACCAAAAAAAGTAAGTATTAGTAATTTTAATAACCTTGTAACAACTAATCTATGAAACGGGTCGTTTCTGATAAGCCTATGACCAATAATGAAATCATAATTGTATCTTTTACTCCAAAAAGTTTTAAAATCTGAGGTGTAGAACTGATCATCACTATCGACTTGAAAAATAAAATTTGGTTTTAATTTAAGAGCCATTTTATAACCATAAGTTATAGTTGGACCATGACCAGAATTTTTTTTATTTAATAATTTAATTTTATTTGATAATATCGATTTGATGACTTTTTTGGAGTTATCTCGTGAGCCGTCATTAACTATAATTATTTTGAAATTAATTTTTTTTAGAGCTTTTAACCAATTTTTTATGACTTCTTTAATAATTTTCTCTTCATTAAAGACTGGTATTACTAAAATCAAATCTAATTTATTTTTCATTTCCTTTGATGGAGACTACAATATAAAAGAATTTATAGGAAATTAAAATGAAGCTATTTTCAATTAAAGACTCTGAAAATTTAGAAATAAAAGAGGTCCATGATCTATACAAAAAATTTGTAAATTCAGGTCAAGTAGAATTAATTTCAAAGTTTGGTTTTGGAAATGAATTAGTTGAGAGATCTGAAAAAAATTTTATTTATACTAAATCTGGAAAAAAAATTTTTGATTTCACAGGTGGCATCGGAGTTCTTAACCACGGTCACAATAACGAAAGAATTCTTAAAGCAAGGGAAAGCTTTGCAAATTTGAAAAAAATGGAGGTACACAAAAATTATTTTTCCCCTTACGTTGCTGCACTAAGTCACAATATTGCAACTGTTTTGCCAGGAGATTTAAATATTTCTTATTTATCAAATTCAGGATCAGATGCTAATGAGGGTGCTTTAAAGTTAGCTTATAAATATCATAACGGAAAAAGAGAATACGTTTTAAATTCGAGCATTTCTTTTCATGGTAAAAAAGTTATTGCTTCGAATATAACATCCTCTGAGGAAACTAGTTATTTTAAATTTCAACAAAACGTTAAAAGTTTGGCTTTTGAGTATAATAATATTTCTTCAATTGAAAAATTAGTGCAAGAAACGAGAAAAAATGGGCAATCCAATATTTATGCAATTATAGTTGAGCCCTTTAGTGCAAGCTCTTTGCTAAGTTGTTCAAAAGAATTTTTATTTCAATTAAGAAAAATTTGCGATGAAGAGGACATAGTTCTCATTTTTGATGAGGTATATACTGGCTGGACTAAGACAGGTGAATTGTTCTATTTTATGAACTTCCCTGATTTAATACCAGATATTGTAACATCAGGAAAATCTCTTGGAGGTGGAAAAGCTTCTATATCGGCTTATACTTGTAGAGAAAAGTTTTTTAAAAGGGCTTATGGAAACTTAAGAGATGCTACATTGCATAGTTCAACATTCAATGCCTTAGGAGAAGAAACAATAACAGCAATTGAAGCAGTTAATATTTTAATAGAGGAAGACTACATAAAAAAATCTAAAAATATTTTCAATATTATTAATCCAAAATTAAAAGAATTAATGAACAAATATCCAAAAATAATTAAAGATGTAAGAGGGTCTGGAACTTTAAATGGAGTTGTAATTAATACAGATTTTGCTGATAAATATTTTCAACCTCTAATTTCCTTAATACCATCAAAATTTGCTAAGGATAGGTATGCAATCAAAAAAATTTTAGTCACCTCTATAATATCTTCCTTATATGATGATCATAATATTTTAACTTTCTATGGATCAAATGTTGATTTACCTTTAAAAATTTCTGTACCAGTGATTACTAAAGAAGAGGACCTTACTTATTTTGTAGACTCGCTAGACAAGGTACTAGCTAGAGGAGTTGTTAATAATGTAACTAAATTTTTAAAGAAAAATATATTTAAGTGAAAATAGAAAAAATTAATAAATTATACGCCACACTCATTCTTGGATTAGAAAATCAAGGGACAAATTCAAATAATAATTTTTATGATTTTTTTATAAAAATTAAAATTAATTCTCATTGGGTTACAAATATTTCTATAAGTTTTTTTTTAATTTTTCTCGACTTTTTCTCAATAATTCTCTTTTTTAAATTTTTTAATAATTTAAGCCTAGAAAAATCAAAAAAAATAGTAAATTTAATTTCAAAAATTATTTTTATTAGAGAGATAAATGATATGTTAAAAAAATATGCTTTAATATTTCTTTATGACAAAAATTAATCAAGATTCTATAATTAAAAATTATTCAAATTTATCATGTGATTATTTGATAATCGGTTCAGGAGCAGGCGGAAGTGTAGCTTCATCTGAATTGGCAGAAAAAGGAAAAGATTGTATTTTAGTGGAAGAGGGTGATTTTTTCGAGATAGATCACTTTAAGGGCTCATTCTCTAAATCAATAACAGAAACGTGGAGAAATGCTGGATTCACACCGATTTTTGGAAACCCAAATTTTGCATTTGCTGAAGGAAGATGCTTAGGAGGTAGCACTTATATTAACGGAGGTTTAATCTGGCGAACACCAGAAAAAGTCCTAAATTTTTGGAACGAGCATTATTTAGAAAAATTTGACAACAAGAGCTTAAATGAACATTTTTTTAAAATTGAAAAAAAATTAAATGTTATTAGTGAAAGCAATAATGATGGATTAAATTTAGATAGTAAATTAATTCATGAGCAGGCCATAAAGAATAATATAAAATCTGTGTTTGTTCCTAGAGCAGTTAAAAATTGTAAGAGGGATAATGTGTGCTATACGGGTTGTTCATCTGGTGCAAAACAAAGCGTTTTACAATCTTATATTTTTGAATCAAGTCATAAAGGACTTCGTTTAATTTTAAATTCAAAAGTAAAAAAACTAAATCTTAATAATAACCTTTTTTTTTCAGCTGAACTTCTGAATAGTAAAACCAGAGAAGTTTTTAATATAAAGTTTAAAAATGTTATTCTGGCGTGCGGTGTAACTCAATCACCAATATTACTAAATCATAGTTTAGGAAATAAAATTTTTAGTTATGATATGGAAATTCATTTGAATTTTAGAATATCAGCAATTTTTAAAGATAAAGTTTTTTCAGAAAAAGGGACTATGTTTACTACACAAATACAAGAATTTATTGACGAGGGAGATATTTTTATGTCGACAAATTTCAATAAATCTAATTTTTTATCAAGCATAAGCAACCTTAATAATGATAAATTATTAGATATAACAGAAAATATTGATAATGTTGCAAGTTATGTTCTCCAAACAAAACCTAAAAGTAAAGTAAAAATATTTAATACGTTTCAAAAACAATTTCTAAGATTTAACCTTAAACAAGAAGATTTTCTCCATGCAAAAAAAAGAATAAAATTTTTTGCAAATTTTTTATTGTCTGCGGGAGCTAAGCAAATAATTTTGCCAATTAAGAACAATTTAATAATAAATGATTCTGACGAATTAGATAAGGCATTAGAAAAATTAAAGAAAAAAGATTTACAGATGTTAAGTGTACATGGAATGTCATCTATACCAATGGGAAAAAAAAATAAAAACTTTTTTAATTCTGATGGAAGATCAAATGACTTTTCAAACTTGTACGCTGTTGACGCTAGCATTTTACCATCAAATATAGGAGAAAGTCCTCAAGGAACAATTATGGCATTCTCACATGAAATTATTAAAAGAATGAAAATTTAAGTATTAGTTTACGCGTATTTTTAAATAAGACTTTTGAGTTTCGATTATTTCGTAGTCAGATTTATTTTTATAATTTTCAAATTTTTTATATATTGATTTATCCATCCATAGAATTTGATTATTTTTAGTAAGCAGTTTATCAGATTTAGTCATTATTCTAAAAAAATCACCTATTTTATTTTTTTCAAATATTGGCCAGTTAGATATTGAAAAAGAAGGAGCAGTTTTAGAAAAAATGTTTATCCATCCATTTCCATAAATGATAATAGCAGTTTTATAATTTGATACATCTTTTATAGTATCACTAAAAGGCAAAATACTTGAGCAGCTCAGACTTTCAATACATCCAAATGTTTTGAAAAATTTAACTGTAGGTAATAATGTATGAGATAAAATACTGTATAAAAAAAGCAAAAATAAAGGAATTACTAATATTTTCTTAAAGTCAATAAAACTTATGAAAATCGAGCTTAAAATTAAAGATCCAATACTTAGATTTAAAACGTAATGACTTTGTTCAGTTTTAGGTATTAAAAAAATAAAAATAAAGATCAAAGCAGCAACAAATGAAAGAAAATATTTGCCCTCTTTTTTTTTACCTAAAATTTTTGTAGTGAATATTTTAATTTTTGGAAGACATAAATTTATAACAATAAATAATAAAACACCCACTCCAGAAGCAAAAAAAATTTTAATACTCTCTGGTTTATGGAAGTGAGATAGTAAATTAGCATCTATCATCGAGGGATAAAAAATATTGAAAATTAAATTTGATTTTAAAAATAAATCGGCAGTGAAATTAAAATATATACTGACTGAAATAAAAGTTAAAATAAACAAAGATAATACAAAAATTAAACACATAATTCTTTCTCTTAAATTCTTTGCAAAAAAGATTAATTGAAAAATTATTAGAATTAAAAAAATCGCTGCATCAATTCTTGTTAGTATGGCCGATACTAAAAATAATGCTGAAAAAGCATAATAATAAAATTTTTTATAATTTATAAATCTTATTAAGAAGCTTAAATGAAATAAGATCAGTGAAATAATGAAAAACGAGATTGACCCATTTCCAGATTGGTTAAAAAGGCAAGCAATAGATGCAACTGATAAAAAATAAATTTTGTTCTTATTTAATTTTAAAGTTTCTAGGAAATAAAGAAAACTTAATAAAAATAAAAATGACGAAAAAAATAAAGGTATAAACGTAAAATAACCTCCCCAACCAAATAACGAACCAATTATTTTGATAAACAAATAAAATATTGGGCCTTTGTGATCGAAAGCTTCATTATAAAGTGAATATTTTTCATTAAAGAACATCGCGTTTGCATAGTAAGCGCCATAATCAGAAGACAAGATTTGTAAACTTGTCGTCATAAACATAAAGCTGAAAACTATAAATAAAACAAATAATGAAAATTTTAAATGGTTTAATAGAAAATTTTTCATAAAAGAATTCTAAATTAAATTATCAAATAAACTCTTCCCAAAAAAACTCTTTTAATTTTGAAATTAAGCTTCTGATAGAAAACTATATTTTTTGGTGTTTCTTTTAAAGTTTTGACTTTTACCATATTTTTCTGAAAAAATTTTTTTTTAAGTTTAAAAGAGTCTTGAACAATTTTTTTCCCAAGGCCTAATCCTGTTTTGTTTTTCTTAACACAAATATAGAGTAATTCAGTGTCGATTTCATCCAAATCTTTACTGAATTTGCTTAATATATAAAATATCATTACATTAAAAAAAATTTTAATTTTTCTAAATTGAACCTTTATAAGCAGTGAAACTGGTTTAAACAAAATATTTAAAAAATTATGAGAAATAATCTTTCTTATTATTTTTTGATCTTTTCCATATAGCAGAAAGGCAAATATTTTATTTTTATTTTCTATCACAAAACCAAAATTTGACTTATCTTTTTTAAACGAATGCAAATATGTTAAAATTACCTTTTTACCAAGTATTGCAAAAATATCGTTATTTAAATTTTCCATCCATAAATTGGAAATTTGGTTAAAATCTTTTTTTAGAATTGATCTTGTTTTCATAATTAATCAATTGATAATCCAGATTAGATAAAAGTCACTACAAATAATATAAATTTACGTTCTAGTTGCAATTGATAAATAGGGTTATTATAATACGTTTAGATTGCGGGCATAGCTCAGTGGTAGAGCGTCTCGTTGCCAACGAGAAGGTCGAGGGTTCGAGCCCCTTTGCCCGCTCCAAAATACGTTTTAATTTTTAAAAATGTCTGATTTAGCAAAAAAAAAATGTGTTCCCTGTGAAGGAAATATTCCACCTTTCGATAAATCTGAAATACACAAATATTTAAAAAAAGTAGATGGATGGGATGTAAAAAACGATGAACAAAAAAGTTTTTATTTAATCAAAGACTTTAAATTCAAGAATTTTGAAGAAAGTCAGAATTTTGTAAATAAAGTTGGAAATATTGCCGAGCAAGAGGGCCATCACCCAGATATAAATTTTGGTTGGGGTTATTGTAAAATTAAAATTTTTACCCATGCTATAAAAGGTCTTGCAGAAAGTGATTTTATTTTAGCAGCAAAAATCGACAATATAGATTAGATAGTCAATTTCTGCTATAAAATTTGAGATAATAAAATGATTAAAATTAAAAATATATTTTTTGTTGTAATATTTTATAATTTAATGATTACACCATCTTTTAGTTATTTGGACCCAGGAAGTTCAAGTATAATACTCCAAGCAATAATTGGAATGATTGCTGCAGTAGGTACAACAATTGGAATTTATTGGAAGAAGTTTAAAGATTTTTTCAGTAAGCTTTTCAAAAAAAAAAATAAAATTAATTGAGTATTTTATTTGATAAAGGATCTTACAGAGATCCAGCCGGTCAGGTATTTTATCATAATGGAAAGGTTTATCGTGGTCTTAATTCCGAAGGGTGCAAAAGGTTTGAGTACATAGAAAAAAATAAAATTTTACAAGATAGCATAAAGAATAAATACTTAATTGATACTAAAGTTATTTCAAATCCAGATATAAATATCAAAAACAATAATTTTAAAAAAGTTTTAGAACATGAAAAAATAGATTTCATCTCTTATCCTTACGAATGGTGCTTTGACCAACTTAAGGATGCAGCTTTACATCATTTAAATTTTCAACTTTATTTATTAGATAGAAATTGTGTACTAATTGATGCGAGTGCATTCAATATACAATTCAAACATTCAAAACCAATTTTTATAGATGTTCTTTCTTTAGCAGAGTATGAAAATGGGGCGTATTGGTTGGCGCATAGACAATTTTGTGAAAATTTTTTAAATCCGTTGTTGCTCAGCTCAAAAAAAGGAATAAATTTTAACAATTGGTTTAGAGGTAATTTGGAGGGCATTGGAACCTCTGATACAAATTCTATCTTAAATTTTATAGATAAACTAAATCCAAGTATTTTTATGCATGTCTTTTTAATGGATAGAATTCAAAAAAAAATGGTGAAAAATCCTGATGATATTTTTAAGAAAGTTGAGAAAAAAAAAACAATTTCAAAAAATACTTATAAATCTATTCTTAATCAACTTAAAAGCTTAATTTCTAAATTAAAAAAAAAAAATTTTAATAGTCAATGGCAAAATTACTCAAAAGAAAATACTTATAAGTTAGATGAAGAAAAGTTAAAGATAAAATTAATTTCTGATTTTTCTTCAAAATATAATTTTGAATATTTAGCAGATTTAGGCTGCAATAATGGTCTATACTCTTTTACTTGTCTGGAAAATGGTTGTAAAAACGTTGTAGGTTTTGATTTTGATTTAAATGCTTTAAATGAGGCCTATTTAAAATCTAAAGAAAAAAAATTTAACTTTCAAACTATCTACATGGATGCAGTAAATCCCAGTCCAAATCAAGGTTGGAGTCAACAGGAGAGAAAAGGGCTTATCGAAAGATTAAAATTTGATGGTATGATAGCTTTGGCTTTTAATCATCATTTAACTATAGCCAAAAACATACCTCTTGAAGACTCTATAAGGTGGCTAGTTAACTTTGCTCCAAGAGGGATAATAGAGTTTGTACCAAAAAACGATGAAACGATTAAAAAAATGTTACAAGTAAGAGAGGATATTTTTATAAATTATAATGAGGAAACTTTTAAAAATATTTTAACAAAATATTCTAAAATTCTATCAAAAAAGGTAGTGAGTTCATCTGGAAGAACATTATATGAATTTAATTCTTTATAATTTAATTTATCTAATCTGTTTTTTCCCGATCTGGTTATTCGCATTTCCCCTTGATATAAATGTAATTCTTATTACTTTAGTAATAATAGTAGTAGGTGTCTTTTTTCATAATATTATTAATAAGTATGTAGAGAGTAAAATTTTATTTAATGCATATTTAGCTTTGGTTTTAGCCTTTGGTATTGACAACTGTATGTCAATCTTTAGTGATTTTTTAATTCCAAATGCGAGTAATTTCGCGCCTGTAAATGTCTATTTGATTGGTTTTGTTTTTTTATTAATTTTTTTTGCGATCAATTTATTTCTTTTAAAAAAGACAAATTATAAAGGGGTTTTAATAGTACTATCATTTATAATAGCATCTTTAATTTACTCTCTAAAATTTAGCGATAAAAACTTTGAAAATTTTCCTGATTTTAAAAAAACTATGGTTAATTATAAATATGAAAAAATGACCTTGGTATTTGTGATGGATCAAATGGCCGGGATTAATAGTGATGCAAGCAAATCAGAACTGGGTAAAAAGTTTGACGAAAATGCTTTAATATTTGCAAAAAAATATGGAGCAAAAATTTACGAAAATATTTATACGCAATGTCCAATGACATTTCAATCAATACCTAAACTAATAAATTTTGATTATGCCAAAAATTGTGACGAGCTTGAAAATTTAAATTATATTGAAAAATCGAATAATTTTTTTAATGAGTATTTGATATTAAAAAATAGGTTTTTTGATAAATTTAATTCAATTGCTGTTCTACAAAGTTATCATATGAATTTCTGCAAAAATGAAAATGTAAAAATTTGTGATCAATATAGTCAATTTAAAAAATACGACTATGTAAAAGGTTTTAAAGATACTTTTCTTAGTAAAATATTAGGTGCTTGGAAACATCATGGGTCTATTTCTGGAAATATTTCATGGAGAGCTTTTTTAACACTGAATCTATCGGACTCTTACGAACAATCAGGTGGTGAGAAAGGATCATTTGTTTCACTTTTAAAAAAAATAGAAAAAAAATTAATCACTCAGAATCACGATTTAATATTTGTACATTCTTTATCTACACATAATCCTTATGGATTTAATGATAAATGTGAGTATAGTGGGAAAAGATACATTAACTATTCATCGAATGATCAATTGGAAGCAATTAAAGGGCAAAACTATGACAGGATTTGTATATTAAAGTTTTTAGATTCTTTTTTTGAGAGGCTTACTGAAAAAAAATTACTAAATAATTTAGAGTTTATGATTCTTTCTGACCATGGAACTAGACTTAAGCCTGATAAAGATAGTACTTTTAAAACAATTTTAATTCACAAAGATTTTTATTCAAAATTTGAAAAAGTGGAAGAGAAAAAAATCTTACAAAAGACCTTTAGTAAATTAATGAATTGATCTAATGGTTAAAGTGTCTAACACCAGTGAAAACCATTTTAACATTGGCCCTATTTGCCTCATTAATCACTTCTTGATCTCTAATTGAACCTCCAGGTTGAACAATTATTTTTACACCTGCTTTAATTAATGTTTTTATTCCGTCGGCAAAAGGAAAAAAAGCGTCTGAAGCTGCAACAGAATTTCTTAGTTTTCCTGGCTGATTTTTTTTTGCTTTATCTATAGCTATTTTGCAACTATCTAATCTACTAGGTTGACCTGCTCCCATTCCAATTGTTGAAAAACTATTCGTCAAGACTATCGCATTGGATTTAACATATTTACTTACATTAAATGCAAATTCTATTTCGGATAACTCTTTTTTACTGGGCTTAAGTTTAGTAACATATTTAAGCTTTTTTTTATCTAGGACAATATTATCTTTTTTTTGTACTAAAAAAGATCCGTCAAAAGATTTAATAGAACACAGATCCTTAATCTTAAATCCGCTAATATCAATTACTCGCAAATTTTTCTTTTTCTTAAGTATATTTAACGAGGCTTTATCAAATCCTTTTGCCAGTATTACTTCAAGAAAATTTTTTGATATTTCCATTGCAATTTTTTTATTTAATTTATAATTACATGCTATAACTCCTCCGAAAGCACTTAAGGGATCACATCCATAAGCATTTTTAAATGATATAAGTGGTATCTTGTTTTGTGACACACCACAGGGGTTTGCATGTTTTGTAATTACTGTTCCTGATTTAGTTAACGAGAAAAGAATTTCCAAAGAGGAAAATATATCATTAAAATTGTTATAACTTAATTCTTTTCCATGAAGTTGATTGAATTTTAATTTCTTATCTTCATAGTCATTTATATAAATTGAGCTTTCTTGATGTGGGTTTTCTCCATACCTAAGTTTCTTTAATTTTCTTCCAAAAATAGTTTTCCTGTCTGGGAATTCTATATTCAATTTCTTATTGAACCAATTAGCTATCATCGCATCATAATATGCTGTCAATCCAAAAGCTTTTGAGGACATAAACTCTCTAAATTTTAAGCTAGTTTTTCCTTTATTTCTTATTAATTCGTTTATCAGACCTGCATAATCATTTTTGTTTGTAATGATTGCAACATTTTTAAAATTTTTTGCAGCAGCACGCACTAAAGTAGGCCCACCAATGTCTATATTTTCAATTATTTTTTTTTCTTCCGGATTGTTTTTGATAACTTTTTGAAATGGATAAAAGTTAACAACAATAAGATCTATAGACGGAAATTTGTTTTTATTCATCTCATTTTTATGAGACCTATTTTGTCTATCGTGCAAAATTCCAGCATGTATTTTTGGATGAAGTGTCTTTACTCTACCATCGAGCATTTCTTTGAAGCCGGTATATTTTGCCAACTCGATGCAAGGATAGCCAAGTTTTTTTATAGTTTTATAAGTTCCACCTGAACTAATTATTTTTATTTTATATTTTTTAAAGATTTTTAATAATGATGTAATGTTTTCTTTATCTGAAACTGAAACTAGCGCGTTTTTTATCTTTAAATTCATAATTAAATTTTTTTCTTTATTTCCCAATTAAATGATTTGTCTTTATTAACTAAATCACCAGAAATAGTTATACAATAGTTATCTAATATTTTATTTCCTCCCAAAAATATACTTTTTTCTATTTCCAAATCTTCATTTTTTACCGAAAAAATAAGGGACTTATTTTTTGATATTTGTATTAAAGCACTATTGCCGCTTATAGTTTTAATTGCTGTAAGTTTTGGGTTCAAATGAAATCTAAAAACATACCTAATGGGTTTCCCATCACTTTTTTTAAGAATATGATCTAAACCAATCAATTTATTGTTTACTTTATCTAAATAAACTTCTCTTTTATGAAAACAGTTAAAGTTTTTTTCATAACCACTATGTAAAACAGAACAACCAACAAAATCTTTATCATTTTTTATATTTAATTCGCTGATTTTAAATGTATTTTTAATTGAATTTCCAAAAATTCTATTTACAAGTCTGTTTCTCTCAAATTTGGTTATAGATGTCTCATTAATAGTTAATGTAGATTGACTAGCAGTGAGTCTACTAACAAGCTCTGCTTTAGGTGAAATATTCCCCCCAAATCCACAATTAGTTATTATCTTAACTCCATCAGCATAATATTCAAAAGATAGAGGACCAGATTGATAGTTTTTTGAAAAATTTTTATTGGGCGGGCTACCAATATCTAAGTAAAAAATCTGGCTGCGAAGCTTACCTTGAAATATTCCCCCAATAGTATCTTGTTTTTTTATGGACCGGCCTTCTAAATATTTTTCAAATCTTTTGAGGTCGTACTCATATCCACCGTTAAACAATGGTGTTTTATCATCTGGAGTTTTAATATTTTTTATACAAGAGAGATTTTTCTCAATTATATCCTCTAAAAATTCTGGTACATATTGTTGTGCGTCCTTAATTGTTTCCATACATAACAGAAAATATTTTGTAACAAAAACTAAATCACTAGGATTTCTAGATAAGGGGAAACCGTCTTTGTCAAAGTAGTACTTTATTAGTTTTTCTAATTCTCTAATTCCAACATTAAAATTATTTTCATATTCTTTAAAAACTAGCCCTGATAATACTAATGCAGTTAAGATTTCTATTTTTTTTAACTGATCTTTTTCATATTTAACATTAATCTTTAAGTGATTACATTGTGAGATGATACTGAGGAAAACATTTTTTTTATAATCAAAAGTTCCGTTATTTATTATGATATCTATGTTTAATATCCAGCTTATGACTCTTGAGCTTAGTGTCGAACTCTCCCATACCCTTTCTCTAAAATTTAAATATTTAAGTATCCATAGGTAAATAATTTTTTGTATGCTTTTGCTATCACTTTTTCTATCGATAAGGTTAAGCCATAAAAAACTGTGATGCTCTTTAAAATTCTTGTTCTTTTTTTCAATCCAAAATTCATTAGGACTAATCTCACTCATTTTAAAAGATTTTTTGTTATACGGAGAAATTATAGAAAGTAAAAAAGGGTTTGGGTTAAAACTAACCTGTGTCGGTGCTTTGGTCTGTAAAGACTTGTTATAGTGGCGAGAAGAAAAATAAATTTTTTTAAAAAATTTTATTAAAGTTACCTGTAGGGCAATTAAATAAAAATAGGCAACTTTTAAGCCAAACATCAATCAATTTCTTCTTAAGGCCTCGATATTCTTTTTAAGATCACCATTATTTTCTTTAAAAATTGTGGATCCTGATACAATTATGTTGGCCCCAGCTTTCTTTACTAAAGTGCAATTATCAAAATTTATTCCCCCATCAATTTCAATATCAACATTTAAATTTTTTTCTTTAATAATCTTTTTTAAAGTTTTTGTTTTTTCAAGAACTTCGGGCATAAATTTCTGTCCACCAAAACCTGGTTCTACGCTCATGATAAGAACAAGATCTATCATTTCTAAATAGTCTTCTACCAAATTTATTTTTGATTTTGGTTTAAGCGAAACACCAACCATTTTATTTTCTTCTTTAATAAGTTGAATTGTTTTCATAGTATTTTGTGTTGCTTCAGGATGAAATGTAATTATGTCAGCTCCCGCAGACGCATAGTCTTTTATAAAATTATCGACTGGAGAAATCATTAAATGTACATCAAAAACCTTTTTTGTTAGAGGACGAAGTTTCTTAATTACCTCAGGACCAATTGTTAAGTTTGGAACAAAGTGTCCATCCATTACATCAATATGAATATAATCTGCTCCTGCTTTTTCTAAAGATATAACTTCACTACCCAACTTACTAAAGTCAGCTGAGAGTATAGAGGGTGAAATTTTGATTAAATTACTCATTTATTTATTTATATTTTATACAAAAACTTTGTCAAAAAATAAGGTTAATTAAACAGTTGATATAATTGTCTTGAAAAATCGCTTTCTAATGGAAATGCAAGCATTCCCCATACATCATAACCAAGAATGTAAGGCATTGCATAAAATCTGAATAAATAAAAGAACCATGCCACATATAGAGCTATAAAAGGACCAAATAAGAAACTAGGCGTGATAAATTTGAACAAATTAATTATAGGATTAGTATATTTTACAAAAACTCTCATAAAGAAAAACTGAGAGTCTTCTCTTTGAAAAATATTCATAAATGCTCGACCAATTAAAGTCCACATTATTGTTCCTAATATATAATCTAAAACGATTGCCCAAGTAGGTATCATATTCTTAAAATATCATGATTCAGGTAAAAAAAAAGGGGCGAATAAATCGCCCCTTTAAATTTTAAATAATTGTTAATTAGTGTTGCTTACCAAGAATAGCCTTACCTGTCGGTATTCTTGTATCGTCTACTAATTTTTGTGTAGCTGGACTTGGTTCTTTAGTCATTAAACTGACTACTACCATTACAACTAAACAAATTGGTGCTCCAATTAAACCAAATCTTAAGTGGTCAATACCTAAGAAAGGAGTATTTACACCGCCCCATATTGGAACTGAGAATTTAGGGAACACCCACGTTAAGTATAATGTTCCTGAAATAATTCCCGCCAATATACCAGCGATTGCACCTTCTCTAGTAGCTCTCTTCCACCATACTCCAAGTACAAGTGGGAAGAATAAACCTGACATTGCAAAGTCGAATGCCCAAGCAACCGAACCTAAGATACTTGTTAGCCTGAAAGAGGCTATGTAAGCACCAGCAGCTCCGATTATTACTAGAAGTGTACGAGCAACTAATAGTCTTTTAGCAGTTTCCGCTTTTGGATTTATGATCTTGTAATAAATGTCGTGTGATAACGCATTTGAGATCGCAAGAACTAATCCATCGGCAGTTGACATGGCAGCAGCCATACCACCAGCAAACACTAGTCCTGAGATTACGAACGGTAGACCCGCTACTTCTGGAGTAGCTAATACTACAACGTCACCTCTCATGAACCATTCGTTCAACTGAAGTATTCCGTCACCATTAAAGTCTGCGATAAATACTTGTTTAACTTCAGACCATCTTTGTACCCACTCTATCGACTGAACTTCAGAAATAGATTTTCCAATAATTCCAGTTGGTAGATTTGGATCCATCAATGCTAATTTAGACAATGTCGCTAACATAGGCGCTGAAGAGTAAAGTAAGAAAATAAAGAATAGCGACCAAGCTACTGATTTTCTTGCTGCTCTTACTGTAGGAGTTGTAAAGTATCTCATTAAGATATGAGGTAACGATGCAGTTCCCACCATCATACAAATCGCTAACGATAAGTATTTCCAGACAGCCATTCCACCTTCAGGTACTCCAGAGTGAGTTCCAGAGATGTATTTCAATCCTCCTGGTACCCCAGCTGCTTTCATATCTGCGGCGCTGTTTTTAACTAGTCCAAATTGTTGTTCAAGTTCGCCAAGTCTTGCAACTTCATCACCTAACATTAAGTGAGGGAAAATTCCTCCACCTACGTTAGAACTAATCCAGAATACTGGTATTAAGTATGCGATGATTAATACAATGTACTGAGCAACCTGTGTCCAAGTTACGGCTCTCATTCCACCAAGCATTGAACAGATAAGGATACTTATTAACCCTACCCATACACCCGCTTCGAACGGAATTCCAAGAGCTCTAGAAGCAATTGTTCCCGTAGCATTAATTTGTGCTGTTACGTAAGTAAATGATGCTATGAAAAGCACGAATACTGATGCAGCTCTTACTGCATTACCACCGTATCGTGTTCCGATAAAATCAGGAACTGTGTAACATCCAAACTTTCTTAGGTACGGAGCCATTAGAGTTGCAACAAGTACGTATCCACCTGTCCAACCTACTAAGAAGGCCATGTAAGTATAGCCACCAAAGTAAACTCCACCCGCTAAAGCTACGAATGATGCACCTGACATCCAGTCAGCTGCTGTTGCCATCCCGTTAAACACGGTTGGCACTTGTCTTCCTGCAACATAGTAGGCATCTACTTGAATGGTTCTTGATAAATAACCAATTAAGGCATAAATCAATACCGTGAAAGCCACAAACATCACTCCGATGTTTTTAGCTGACACACCTGCTTGCTCTGCTAATGCCATCAAAATGATGAACACTATAAAGCCACCAGTGTAGGTACCATATATTTTAGGAAGGTTTTGTATAAAATCTCCTTTAAACATTAGTCATCCTCTCTTTCTGAGAAACCATGTTCTTCGTCGATTTTTTCTTGTTTATTTGCAGTCCAAAACAAAATTATCACAAAGGCAAGAAGTGAACCTTGCGCAGTCATGTAATATGCTAGTGGATAGCCAAGAAAAGACATCGTGTTCAGTTCTGAACCAAACATGAAGATCACTAATGAGAAGAAAGCCCAAAGAACCAATGTTACGATCATATGGTTTTTGGTCTTATTCCAATATGCGTCTTTATTTGACATATTTCCCCCTATTTATTTTTTAACTTTTTACGTAAAAAGTACTCTTATTGCTGGGAAGCATACTGATTATGAGTTGAATTTAAAGAGAAAAAAGGACCCCAAAACCAATATGAAATGCTATAAGACAAGTAAATAAAGGGTTTTTTATATACAACGTGAAATTGAATCTAGATAAATTGCGAAACACTCTTAGAACCACTCTAATTGACATTTGGGAATATGTAATTCCAATTTGGAAAATATCTGGTCTTTTTAAAAGAATAAAATCCAAACAAGATTTAGAAAATTTCATTCAAGAAAGATCCGCACATGTTGCACAAACAACTTTATACGGCTACTTGAAAACAAGAATAGGAGTTAAGTACATTGCGATGATGGAGGATGAGGTTTTTCTAAAATCTATTAATATTGCAAAATGGAATATCTATGTGGTTGCATTAGCTGATTGTGCTTTTTATGTTTACTCCTATCTTATTTCAGAAAAAAACTTAAAGGAGAATAATTGTAAAGAAATCTTTTTAAATATTTTAGAAAATGAAAAAAAAAACGGTTTAAGTGATGAAATTTTTGATAGAGGTAAAAAAAATTTTTTAGATAGGATAAATAAGATAAATTTTTCAAACTATCATTTAGATGATCCCTTTAAGGAAAGTGGTCAAGCATTATATTACTGGTCACCTATCGCAGATGAATTGAAATCACTTGATAAAAAAATTGTTTTAAACTCTATTCACTTAAAATGGGGTTTGATGAAGGATGAATTTAAAAAATTAACAAAAGATTTAAAATTTAATTAACCTTTATTTTGTCTGTTTTCTACAAGCGATGTCACAACACTAGGATCTGCTAAAGTTGTTGTATCTCCTAAATTATCAGGTTCATTGGCAGCAATTTTTCTTAAAATTCTTCTCATAATTTTTCCGGATCTTGTTTTTGGTAACCCAGGTGCAAATTGAATGACGTCAGGTGTAGCTATTGGACCGATTTGTTTTCTCACCCAAAGTTTAAGATCTCTTTCTAAATCCCCAGTAGGATTTTCACCTGCATTTAATGTAACATAACAATACAAACCATTTCCTTTTATACTATGTGGAAAGCCAACTACTGCTGCTTCAGCAACTTTTGGGTGTGCAACAAAAGCACTTTCAATCTCCGCTGTTCCGAGATTATGACCTGAAACAATAATTACATCATCAACTCTGCCGGTAATCCAATAGTAACCATCTTTATCTCTCCTACATCCATCTCCAGTAAAATACTTGCCATCAAATTGAGAAAAATAAGTATCAATAAATCTTTGATGATCACCGTAAACAGTTCTCATTTGTCCTGGCCAGGATGAGGCCATACACAATCTACCTTTTCCTTCTCCTTTAACAACTTTACCATCTTTGTCCACTAATACAGGTTTTATTCCATAGAAAGGTTTTGTAGCTGATCCTGGTTTTAAATCTATAGCTCCAGGCTGTGGAGAAATTAAAATACCTCCAGTTTCAGTTTGCCACCAAGTATCTACAATTGGGCATCTAGAATCACCTACAATTTTGTAATACCACATCCAAGCTTCTGGATTGATCGGTTCTCCTACAGTGCCTAGTAATTTTAGAGTTTTTCTAGAAGTTTTCTTTACTGGTTTGTCGCCCTCTCTCATTAAAGCTCTGATAGCGGTAGGTGCAGTGTAAAAGATATTAACTTTATATTTATCAACTATTTGCCACCATCTAGAACTATCAGGATAGTTGGGAACTCCTTCGAACATTATAGTTGTGGCGCCGTTAGATAATGGTCCATATATAATATAACTGTGTCCTGTGACCCATCCTATATCAGCTGTGCACCAATAAACATCATTGGCTTTATAATCAAAAATATATTGATGCGTCATGGATGCATAAACCATATATCCACCAGTTGTATGTAAAACACCTTTTGGCTTTCCTGTAGATCCTGAAGTATAAAGGATAAATAGTGGATCCTCAGCATTCATCTCTTCGGGATCACATTTAGAAGGTACTGAGGAAATTAATTCTTTATAAGATACGTCTCTTTCATTATTCCAATCAACTTGATTACCAGTACGTTCAACAACAACACATTTTTTTACTCCTGGACATTGGTCTAAAGCTTCATCAGCAATTTTTTTTAATGGAATTATTTTTCCACCTCTTACTCCTTCATCGGCAGTAATTAAGTATTCAGATTCACAATCAGTTATTCTAGTCGCAATAGAGTCTGGAGAAAAACCACCAAATATTATTGAATGAACTGCACCTATTCTTGCGCAAGCTAACATGATGTAAGCCAACTCTGGAATCATAGTAAGGTAAATTGTAACTCTATCACCTTTTTGAATACCTAAGTTTTTCAAACCATTAGCAGCTTTGCAAACGTTTTGATGTAATTCTTTATAAGATATTTTTTTTGTATCAGCTGGATCATCTCCAACCCAAATGATTGCAGTTTTACTTGGATTTTTCTTAAGATGTCTATCAATACAGTTTGCTGATGCGTTAAGTGTACCGTCATAAAACCACTTTATTTTCACTTCTTCTTTGCTGTATTTGATATCTTTAATTTTTGTATATTTTTTGATCCAAGTAATTCTTTTTCCTTCCTTTGCCCAAAATTTATCATTTTCTTTGATTGAAAGTTTATACTTCTTTTTATATTTTGACTCGTTTACGTAAGCGTGATTTGCCCAACTATCGGAAACCTTAATCACAGAGTTGCCGTCACTGTCTTTTGAATACGTAGGTGGTTTAAGGTTAATTTTTCTTACTTTAGATCTTTTTTTTGAAGATCTTTTATTAATCTTTCTAGTTTTTCTAGCTTTTCTTGTTTTCTTAATTTTTCTAGTTTTTTTAGCTTTTCTAAACCTTCTAGACTTTTTTGTTTTTCTAGACTTTTTGTTTTTTTTAATTTTATTTTTTTTTCTCTTTTTTTTTCTAGCCACAATTACCTCAATTTTTTATACTTTACCCATGTTATAAATAATTTTCCAGCTTTTATAATCTATTGGCATAACTGATAATCTGCTTTGTTTTATAAGCGGTAAATGAGAAATTTTCTTGTTTTTTTTAATTTTTTCTAAAGATATTGGTTTGTTTAATTTCTTTTCAAACCTAACTTGAACGGCTACAAACCTGCCACTAGCGTCTGTTTTATCGATAAATGCAGTTTTGATAACTTTAACTATACCCACCACTTCTTTACCGATATTTGAATGATAAAAAAAACATAAGTCACCTTTTTTCATCTTTTTTAAGTTGTTAGCTGCTTGATAGTTTCTAACCCCGTCCCACTGCACACCTTTTTTCCCAGCTTTTTTTTGTTGATCTATCGACCATACGTCTGGCTCAGATTTCATTAACCAATACTGCATTATAATTTTAAACCTGGTCCTTTTAAATAAGGTGCTTTTTCATCCAGTGGCCATCTAGATCTAGCAGATATATTAGCATTGTTTGATAATTTTCTATTAAATCTTTTGATACCTGCCCATGCAATCATAGCTGCATTATCCCCACAAAATTTGGCATCTGGATAAACAGTTTCAAACTTAATCTCTTTTGACAAATTAAATAAATTTTTCCTAATTGATTTATTTGCCGCTACTCCTCCAGCTACCACTAACTTTGGATTTTTAGATTTCGTTTTTTCTTTAAACATTTCGATAGCAATCTTTGTTTTTTTATACAGAATTTTATTAACTGTATTTTGAAAAGATGCTGCAAGATTATATTTCATTTTTTGGTCTCCGTTTATTTTTTTTGACTCTCTCAAAACAGCTGTTTTTAATCCTGCGAAAGATAAATTGCATCCAGCTTTATTTATTATTGGTTCTGGAAGTTTGAAAAAATGTTTATCCCCAAAATTAGAAAACTTTTCTACGTTTGGACCACCTGGATAACCAAGATCAAGCATTTTGGCAGTTTTATCAAAAGCTTCGCCTAACGCATCATCAATAGTTGTTCCTAGTTGCTTATATTTATTTACTTCCTCTACAATTAAAAATTGGGTATGACCTCCTGAAATTAATAAAAGCAGATAGGGAAATTTTATTTTTGTTTGCAGTCCCACACTTAAAGCGTGCCCTTCTAAATGATTAACGCCCATAAATGGCTTGTTAGAAAATTTAGCAATAGATTTTCCAAAATTAAGACCTATAGTTAGACACACGACTAGACCAGGTCCAGCTGTTGCTGCAATTCCATCTATCTGACTTAAAGAAGTTCTACTTTTCTCTAATGCTCTATTAATAATATATTCTATATTTTCTAGGTGGGCTCTAGCAGCTAACTCAGGTACTACTCCTCCAAATCTTTCATGCTCTGAAAATTGACTAGAAACAATATTTGACAAAATATCCGCAGTGCCTTTATCATTTTCTCTTATTACAGCTGCTGCTGTTTCATCACAGCTAGTTTCTATTCCTAAAAATGTAATATTTTTTGTCATCTCTTTATTTAATTTAAATAGTATAAAATAGTTCTATCAAATATATAATCAATTAATGACAAAAATTACAATTGGAGCCAGAGGAAGCAAACTTTCAAGAGTCTACGCGGCTAAAGTAAAAGAGTTGCTCTTACTTCATAACAAAGATCTTAAAGAGGAAAATATTGATTTTAAGGTAATTAAAACTACCGGTGACTTAAATCTTAATAAAAATATTTCAGAAATCGGTGGAAAAAATATATTTTGTAAGGAAATTGAGGAAAGCCTTTTAGCAAAAGAAATAGATATAGCAGTCCATTCACTTAAAGACATGGAGTCATTTGAAAACAGCAATCTTTTAATTGGCGCATATATAAAAAGGAATGATTTTAGAGATGTGATAATTAGTAAAAAAATTAAAAATATTTTAGACTTGAAAGATGGAGTTAAAATTGGCTCAAGTTCTAGGAGAAGAGAGTTCCAATTAAAAAAAATTAATAGTAAAATTAATGTGATTAATATTCGAGGTAATATTGATACAAGAATAAGCAAAATTACTGAAAAAAAACTTGATGGAATTATTCTTGCAGCTGCAGGTGTTAAATCATTAAATTTAAACCATACAATTGGTCTTACTTTTGAAAGCGAGAGTATATTACCAGCTGTAGGCCAAGGGATCATCGCAGTTCAATGTAGAAAAGATGATTTTCTAAAAAATTTAATCGAAAAAATTAATGACAATGAAACAAATTTTTGTGCTATCGCAGAGAGAAAAATGCTTCAAACAATCGGCGGCGATTGCCACACCGCTGTGGGAGGATTAGCTGAGATTAAATATAATAAATTAACGCTTAGAGGACAACTTTTTTCGGATAATGGAGAAGAAAGCTTTGAATGTGAGTCTTCCGGTAAATCTTTCGATGCAGCTAACATCGGTAAAAATGTAGGAGAAAAATTATTAAATCTTGCTGGTAATAAATTTAAAAAAAAATGAATATTTTAATTACTAGACCTTTAATAGACTCTGAAGATTTAATGGGAAAAATTTTTTCATTAGGCCATAAAATTATTCATTTCCCAACATTAAAAATCACACCTGCTAAATTAGAACCTATTAATCCAGAAAATTACTCTGCATTTATTTTTACGAGCGCAAATGCAATTAGAAGTCTGAGATTATCAAAAATAGATAATAATAAACTTTGTTTTTGCGTTGGCTCTATAACAGAAAAAATTGTAAGACAACAAGGCTACAGCAATACAATTTCAGCTGGAGGGACAGTGAATGCGCTAAAGAATCTTATTTTAAACTCAGATCAAATAGATAAAAAAAAGGTTTTAGCTTACTTATGTGGAGATAATATCACCTCTGATCTTGATCTAGAATTACAAAATGAGGGTTATCAGATAGAAAAAATTATCAATTACACATCAGAAAAAATAACAGATCTTAACAAAGACACCAACAAACTTATAACTGACCATCCTCCTGACATAATATTTGTTTACTCAAAAAGAAGTGCTGAAAGCTTTATTGATTTAGCAAAAAAATACTCACTTAATGGGGTGATGACAGGCTCTAGAGTTATGTGTATAAGTGAAAAAGTTTTGAATGTATTTAAACAAGCTGGATGGAAAAAATTGGAACTTTTCAGCTCTGGAGAAGAATTAAAAAAATTGAATATTAATTAAATGGACGTTTTACAAAATTTTAAAGATTTATTTTTTGATGTTTGGAATAAAGGAATTTCTGGTGTAAACATTTCTGAAATAGTTATTGCGCTACTAATTTTTTTATTTTTTTTATTTTTAAGGGGTGTTTTTTCTAAGTTTGTAGTCAAAAGATTAGAAAATTACGTATCAAAATCCACAAATAACTTTGATAACTCTCTTGTTTTTTCAATGGAAGGACCAGCCAAGTTTTTTCCTGTGGTTCTAGGATTTTTTGTTTCCACAAGTTATTTAACTGTTGAAACTCAGGCTGCTGAATTTTTAGAAACTATTAATCGATCTTTAATAACAATTTTAATATTTTGGACATTTCATCAAATTATTGGACCCTTATCTGTGGTTATCAAATCAGTAGGCGGCCTGCTTTCAAAAGATTTAATCAATTGGATTATAAAAGCCATAAAGGTTTTGATTTTTATTTTAGGAGCCGCAGCTGTTCTCGAACTTTGGGGAATAAAAATTGGCCCAATTATTGCTGGTTTAGGTTTATTTGGTGTAGCGGTTGCACTTGGGGCTCAAGATTTATTTAAAAACTTAATCTCAGGTATATTAGTTTTAGTCGAGAGAAGATTTCAAGTTGGTGATTGGATTTACGTAGAGGGAGTAATTGAAGGGACAGTAGAAAGTATCGGTTTTAGATCAACTGTAGTAAGAAGATTTGATAAATCTCTAGCAACGATTCCAAATTTTCAATTTGCTGAAAATGCTGTGATAAATAATACTCAAACGACAAATAGAAGAATTAATTGGATGATTGGTTTAGAATATCGAACTACCAGCGAACAATTAAAAAATATCAAGAAAGAGATTGAAGAATATATTAAAAAAAATGAAGATTTTGTTAAATCTAAAGACACTTTGTTATCAGTAAAAATAGATCAATTCGCTGCAAGCTCTATAGATATAAGACTCATTTGTTTTACAAAAACAAAGCACTTCCAAGAATGGCTTAATGTGAAAGATACCTTAGCTCTAGAGATAAAAAACATAGTAGAAAAAAATAAAGCTTCATTTGCATTCCCAAGCACATCTGTTTATGTGGAGAAAAATTCATGAAGTCAGTTTTAATATTGTTTGATAATGTAATTACTCTTTATATTTGGATATTAATCATTAACGCAGTTATAACTTGGTTAGTTGCTTTTAATATCTTAAACACTGGAAATAGGTTTGTTTATGCAGTTCTTGATTTTTCTTATAGATTAACTGCCCCAGCTTTAAACTATATAAGACGATTTTTACCTAATTTAGGTTCAATAGATATCTCTCCGGTAATATTGATTTTAGCTCTAATGTTTTTTAGGAATTTTGTTTTTGAAATGTTTGCTCCGAGTTTATTTTAATGATGATTATTGATGGAAAAAAAGAAGCTGAAAATTTAAAACAAGAGATCAAAAAAGAAATTGAAATATTAAAATCTAAAATTAATAAAGTTCCTGGACTAACCGTCATATTAATTGGAGATTTTGCTCCAAGCCAAATTTACGTTAAGAATAAAGAAAAAAGTGCCAAAGATGTGGGAATTAATTCGAATGTTATCAGATACTCAAAAGAGGTAACGGAAGAAGAAGTTTTAAAAAAGATTGAAGATCTTAATAATGATGCAGACGTTTCTGGTATACTAGTTCAATTACCTTTGCCCCCTCAAATTAATAAGGAAAAAATTATTAATGCCGTAAGTCCTAAAAAAGATGTAGATGGATTTCATCCTATAAATGTTGGCAACCTTTCATCAGGTCATCATGCTTTAGTTCCTTGTACACCTCTAGGATGCTTGTACTTGTTAAAAAAAATTGAGAAAAATTTATCAGGAAAACATGCGGTTATTATTGGTAGATCAAATTTAAATGGTAAACCTATGGCTCAACTACTTTTAAAAGAAAATTGCTCAGTTACAATTGTTCATTCAAAAACCAAAGATTTAAAACAAGAATGTTTAAAGGCTGATATTCTAGTTGCAGCAGTTGGAGTAGCTAAACTAGTAAAAGAAGATTGGGTAAAAAAAAACTCAATAGTTATTGACGTAGGAATAAATAAAGTGGGAGATAAAATTGTAGGGGACGTTGACTTTGATAATGTTAAAGAGAAATCTAAAGCTATAACTCCGGTACCTGGCGGGGTAGGACCAATGACTATTGCTTGTTTGCTAAAAAATACCTTAGATTGTTTTAAAGCTCGTTAGACTTCGATTTATCAATTTTTAGGTATTTACTATTTCTAAATCTAATTATTACAGTTGCTAAAGCTACAATTAATATTGCGACCGATATGTAAATTAAGTTTGTTGGGTCACTTTCTTTGTCCTGTAATATTATAAATCGGGCTAAGGCTGTTATTGCAATTACCAAAGGATAAGTAATTCTAACTGCTCTAGTTTCCCAATAAGATCTTACTAATCCGATAACTTCTATGTAGATGAACATTAAAAGCAGGTCTGCTAATGTGATATCTCTATTCTCGTACATTTCTTTCATCTCTAAAAAGAAAGCAATGATCGTTGAGATTAACACAACCACAACGGCAACAAGTTGAATATTTCGAATCGAATTGTTCATCTAATAATATTGTATCAAAAATTTAACCTTTGTTTAACTGTTTAGAGTGAAATTTAATAAAATTTTCAACTTTTTTCTTATTAAAGGTTTTATTTTCTTCAAAAGAAACTTTCTTCATTGAATAGGCTTTGTTTTTTGTATTCCTTGAAAGAATTGTAATATTTCCCTTATACAAACTCAAAACTATTTCGCCAGAAACTTGATTTCTTTTTTTATCAATTATTTTTTGAAGTTTAATTCTTTTTTTTGAAAACCAATATCCATTGTAAACTAATTCAGCATACTCAGACATGATTCTTTCTTTATCGTGTGCTGTTTTTTTATCCAAAGTCACTGACTCAATTGCTCTATGTGCTGTATATAACAAAGTTCCACCAGGTGTTTCGTAAACACCTCTTGATTTAATACCAATAAATCTATTTTCAACAAGATCCACTCTTCCAATACCATTTTTACCTGCAAGAATATTCAATTTATCTAAAAGTTTATCTGGTCTTAATCTTTTTCCATTTACTGCAATAGGATCACTATTTTTAAAAGTAATTTTAACTTTTGTTTTTTTGTTCGGAGCTTTTTCTGGCGAAACAGTTCTTTGAAAAATAAATTCTGGTGCAGAATTTTTTGGATTTTCTAACACTTTTCCTTCAGTAGAGGTATGAAAAATATTATCATCAACGGAGAAAGGGGGCGCTCCCTTTTTATCTTTAGGAATTGGAATATTATTTTTTTTTGCGTATTTAATTAAGTCTGCTCTAGATTGTAATTTCCATTCTCTCCAAGGTGCGATAGTTTTAATTTTCTTTCCGCCGAAAAAAGCGTAGCCAAGTTCAAATCTAACTTGATCATTACCTTTTCCCGTGGCTCCATGTGATACAGCATAAGCTTTAAATTTTTTTGCTATGGCTATTTGTCTTTTAGCAATTAAAGGTCTAGCAATTGAAGTACCAAGTAAATAAACACCTTCGTAAACAGCATGCGCTCTTATCATTGGAAAAACATAATCTTTTACAAAGATATTTTTAAGATCTTCGATTATAATATTTTTTACTCCAAGACGTTTTGCGTTAGTTATAATTTTTTTTCTATTAATTTCTTGGCCAATATCTGAAGTATAAGCAATTACTTCTGCTTTATAATTTTCCTGTAACCATCTTAAAATAATTGAAGTATCTAGTCCGCCAGAGTAGGCTAATACAATTTTTTTCATTTAGCCGCAGGTTTTTTTTGCGGTGTTATATGCTTTTGTAAATCCCATCATTGAATAATGATCAGTAGTTTCCGCACCTTTTGTCGTTCTAGCTTTAACAATAAGATTTGTTGCTCTTTTCATTAGTTTAATAAAATTTCTTTCTTCTTGATCATCTAATAGCCAAGCGAAATTTTTTTGCGAGAAAAAGGAATATCTTTTTTTCCCTGAACTAGCAGTAACAGTAGAGCTTTTATAATCGTGGCCACTTGTAATGCTAACTTCGTCTTTAATGTTCTCACCAGGTCTAAAAGTTACAAACAACTTAGATTGTTCCCTTTGAATTGCTCCAGGTGCCCTCTTTGTGGGAACGGTTTGAGCAAAACAAATTTTACCTTTTTCCGTCTCAGCAACAAAACTTTCCCAATTTTTATATTTACCAGTTGATCTTGGCGTATTTGCAAAAGCTTTAAAAGAAAAGATTACAAGGATAAATATAATAAAAAATTTTTTAACCATCATAGTTTGCTTTTATACTAAATTAATCTGATTTCAACGCTCGATTAAGGTGATGGATTAGGGTTCTTGTTATGGATTTCGTTTACTTTATCCATCATCTCATCCGTAAATTCTATATTAATACTTTCAACATTCTCCTTTAATTGATCCATAGTTGTTGCTCCAATAATATTACTTGTTACGAATGGTCTAGAATTTACAAAAGATTGTGCTAGCTGAACCATTGTTAGGTTAAAATCATTCGCAAGTTTAAAATATTCATCATATGCCTCCATTGCCAAAGGATTTAAATGTCTCTCCCAGCCTTTGAATAGTGCCATTCTAGAATCTTTTGGCATTTTACCGTTTCTATATTTTCCAGATAATCCTCCTGCTGCAAGAGGATAGTAGACGAGTAAACCACATTTCTCCCTAATAGAAATTTCTGACATACCTATTTCGTAAGTTCTGTTCACTAAATTATATGGATTTTGCACTGACATCATTCTTGGAGCACCTTTATTTTTTGAGATTTCAAGATACCTAGATAATCCATATGGTGTTTCATTAGACATACCGATATGCCTAATTTTTCCACTCTTTATATATTTTTCTAAAGCTTCAAGTATACTTTCAAAACTATTCCAATTTCCCTCTTTATTATTAAATAGATAGTCTCTTCTTCCAAAGAAGTTTGTAGAACGTTCAGGCCAATGTAGTTGATATAAGTCAATATAATCTGTTTTTAATCTTTTTAAGCTACCATCAATAGCTTCACCGATTTTCTTTTCATCAAAATTATTCCCACCACCTCTTATCCAATCACATCCTGGCCCAGCAACTTTGGAAGCTAAAATAATTTTATCTCTATTTTTTCTTTTTTCAAACCAATTGCCAATCATTACCTCTGTTTTACCGTAAGAGTCAGAAGTTGGTGGTACAGAGTATATTTCTGCAGTATCAAAAAAATTTATTCCTTGTGATACTGCGTAGTCCATCTGTTCAAAAGCATCTTTTTCAGTATTCTGAGTTCCCCATGTCATTGTGCCGAGGCAAATTAAACTTACATCAATATCTGTGGTTCCAAGTTTTCTAAATTTCATAAAAATTAATATTTATGGCTCATTTTTAGGTCAATTTTTGCCTATTGAAAAGTTTTTAAAAAAACATATATATAATGTATGGATTTTAACAAACAAACATCAACCGTAAGATCATCAGCTTCTGAAGCAATTATAGATCAGGGCTTACGTTCTTACATGCTTAAAGTCTACAACTATATGGCCTCTGGTGTTTTATTGACAGGTTTTATAGCTCTAGCATTTTTTAAAATGGCTGTTGTAAGTTCAAGCGAAGGACAGATCATTGGTTTAACAAACTTTGGAAATACAATTTACGCTTCGGGACTTAAATGGGTGATCATGTTAGCTCCTTTAGCAGTAGTCTTTTATATGAGTTTTGGAATTGCAAAAATGTCTGCAGCTAAAGCTCAAACAACTTTTTGGGTATTTGCAGCATTAATGGGTGCGTCTCTTTCATCTATTTTTTTAATTTATACCGGAGCGAGCATAACTAGAGTTTTCTTTATTACCGCAGGTACATTTGGAGCAATGAGTATATATGGTTACACTACTAAACGAGACTTAACGAAATTAGGTTCTTTTTTGATGATGGGTCTCTTTGGAATTATAATTGCTTCTTTAGTAAATATTTTTATGAAATCTTCAATGATGTATTTTGTGATTTCGATCATCGGAGTTTTAGTATTCGTTGGATTGACAGCTTATGATACTCAAAAAATTAAAAATATGTATTTAGCAAGCGACAGCGGAGAGTTAATAGGTAAAAAGGCTGTAATGGGGGCTTTGACTCTTTATTTAGATTTCATAAATCTATTCATCATGCTTCTAAGACTTTTTGGTCAAAGAAGATAATTACTTAATCACTCTGAGTTTATTCCAACTAGTCTTATTAATTAGGTAGTTTAGATTTTCTGATTTTTTAATTATATTTCCGTCTTTATCTTTTATAAAGTACCTTTCATCATAATAGCTAGGCCTAAGATTTTTTGCTATTCTAAGCACAGGTTTTTCAGAAGTTCTTTGGTATACATTAAATGAAACCTCTTTGTTCCCAGAGGAAAAGGAGTAATCCCTCCATGATCCGTTTGATACCATTTTTGCGTAAAGATTTAAAATACATTGAAGTTCTTTTTTGACAAAAAATCGCTCTCTATCTCTTTTCTTGTGATCGTTATTAATAACTAGTTTTATTTTTCTCATACTTTATGTTTGTTAATTAATGGTACCTGAAATGCAGTAAATATAATAGTGATTGGAAAAATGCCCCAAACTTTAAAATTCACCCAAGTAGCTTCAGGCTGCGTTCTCCAAACTAATTCATTTAAAATTGCCAAAAAAATAAAAAAGTAAGCCCATCTAAAGTTTAATTTATCCCAGCCTGTCTCGTTTAAATTAAAAGCAGTTTGTAAAAAGAATTTAAGAAAGTTTTTCTGAAAAAAAATTTTGCTTATAATTAACATTGCAGCAAAAATTAAATTCACTATTGTTGGTTTCATATAAATGAATATTGGGTTATTAAAATAAAGAGTTAATCCGCCAAAAAGAGTTATGATAACACCACCTATTAATGGAACGTAAGGAATTTTCTTTTCTACAAAATACATAATTGCAACTGCTAGAATGGTTGCAACTATTAAAGGTGGAATAGCAGCTGTTAAGTTGTTTCCGCTTTTATAATATATAGTGAAAAAAATTAATAAAGGGCCAAAGTCAGTTATAAATTTTAAAAATGACTTATTCACAATTTAGAGATTAACATATTATAAAAATTTAACAAATTAGATATTGATTTTATCTAAAAAATTACTAACTATAAGGTATGGCAAACAGTAATAACGCAAAATTCTCAATCGGAGAGGTAGTTAAACACCGACATTTTGATTTTCGTGGAGTTATATATGATGTTGATTTTGAATTTAATAATTCTGAAGAATGGTATCAATCTATACCAAAAGAAGTCAGACCAAGAAAAGACCAACCTTTTTATCATCTATTAGCTGAAAGCAATGATGTTACATATGAAGCTTATGTTTCTGAGCAAAACTTGTTACTAGACAAGTCCAAAGAACCTGTAAAGCATCCACTGATAGAAGAAATTTTTTCAGGGAAAAAAGGGTCTAGTTACTTAAAAATTTCAAACTAATTAGCAATCGCCTAAAATAAAACATTATTTACTCAAATCTGGAACACAGATTAAATGTAAAAAGTTTATATTACAGCCTAATTGAGAATAAATTTTCTTATATTACTCCCTCCAGTTCTCAATTGGGCTTATAATAGATCTTCACAAAAAAAAATTATTATAGTAGTTAAGTTAGATGTTAAATTTTTTTTATAATAGCAACATTTACAATTGGTTAGGACGTTTAATAAATTTTATTAACTCAATATTTTTTCCTTTCCTTTTAGTCGGTCTTTCTTTTGCGTTAATCTTTTCGCCACCAGATTACTTGCAAGGAGATAGTGTGAGAATTATGTATGTTCATGTTCCCGCAGCATGGATTGGTCTTGCTTCATTCACTTGCATAGCTTTGTTATCAATTTTTAATTTTATTTTTAAAATAAAAAATTTAATATTAATTACTAAAAGTATAGCACCTATAGGTTTGATGTTTACATGTATTGCAATAGTGACTGGTTCTTTATGGGGTCAACCTACTTGGGGAACCTTTTGGGTTTGGGATGCAAGAATAACATCGATGGTTATATTAGCTTTGTTTTATGTTATCTTCATAATTGCTCACAAGCTTATATCTAAGGAAGATAAAGCTAACAAAATTTCAAGTCTAATCGCAGTAATAGGCGCTATTAATATTCCAATAATAAAATATTCTGTAGAATGGTGGAACACATTACACCAACCAGCTAGTATTAAATTAACTGGAGAAAGCTCAATACATTCTTCTATGTTAATGCCATTATTGTTAATGTTTTTTGTCTTAATATTGTATTGTGCGCTAATTTTTCTAATGAAATACAAGACGGAAATCATTAGAATAAAGAAAAAAAACTTAAAAAGATTATGATACAAACTTTTTTATCAATGAATGGTTATGGTTTATTTGTATGGGGGTCTTTTGCAATTACTTTTATTGCGTGTGGATTACTTTACTACAAAACATTCAAAACACTTAAAAAGCACGAAAGAGATTTTGCGAAAGAGATTAACGAGCTTTCATCTGAGAGAAAGAAAATAGTTATAGAGAATTCAAAAATAGCTTCACAAGTTTTATCCTCATCTAGCAAAACTATTTAAAGCATTTAATGCTCCCAAAAAAAGTAAAAAAAAGAGCATCACTCTTAGCCATAATGTTACTAGTATCAGTAACAGGGATTTTTTTTATACTTCAATCATTAAACCAAAATATTTTATATTTTAAATCTCCTACAGATATAAAAAATAATCAAAATATTAATTTTGATAAAAAAATTAGAGTAGGTGGGATGGTCAAAAAAGATTCATTAATAATTAAAGAAGAAGAAATAAAGTTTATAATCACTGATTTTAATAATGAGCTTAATATTAGTTTTAGCGGTACAATTCCTAATTTATTTTCGGAGGAAAAAGGTGTCGTTGCAGAAGGAAAGTTACAAGATAAAACTTTTTTTATAGCTGATAGAATTTTAGCAAAACATGATGAGAATTATATGCCTCCAGAATTAAAAGATATGATGAAAAAAAATGCTGAGTAATCTTGGAAATATATTATTATTTTTAAATGTAATCTTAAGTTTAAGTATTATTTATACTGCCAACAAAAATTTAAAAATATCCGGAGGAGTATACAAAAATATTTTTTATTTAAGCTTAATCCAGAGTACCTCAATAATTGTTTGCTTTTTTGTTTTAATAGCTGCCTTTATCGTCTCAGATTTTTCTCTAATTACCGTTTATCAAAACTCGCATTCTTTGAAGCCTTTATTTTATAAGATCGCTGGAACATGGGGAAATCATGAAGGAAGCTTATTGCTTTGGGTCATCATCCTCTCAATATTTTCTTTTTTATTTTTAGTCTATAACAACAATCACCCAAAAAAATTTAGACTTTTGACTTTAATAATTCAAAATATTTTAATCCTTAGTTTCCTTTTTTTTATTCTTTTCAATTCAAATCCTTTTAGTAAAATTTCTCCAATCCCATCAGAAGGCTTAGGTTTAAATCCAATATTACAAGATCCTGCTTTAGCTATTCATCCTCCATTACTTTATGTAGGTTTTGTTGGTGCATCTATTTATTTTTCAGCAGCAATAGCATCACTAATTTCTAATTATTCAGATAAATCATTTTCTCTCTCTATAAAAAATTGGGTTTTAATATCATGGTGTTTTCAAACACTTGGAATTCTTGTTGGTTCTATATGGGCTTACTATGAATTGGGTTGGGGAGGCTTTTGGTTTTGGGATCCAGTTGAAAATGCCTCTTTGTTACCTTGGTTTGCTATGACCGCTTTATTTCATTCATTAATTGTTTTTGAAAAAAGAAACTTGTTTTATTTTTGGGTTATTATCCTCTGTTTAATAACATTTACTTTAAGCGTTACAGGGACATTTTTAGTAAGATCTGGGATTTTGAATTCTGTTCACACATTTGCGAGTGATCCAACTAGGGGGATTAATATATTAATATTTTTAAGTTTAATGATATTTGGATCTATTTTTCTCCTCTTTCAAAAGTATAAAAAAGAAAATTATGATTTAAATCGGAACAGTAAAGAAACATTCATTTTAGTTAATAACTGGTTTATGATGTTTTATTTAATTACCGTTTTGCTAGGTACTATTTATCCAATTTTTACCGATGCCTTGACAGATAATAAAATTTCGGTAGGTCCACCTTTTTACAACGCAATTATATTTCCGGTAGTTGTTGTATTTCTTTTATTTATGGCTTTAGGACCTAAAGCAAAATGGATAAAAAACAAATTCGAAAATATTAGAATTTATTTTTTTATATTAGCCGGTGCAATTGGTTTAAATTTAGCAATAATCTTTTTCTTTAAAAGCTATTCCCTTTTATCTAACTTTATTATTATTAGCGCTCTATTTTTGATTATTTCTTCTTTAATGGATATAGCAAAGGCTCATAAAAAAAATAAATCAGATTTTGCTAGAATTATTTCACATACGTCTTTTGGTTTTTTAGTTTTATTTATTGGATTGAATGATAATTTCTCATTAGAAAAAGATTATAATATCAAATTAGGGGAAACAAAAAAATTTGAGAATTATTCTATTCAGTTACAGAATTTAGATTTAAAAAAGTATAAAAATTATCAAGCAGTTATTGGAAAATTAGAAATAAAAAATATAAATTCAAATCAAACCAATATTTTAAATCCAGAAATTAGAATTTACAATAAGCCTAAAACTTTAACTTATGAAGCAGCTATTAAAACCAGTTTAATAAAAGATTATTATTTAACCATGAGTAATATTGATAGATCAGATTATTACAATATTAAGTTTCAAAAAAAACCATTAATGGCTTGGATTTGGATATCGGTAATTATGATCGTTGTCGGGGGGGTTTTAAGATTGTTTAGTAATGCAAAAAATAATTAAGATATTAATTTTATTCATTTTTTTATTTGTAATAGGCATATTTTATATAAGTCTTACAAGAGATACTAATTATAATACCTCAAGCTTAATAAATAAGGAGACACCTGAATTTAAAATTAATTCTTTTGATGATAAGAATTATCTTACAAGAGATGACATAAAAAAGAATAATTATACACTTATAAATTTTTGGGCATCGTGGTGCGCACCTTGCAAAATTGAACATCCTATACTAATGAAACTATCTCAAACTAAAAATTTAATGATACTGGGTATCAATTTTAAGGATAAAGAGCTCCATGCTAAAACTTTTTTAAGTGAGCTAGGTAATCCTTATGATTTATTAGCAAAAGACAAAAATGGCAAACATTCAGTGAAATTTGGTATTTATGGAATTCCAGAAAGTATATTAATAAACAGAGAATTAATGATTATACAAAAATTTGTAGGACCGCTATCAGTTGATGATTATAATAATATTATCAAAATTATAGAGTAATTATGAAATTTAACTTACTTTTATTATTATTTATTTTTTTTTCAAAATTTTCTTTTGCAGTAGAGAAGACTGTTGACCCAAATTTAATTCATAAAAATTTACGTTGTCTAGTTTGCCAGGGCCAATCTATATCAGACTCAAATTCTGATTTTGCGCAGACAATAAAATTAGTTGTGAAAGATTTAATTGATGAAGGGAAAACAGAAGATGAAATTTATGAATTTATGTCTGATAAATATGGAGACTGGATTGTTTTTAAACCTCAGTTTAATACTCAAAATTCCTTGTTATGGATTTTGCCTTATATAGCACTAATTTTTGGAGGGTTTTTCGTTTTCTCTTTTCTAAAAAAAAGACATTAAGGCACTAAAGGAAACTGTACATATTAACCATTTAGTTGTATTTTTTAATATGAAATTCAAACTTCTAATAATTTTATTGTTCACTGTCACCACGTTTGTTCATGCACAAGCAGAACAGGGAGATGCAGATATCTCATTTTACACTGGTACTTTTGACGTAATAGACAAAGAGGGGGATGATCAAACCAATTTATTTGGAATAGAACACAAAAATCCAAACCTATTTAGAGATACTATTCTTGGAAAGTTAAAACCTGTTACTGGAGCTTTTATGACAGGAAATAGTTCAGTTTATCTTTATACAGGTATTGAAGGGCAATATGGAATTGGTCCTTTAAAAATTTTGCCGAGTTTCACCCCTGGTTATTACGAGAAAGGTGACGGAAAAGATTTAGGAAGTGTACTGGAATTTAAAAGTGAGGTTAAAATAGGTTTAGAAATTTTCGAAAATTCAAAATTAAGTTACAGTTACAGTCATATTTCAAATAATGACTGGGGTGATACTAATCCAGGAACAGATAATCAACATATAACTTTTTCAACTAACTTTTAATAATAATGAGTCTTGAAGATTGTTACAATTTTGAAGATTTTAGAAGATTAGCAAAAAAAAACTTACCAGCTCCAATTTTTCATTACATAGATGGAGGCTCTGATGATGAGACTACTTTAAGAAGAAACACAGAGTCATTTTTAAAATGTGATTTGGTACCTAATATTCTGGCTAACGTTGGAGAACCCGATCTCTCAACAACTGTTTTTGGCCAGAAAATTGATATGCCTTTATTTTTAGCACCAACCGCAATGCAAAGATTATATCATCACGAAGGAGATAAGGCATCCGCGAGAGCTGCAGAAAAATTTGGAACGTTTTATAGTATGTCGACTATGGCAACATCTTCAATTGAGGAAATAGCCAATGTTGCAAGTGGACCTAAGATGTTTCAACTTTATATTCATAAAGATCAAGGTTTAACAGATAATTTAATAGATAGATGTAAAACAGCAGGATTTAAATCTTTGTGTTTAACTGTTGATACAGTTGTAGCAGGAAATAGAGAAAGAGATCATAAATGGGGTTTTACTACGCCACCAAAATTAACTTTAAAAAGTATTATGAGTTTTGCAATGCATCCTAAATGGGCATTTAATTATTTGACTAATAAAAAATTTGAGTTAGCAAATGTTTCTCATTGGACGAAAAAAGGATCTAGTATCGCGAAAGGTGTAATGGATTATATTAACGAACAATATGATCCAGCAATGAGTTGGAAAGATGCTGAGTATGTTGTAAAAAAATGGGGAGGTCCTTTTGCATTAAAAGGCGTGATGTCAGTTGAAGATGCAAAAAGAGCAATCGATATTGGCGCCTCTGCAATCTTATTATCTAATCATGGTGGAAGACAACTGGATGGTTCAAGGTCACCTTTTGATCAACTACCATTAATCAAGGAAGCAGTTGGAGATAAGTTAGAAATTATTTTAGATGGAGGAATAAGAAGAGGCACACATGTTTTAAAAGCATTATCACTAGGTGCAACAGCATGTAGCTTTGGAAAAGGTTTTTTATTTGCACTAGGTGCTGGCGGACAAGCTGGTGTGGAGCAAATTTTAAAAAGAATGAGGGAAGAAATAAGAAGAGATATGATATTATTAGGTTGTAAGAGCATAAAAGAGCTAAATAGCTCTAAAATTGCATATAGGTGATGCAAAAAAACTAATATGCAAAAGGGACAATTTATTTTAGGCTAAATATATGAAACTTGCAAAAAATTTAGAAAGACTGGGTACTGAAACTGCTTTTAGTGTTTTAGCAGAAGCTAAAAAACTTGAGGCACAGGGAAAAGAAATGATTCACTTAGGCTTAGGACAACCCGATTTTAAAACCCCCCAACACATAATGGATGCAGCTAAAAAAGCTATTGATGATGGACATCATGGATATGTTTTAGCGAACGGTATCACAGAATGTAGGCAAGCTGTCTCTAGAAAAATAAAAAGTTTATACAAAAAAGATGTAGATCCTGAGAGAATTATGATTATGCCAGGTGGTAAACCCACAATGTATTATGCAATTCAAATGATCGGGGAACCTGGAGCAGAGATAGTTCATCCAACTCCTGGGTTTCCAATCTATGAGTCCATGATTAATTATACTGGAGCAAAAGCTGTCCCCTATGATTTAACAAAGGAAAAAGATTTAAAGTTTGATCCAGAAAAAATTTTATCTTCAATCACTGACAAAACAAGGTTAGTAATTCTAATTAACCCTAACAATCCAACTGGAAGTTTTGTCGAGAAACCTGCAATAGATTTTCTTGCTGAGGGTTTAAAGAAACACCCAAATGTCTACATATTAAGTGATGAAATTTATAGTAGACAAATTTTTGACGGAAAAGAAATGCCAACTTTTTTTAATTATCCTGATCTACAAGATAGATTAATAGTCTTAGATGGATGGAGTAAAGCTTACTCTATGACTGGTTGGAGAATGGGCTGGAGTGTATGGCCTGAGAGCTTAATCTCACATGTAACAAAACTAGCAATAAATAGCTTTTCTTGTGTAAACGCGCCATCTCAATTTGCTGGGATAGCTGCACTAGATGGTCCTGATGACTCTATTCATCACATGATGGAAAAATTTGATCAAAGAAGAAAATTAATTCACAAAGGATTAAATGATTTACCTGGTGTAGAATGTAGCATGCCTGGTGGCGCATTTTACGCTTTTCCAAACGTAAAAGGGACAGGCATGAGTGGAAGTGAGTTTTCAAAGAAATGTATGCATGAGGCTGGTGTGGCAATTGTTCCTGGTACGGCTTTTGGTAAAACATCTACAGATTTCGTGCGTTTTAGCTTTGCAGCATCAAGGGATAATATTCAAAAAGCACTAGATAAAATAGCAAAAATGCTTAAGTAGGATTGATTATGAGCAGTTTACAAATGCCAAAAGTTGATAATGCAATTATGTCTAAAAAAGACAAAATTGCTTCAGATCTTCGTGGAATCATAAATTCAAAAAATGTACTTTCGAATCTTGATGAATTAAGACCTTTTGAAACCGATGGTTTGACAGCGTATAGACAAATGCCTCTTTTAGTAGTTATGCCTGAGACTGTAGAAGAAGTCAGTCAAATTTTAAAATACTGTAATGAACATAAAATTAAAGTAGTTCCAAGAGGAGCCGGAACAGGTTTATCTGGTGGTTCAATGCCTTTAGAAGATTGTATTTTAATTGCAATGGGTAAATTTAATAAAATTATTGAAATTGATTATGAAAACAGATGTGTAGTAACACAACCTTGCGTTACAAATCTAGCAATTACTCACGCTGTACAAGATAAAGGTTTTTATTACGCTCCAGACCCATCAAGTCAAATTGCATGTTCTATCGGTGGAAATGTTGCTGAAAACTCGGGTGGAGTTCATTCTCTCAAATACGGTGCTACTACAAATAACCTTTTGGGTATTGAGGTGGTCCTAATGGATGGAACCATAACTAGGTTTGGCGGGAAAGCAATGGATGCAGAAGGATATGATTTCTTAGGCTTGATGACAGGCTCAGAGGGCTTACTAGGTGTTATAACTGAGGTAACTGTGAAAATTTTAAAATCACCTGAAGTTGTTAAGGCGGCTTTAGTGGGTTTTCCTTCAATCGAAGATGCAGGAAACTGTGTTGCGCAAATAATCGCAGAGGGATGTATCCCAGCAGGTATGGAAATAATGGACAAAGCTTTAACAAAAGCAACTAATGATTATTCCAAAGCAGGTTATCCAACAGATGCTGAAGCTATGATGATTATAGAATTTGATGGAACAGAACATGAAGTTGAAGCTTACATACAGAAGGCAAAAGAAATCGCAGAGAAAAATAACTCTTCAAGTTTAAAAATTAGTAAATCAAATGATGAGAGACTAAAATTTTGGGCTGGCAGAAAAGCAGCTTTTCCAGCTTGCGGAGTTCTGGCTCCTGATTACATGTGTATGGACGGTTCAATTCCTAGAGGAAAGCTTGCTGAAGTTCTAAATGAAATCTCAAGATTGTCTAAGAAATATAACTTGCCGGTGGCTAATGCATTTCATGCTGGAGATGGAAACTTACATCCATTAATAATGTTTGATGCAAATGATAAAGAGTCTTTAAAAAAATGTGAGGAATTTGGAGCCGATATATTAAAGTATTGTGTTAAAGTTGGTGGCGCGCTAACAGGTGAACACGGAGTGGGCATAGAAAAGAGAGAATTAATGTGCGAGGCTTTTAACGATAAAGATATACAGCAACAATTGACAATAAAAGTGGCTTTAGATCCTAATTCACTATTAAATCCAGGCAAAGTTTATCCAATACTTAGAAAATGTGCTGAGGAAGGAAGAGTTCATGTCCATGGAGGAAAAACAAAATTCCCAGACATCCCTAGATTTTAATCAAAACATTTTTAAACCATCATCTAGAGGTGAAATAATTGAGATAGTTAAAAATTGCTATAGAAAAAATATTCCTTTAGAAATAAACGGCTTAAAATCAAAAAATAAAATCGGAAGAAATTTCCAATCTGAAAAAACTTTGGATCTATCTAACTATAAAGGTATAATCGATTACAAACCTGAGGAGCTTTATATTAAAGTTAAAGCAGGTACACCTCTAAAAGAAGTAGTAGAAGAGCTTGATAAGAATAATCAACAACTAGCTTTTGAACCAAATGATTTCGGCTATCTATTTTCTGGAGAGAGTAACAGTGGTTCTATTGGTGGGGTCGTCTCATGTAATTTTGCCGGGTCGAGAAGATTTAAAGTTGGTAGTGTTCGAGATCATATACTAGGTTTTCAAGGAATTAATGGAAAAGGTGAAACTATTAAATCAGGTGGAACAGTAGTTAAAAATGTTACTGGTTATGATTTAAGTAAATTAATAGCAGGATCTTTTGGCACACTCACGATATTAACTGAGCTTTCAATAAAAGTATTACCAAAACCAGAAACAAGTAAAACTCTAGTAATAAAAAATCCTCATCTTAAAAAAGCATTGGACTATCTTGGAAAAGGGTTATCTTCTTCAACTGATCCATCAGGCGGAGTATTCTATCCAGATTATTTTGGAAACGATTTTGTTTTAAATGATCTTACGCATGATGGAGGCTTAACAGCTATCAGAATTGAGGGCCCAATAAATTCTGTAGATCAAAGGATAGATAGATTGTCTAAAGAACTTGGTCTCTTAGATCAAGAGCTCTCAATTTTAGATAATGAACAAAGTAATATTTTTTGGAGCAGAACAAAGAATTTAGAGGTTTTTAAAAGTTTAAAAAGTAATTTGCTAAGAATTGTTGTTCCAATTAGCGAGACTTTACATGTTATACAAAAATTCAAAAATTATAAGATAAAATATTTCATTGACTGGGGAGGAAGTCTTATCTGGTCTTCATTTAATCAATTAAATACTAAAATTTTAAATGAAATCAGAGATATAGTAAAAAAACATCAGGGTTATATAACTTTAATCAAAGTCGAGGAGGATCTCAAAGCTTCTGCAGATATTTTTACAATAGATCCAATTAAGTATAAAATAAGTGAAAAAATTAAAAGGAGTTTCGACCCCAAAAGAATTTTTAATCCAGGAAAAATGTATACAGGAATTTAAATGCAGACATCATTTACTGACAAACAACTTCAAGACAAAGACAATAAAACAAGTGAAACAATAATAAGAAAATGCGTTCACTGTGGAATGTGTAATGCTACTTGTCCTACTTATGGAATTAATGGTGAGGAGTTAGAGGGACCACGAGGAAGAATATATCTTATCAAAGATATGTTAGAAAATAAAAAACCAGCAACCAAAGAAATTGCAAAACATATTGACAGTTGTTTATCCTGTTATTCGTGCATGACTACATGTCCATCAGGAGTAAATTACATGCATTTAATTGATCATGGAAGAAATTATGTTGAAGAAACTTATAAAAGACCTTTCCTAGACAGATTATTTAGAAATATTCTTTCATTTGTATTACCAAGGCCTAAAGTGTTTTTATTAATGGCTTGGTCTTCTAAAGTTATAAAACCATTCAGTTTCTTATTTCCAAAATTTTTGAGAAACGCATTAAATTTAATGCCGGATAAAATACCTGGTAAAAAATTAAAAGAAGAAAAAGTTTATAAAGTTACAAATGGAAAAAAAGTTTCAAGAGTTGCATTATTGACTGGATGTGTTCAAAGAGTAATTTCCCCAGAGATTAATGAGTCGACCATAAGACTTCTTAATAGACATAATGTTGAAGTTGTCGTAATGCCAGATATAAACTGTTGCGGATCTTTGAATCATCATTTAGGCAAACAAAAACTAGCGCATGAATCTTTCAAAAATAATATTAATAGTTGGTATGATGAATATCTCAACAACGGTTTAGATGCCATAATTAGCAATACTTCAGGATGTGGTACAACTTTAAAAGATTATGGACATATCTTTAAAAATGATAAAGATTTGAAAAAAAAAGCAAAAAAAATTTCTGAATTGACAAAAGATATTACCGAGTATCTAGATGAAAATCTCAAGTTAAATGTTAATATAAATCCTGATAAAAAGTATAAAATTGCTTATCACTCAGCTTGTTCAATGCAACACGGGCAAAAAATTCACCAACAACCTAAGGATTTGATTTCAAAAACTGGTAACGAGGTTTTAGAAATACCAGAGGGACATTTATGTTGTGGGTCTGCTGGCACTTATAATATCCTACATCAAAAAATGGCAAAATCTCTATTGAAAAATAAAGTACAAAATATTGAAAAAATTTCACCTGATTTTATTTCAACTGGTAATATAGGCTGTATGACACAAATTTCCTCTGGAACTAGAATCCCTATCATTCATACAGTTGAATTACTTGATTGGTTCACCGGTGGTCCAAAACCAGATAAATTAAATAATTTCTAAAATGAAAAAAAAAATCTTTATTACTAGACGGCTCCTTAAAGAAAACGAGGAAAAACTTAAAAATTTATTTGAAGTTACTTTAAACAAAGATGATAAAATTTATACACCACAAGAAATCATTGATGGGTCTAAAAATTTTGATGGAATCTTAAGTTCAGTCACAGACCCAATAAATGCTGATACTATTTCTAAATTATCTGACTCGATTAAAATAATTGCTAACGGCGCAGTCGGTTTTGGAAACATTGATATTCAAGCTGCAAAAGAAAAAGGAATAACTGTAACAAATACACCTGATGTATTAACAGACGCAACGGCTGATATTCAAATATTACTCTTGTTAGGAGCATCTAGAAAAGCTTACGAGGGAAGAATAGCAGCCGAAACGCAAAACTGGAAGTGGTCTTGGGATTTTTTATTAGGAAAACAAATGTCTAATAAAAGACTAGGAATTCTTGGAATGGGAAGAATAGGAAGAGCAGTGGCCAAAAGAGCAAAAGCTTTTAATATGGAGATACATTACCACAATAGGTCTAAACTTTCCTCAGATTTAGAGGATGGAGCGATTTATCATAAAGATTTAAAAAGCTTATTTGAAAAAAGTGAATTTTTGTCGATTAATTGTCCCGCTACTCCAGAAACAAAAAATTTAATAAACAAAGAAACCTTGAATTATTTAGAGGAAAATACAGTAATAGGTAACGCAGCAAGAGGTGATGTAGTTGATGACGATGCTATGATTGAGGCTTTGAAAAATGGGAAAGTTTTTGCTTATGGTTTAGATGTTTATAATGGTGAACCGAAAATACATCCTGAGTATTTAAAGTTAAAAAATATTTTTTTGTTACCCCATTTAGGAAGCGCTACCAAAAGGACAAGGTGGGATATGGCATATAGAGCAACAAAAAATCTGGAAGATTTTTTTTCAGGGAAAAAACCTCAAGATCAGGTGAATTAGTACACTTATAGATTGAATCTGCAATTTAAAATAATTCTAAAAAGTTAGAGACTCTGATTTGACTTTATGCTTAAATATTTCAGTTAATTAACTAACGGAGGACATATGTCAAAAAAAATAAAAGGAGTAAAAACTCCATCAAGACGTAAGTTCTTTAAAGCAGCAGCAGCTACGGGTGCTGCAGCGGCAGCAACAGTTGCAATGCCTAACGTTGCATTTGGTGCTCCTCAAACTTTAAAGATGCAAGCGGCTTGGCCGTCAGGCGCTAACATTTTCTTTGAAATGGCTGGCGACTACGCAAAAATGGTAGGCGACATGTCTGGAGGTGAATTAAAAATTGATCTTCAGCCAGTTGGAGCTGTAGTTAAGACTTCGGAGATTGGACAAGCAGTAAGTTCAGGTGTACTTGATATGGGACACTGGGTAACAGCTTACTGGTATGGAAAAAATCCTGCAGCTTCTCTATTCGGTACTGGTCCGTCATACGGAATGTCATCTCAAGAAATTATGGGATGGATTGAGTATGGTGGAGGTAGAAAACTTTATGATGAAACACTTGCGAAAGTTGGTTTCGATTATATTGGTTTCTTCCATATGCCAATGCCTGCACAGCCTTTTGGATGGTTCAAAAAGAACGTAACAAAAGTATCTGATGTAAAAGGTATGAAGTACAGAACAGTAGGACTAGCTACTAACGTATTAACAGCAATGGGAATGGTTGTAAGACAATTACCAGGTGGTGAAATTCAGCCTGCAATGAAGACAGGTTTAATTGAAGCTGCTGAGTTCAACAACCCAACATCAGATTCACAGTTTGGTATGCAAGACGTTTCTAAGCATTATCACTTAGGAAGCTTCCACCAATCACAAGAGATGTTTGAAATCCCAGTAAATAAGAAGACATTTAACGGATTATCGCCTAAGCATCAGGCTATCCTAAAAAATGCTGCTTATGCTGCGAACAGTGATAACTACTTTAAAGCATTAGTAAGATACTCTGCTGACTTATCTAAATTGATGAACCAGCACAAAGTAAATGTGTATCAAACATCTGATGCGATCTTAGCTCAACAACTAAAAGGTTGGGATAAAGTAATTGGTGATTTTAATAAGAAAGATCCATTCTTTAAAAAGATTGTAGATTCACAGAAGAAATACGCTAAGAGAGTTATGAAATACTTGCTCATGAATCAACCTAATTACAAGTTGGCTTATGAGAATGAGTTCGGCTCAATAGCAAAAGTTAAAATTTAATTATATTTTAAACATAAAAGGGGGCGTTTTTACGCCCCCTTTTTTTATGGAAATAATAAAAAAATTAGAATAGTTTAAAAATTCATGAGGGGATTTATTCATTTTGCAGATACGTTAAGCACTTCAGTTGGAAAAGCATTTTCATGGTGTATCGTAATTCTGATGGGCGGTACTTGTTATGAAGTAGTCATGGCATACGCTTTCAATGCCCCTACTTTGTGGAATTTCGACTTCAGTTTACAAATGTACGGTGCTATTTTTATGATGGCAGGTGCATACACTTTATCTACAGAAGCTCACGTTAGAGGTGACGTAATTTACAGACTTTTTAAACCAAGAACACAAGGTTATATCGATTTAGTTTTATATTTTATATTTTTCTTCCCTGGTGTGCTTGCGCTTGCGTTTTACGGTTACGAATATGCTTCGCTTGCATGGAAGATAAAAGAAACAAGCTGGAACAGCCCAGCACAAATCCAAATTTATATGGCTAAATCTTTGATACCAGCTGCCGGAATTTTATTAGTTATCCAAGGTATTAGCGAAGTTTGCAGATCAATTATTTGTATTCAAACCGGTCACTGGCCTGCAAGAATGGTTGTGGCAGAGGAAACAGAAAAAATGTTAATGAGAACTTCACAAGACGAGGATCAAAAAGATGTTATTTAGTTTAACCAATCCTGAAATTGCAATTCTAATGATGAGCATATTCCTATTTGCAGTTCTACTTGGTTTTCCGATTGCATTTACATTAATGGCAATGGGAGTTGGTTTTGGTTACTACGCTTATTTTGATCCTACTAGAATGGAACATCTTTTTGATAATAGAATTTTTCAATTATTTGTTCAGAACACTTATACAGTGATGGATAACACTGTTTTAACCGCCGTCCCACTCTTTTTATTTATGGGATACTTAGTTGAGAGAGCCGGTATAGTTTCTAGATTGTTTTTTGCAATAAGATTAGCTTCTCACAGACTCCCTGCTTCTATGGCTGTCGCCGCGCTTGTAACTTGCGCTTTATTTTCAACAGCGACAGGAATTATCGGTGCTGTTGTTACACTAATGGGATTACTTGCATGGCCTGCAATGATAAGAGCAGGATACGATAAAAAATTTGCTTCAGGAGTAATTTGTTCTGGTGGATGTTTAGGAATTTTGATTCCTCCAAGTATCATGTTAATTGTTTACTCAGTTATTGCTCAGCTTTCACCTTTAAGATTGTTTGCAGCAGCAATTTTCCCGGGATTATTATTAGCTGGCCTTTACATAATGTATGCAGTCACACTTGCTTATTTTAATCCATCAATAGCGCCTAAACCTCCAAAAGAGGATATACCGCCAAGATCTGAAATTTTAAAAGAGGTTATGGTTTCGTTCTTACCACTTTTCTCACTAATAATATTAGTATTAGGAACTATTTTAGGAGGACTTGCTACACCTGCCGAGGCTGCAGCAGTTGGAGCCTTTGGTGCTTTAGTGCTTTCTTATTTTTACAAAACTTTAAAATGGAAAAATTTTAAAGAATCTGTATTTCTAACAGCAAAGACAACTGCAATGATAATGTGGTTATTCATTGGCTCTTGGACTTTCGCATCTGTTTTTTCTTACTTAGGTGGCCATGAGGTTTTTGAGCATTTCTTTAAATCAATGAATTTACAACCTTGGCAATTCCTAGTAATTACGCAAATAATTATTTTCTTATTAGGATGGCCATTAGAGTGGACAGAAATTTTAATTATTTTCGTTCCTATATTTTTACCACTTGTAGAATTTTTTGGAGTTAATCCTTACTTTTTTGCAATGTTAATTGCGCTAAATTTACAAACTTCATTTTTAACACCGCCGATGGCAATGTCCGCGTATTACTTAAAAGGGGTACAAACCAAAAATGTAGAGTTAATGGAAATATTTAGAGGTATAATGCCTTTCTTAGGTATTGTTATCTTTGCCATGTTTTTAATGTATCTATTTCCAGGAATAGCACTTTGGTTGCCGGACGCATTATTTGCTAATTAAAAAATCTAAATGATAGATGTTACATCTTTAAATGCTTACGATTTATCACAAAAACTTCATTCAGGTGAAATTTCCTCTATAGATCTCTGCAAAGCTTATTTAGAAAGAATAAAAAAATTTGAAAAAGATGTTCAGGCTTGGCAATTTTTAGACAAAAAACTTTTATTAGAAAAAGCTGAAGAAGCTGACACTTATAGAAAATCTGGAAAACCCCTAGGGTCATTGCACGGCATGCCAGTTGCAATTAAGGATATTATAGGCACGTATGATATGCCAACTGAATGTGGGACAGTCTTTAGAAAAAAAATGTCTAATTCGCAAGACTCTGAAATTGTAAACTTATTAAAAAATTCAGGGGCAATTATTATGGGTAAAACTGTTACTTGCGAACTTGCATATATACATCCATCTAAAACAAAAAACCCTTATGATTATTCAAGAACACCAGGAGGATCATCAAGTGGCTCAGCAGCTGTAGTTGCGTCACATATGGCACCTTTGTCAATTGGCTCTCAAACAGGTGGATCAGTAATTAGACCAGCATCATATTGTGGTGTTGTTGGATATAAACCCTCGTACGGGTTAATCTCTAGAAACGGTGTTCTAAAAGTTTCAGATAAACTAGATACAATGGGTGTATTTGGTAAAACTGTAAAAGATGTTGCTCTATTAGCTAAATCATTAATTAGAAAAGATTTACATGATCCCTCAACAATTTATTTTGCTGCAGATAGTATGATAGAGGAATGTAAGAAAGGCCCAGTTTTTGATCCTAAGTTTATTTTTTACAAAACAAAAAATTGGAAAAAAATAAATAAAAAATCACAACAAGCTTTTGAATTTCTAATTAAAAACTTCAAAAAAAACATAGAGGTTTTTGATACACCATCATACTTTGACGATATACCAAAGTACCATCAAATCATTCATGAAGTTGATATGGCAAATAATTTTCAAGTTTATTATAAAAAAGATAAAACGAAACTTTCAAAAGAAATGAGAGAAGCTATCTCTAGAGGATTAAAGTATTCAGCAAAAGAATATGGTGATGCTTCAGATTTTATGAAACAAAGTTATGAGTCCTACAAAGAAGTTTTTGAAGATTACCACGGAATTATTACTCCATCATCAAGCGGCGTTGCTGATAAAGGATTAAAATCTACTGGAAGTGCGGACTTCCAAAAAATCTGGACTTATCTCGGTTTGCCCACGATTTCATTACCTTTACTTACAGGAGAAAATGACTTACCATTAGGTGTTCAGTTAGTTGGTGATAAACTTGATGACTTAAAATTTTTAGGCACAGCTAATTGGCTTGAGAAAAATTGTAGGGATGAAGGATAAAATTACAATAATAATTGGCGTTGCACTCTGCACCATTTTTTTAATTGGTTTGGCCACAACATTGACGAGATCTATGATGATAGGATTTTTTGATGTGCTTCCAGTTTATATTTTAATGGGTATGGTAATTGTAATGATGTTCTATGAAGCCTTCATTGACAAAAAATAATCCTTACGCTCCTTATCTACTTTTGTTAATTCAGCCGATTTTTATGGCTACAAATACTATTGTTGCAAGAGGCGGTGTTGAGTCAGTGCCTCCTATTTCTCTAGCATTTTGGCGATGGCTTACTGTTTTCATAATATTATTTCCATTTTTTTTCAGCGAAATCTTAAAAAATAAAAAAGATTTAAATAAAGAATTTTTTAAGCTTTTTTTTTTAGGTTCAATGGGTTGTGGTATTTGTGGAGCTTTCCCAAATCTTGCAGGCATGACAACAACAATGGCAAATATTGGTATAATCTATACATCTTCACCAGTAATTATAATCTTTTTATCAATTTTATTCTTTAAAGAAAAAATTAATTTTTTTAGGATAATGGGACTTCTAATTTGTATTGCAGGTGTTTTCACGATTATATCTAAAGGTAATTTGGATTTTTTAATAAATCTAAATTTTACAACAGGTGATCTATGGGTTTTGGGAGCAGCTTTAGGTTGGGCTCTTTACTCAATTTATTTATTAAATTGGAAATCAAAATTTAGTTTAATGGCTCGATTTACTTTAATCGCAATGTTTGGATTTATATCACTTTTTCCATTTTTTATTTTAGAAAATATTTACTTTGCTAAGACAAACTACAATCAAACATTTTTGTTCTGGATTGTATTTGCTGCTATTTCTCCAAGTATTATAGCTTTCTCTTTATATACTCGGTTACAAAAATATGTAGGCGCATCCTTTGCCGGGTTTACTTTATACTTATTTGCAGTTTATGGATCTATCTTTGGAATTATAATTTTTGAAGAACCTCTTCTTAGTTTTCATTATTTAGGAGGCTTACTGGTTTTTACCGGAGTTTATTTCGCTAGAAAAAAAGTATGAAGTATCTTTACATAGCATTATCATCAATTATTTTAGCTTACATTATAATTGCACTTTTCACTTACCTGTACCAAAGAAAATTACTTTATCACCCTAGTGAAAATAACTACACAGGAGACGAAATTCAATTTGAATACAAAGAAGTTTTTATTGATGTTGACAAGAATATAAAACTTAAATCATGGTTTTTAGAAAAAGATAAAAAAAAAAATAAAACAATTTTATTTTTTCATGGAAATGCAGGTGATCTAACAAATAGAGTTCATAAGCTTAATGAATTAAATAAACTAGATATAAATATTCTTATTATTTCATGGAGAGGGTTCAGTGGTAATTCAGGCAAACCAACAGAGAAAAATTTGTATAATGACGCTAGAAAATCAGTTGAATGGCTTAATAGTAATGGAATTGAAAATAAAAATATAATCTTATATGGTGAGTCATTAGGCACAGGTGTAGCTACAGAATTGGGCCAAGACAATTCATTTGCTGGCATTGTTTTAGAATCACCTTTTACATCAATCGCTGATGCAGCTAAAATTTATTATCCATATTTACCTATCGAATTATTGATTAAAGACAGATACGACTCTTTAAAAAAGATTAAGAATATAAATATTCCTATTTTGATTATGCACGGTAAGAGAGATGATGTTGTTCCTTTTAAAATGGGTATAGAGTTATTTGAAAAGGCGAATAACCCAAAATTCAGTTACTTTTCTGATAACGACGATCACATGATGGAATTTAATGATCAACTGATGAATGCTTTGAGAAATTTTTTAGGTTTCAATACCCAAAAGAGCTTTTGAAAAATATTCAGCATTGAACGGTTGTAAGTCATCTTCTTTTTCTCCCATTCCGATTGCAACAATAGGTAAATTATATTTCTTACAAATAGCAAGCACTACCCCGCCTTTTGCAGTGCTATCAAGTTTAGTAATTATAAGCCCGGTTAGATCATGTATTTTACTAAATTCTTCGACTTGATTTAATGCATTTTGGCCAGTAGTTGCATCAAGAACTAGAATTACTTCGTTAGGAAAAGACTCATCAATTTTTTTCAAGACATTGATAATCTTTTTGTATTCTTCCATTAAATTTTTTTTATTTTGTAGTCTTCCTGCTGTATCAATCAAAGCAACATCAATTTCATTTTTTTTTGCAAATTCAGCAGTTTTATAAGCAACTGAAGCCGGGTCGCTATTAATTTCTGACTTAATTATATCTACTTTTACTTTTGCGGCCCATACTTGTAGTTGATCTATGGCTGCTGCTCTAAAAGTGTCTGCAGCTCCAAATACAACGGATCTATTATTGTCTTTAAAGTACTTTCCAAGTTTTCCAATACTAGTTGTTTTTCCAACACCGTTCACACCAGAAATAACAATTACAGCAGATTTAGCATTTCCCATTAAGCTTAAATCTTTTTCGTACTTTTGAAGATTTATTGCTAACTTATCAGCTAGGAGCTTCAAAATTTCTTTGTGATTATCTAATTTTTTGTCTACTTTTAAGCTCTCAAAATCTTTTCTAAGTTCTTTGGCTACATCAACGCCAGCATCAGATGAAATAATTAATTCTTCAAATTCTTGAAGTATTGTTGAATCAATCTTTTTTTTAGAAAAAATATCTTTAAAGCCGTCTGTAAGACTTGATGAACTTTTTCCAAGTCCTGATTTAAACTTATCAAAAATTCCCATTTTATATTTCTACTTTTATGTTCTTTATTTCTGACACTGGCCCAGTCATAAATATATTATTTGTTTCATCTAAAACTATATTTAGGACACCCTCTTTAAATTTAATAGCCACTTTATTTTCAACTAATTTATTTTTGTTTCCTGCAACAGCAGTCGCGCAAGCTGCTGTTCCACATGCTTTGGTAAGCCCAGCACCTCTTTCCCAAACATTTACTAAAATATTTCTTTTATCTAAAATTTGAGCAAATGTTACATTAGTTTTTTCAGGAAATAATTTATGATTTTCAATCAAAGGTCCTATTACTTTCAAATCATATTTAAAACAATCATTTACAAAAAAAACTATATGGGGGTTTCCTACATTTAGACAAAAACCACCAGTAAATTTTTTGCCTCTAATATCTAATGTGACATCAGCAGGATTTTCTATTTTTGAAATCGGAATGTCCTCAAAATTAAATAAAGGTTTCCCCATTTCAAGTTCTACCATTAAATTATCAACTATTTTGGCATTAAGAACCCGATTACTTGTTTTTAATTTGATTCGATCAGCATTTAAATTTTTACTCAAAAGATAGGCAACACATCTCGAACCATTGCCGCAGGCACTTACTTCACCACCGTCAGAATTAAAAATTGTTATCGGAAAAGAATTCTCTTTTTCTTTTTCAATAAAAATTATTTGATCAAAACCAATATTAGTTCTTTTTCCCAACTCAATAATTTTATCTTTTGTCAAATTAATAGGACTTGATCTTCTATCGATAATAATGAAATCATTACCCAATCCATCCATTTTATATGCGTTAATCGTTGCCATAATTGATTAGTATAATTATTCATTGACTTTTAAAACCCCAAATTGTAGTTTCCTCAAACTTTCCGCAAATACACATGTTTTTGCGGTGCTCTTGAAAACAAGAGTGTCGACACTAGTCAGCGAAGGTTCGCCCACTAGTGCGATAGGTGTTGGATGTTTTGAAAATGTTTGAAAATTTAACAAATAAATTAGAAAGTATTTTTTCTAAGCTAAAAAGTGCTCCCTCATTGACTGAGGAACAGGTTGACTCCGGCTTAAAAGAGATAAGATTAGCCTTATTAGAGGCTGATGTAGCTCTTCCTGTCACTAAAGAATTTATAGCCAATATAAAACCAAAAGCTATTGGTAAAGAAATTATAAAATCAACATCTGCTGGCCAGATGATAGTTAAAATTGTTTACGATGAACTAGTAAATATTTTAGGCTCCAAAAATGAGGAACTTAACTTCAAAGCTGTTCCGCCAGTTTCACTTTTATTAGTTGGATTACAGGGTTCAGGTAAAACTACGTCTGCAGTAAAGTTAGCAAAAAATATAGAGAAGAATTATAAAAAAAAAGTGATGGTAGTAAGTTTAGATGTTTATAGGCCAGCTGCTCAAGAACAACTTAAATTACTTGCTGAAGCAAATGAAATTCAATGTCTGCCTATAGTTGAAAAGCAACAACCTATTGACATTACTAAAAGAGCACTAAATGCAGCTAACCTTAATGGCTCAGATGTTATTATATTTGATACCGCAGGAAGAACTCAGATAGATTTACCTATGATGTCTGAGATTAAGCAAATAAAAGATATTACAAAACCAGCTGAAACAATTTTAGTAGCCGATTCATTAACAGGACAAATTGCTGTAAATATTGCAAAAGAATTTGATACTGCTGTTAATCTTTCTGGAATTATCCTTACACGAATTGATGGTGATGCAAGAGGTGGTGCAGCATTAAGCATGAAACACGTGACGGGAAAACCAATTAAATATATCGGAGTTGGAGAAAAAATTACTGATCTTGAACTTTTCCATCCTGACCGATTAGCTAACAGAATCTTGGGAATGGGTGATGTAGTAACTTTAGTAGAAAAAGCTCAACAAGATTTAAGTGAAGAAAAAATTAAAGAGACAGAAGATGAATTAAAAAAAGGAATATTTACAATGGACTCATATCTTTCGCAATTAAGGCAAATGAAAAAAATGGGCGGAATGGAAGGTGTTATGTCTATGTTACCAGGAGTGAATAAAATGAAAGCAAAAATGGATCAAGCAAATATAGATGAAAAAATGTTAGTGGAGAATGAAGCAATAATTTTATCAATGACTAAAAATGAAAGAGAAAATCCAAAAATTATTAGCGGATCAAGACGTAAAAGAATTTCTAAAGGAGCAGGTGTAGATGTTTCAAAAATTAATAAACTATTAAAACAATTTAAAATGATGTCAGACATGATGAAAAAAATGTCTCAAGGAAAAAAAATTCCATCTGGGATGATTCCGGATGAAATGCTCAATCAACTAAAATGAAAGGAATAAAATGTTAAGAATAAGACTATCAATGGGTGGAGTAAGAAAAAGACCCATTTATAAAATTGTAATTGCTGACAGTAGGTACCCGAGAGATGGGAAATTTATTGAAAAAATTGGCTCTTACAATCCATTGCTTCCTAAAGATAAAAAGGAAAGAATAAAAGTAGAAGCAGAAAGAGTAAAATATTGGATGAGCAAAGGAGCTCAGCCAACGATGAGAGTTTCTAGATTACTAGGAGAGGTACAGCTAATGCCGATGCCAAAACCTGGGAACAATCCTCAAAAGGCAATACCAAAAAAAGATAGAAAAAAAGCTGAAGGAGATAAGAAAGAAGAAACTAAAAAAGACGCTCCAGCAGCTGACGGTAAAAAGCCAGATCAAAAAGCGGAAGCTAAAAAAGAGGACCCTAAAAAGGAACAACCAAAAGCAGAAGCTAAAAAGGAAGAGCCGAAGAAGGAGCAACCTAAAGCAGAAGCTAAAAAAGAGAGTCCTAAACAGGAACAACCAAAGGCAGAAGCTAAAAAGGAAGAACCGAAGAAGGAAGAAAAAAAGGCTTAACAAAAAGGTAATTAGAGATGCTAGAAGTAAAAATTTTTACTTTATACCCAGATTTATTTCCTGGTCCTTTAGAAATTGGAATATTTAAAAAGGCAAAGGAAAACAAAATTTGGAATTTAAAAGTAATAAATATTAGAGACTATTCGAAAGATAATCACGGAACAGTAGACGACACTCCTTTTGGAGGTGGAAGTGGAATGCTTTTACGTCCTGATATATTAGCATCAGCTCTTGATAAGAATATAAAAAAAGGAGAAAAAATTATTTACTTATCTCCAAGAGGAAAAAAATTTGATCAAAATGTTGCTAGATCATTAGTTAAAGAGAAAAACTTAAATCTTATCTGTGGTCATTTTGAGGGTGTAGATCAAAGACTATTAGAGACAAGAAATATTGAAGAATACAGTGTAGGTGACTTTATCCTATCAGGGGGGGAGCCAGCTTCTTTTGTGCTAGTTGACGCTTTAATAAGATTATTACCTGGAGTACTTGGAAATAAAGATTCTACTAAAGAGGAAAGTTTTGAAAATCATCTTTTAGAATATCCTCAATATACTAAACCCAGAGAATGGGAAGGCAAAAGCCCACCAGAAGTCTTATTTTCAGGCGATCACGCCAAAATAAAAGGGTGGCGTTTATCTCAATCTGAGGCTATAACACGTCGCCAGAGACCCGATCTTTGGAAAAAATATTTAGAGAAAAAAAATGAAAAACATTGAAGACATAAATAAAGCAGCAATTAAAAAAATAGTTGCTAATAAAAAAATTACAGACTTTTCTCCTGGAGACACAATAAAAGTGGGTGTTAAAATTGTTGAGGGTAAAAGAGAGAGAATTCAATACTTCGAAGGCGTCTGTATTGCAAAAAAAAACAGAGATATAAACTCCTCATTTACAGTAAGAAAAATCTCATTCGGTGAGGGAGTAGAAAGAACTTTTGCTCTTTATAGCCCTAACGTAGACTCAATCAAAGTAATCAGATCAGGAAAAGTAAGGAGAGCAAAACTTTATTATTTAAGAGATAGAAAAGGAAAATCTGCAAGAATTGCTGAAAAAATTAAAAAGAAAATTGGTGTTGATGTTTCAGTAAAGCCTGAGGAGCAAAAAGTGAAACCGATCGAGCCTGTTACGCAAGAGACTAAAGTTGAAGAAGTTAAAAAAGAGGCTCCAAAAGTCGAAGCTAAAGTTGAAAAGCCAACTAGCGAAAAAAAATAAAATTTAATGTCTAAAACTCTATACGATAAGATATGGGAAAACCATCTTGTTCATGAACAAAGCGATGGAACATCATTAATTTACGTTGATAGACATTTAGTCCATGAAGTTACAAGTCCACAAGCCTTTGAAGGTCTCAGATTACAAAAAAGGAAAGTTAGACGACCAGAATTAACACTTGCAGTGCCCGACCATAATGTTCCTACAACGGATAGGTCCAAAGGCATAAATGATGAGGATTCTAGAATACAAGTCGAAACATTAAGAAAAAATTGCAAAGACTTTGGAGTAGAACTTTTTGATGTTAATGATAAGCGTCAAGGTATAGTCCATATTATAGGTCCCGAACAAGGTTTCACTCAGCCAGGAACAGTAATAGTATGTGGCGATAGCCATACTGCAACACACGGGGCATTCGGAGCGTTAGCTTTTGGAATAGGAACATCTGAAGTCGAACATGTTCTTGCTACGCAAACTTTAATGCAGAAGAAATCAAAAAATTTAAGAATAAACGTTAATGGAAATTTACCAAAGGGTGTAACTGCAAAAGATGTAATTTTAAAAATTATTGGTACGATTGGTACTGCGGGTGGAACTGGATATGTAATTGAATTCGCTGGAGATGTAATCAAAAACTTAAGCATGGAAGAGAGAATGACTATTTGTAATATGACTATTGAAGCTGGCGCTAGAGCGGGTTTAATCGCACCAGATGAAAAGACATTTAATTATTTAAAAGGTAAAACGATGTCGCCTGAAGGTGAAAATTGGACTAAAGCTGTAGAATTTTGGAGGACTTTGTATTCAGACAAAGACTGCAAATTTGATAAAGAGATAAATATAAATGGGAAAAATATAGAACCATTAGTAACTTGGGGGACATCGCCTCAAGACGTATCACCAGTAACTGGTTTTGTACCTGATCCTGAAAATGAAAAGAACGAAGACAGAAAAATGGCTATGAAAAGATCTCTTGATTATATGGGGTTAAAAGCTAACACTAAAATTTCAGATATAAAAATTGACAAGATTTTTATTGGTAGTTGTACTAATGGAAGAATAGAGGATCTAAGATTAGCTGCTGATCTTTTGAAAGGTAAAAAAATTGCCGATAATGTCAGCGCTATGGTCGTACCGGGTTCTGGATTAGTTAAAGAGCAGGCCGAAAAAGAGGGATTAGATAAAATTTTTAAAGATGCAGGTTTTGAGTGGAGACAACCTGGTTGTTCTATGTGTTTAGGGATGAATCCAGATCAATTAAAACCGAAAGAAAGATGTGCATCAACATCAAATAGAAATTTTGAAGGCAGACAAGGTCGTGGCGGAAGAACACACCTAGTTAGTCCAGGTATGGCTATTGCAGCTGCAATTAAAGGGCGATTAACAGACGTAAGAGAAATATAGAATGGAAAAATTTAATAATTTAAAATCAATACCATCATATTTACCATTACAAAATATCGATACAGATATGATTATTCCTAAGCAGTTTTTAAAAACTATTAAAAGAACAGGTTTAGGAAAAAGTCTGTTCTACGAAATGCGATATGATGAAAGCGGAAACAAAATTGGTGATTTTATTCTTAACAAGGAACCATATAATAAATCTAAAATTCTTTTAGCTGGCAAAAATTTTGGATGCGGATCATCCAGGGAGCACGCTCCATGGGCTCTTTCTGATTTTGGCATAAAAAGTGTAATAAGCTCAAGCTTCGCAGATATTTTTTACAATAATTGTTTTAAAAATGGAATTCTTCCAATTAAGATTGACGATAAAATTGTAGTTGAGTTAGCTGAGTATTGTAAGAGGAAAGAAGAAATTGAAATAAGTTTAGAAAAGCAAGAAATAAAATATGGTAATAAAGTTATAAAGTTTGATCTAGATGCTTTTAAAAAGAAATGTTTGATGGAAGGATTAGACGATATAGCTCTTTCAATGGAAAAATTGAATAAAATAGATGATTTTGAAAAAAAATTACAAACTACAAAACCTTGGGTTTTAAATAATGGTTAGTAAAACTAGAAAAATTTTACTCCTGCCTGGTGATGGAATAGGCCCAGAGGTAATTGCTGAAGTTAGAAAAATACTTGAGTGGATGAACAAAACAAAATCTTTAGATTTCGTTTTGAGCCAAGAATTAATCGGGGGAGCATCTATTGATGCAAATAAAGTTCCTATCACTGATGAAGTTTTCTACAAATCCTTAGAATCAGATGCTGTAATATTAGGAGCATGTGGTGGACCTAAATGGGATAATTTAGAGTTTTCAAAAAAACCTGAGAGAGCACTTTTAAAACTTAGAAAAGAATTGAAATTGTTTGCAAACTTGAGACCAGCTATTTGCTTCAAACAACTGGTTGAGTCATCAACTCTCAAACCAGAAATTGTTTCTGGATTAGATATAATGATTGTTAGAGAATTAACCGGTGGTATTTATTTTGGTGAACCACGAGGAATTGAGCCAATGGAAAATAATCAAAGAAAGGGAGTAAACACCCATACTTATACTACATCAGAAATTCATAGAATAGCTCGTGTAGCTTTTGATTTAGCGAAAAAAAGAAGAAACAAAGTTACCTCTTGTGAAAAATCTAATGTGATGGAAGCAGGTGTTTTATGGAGAGAAGAAGTTCAAGTGGTTAAAGACAAAGAATTTAAAAAAGTGGAATTAAATCATATGTTAGCTGACAACTGTGCAATGCAGCTTTTAAGATACCCAAAACAGTTTGATGTAATATTAGCTGACAATCTATTTGGAGATATGTTGTCCGATGAAGCTGCAATGTTAACCGGTTCCCTCGGACTTTTACCTTCTGCTTCGTTAGGTTCAAAAGATAAAAATGGTAGAATTAGATCACTATATGAACCTGTTCATGGATCAGCTCCAGATATCGAAGGCAAAAATATAGCTAATCCAATAGCCACTATTTTAAGTTTATCAATGGCTTTAAGATACTCTTTAGATCTTGAAAAAGAAGCCGATCAAATTGATAAAGCAGTTCAAAGTGTTCTTGATGAGGGTTTAAGAACAAAAGATATAATGTCTAAAAACATGAAAGAGGTTTCTACCACAAACATGGGTGATGCAATTATTGCAAAATTGAAATAAAGTAATTAGTTATGAACTTAGCAATAATTGGCGCCTCGGGGAACGTTGGAAGAAAGACAATAGAAATTTTAGAGAAATCTAAAATAAAATTTGAAAAACTTTTTTTGGTAGCCTCTCCAAAAAGTGCTGGAAAAAAAATTAAATTTAGAAATAAGGAAATAAAAATAGAGAATCTAGAGGATTACGATTTCGGTAATGCAAAAATTACTTTTTTTGCAGCTGGAAGTCAGATTTCAAAAGAGTGGGCTCCGAAAGCAGCAAAAAAAACAATTGTAATTGATAATTCAAGTTATTTTAGAATGCAAAAAGATGTTCCTTTGGTAGTTCCAGAGGTAAATCCTGAAGCATTAGAAAAACATAGTAATATTATTTCAAATCCTAATTGTTCTACAATGCAAATGGTTTTACCTTTAAAACCATTACACGATGAATATAAAATTAAAAGAGTTATAGTTTCTACTTATCAAGCAGTATCAGGAGCAGGCAAAGCCCCTATGGATGAACTTTTTGAACAATCTAAAAACTACTTAGATGGAAAAAAAATTACTATCAAAAATTTTACAAAACAAATCGCTTTTAATTTAATTCCGCATATTGATATATTTGAAAAAGATGGGTACACAAAAGAAGAATTAAAAATGACCAATGAAACAAAAAAGATACTTGATAATGAAATAAATGTTTCAGCTACTTGCGTTAGAGTTCCAGTAAGAACGGGTCACTCAGAGTCTATCAATATTGAATTTGATAATCTTTATGATTTTGAAAATATATTAAGGATTTTAAAAAATGCTCCAGGTTGTAAGGTTATTGATGATCATAAAGATGGAGGTTATATCACTCCATTAGAAGCCGAGGGCAATTATACAACTTATATTTCAAGAATAAGAAAAGATAATTCTAATGTTAAAGCAATAAATTTATGGGTAGTGTCAGATAATTTATTAAAAGGGGCTGCTTTGAACTCTGTCCAAATAGCTGAGTGTTTAATGAAAAAATTATAAATTTGGTTTATAAATCTAATATGCAAAATAATAATCCTTTAAGCCCTCATCTACAAATATACAAATGGCAGATATCTTCTCTTTTATCAATTACTCATAGAATAGTTGGAGTGATAAATTTTTTTGCAATTATATTAATTTGTTTTTGGGTTATGTCGGTATTATTTGGCTATAATTCATATCAATATGTTCAAGCTTCTTTAAATTCTACTTTTGGAAAATTTTTAGCCATATCATTATGTTGGACTTTTAGTTTTCATATTCTAAATGAAGTTAGACATTTATCTTGGGATGCAGGATATGGTTTTGATTTAAAGATCGCAAAAATAACTGGCATTTTAGTATTTTTTGGCTCTTTTATATTAACAATTGTATTTTATCTATTAGGGAGAGATTTTTTTTAATGCACGTATCTACAAAAAAATGGCTTTTTACAAAAATAAGTTCGTTGGTTTTAATGCCTTTCATGACTTGGTTCATAATAAATTTTGTTGCATTATATGATAAAGAACAATCTGTAATTTTAACTTTTTTTTCTCAACAACCCTCAAAAATATTATTTTCAGTGTTTATAATAATTGCTTTTTTTTTCTCTGCCCTTACAATAAGTGAGATTTTTGAGGATTATTTACATGATGATAAAATCAAAAATGTCGCAAATAAAGCTCTTTATTTATTTGCTATACTGATTCCATTAATAACAATTTTAAGTATATATAGTCTGAATTAATGAGTGCATATAAAATAATAGATCACGAATACGATGTAGTTGTGCTAGGAGCTGGTGGATCAGGTCTTAGAGCAGCCGTAGGATTATCAGAGGCTGGTTTAAAAACAGCTTGCATATCTAAAGTTTTTCCCACTCGTAGTCACACATCAGCAGCCCAAGGTGGAATATCGGCAGCTCTAGGAAATATGGGTGAGGATGACTGGAGATGGCATATGTACGATACTGTCAAAGGATCAGACTGGTTAGGAGATCAAGATGCTATCGAGTATCTTTGTAAAGAAGCTCCACGAGCTGTAGTTGAATTAGAGAGATACGGAGTTCCGTTCAGCAGGACAGACGATGGAAAAATTTATCAAAGACCATTTGGTGGTATGACAAAAAATTATGGCAATGGAACCGCTCAAAGGACATGTGCTGCTGCTGACAGAACTGGTCATGCAATTTTACACACTCTTTATGGGCAAGCATTAAAACAAAATACAGAATTTTTTATCGAATATTTCGCTCTAGATTTAATAATGAAAAATGGAGAATGTAAGGGTGTAATAGCTTGGAATTTAACTGATGGAACAATTCACAGATTTAGATCACATATAACAATTATAGCAACAGGCGGCTACGGTAAGGTTTATTATTCGGCAACTTCAGCTCATACTTGTACAGGAGATGGTAACGGAATGGTTTTAAGAGCTGGACTGCCATTACAAGATATGGAATTTGTGCAGTTCCACCCTACTGGAATTTATGGGGTAGGATGTTTAATAACCGAAGGTGTAAGGGGTGAAGGTGGATTTTTAGTAAACGGCAAAGGAGAAAGATTCATGGAGAGATACGCTCCTAATGCAAAAGATTTAGCTTCAAGAGATGTCGTAAGCAGATCTATGGAAAAAGAGATTAATGAAGGGAGAGGAGTTGGAAAAAATAAAGATCATATAAATCTTCATTTAGACCACTTAGATAAGAAAGTTATTGAGGAAAGGCTTCCAGGAATTTCTGAAGCCGCAAAAACCTTTGCCAATGTAGATGTTAATAAAGATCCAATACCAGTAGTCCCAACAGTGCATTATAATATGGGGGGAATACCTACTAATTACAAAGCAGAAGTTTTAACATTAAATGGTTCAGAAAAAACTGTACCAGGTCTAATGGCAATCGGTGAAGCTGCCTGTGTATCAGTGCATGGTGCTAACCGACTAGGATCTAACTCTTTGATAGATCTTGTAGTCTTTGGTAGAGCAGCATCTAAAAGAGCAGCAGAACTAATTAAACCGGGTAGTGTTCATGAGGAAGTTTCAAAATCTGAGACAGACAAGTGTATAGATAGATTTGATAAAATTAGAAATTCTAGTGGATCGACTAAAACTTCAGAATTAAGATTAAATATGCAAAAAACAATGCAGTCAAAATGTGCGGTATTTCGAACAGAAAAAACACTTAAAGAAGGCGTAGAGCAAATCAGGAAGCCTTATGAAGGAATGACAGATATTTCAGTCAAAGACAAATCTTTATTATTTAATACAGACCTTGTTGAAACCCTTGAATTCGACAATTTAATCAGCCAAGCACTAACAACAATGGATTCTGCTTATAATAGAAAAGAAAGTAGAGGAGCTCATGCCAGAGAGGACTATACAAAAAGAGACGATAAAAACTATATGAAGCACACATTAGCTTGGCAGAATGGGGCAAAAGTAGACATAAAATATCGGGATGTGCATTCGAGAACTCTAACTAACGACGTACAGTATTTTCCTCCTAAGGAGAGAGTTTATTAAAAATGGCTCAATTTAGCCTACCGCAAAATTCTAAAATAGAGGTAGGAAAATATTTTAAAGACAAGACCGGCTCAAAAAATTTAAAAAAAATTAACGTTTACAGATGGGATCCTTCGACTGGAAATAATCCTAGGGTTGATACTTTTGAAGTTGATATGGACAATTGCGGGCCAAAAGTTCTAGATATATTATTTAAAATAAAAAATGAAATTGATCCCTCTCTAACATTTAGAAGATCGTGCGCTCATGGTGTTTGCGGTTCGTGCGCAATGAACATTGACGGGGTCAATGGGTTAGCTTGTATTAAATCTCACACAGATATTTCTGGAGACCTAAATATTTATCCTCTCCCTCATTTAAAGGTTGTGAAAGATTTAATAGGTGACTTAACTACACTGTATAAACAGTATGAGTCAATTCAACCATGGTTGAAAATTGATCAAACTGGTGAAGAAAAAACTGAGTTAAAACAATCTCAAAAAGACAGAGAGAAATTGGATGGTTATTATGAATGTATTTTATGTGCTTGCTGCTCAACTTCGTGCCCAAGTTATTGGTGGAATGGTGATAAATATCTTGGACCTGCAGTTCTTCTACAAGCTTATCGATGGATCAATGATAGCAGGGATGGTGACAAAAAAGAAAGATTAAAAAAAGTTGCTGATGAACTCAAGTTATACAGGTGCCATACTATAATGAATTGTACTAATTCATGTCCCAAAGGCCTTAATCCAGCAAAAGCTATAGGTTCTATAAAAAAAATGCTTGCAACAAGCTAAAAGCTTATTTATTCAATTACTTCATGAAAACTATTCAGCATTTTGTAAACGGTAAAAGTTTTTCAGGACAATCACGAAAAGTTGGAAAGATATTTAATCCCGCAACAGGCGAACAAAGCGCTGAAGTAAAATTAGCATCATCAAAAGATGTTAAAGAAGCTGTTGATAGCGCTAAAAAAGCATTCGACTCTTGGTCAAACACAACTCCTCTACAGAGAGCTCGAATTATGTTCAGGTTTAAAGAGTTAATTGAAAAAAATTCTGAAGAACTTACAAAAATTATAGTTTCTGAACACGGAAAAGTTTTTGAAGATGCTAAAGGTTCATTAACAAGAGGATTAGAGGTAGTCGAATATGCCTGTGGAATTCCTCAAATGCTTAAAGGAGAATTTACCGAAAATGTAGGCTCAAATGTAGATAGTTGGTCTATTAGACAGCCACTTGGTGTGTGTGCAGGTATTACACCATTCAATTTTCCTGCAATGGTGCCAATGTGGATGTTTCCTATGGCTATAGCTTGTGGAAATACTTTTGTGCTTAAACCCTCAGAAAAAGATCCGTCTTGCTCAATTAAGTTAGCAGAATTATTAAAAAAAGCTGGATTACCTGATGGTGTATTTAACGTTGTAAACGGGGATAAGGAAGCTGTAGATGCATTAATTGATAATAAAGATGTAGTTGCAATGAGCTTCGTTGGCTCTACACCAATAGCAAAATATATTTACGAAAATTGTGCAAAAAATGAGAAAAGAGTTCAAGCATTAGGCGGAGCAAAAAATCATTGTGTAGTGATGCCAGATTGTGATTTAGATCAAGCAGTAAACGGTCTTATGGGTGCCGCTTATGGATCGGCTGGCGAAAGATGTATGGCTCAATCTGTTGCAGTAGCTGTTGGAGGAGTAGGAGACAAATTAGTAAAGCAACTTGCAAAAAAAGTTGAGGCATTAAAGGTTGGTCCTGGTATGGATAAAGGTTCAGAAATGGGACCTCTTATATCTAAAGAACACTTAGAGAAGGTTAAAAATTATGTCGATATTGGTGAAAAAGAAGGAGCAAAGCTAGTTGTTGATGGAAGAGGCTTTAAATTACAAGGTTATGAGAATGGTTATTTTATCGGTGGGTGTTTATTTGATCATGTTACAAAAAAAATGAGAATTTATAATGAGGAAATTTTTGGTCCTGTATTATCAGTCGTAAGGGCAAAAGATTTTGATGAGGCACTTAATTTAGTAAATGATCACGAGTTTGGAAATGGTGTGAGCATATTTACTCGAGACGGTGACTCTGGCAGGACATTTTCAAGCAAAGCTAAAATAGGAATGGTTGGTATTAATATCCCTATTCCAGTTCCAATGGCTTTCCATAGTTTTGGTGGATGGAAAAGATCTTTATTTGGTGATCAACACATGCATGGACCAGAAGGAGTAAGATTTTATACAAAACTTAAAACTATCACCTCAAGGTGGCCTTCTGGATTAAGGTCTGATGCAGAATTTGTAATGCCAACAATGAAATAATATTTATGAAAAAAAAAATTACTTTAATTGGCGCGGGGCAAATTGGTGGAACTTTAGCTCATTTAATTGCTATTAAAGAACTCGCGGATGTTGTTTTATTTGATATATCTGCTGGCTTAGCAAAAGGAAAAGCTTTAGATATTGCTCAATCATCGCCAGTTCATGGATTTAATACAAAACTAGTTGGAACAAATAATTATGAAGATACAAAAAATTCTGATGTAATTATAATTACTGCTGGAATGCCAAGAAAACCCGGTATGACAAGAGACGATTTACTGGGCATTAATCTAAAAATCATTAAACAAGTCGCTGAGGGAATTAAAAAAACCTCTCCTAATGCTTTTGTAATATGTATTACAAACCCTTTAGATGTAATAGTAATGGCTTTACAAAAATACTCAGGCCTTCCAAAAAATAAAGTAGTAGGAATGGCTGGAATATTAGACTCTTCAAGATTTATTTATTTTCTTTCAGAAGAATTAAATATTTCAGTTCAAAAAATTCAATCATTCGTACTAGGAGGTCACGGAGATAGCATGGTGGCTATGTTGGGCTCAACATTAATTGATGGAAAAAAAATTCTAGATTTAGTAAAAGAAGGTAAAATCTCTAAAGATAGACTTAAAAGTATTGTTGATAGAACCAAAAAAGGTGGAGCAGAAATTGTTAAGTATTTAGGAAATGGATCTGCGTTTTACGCTCCAGCAGCTTCCGGCGTCGAGATGGCCGAAAGTTATCTTAAAAACCTAAAAAAACAATTACCATGTGCGGTTTATTTGAATGGCGAGTATGGAACGAAAGGTTTATATGCTGGCGTACCGGTAATAATTGGATCAGAGGGAGTAGAAAAAATTATTGAACTTAATTTATCAAAAGAAGAAAAAGAAAATTTTGAAAACTCTGTGAAAGCTGTGAAGGAATTATTTGATGCAGCAAAAAAAATTGACCCAGAACTTAAATAAGATTATTAAAGATTATAATATATATTTTTATATATTTTTTCTCTCTATTTTTTCTATATTATTTAATACTTACTATGGCTATAGAGGAATTTTTCCTATCGATAGTTTTTTGATTTACGATGGGGGTTTTAAAGTTTTAAAAGGGTTTCATCCTTTTAAAGATTATTGGTCAATAACCGGTCCAATATTAGACTACTTGCAATTTCTTTATTTTAAAATATTTGGGGTTAATTGGTTAAGTTACGTATTACATGCATCGTCAATAAATTTATGTTTGTCATTAATTGTATTTTTTTTCTTTTTAAAACTTGGATTAAGTAAGCTTAATAGTTTTGTTTATGCTATTAGCGTTTCTATTTTAGGATATCCCTCGGCAGGAACTCCATTTATGGATCATCATGCAGCGATTTTTTCTCTTATAGCAGTAATGTTTTTAATTTTGTCTATTATAAAAAGTCAAAACTCACTGTGGTTTTTGATCCCTATCTTTTTATTATTGTCATTTCTCTCAAAACAAATTCCAGCTGCTTATTTATCAATTTTATTCATATTTGTTATCATTTTGAATATTTATATTTCATCCTTTAAAGATTTAAAATCTTACTACTATTTAATTTATGGGAGTTTAGTTTCAATTATCGTAGTTGTAATATTCTTTTTAAAAAATAATATTCCTTTTGAAAACTTTTTGATACAATATTTATTCTATCCTCTAGAAATTGGTGCAAACCGATCATCAAAAATTAATATGGATTTAGGTAGCCTCGTGTTTCAATTTAAATTTATATATTTTGCTTTGATTCCTCTAATTATAATAATTTTTAAAAATTTTAATAAATGGAATAAAAATATAGAGACGAAAAAGGATTTTTTAATAATTTTCTCAGTTTTTTTAGTAATTTTTGTATATGTTTACGCTCAAGTTTTAACGAAAAATCAAATTCTCATATTTTTCTTAATACCTTTCTGCTTAGGTATCTCACAATATTACAGTTTGAAATACTTCAATAGAAAATATCTTGAATATTTTTTAATATTTTTATTAATAATATCCACAGTCAAATTTCATTTAAGATTTAATGAAAACAAAAAATTTATGGAATTAAGTAATGTGGATATGAAACTTGCTGTGGATGCAAAAAAACTGGACCTTTCTTTAAACGGTGTACTTTGGATAACACCAAATTTTGCAAACGATCCAAATAAAGAGATAGAAATATTAAAAAATATTAAAAATGTAATCTCAATTGATAAAACTAGAAAAATTATTTTAAGCGATTACCAAATCTTGCCATCTATATCAAATGTCGATCAAATAGCACCCAACAAATGGTTTGATTTATTGAGTGTTCCCTCAAAAAAAAGTGATTTTTTTCTAAAATATAAAATCTTTTTTTTAGAAAGTCTTAAAAAACAAAAAATTGAAACAATATATATTACAAATAATAAAGAAATTTATTTAGATTCGATACTAGAGGGCTGCAAATTAAAATTTAAAATTAATCAAATAGCATCAAAAATAAATGTAAGAGATTGTTTAAACTAATTTTCCTTTAAGAGATTTAAAAATATTAATATTGAGAATTACGTTTTTCCTAGGTTTTCCCAACTTGTTAAAAAAAAATAAAATAAGATTTAATACTAGAAAAATTAAAGTGACTATCATTAATGATTTAGGATCATTTAAAAATATCACTAGTAGCAAGTATATCAAAAGTGATCTAAAAAAAACATTTATATAAAAAACTGAAATTATATTTATAGAGTGGTTAATTAAAAAATGGAGATTAGCTTTAGAATTTCCAAAAAATCTTTTTTTTTTTTTAACAGGGTAAAGAAAAATTTTTGAATAATTTTTTAAAACTCCACTTGAAAAAGCAAAATATAAATTGTCGTTTGAGATAATCTTTTTAAATATTTTATATGAAAACGCGCTAAAATTTCCGAAATTAATATAATACCCAGTTAGTAGAAAAGTAATATACAATCGAAGATTATTTATTATCTTAAAAACAAAACTTTCCGTCCTCTCCAATCTACTTGCAAAAATAAAAGTATCATTTTTTTTATTAGCTAAATCAATTAAATCTTTTATTTTATTTGGATTATCTTCCCCGTCAGAATCCAAAATAGAAATAACTTTTTGAGAAGAATTAGCTTTTATTTTTTTTTCTAAAAACTTTAACCCAGTGAATATTGCTTTTTGGCTACCAACGTTTTTTTTTAAGCTTAAAATATTTATATTGTTTATGTATTGTAATTTTTTTATATTTAGATGAAAGTTTTTTTTGGAGCCGTCATTTACAATCAAAATACTAGTTATGTAGCTCGAATTTTTTAAGTTTTTGTTAATGATTAGTAAAAGTTTATTTAATGATCTCAGGTCATCATAAGAGGGGGTAATTATATAAACCTTTTTCATTTTTAATAAATTTTTAATTGCTTAAAAGTCATAATATCTATAAATAGCTTAAAATACATTTAATTAATGAATATTCACGAGCATCAAGCTAAAGAAATTTTGAAAGAGTTTGGAGCGCCTGTTTCTAACGGGATTGTTATCTATAATTTAGAGGAACTAGATGAAAAGATCTCTAAATTGCAAGAAAAAGAGTATGTTTTAAAAGCCCAAATCCATGCTGGAGGAAGAGGTAAGGCTGGTGGTGTAAAATTAGTAAAAAATTTATCAGAACTCAAAGAGCAGGCAAAAAAGATGATGGGTAAAATATTAATAACCCATCAAACAGGACCTGAGGGAAGAAAAGTAAATAGGTTATACATAGAAGAAGCGTCAAGTATTTTTAAGGAATTTTATCTCTCATGTCTGATTGATAGGGAGTCTTCTAAAATTGCATTCATTAGTAGCACAGAGGGTGGAATGGATATTGAAAAAGTAGCAAAAGAAACCCCTAAGAAAATAATTACTAATAAAATAGATTTCAAAGACGATGGACCAAATGACAGTGAAATTAAAAAAATAATATCGATATTTAATTTTAGTGCTGATCAAATTAAATTAGCAGAAAATTTAATTAAATCTCTTTTTAAAATTTTAATTCAAAAAGATGCAAGTTTAATAGAGATCAATCCTTTAATAATAACCAAAGATAATAAAATAGTTTGCTTAGATGCAAAAATGAATTTTGATGATAATGCAATTTTTAGAAGACCTGAACTTTTAAAACTAAGAGATTTAAACGAGGAAGATCCTGCAGAAATTGAGGCAAGTAAGCATGATCTTGCATATATAAAATTGAACGGTTCGATTGGATGTATGGTTAATGGAGCAGGACTGGCGATGGCAACTATGGATATCATCAAACTATATGGTGAAGAGCCTGCAAATTTTTTGGATGTTGGTGGAGGAGCTTCAAAAGAAAAAGTGACCGAAGCGTTCAAATTAATTCTAGCTGATAAAAATGTTAAAGGAATTTTAATTAATATTTTTGGCGGTATTATGAGATGTGATGTTTTAGCCCAAGGAGTTGTGGATGCAGCAAAGCAAGTTAATTTATCTGTGCCTCTTGTAGTGCGACTAGCCGGAACAAATTTTAAAGAGGGCACAGAAATACTAGAAAAATCAAACCTGAAAATTTTGTCAGCATCGGATTTGAATGATGCTGCAAAAAAAATTGTTGAAGCCATTAAATAAATGTCAATTCTTGTAAATAAAAAAACTAGAGTAATTTGCCAGGGGTTTACAGGAACTCATGGAACTTTCCATTCAGAGCAAGCTTTGAAATATGGAACACAATTAGTAGGAGGTGTAACTCCAAAAAAAGGAGGTCAAAAACATTTAAATTTACCAGTGTTCAATACTGTTCAAGAAGCTAAAGATAAAACCTTGGCTGATGCAACAATGATTTATGTTCCTCCAAAATTTGCAGGTGCAGCAATTATTGAGGCTATAGATTCAAAAATTCCATTAATAGTTTGTATAACTGAGGGTATTCCTATTTTAGATATGCTTAGAGTAAAAAAAGCTTTAAGGAATAGTAAGTCTAGGTTAATCGGACCTAACTGCCCTGGAATTATTACTCCAGAGGAATGTAAAATTGGAATTATGCCAGGGAATATTCATAAAAAGGGAACTGTAGGTATTGTCTCAAGGTCTGGCACACTAACTTATGAAGCAGTTGCCCAAACATCAGCAAATAAAATGGGACAATCAACTTGTATCGGCATCGGAGGAGATCCCATCAATGGGACAAACTTTATTGATTGTTTAGAACTTTTTCTTAAGGACGAAAAGACAAAATCAATTGTGATGATAGGAGAAATTGGTGGCACTGCTGAAGAAGAAGCTGCAGAGTTTCTTAAAAAAGAAAAAACAAAAAAACCTACAGTTGGTTTCATAGCTGGTTTAACGGCGCCTCCAGGAAGAAGAATGGGCCATGCAGGTGCGATTATTTCAGGGGGCAAAGGAGGAGCTGAAGATAAAATTGAAGTTATGAGATCGGCTGGGATAACAATATCAAAATCTCCAGCAGATATTGGCAAAACTCTCTTTCATAAACTAAATAGTTGATTTTTAGAAATTTATGATAAAATAGTTAATTAATGTCTTCTTCTGATAACAATATAACCCTTAAAAAAACGTCTTTTTTATCTGGGATTAATTCTGAATTTATTAATCAATTTTATTCAGATTATTTAGCAGATCCTAAATCTTTACCCGATGGGTGGAAAAAATTTTTTGATGGGTTAAGCGAAGATGAAAAAATTGTATTAAAAGACTTAAACGGCCCTAGCTGGTCTCCTGAAAAAAAAATAAAAAACAAAATCCCCTTTTCATTAAATGAGAAGGAAGAAAAGTCATCTGATTTAAATTTAGAGTCAATTAAACAAGCCACAAAAGACTCTGTTCGAGCAATTATGTTAATAAGAGCATACAGAATAAGAGGCCATTTAATTGCAAACCTAGACCCCCTTGCTCTTCAAAAAAAAGAGGAACATCCAGAACTTAGACCTGAAAGTTACGGCTTTACAAAAAAAGATTATCAAAGAAAAATTTTTTTAGATGGCGTGCTTGGTCTTCAATATGCAAATTTAAATCAAATTTTAAAAATTTTAAAAAAAACTTATTGTTCCACAATAGGATATGAATTTATGCATATGGGTGATCCAGATGAAAAAGCTTGGATTAGAAATAGAATAGAAGGCCCTGAAAAAGATATTTCATTCACGGTTAATGGAAAAAAAGCGATATTAAATAAGATCGTGCAAGCCGAGGGTTTTGAAAAATACCTACACATTAAATTCGTCGGAACAAAGAGATTTGGTTTAGATGGAGGGGAGTCATTAATTCCAGCTTTAGAACAAATCATAAAAAGAGGTGGAAGTTTAGGTGCTAAAGAAATTAAAATTGGTATGCCGCATAGAGGAAGGTTGAATGTTTTATCAAATGTTATGGGAAAACCTTTTAAAGCAATTTTTAGCGAGTTTTTTGGAAAATCAGCGAGCGCAAGTGAAGATATTGAGGGAGATGTTAAGTATCACTTAGGAGCATCATCCAACAGAGAGTTTGATGGAAATCTCGTTCATATTAGCTTGACTGATAATCCATCACATTTAGAAGCTGTAAACCCAGTAGTGTTAGGACAAGTCAGGGCTAAACAATTTTTTCATAAAGACAAAAGTAGAAAAAAGGTAATACCAGTTTTAATGCATGGAGATGCTGCTTTTGCTGGACAAGGAATAGTTGCAGAATGTTTTGCTATGTCAGGTCTACCAGGCCATAATATTGGAGGGACCATACATATAATAGTCAATAATCAAATTGGATTTACTACAGCGCCAAGATTTGCTCGATCATCCCCTTATCCTTCGGACGTAGCAAAAATTGCACAAGCTCCAATTTTTCATGTGAACGGAGATGATCCAGAGGCTGTAGTGCACTGTGCAAAAATTGCGACTGAGTATAGACAAAAATTTAACCGCGACGTAGTGATTGATATGGTTTGTTATAGGCGATTTGGACATAATGAAGGTGATGAACCATCATTTACTCAACCAATAATGTATAAAAAAATTAAATCTCACCCAACTACTTTATCGTTGTATGGAGAAAAGTTAAGTCAAGAAGGACTTACTTCATTTGAAAAATTACAAAAAGAAAAGTTAGACTTTAAGAAGTTTTTAGAAAAAGAATTTGAGTCTTCAAAAAATTATAAATCAGAATTAAAGTGGTTTGATGGTGTATGGTCAAGATTTAAACCAGGTTTAGGAAAAGATAAAAGAGGCGCTAGTGGAGTAGATAAGAATAAATTAATAAAAGTGGGCAAGAAAATTTCTACTATACCCAAGAATTTTAGTGTTCACAAAACTTTAAAAAGAATTTTTGAATTAAGATACGAAGCATTCAATAAGACGCAAAAAATTGATTGGTCGACAGCAGAAAGCTTAGCATTTGCAACGTTATTAACTGAAGGTTTTTCAGTAAGACTGTCGGGGCAAGATTCTGGAAGAGGAACTTTCAGCCAAAGGCATGCAGTTTTGAGAAATCAAGACAATCATGAAAGATATATTCCTATTAACAATATTCAAAGTAATCAAAAAAATTTCGAAATAATCGATAGTTTATTGTCTGAGCTTGCAGTTTTAGGTTTTGAGTTTGGTTATTCACTTTCTGAACCTGAAACCCTTGTACTATGGGAGGCACAATTTGGTGACTTTGCTAATGGTGCTCAAATTATTATAGATCAGTTCATAACATCCGGAGAGTCTAAGTGGGGAAGAGCAAGTGGATTAGTCATGCTTTTACCTCACGGGTATGAAGGTCAAGGACCAGAACATTCGTCTGCCAGGTTAGAAAGGTTTTTACAACTTTGTGCAGGGGAAAATATTCAGGTAGTAAATTGTACAACTCCCTCCAATTATTTTCATGTCTTAAGAAGACAAATGCACAGGGCATTTAGAAAACCTTTAATTGTTATGACTCCAAAGTCTTTACTCCGGCACAAAAGATGCATTTCTAATATTACTGAGTTTTCCATAAAAAGTACTTTTCACCGAGTTTTAGAAGACGACGCTTATGTTAAAGATAATAAGTTGATATCTTTAAACAAACACGAAAAAATTAAAAAAGTAGTAATGTGTTCAGGAAAAATATATTATGATCTGATAGAGTCTCGTGAGAAATTTAAAAAAAAAGATGTTGTTTTTATTCGTCTAGAGCAATTGTACCCTTTTCCAGCAAAAACACTTGCAAATATTTTAAAAAGATACAAAAAAGCAAACTTTATTTGGTGTCAAGAGGAACCAAAAAATATGGGTGCGTGGAATACGGTTAAAAATTACCTCGAAAGAACCCTGGAGATGGTAAACCTAAGAGATATCAACGTAAAATATGTAGGTAGACCAGCATCTTCAACAACTGCGACTGGAAATGCTAACAAACATCTTGCACAACAAAAAGAAATATTAGAAAAGATACTTAAAGATTAAATGTCAGAAAAAATCACAGTACCAACACTAGGTGAGTCAGTCACTGAGGCAACAGTATCAAAATGGCTTAAATCACAAGGAGATAAAGTTTTAGCTGATGAGCCAATAGTTGAGTTGGAAACCGACAAAGTAAATATTGAGGTACCTTCACCCTCAAATGGAATTCTCGGAAATATCGCAGTTAAAGAAGGTGAGACAGTTAATGTTGGATCATTACTTGGAACTATAAGCAGCAACTCAAATCCAGAGGCAGACAGTCCCAAAGAAATAAAAAAATATAACCCTCCTAAAAAGCAAATTAAAAAAGAACCAAAATTATTTAATGAGGAAAAAAAACTATCTTCAAAAAAAATAAATAAGCCAAAGTTTAATGAACCTGTTCTAAAATTGGAAGAAGAAAGTTTAAATGACGACGACGAACCTTTAATTTTAAATGAATTTCACACTGATGATAAAATTTTAAAAAAAACATCGAAATTCCAAACAGAGACAAAAATATCTCCGGCCGCACGTAAAATGGCAAATGAAGCAAATGTAGATTTAAATAAAATTTCTGGAACAGGAAAAAATGGAGTGATTTTAAAAGAAGATATTATGAGTTTAATGGGCTCTAAGCCATCACCATCAGAAAGAAAATTAAAACATGGACCTGAGGAAAGAGTTAAAATGACTAGACTTAGACTTACCATTGCAAAAAGACTTAAAGAAGCTCAAGAAAACGCTGCCATGCTCACAACATTCAATGAAGTCGATATGACAGATGTTATTTCTATGAGAAATCAATATAAAGATGAATTTCAAAATAATTATGGAGTAAAACTAGGGTTTATGTCATTTTTTGTAAAGGCTTGTGTGATAGGATTAAAAAATTATCCCTCAATAAATGCAGAAATACAAGGAGATGAAATAGTTTATAAAAATTATTATAACATAAGTATAGCAGTTGGAACCGACAGAGGTTTAGTTGTTCCTGTTTTAAGAAAAACTGATGAGATGTCCTTTGCCGATATAGAAAAAAATATTGGTGATTTAGGTCAAAAGGCACGAGACGGTAAGATTACTATTGAAGATCTACAAGGTGGAACCTTTACAATTACCAACGGAGGGATCTATGGCTCAATGCTTTCTACACCAATACTAAATCCACCTCAATCTGCTGTTCTAGGAATGCATAATATTGTTCAAAGACCAATTGTAATAAACGGAAATATTGAGGTTCGACCTGTGATGTATCTGGCTTTATCCTATGACCATAGAATAATTGATGGGAAAGAAGCTGTTTCATTTTTAAAAATTGTTAAAGAGTCTTTAGAGCAACCAAAAAGACTTTTTTTAAATATCTAAATATGGATAATTTTGATTTAGTAGTAATAGGTGGTGGTCCTGGTGGTTACGTATGTGCAATTAGAGCAGCACAACTAGGCTTAAAGACAGCTTGTGTAGAATCTAGAGGAGCACTGGGAGGAACATGCTTGAACGTAGGATGTATTCCTTCAAAAAGTCTTTTAAATCTATCAGAAAATTTCCATAAAGCTAAGAAAGATTTTGTCAATCAAGGTATTGAGATAAATGGATTAAAACTCAATATTGAAAAAATGATGTCTAACAAAAATAAATCGATTCAGGTTTTAACCAAAGGAGTAGAATTTTTGTTTAAAAAAAATAAGGTAACTTATATTAAAGGAAAAGGAGTTTTGCTGTCTAAAAACAATATAGTAGTTTATGATAATAATAAAAAAACAGAATATAAATCTAAAAATATTGTTATTGCAACAGGATCTGAAGTTTCATCTTTACCAGGGATTGAAATAGACGAAGAAAATATAATATCATCAACTGGAGCACTATCTCTTAAAAAAGTTCCGAAGAAATTAGCCGTTATTGGTGGCGGCTACATAGGTTTAGAGATGGGATCTGTATGGTCTAGGTTGGGTTCAGAAGTTACTGTTTTAGAATATCTCGAATATATCACACCAGGAATGGATAGAGAGATTTCAAATGAATTTAAAAAAATTTTAATCAAGCAGGGTATTAAATTTAAAATGGGTTCGAAAGTTAATTCAGTAAAAAACTCTGGTACAAACGTATTAATAAATTATACAGATATTAAGAGTTCAAAAGAAGAAACATTAGAAGTGGATAAAGTTTTGGTTTCAGTCGGAAGAAAGCCATACACTGAAGGGCTTAATCTTTCAAAAATAGGTATAAAAAAGGACAACAAAGGTAGAATTGAAGTTAACGACAAGTTGCAAACGTCCGTAAATAATATTTATGCAATTGGCGATGTAATCAAAGGACCTATGTTAGCACACAAAGCTGAGGAGGAAGGGATAGCAGTAGCGGAAATTTTAGCTGGTCAAGCAGGACATGTAAATTATGATGTTATACCAGGAGTTATTTATACCTCACCAGAGGTAGCAACAGTAGGCAAAACCGAGGAACAACTTAAAGAGGAAAATAAACTATATAAAGTCGGAAAATTTCCCTTTTTAGCTAATTCTCGAGCTAAGGTTAACAACGAAACAGAGGGGTTTGTAAAAATTTTAGCTGATAGCAAAACAGACAAAGTATTAGGTGTTCATATCATTGGACCTCATTGCGGAGATATGATCGCTGAAATGGCTTTAGCTATGGAATTTGGTGCAAGCGCCGAAGATATAGCTAGGACTTGTCATGCACATCCCACTCACACAGAGGCAATTAAGGAAGCAGCATTAGCTGTTGATAAAAGACCAATTCATTTTTAATTAAATTTTTTTCTAATACTATTATTATATGAAAGCACAAGTTTTGTTGCCTAAAATATTTAATTTTCCATTTACGTATAATTCTAAATTACAGACCAAAGTTGGAGATTTAGTCGAAGTTCCTTTTGGATCAAAAAAAGAAATAGGCGTAATTTGGAAAAATAATTATCAAGAACCGAGCAATTTAAAGATTAAAAATATAATTAAGAAAACCGAATATTCTATTGATAAGAGTATGATTGATTATATTGAATGGTTTTCGTCCTATAACATAGTTCCTATCGGACTTGTTTTAAAAATGGCAATAGGAGGAATAAATAAATTTTTAAAAAAAGAGGATAATCAAATTGAACCAAAAAAAACAAAAATTAGTTTGTACAAATTAAATAATGAACAATTAGAGGCATTAAAATTTCTTGAAAAAATTAATAACAAATTTGATGTATCAGTTTTACAAGGAACTACAGGATCAGGAAAAACTTTAGTTTATTTTGAGAGGATAAAAAAGATTATTCAAAAAAATAAACAAGCACTTGTTTTATTGCCTGAAATTTTTTTAACAAATGATTTTAAATTAAGATTTGCAGATTTTTTTGGTTACGAACCTGCAGTATGGCATTCAAAAATTACTCCAAAACAAAAAAGAATAATTTGGAAAGGATTAATAAATAATAAGATAAAAATATTGGTAGGAGCAAGATCAGCTTTACTTTTACCCTTCAAAAATCTTGGAATAATTATAGTCGATGAAGAGCACGACGCATCTTATAAGCAGGACGAAGGAGTTATTTATAATGCAAGAGATATGGCTATATCAAGGGCGAGTTTTGAAAAAATTCCAATTCATCTTGTAACATCTGTTCCTTCAATTGAAACTTTTAAAAATATTTACAACAAAAAGTATAGGCACATAAAAATTTTAAAAAGGTTTGATAATTATCCTCTACCAAACACAAAGATAATCAATTTAAAAATAGACAAAGCTAAAAATAAATACATTGCTCACCAGACAACAGATTTAGTTAAAAAATATTTAAATAATGGAGATCAAGTTTTGTTTTTCATTAATAGAAGAGGATTTGCCCCTTATTTAATTTGTAGAAAATGTGCATATAAATATGTTTGCTCTAATTGTTCATTATACTTAACATTTCACAAAATAAAAAATAAAGCAATTTGTCATCATTGTTCGTTAGAAAAAGATTTAAATATAAAATGTAAAAAAGATGAAAAATGTGAGTTTATTATGTATGGACCTGGAGTTGAAAAAATTTATGAGGAAGCAAAAGAATTATTTCCAGGCAAAAAAATTAGTATATTTTCAAGTGATTATTTAAATTCAAAAGAAAAAACTAAAAATATGTTTAAAGATATTAAAGAAAAAAAAATAGATATTTTGATTGGCACTCAAATGATTTCAAAAGGTTTTAATTTTCCAAAACTAAACTGTATAGTTGTAATTGATGCAGATTTTTCTGGTAGAGGTTATGACTTAAGAACAACAGAAAAAAATATTCAATTATACCATCAATTAAGTGGAAGAGCTGGCAGATTTAGCTCTGAGTCTTTAGTTATTTATCAAACATTAGATCCACAAGACCTAACTCTTCAAGAATTGATAAAAAATCATTCCGAAAAACTCCTTAGAAATGAACTTTTATTAAGAGAAAAAAATAATTTACCCCCCTTTATTAGACTTGTTGCGGTAATTGTTTCTTCGAAGGATAGAAGTTTAAGTTTACAAGGAGCTAGAGAAATTAAAATGAAATTAAATAAAATAAATGAATTAGAGGTTTTAGGACCGGTGGACTCACCGTTGCTAAAGATCAAAAAAAATTTTAGATCAAGATTGCTAATAAGGTTTAATAATCGGTTTATAATGCAAAAAAAAATCGCAAATGTTCTAAATGGGCTTAAAATCTCATCAAAAATAAAACTTACGGTTGATGTTGATCCTATCAACTTTGCGTAAGTTAAAATTGGCAACTTGATCAAGTTTTACACTTATGGTACGACCTCAACATAATTTCACTTTAATTCTGACAACTAAAAATGAGCACAAACAAATCTTTCTCAACTGAAACTTCAGAAAGGTATTCTCGTGCTTTATTTGAGGTTTCTAATGAAAATGAAGATCTGGACAAAACAGAAAATAATATAAAGAATTTTCAATCTCTTTTACTATCAAGCCCGGAAATTAATAATTTTATGAAAGATCCTACACAGAGCATAAGTCAGCAAAAAATAGCAATAAATCTGATAGCTGATAAACTTGATTTTTCGAAGAACTTAAAAAATTTTTTTCTATTACTTATTGAAAAAAAAAGAATTTTTTTTGTTAATAAAATTTTTGAAACTTTTTTAAATATTTGTTCTAGGAAAAGAGGGGAAGTGAAAGCTTCATTAATTTCTTCTAAAGAGCTATCCAAAACTGATCTTGATAAAATCAGTAAAGATTTATCTGACTCAATGGGATCAATTATAAAATTTGATTATAAAGTAGATAAAGATTTAATTGGAGGTTTAAAACTGCAACTTGGAAGTTTTATGATTGATACTTCAATCAAAAATAAATTAAAAAAATTCGAACAAGCGATGATAGAAAACTGAAATGACTATTAATCCTTCAGAAGTAACTAAATTATTAAAAGACCAAATTAAAAATTTTGGTGAAAAAGCAGAAGTCTCAGAGATCGGAAAAGTTTTATCAGTTGGCGATGGTATTGCCAGAGTTTATGGATTAGACAATGTCCAAGCAGGTGAGATGGTTGAATTTGAAGATGGTTCAAAGGGAATGGCTCTTAACTTGGAAAACGATAATGTTGGTGTTGTAATTTTTGGTGACGATAGGAATATTAAAGAAGGTGATACTATTAAAAGAACTAACGCAATAGTAGATGTTCCAGTTGGTAAGGAACTCTTAGGAAGAGTTGTAGATGGATTGGGTAATCCAATTGATGGCAAAGGCTCACTTTCAGCTAAAAATAGAAAGCGTGTTGAGGTGAAAGCTCCTGGTATTATTCCTAGACAATCAGTTAACGAGCCGATGCAAACAGGTTTGAAATCTATAGACTCGCTCATACCTATTGGAAGAGGACAAAGAGAATTAATTATTGGAGATAGACAAACTGGTAAAACAGCTGTTGCTATAGATGCAATTATCAATCAAAAAAAAATAAACGAGTCCTCCGATGAAAAAAAAAAATTATATTGTGTTTATGTAGCAATAGGCCAAAAGCGTTCAACTGTTGCCCAGATAACAAAAACTTTAGAGGAAGCTGGGGCATTAAAGTATACTACGATAGTTGCCGCCACTGCATCAGACTCTGCTCCTTTGCAATTTTTAGCTCCATATACTGGATGCACCATTGGAGAATATTTCCGTGATAACGGCATGCATGCATTAATTGTTTACGACGATCTGTCTAAACAAGCTGTAGCATATAGACAGATGTCATTATTATTAAGAAGACCACCAGGTAGAGAAGCATATCCCGGAGATGTATTTTATTTACATAGTAGGTTATTAGAGCGTGCAGCAAAGTTGAACGAAAAAAGTGGAGGAGGTTCATTAACTGCTTTACCTATAATTGAAACTCAAGCTGGCGATGTTTCCGCCTATATTCCAACTAATGTTATATCAATTACAGATGGACAAATTTTTTTAGAAACTGAATTATTTAATCAAGGCATAAGACCAGCAGTTAATGTTGGTTTGTCTGTATCCAGAGTTGGTTCAGCTGCTCAGACCAAAGCGATGAAAAAAGTTGCTGGCTCAATTAAATTAGAATTAGCTCAATATAGAGAAATGGCAGCTTTTGCTCAATTTGGATCTGATCTTGATGCTTCAACTCAAAAACTGCTCAATAGAGGAGCTAAACTTACGGAACTCTTAAAACAAGATCAATATTCTCCTATGACTGTAGCAGAGCAAGTTATATCAGTATTTACCGGAGTAAGAGGATATCTAGATGACATTGAATTAGGCTCAATTAAAAAATTTGAAAAAGATATTATTGAAAAAATAAAATCCGAAAAAACCGAAATCATAGAAGCAATCCAAACTACCGGAAAATTAGAAGAAAATATGGAAAAGCTTCTTACTCAATTGATTGAAGAGTTTAAAAAAGGACAAAAATAATGCCAAGTTTAGATGACTTAAAAAAAAGAATTAAGAGTGTTAAATCCACACAAAAAATCACTAAAGCCATGAAAATGGTAGCTGCTGCAAAACTTAGAAAAGCTCAAGAAAATGCTGAAAAGGGCCGTCCTTACAGCAAAAAAATGCAAAATATTATTCTTAATTTAACTAAGTCAATTAATGATCCTAATAATGCTCCGAGGCTACTAGTAGGGACAGGTAAAGATAAAACTTATCTATGTGTAGTATTAACCGCTGACAGAGGTTTATGCGGTGGTTTTAATTCAAATATTTGTAAATTAGCAAAATCAAATTTTAAAAAGATTCTATCAGAAGGTAAAGATTTAAAAATTATAACAGTCGGTTCTAAAGGGTTAGACCAAATAAAAAGAGAATATGGAAAATACGTTATTAAAAAATTTAGTTTTAAAGATAATAAACAGATTACATTTAAAGAAGCCGAAATAGTAGGTAATGAAGTAATTAATTTATTTAATCAAAATGAGTTTGACAAATGTATTTTATTTTTCAATAACTTTAAAAACGTAATAACTCAGATTCCCCAAGCACAACAAATTATACCCGCTGATAATAAACAAGCTAATGTAACAGAGGAGAGTCAATTATCATATGAATTCGAACCAGATGAGGATGAGATCTTAGAAGATTTATTGCCAAAAAATATTTCAACTCAGGTGTTCAAAGCTTTTTTAGAAAATGCTGCAAGTGAGCAAGGCTCAAGAATGACCGCAATGGATAATGCAACAAGAAACGCAGGTGATTTAGTAGACAAGCTAACAATAAATTATAACAGAAGCAGGCAGGCTTCTATTACTAAAGAGTTGATAGAAATTATATCAGGAGCAGAAAGCTTATAAATATGAGCAAAAAAGGAAAAATAACACAAATAATTGGTGCAGTTGTAGATGTAAATTTTGATGGAGACCTTCCGGAAATATATACAGCGTTAGAAGCAAACAATGGTGGGAATAAATTAGTATTAGAAGTTGCTCAACATTTAGGGGAAAATGATGTTAGAACCATCGCTATGGATGCTACGGAGGGTCTAAAAAGAGGCGATGAAGTTTCTAATACCGGTTCTCCAATAAGCGTGCCAGTAGGGCCTGAAACTTTAGGAAGAATAATTAATGTAGTAGGAGAAGCGATTGATGAGAAGGGTGAAGTTAAAACTAAGGAAAAATGGCCAATCCATAGACCGGCTCCAAAGTTTACGGATCAAGCAACTGAAACAGAACAACTTGTTACCGGTATTAAGGTAATAGATTTGTTAGCTCCATATGCAAAAGGTGGAAAGATTGGATTATTTGGAGGAGCAGGCGTTGGTAAAACTGTAACTATTATGGAATTAATTAATAATATTGCTAAAGCACATGGTGGATTTTCTGTATTTGCAGGTGTTGGAGAAAGAACTAGAGAAGGAAATGATCTTTATCACGAGATGATAGAGTCTGGAGTCATTAAAACAGACGGCAAAGGATCTAAAGCTGCATTAGTTTATGGACAAATGAATGAACCACCTGGAGCTAGGGCACGTGTAGCTTTAACAGGATTAACAGTTGCTGAATATTTTAGAGACAAAGAGGGACAAGATGTGCTTTTTTTTGTCGATAACATTTTTAGATTTACTCAAGCAGGATCAGAAGTTTCAGCTTTATTAGGAAGAATACCCTCAGCTGTAGGATATCAACCAACGTTAGCAACTGATATGGGTAATTTACAAGAGAGAATTACATCAACAGATAAAGGATCAATAACATCTGTACAAGCTATATATGTACCAGCAGATGATTTAACAGATCCGGCGCCAGCAACATCCTTTTCACACTTAGATGCGACTACAGTTTTATCACGGCAAATTGCTGAAATAGGAATATATCCTGCAGTTGATCCACTAGACTCAACATCTAGAATCCTTGATCCAAGAATTGTTGGCGAGGAACATTACAGAGTAGCTCGAGACGTGCAAAGAATTTTACAAGCGTATAAATCTCTCCAAGATATTATTGCTATTCTTGGAATGGATGAATTATCTGAAGAAGATAAATTAACTGTTGCACGAGCAAGGAAAATACAAAGATTTTTATCGCAACCATTTTTTGTAGCTGAAGTATTCACTGGTTCACCTGGAAAATTAGTTGATCTAGACTCGACAATCAAAGGATTCGATGCAATTTGTAAAGGTGAATACGATCATTTGCCTGAGGCAGCTTTTTATATGGTTGGTGGTATAGAAGAAGCTATAGAAAAAGCTGAAAAATTAACTAAAGACAGCAAATAATGTCTGAAAAATTTACTTTAGAAATAATCTCACCAGATAATTTAATCATTAAAACTAGCGCTATGGAAGTAGTAATTCCTTCTTTTGAAGGTGAAATGGGTATTCTCAAAGGTCATATTGATCTGATAACATTTTTAAGACCAGGCATAATTAAAATTACAGATGATACCGAAAAGAATTTTTTTGTTGAAGACGGAACAGTAGAATTTTCAAATAATAATCTTTTAATTCTAACATCAACAGCAAAGGAATTGAAAACAATAGATAAGAATGAGCTGAAAATTCTTTTAGATGATGCTGAGACAAAACTAAAAGAACCTGAGATTACGGATAAAGAAAGATATCAATTATCATATAAAATAGAAACTTTAAAAAATATTAGTTTATAAATTTTTTAATATCTTTTAAAAGCTTAAGATACATGTTTCTCTTAAAATCAACTATCACATTAGGTAACTCGTCTGGTAAAATCCATTTCCATTCAATAAATTCTGGAACCTTAGTTTTAAGATTAATTTCCTTTTCATTACCAATAAATTTTGCGATGAACCACTTTTGTTTCTGACCTCTATATTTACCTTTCCATATGATGCCAATCAAATTATTTGGTAGTTCATATTCAAAAAAACCTTCTATTTCTTTTACAACCTTTATACTTTTAATACTTGTTTCTTCTAAAAGTTCTCTTCTCATAGCTAATAAATAACTTTCTCCATTATCTACTCCACCCTGAGGCATTTGCCATTTATCAATTGGATTATCTTTTCTTTTTCCAACAAAAATCTCATTATTTTTATTTAATATGATTACCCCTACACCAATTCGCATAGGCAGTCTTTGCTTATTCATAAATTAAGAACTAAAAAGTTTTATTGCGTAATTCAACTGATTATCTTTATCAGAATTTATACTGAAATCGTTGCCTTTTTCCTCTACTAGAATATCTGGAATGACACCAACCTCAGAAATAGATTTACCTGACGGCAGATAGTATTTGGAAATAGTCAGTCTCATTCCACCTCCATTTCTTAAAGGAATAATTGATTGAACTGATCCTTTGCCGTAAGAATTTTCACCTAAGATAATTGCTCTCTTATGATCTTTTAAAGCACCTGCAAATATTTCTGCTGCTGATGCCGACCCATTATTAATTAAAACCACTATAGGTTTTCCTTTAATTTCATCTCCTTTTCTAGCAAAAAATTTTCTTGTTTCAGAGACTTTTCTGCCTTTAGTCGATACTATTTCTCCGTCCTCTAAAAAAAAATCTGAAATATTTATCGCTTGAGTTAATAGACCACCCGGATTATTTCTTAGATCTAAGACATAACCTTTAATTTTTGATTTTGTTTCAAATTTTTTAATAGATTTTAAAAATTGTTTATCACTGTTTTCATTAAAGGATTTCAGTCTAATGTAAGCTAAATTTTTTTCATTGCCAATTATTTTAGAGCTTACAGATTGAACTTCGATTATTTTTCTTACAATTTTGAAGTTTAAAGGTTTTTTAACATTTTTACGTCTTACTGTAAGATCTATAGACGTCCCTACCGGGCCTCTCATTAATTTTACCGCCTCTAATAAAGACTTGCCTTGCACTTGTTCTTTTCCAATTTTAACAATGTAGTCTCCAGCTTTAATGCCAGCTTTTGCTGCTGGAGTATCATCTATTGGAGAAATTACTTTTACCACTCCGGCTTCCATGCCAATCTCGATACCTAACCCACCAAATTCACCTCTAGTGTCAGTTTGCATTTCTTTAAAAAGCTCAGGGCTCATATATGCTGAATACGGATCAAGAGATTGAAGAACTCCATTTATCGCAGAATCCATCATTTCAGTTTGATCAACATCATCTACATAATCTTTTTTTATATTCTCTAAAACTTCGCTAAAAAGATCTATCTTTTCATAAAGATCATTTTTTGAATAAGAAGGCACAGATAATAGGTGAAAGAGAAAAATAAATAAAACTAGGATTTTCTTCATATCATTGCCTTTTCTTTTGGAATTTCTTCTGACCACATTTTTTCTAAATCATAAAATTCTCTTTTTTCAGGATGAAATATATGAACTATTACGTCTTGAGTATCAACTAATTTCCATTCACTACTATCTCTTCCCTCTATTCTACAATTATCCAATCCAATTTTCTTAAGTTCGCTTACAAGAATTTCAGATAATGCTTGAAGATGTCTAGATGATGTTCCTGAGGCTATAATCATATAGTCAGCTATGTAAGATTTATTTTTAAGGTTAATGCATGTAATATTTTTAGCTTTATTATCATCTAATATCTTTTCAATATTATTTTTAATATCAGTAATTTCCATTAAATCTTGAGTTTTGCCTGCTTTTTTAATTGTGTTGACGATATAGATATTGGCTTATTCTCGATTAAGATAATTCTATTTTTAAAATATTTAGCCACAGTTGATTTCATTCCCTTTCTATCATATCCTCTTCTAGAAAAAACAACTAATTTTACCAATTTTACTATTTTTTTCCAGCTTTTCCACTTATGAAATCTTATTAAATTATCAGATCCAATTATAAAGAACATATTTTTGATTTTCTTTTTTTTTATAAAAAAATTTATCACATCAATAGTTCTTGAAGATTTAATAAAAGTTTCTAGATAAATAATTTTAATTTTCTTTTGAGTTTTAGTTAGTTTTTTCGCATATTTTATTCTTTCATCTAAGGAATAAAAAGTTTTATTTTTAAAGGGATTTTTTTTTGTAATTATCCAGTAAATTTTATTCAATTTTAGTTTTCTTATAGCAATTTTTGATATACCCAAGTGTCCCTTATGTGCAGGGTCAAAACTGCCACCTAATAACCCAACGTATTTTTTTTGGATACTTGCCATTAACTATGGTCTAACTATTCCTTTTCCAGAAACAAGATATTTATATGATGTTAATTGATTAATTCCTACGGGACCTCTTGGCGGAAGTTTATTCGTAGAGATGCCAATTTCACCACCAAAGCCGAATTCCCCACCATCAGCAAATTGAGTTGAAACATTATGCATCGCTATTGAGCTATTAACACCATTTAAAAAAATTTCAGCATTTTTTTTGTTGTTAGTAATAATGCTATCAGTATGCATTGTGCCGTATTTCAAAATATGTTCCACAGCGCTATTAACATTTTTAACTACCTTGATTGAAATAATTGCATCCAGATATTCTGTTTTCCAATCTTTTTCTTTAGTTTTCTTTAATTTTCCCTGAAAAAGTTTATTAACTTTCCTGTCAGCTCTAACTTCGCAGCCTGAATTTATAAGAGAATTTATTATTTCTTTAGCGTGTGAGTTTAAAGCTTTTTCATCTATTAAAAGTGTTTCTACTGCACCACAAATACTTGTTCTTCTCATTTTTGCATTAATAATCAAATCTTTGGCCATTTTTAAATTTGCAGTTTTATCAACATATATGTGACACAATCCCTCAAGATGACCAATTACATGTACATTGGAAAATCTTTGTACTTTTGCTACTAGTCCTTTCCCTCCTCGTGGCACAATTACATCAATGTAAGCACTCATCTTTGATAAAAGTTGATCTACTATTTTTCTATTTTGATTCTCAATAAACTGAACACAGTTTGGATTGATATTGTTTGCTCTTAAATTTTCTCTAAATAAATTAGCCAATAATTTGTTTGAATTAAAAGCTTCAGATCCACCCCTTAAAATAGAACAATTACCTGATTTTAAACACAATGCTGCTACATCAGCAGTTACGTTAGGTCTACTTTCATATATTACTCCAATAACACCAATAGGAGTTGTTACTTTTTTAATTGTTAAATTATTTGGTCTGCGCCATGTCTCTAAAACTCTTCCAATGGGATCTTTAAACTTTGCTATTTCGTTTATCGAATGTCTAATACCATCAATTCTTTTTTTATTTAAAATAAGTCTGTCAACCAAATGTTTTCTTTTGACATTATTAACATCCTTTAAATTTTCTCTGATTATTTTATTAGTATTCTTTAAAAGTGATTGATTATAATTATTTAAGACTTTTTTTATTTTTTTATGTTTCACACCTTTTAAATCTTCAAAGGCTTTTTTTGCATTTTTCCCTATCGACTCTAAATAATTCATTTATAATAATACCATATCATCTTTGTGAATTACCTCAGTTTTACTAAGATAACCAAGAATTGTTTCAATCTCTTTACTTTGTTTGCCTTTAATTTTATCAATTTCAGCAGAGCTGAAAGATGATAATCCTCGAGCTAGCTGAATATTATTTTGATCTAGGATTAAAACATTTTCTCCCTTTTTGAAATTTCCATTAATCTTAGTTATGCCAGCAGCGAGCAAGCTTTTGCCATTGGATAAAGCTTTAGCAGCTCCGTTATCGATATATATAGTTCCATTGTAATTAAGAGAGCCAATGATCCATTTTTTTCTAGCATCTAAAGTAGAAATTTTTGGCAAAAAATGAGTATATTTTTTATTTTTGATCATATTTGAAATCGGGTTATTTACTTTACCATTCGCAATAAACATATGGCTGCCTGAATTCATACAAATCTTGGCTGCATCTAACTTTGTAGCAATGCCCCCAGAGCCAAATTTATTCTTCTTGTTATCTATGAGTGATGTGATTTTTTCATTAATTGAAGTCACCTCTTTTATAACTTTTTTACCTTTTGATTTATCATATAGCCCATCAACATCAGAAAATAAAATCAGCATGTCTGCTCCAATGATTTGGGCCACTCTTGCAGCTAATCTATCATTGTCTCCATATTTTATTTCACTTGTTGCTGTTGAATCATTTTCATTTACTACTGGGACAGCTCTAAGTTTAAACAAATTATCAAAAGTTCTTCTAACATTAATAGCCCTTCTTCTTTGCTCTGTATCATCCGGACTAATTAAAATTTGACCAGTTTTTATCTTATATTTATCAAACAGTTTTTGAAATTCTCCCGCTAAATGAATTTGACCAACTGCTGCAATAGCTTGACTCATTTCTAGTTTAATTCTCCCTTTTTTAATTTTAAGATATTTTTGGCCAAGAGCAATTGCTCCTGAAGAAACAATAACAAAGTTTTTTCCTTTTCCGTATTTTTTTATGTCTTTAATTAGAGAAGTTACCCATTTTTTTTTAAAAACACCTTTACTGTCAACCACAGTTGCAGACCCAAGTTTTAAAACAATTTTATTTACGTTTTTAATTAGCATATTTAATTAATAACTTTTTTATTTTTTGAATATCTTTATTCGAATAAACAGAAATAATTTCATAATTAGTGTTAATTTTTTCTTTAAATTCTTTCAATTTTTTATTTATTTCATTATTCCCTAACAAATCTGACTTATTAAAAAAAATAATTTCTTTCTTTTTTGTTAAATTTTTATCATAATTAGATAGTTCTAATTTAATTTTTTTATACGTATTCAGCAAATCATTTTCTGACAGATCTATTAAGTGAAGTAAAATTTTACATCTTTCAATATGTCTTAAGAATTTATCTCCTAGACCGACACCTTTATGTGCGCCTTCTACTAAACCAGGAATATCAGCTAAGGTAATCTCCTTACCTCCGTAGTAAGATACTCCTAAGTTTGGATTTATTGTAGTAAAAGGATAATTAGCTATTTTTGGTTTAGCTCTTGTTAACGCTGCAAGCAAACTAGATTTACCAGCGTTTGGTTTACCTATGATTCCAATATCGGCTATTACTTTTAATTGAAGCCAAATCCAAAATTCTTCTCCCAATTTTCCATTTGTCTTTTTTCTTGGCGCTCTATTTGTTGAACTCTTAAATCTTACATTTCCAAGACCTCCTTTACCACCAGATGCTACAAGGTATTTTTCTTTATTTTTGGTAAAATCATAAATTAAAGTATTGTTATCCTCTTCATACACTTGAGTCCCTAATGGAACTTTTAAAATCAAATCTTCTCCATTAGCTCCAGTTTTATTTCTTTTACTCCCAGGTTTTCCATGCTGAGCTTTAAAATGTTGTGCATATCTGAAATCAATCAATGTATTAAGATTTCTATCAGATTGAACAATTATAGATCCTCCATTTCCACCATCGCCACCATCTGGTCCACCATACTCCACAAACTTTTCTCTTCTAAAGCTTGCAGAACCTGACCCACCATTTCCAGCTTTAATATAAATCTTTGCTTGATCTAAAAATTTCATACTTATTATAATAAAAATAACTTAAGTTATTTATATAGATTTAATTGGGGATTACAGAAACAAAAGTTCTGTTTAATTTAGATTTTTTAAATTTTACTTTTCCTTTGATTAAAGAGTAAATCGAGTGATCTTTGCCCATGCCAACATTATCACCAGGATGGATTTTAGTTCCTCTTTGTCTAACTATGATATTTCCAGGGATTACAGTTTGATCACCATATTTTTTGACCCCAAGACGTCTACCTTTACTATCTCGGCCATTCTTCGATGATCCACCTGCTTTTTTTGTTGCCATTTAATTTCCTATTTCTTTAATTCCTTTTTTACAACTTTTTTTTCTTCTTTTATAGGTTTCTTTTTTTCTACTATTTTTGCTTCATCTATTACTTTACCGCCTTTTGCTAAAATTTTTGTTATTTGTATTTTAGAATGACGCTGTCTATGACCATTCTTTTTTCTAGAGTGTTTTCTTCTTCTCTTATGAAAAACTAACACAGTTCGATCTTTTACATTGTCTAAAAGCTTAGCTTCTACTGTAGCCCCCTCGACTTTAGGACTTCCGATTTCTGTACTTTTGTCATCGTTTAAAAGCAAAACATTATCAAATTTAATAGTTTGACCAACTTTGGCATTCAGTTTTTCAATTTCTAATATTTTACTAGCAGACACCTTGTACTGTTTTCCACCTGTTTCAATTATAGCAAACGACATAAAATCTTTTTTTCTTAATTTTCACGCAATATAGCCTTCAGTGCTAGCAAGTCAAGATTATTGAAGTTAAAAAGAATCCTTTAATTCTCGTAATTTTGAAAAAACTTCAACTTCAGACGAATCTTTAAGGCCTAAAGCATGCTTAATTTCAGGATCATTACACCTTAAGAAAATATTTGTTTTAATTTCTTGACCTAAAGTAACCGGAATAGTTGGCTGATTAGAATTTATTTTTTTTTGAATATCGATTTGTTTCTCTTTCAAAAGGGGATTTTTAGAGTCGTACGCTAAACAAAAATTTAAATTTGAATTTGTGTATTCATGTCCACAATAAATTTTTGTTTCCTGTGGAAGATTTTTTATTTTATTTAAAGAATTAAACATTTCTTCATGTGTGCCTTCAAAAACTCTTCCACACCCTAATGAAAACAATGTATCACCAGTAAAAGCAGTTTTTTCTTTTTCAAAGAAAAAAGCAACATGTCCTTTTGTATGACCTGGAATAAACATTACTTCAAATTCTAAATTTCCGATCCTTTGTTTTTGATTTTCTTTAAGAAGTATATCTATTCCTGGAATACGATCTTTATCTGAATTTGAACCTAAAATTTTTGCGTTATATTTCTTTTTGAGCTCTAAGTTTGCACCAACATGATCAACATGATGGTGAGTATTCAAAATAAAATCTAGCTTTTTATACCTACTAATTACTTTATCACAAGCCCCAAATTCAGAAGGATCTACTATTGAGATAGTATTTGTTTTTTTTTCATGAATTAGATAACTGTAATTATCACTTAAACATGGAATAATTTCTACAATCATTTATCCTATTAAAAAAATCCCTAACTTTGAAAAAAGATTTTTTACCTCTAAATTACTTTTTTTAATTAATGAAGTCGTATCTTCGTTAACCCCAATTACTTTTTTAATATTGATTTTTTTTTCATCACAAAACTTGAATAAATCTTTAATTGTGCACATATGTAAGTTGGGAGTGTTATACCAAGTATTTGGTAGAGTTTTTGTTACTGGCATTTCACCAAAAAATAAAAGCTTTATTCTTACTTTCCAGTATCCAAAATTTGGGATTGAAACAATTACTGATTTACCTATTCTTAAAAGATTCTTTAAAACTTTTTCTGGTTCATAAAACGCTTGTAGGGTCTGGCTTAGAATTACATAATCAAAAGATTGGTCAGGAAATTGATGAAGTTCAGTTTCTGCGTTTCCTTGTATGACTGGTAAACCTTTACGAATGCATTGTTGTACATTATCTTGACTCAGTTCTAGTCCACGAACCTCAATATTTTTTTGTTCTCTTAGGAAATTCATTAGAGATCCATCTCCACAGCCCACATCTAAAACTCTTATGTTGACAGGCAACAAATCGGCAATTACTTTAAATTCTTTTTTCATTTTTAAATTTTTCGTACATCGAGTCTACAAAACCTTTCAAAGTTTTCAGAAATTCAGGTTCATTTAATAAGAATGAGTCATGCCCTTTATCTGTTACAATTTCTGAATAAGAAACATCAGCACCAGACGCATTTAGTGCAATTACAATATCCTTATTTTCTCTAGTAGTATAAAGCCAGTCAGATGAGAATGATATTACTAGAAATTTAGTATTTTGTTTTTTAAAAGCTTCAACCAAACCACCTTTGAATTGTTTAGATAGATCAAAATAATCCATCGCTCTAGTTATATAAAGAATTGAATTCGCATCAAACCTTTCTACAAATGCATAGCCTTGATGTCTTAGATAACTTTCAACTTGGAAATCTGCGTTAAAACTAAATTCATAATCAGCTTTTTCTTGTAATCTTCTTCCAAATTTTTCTTGCATACCTTTCTCAGATAAATAACTTATATGTCCAACCATTCTTGCAACGGCTAGACCATTTTTAGGTTGCACATTTTTGGATACATATTTGCCATTATCCCATACAGGGTCAGCCATTATTGCTTGGCGCGCTAATTCGTTTAACGCAATATTCTGCGCACTATGGCTTGAACTGCATGCGATTGGAATAGCTGAGAAAGCTTTATCAGGAAATGTCGCACAGAATTGTAATAACTGCATACCCCCCATTGATCCACCGGTCGCACATAAAAGTTTTTTTATACCAAGATGTTCAAGTAAAGACTCTTGCGCTCTCACCATATCTTTTATTGTTATAACCGGGAAATCTAATCCGTAAGGCATTTTTGTATCTGGATTGATATTTTTTGGTCCTAAAGAACCCATACAACCACCAATAACATTAGCGCAAATTACGAAATATTTATTTGTGTCTATAGCTTTATTAGGGCCAACTGCAGTAACCCACCACCCTTCTTTTTTTGTAATCGGATTAGTTCCAGTAACGAATTGATCACCTGTTAATGCGTGAAAAACAAGAATGGCATTATCTTTATTTTCGTTTAATTTTCCATAAGTTTCGTACGCAAGTGGAAAATTGCTTATCGTCTTTCCACAATCAAGTTTAAGTGATTTAGAAACATCTAATTTCTTAATATTTTCAAGTTTTACATTCATCCAAAAAAAAAGCCCAGCTAAACTGGGCATCCCCTTTTTAGCTAAATTTATTATGCGCTTGCAATACGGTTAAATCAGCGCGAGATATTTTTACTAAATCATCACAAACTTGTCAATTTTATATAAGATAAAGAGTTATAGAAAAACTCTAACAATTTAGATAATACTTTAATATAATGACATTTCCTAAACCAAATAAGATAGTTGCCGAAAAGTACGTAGCTGGAATGAGCTTATTTAAAAGCAAATTAGCTAAAATAAAACTATCAGCTAATGAGTCTGCTCTCGGCCCAAGCCCAAAATCAAAAAAAGAGTATCTAAAAGTAGCTAAAAGTTTTGCAAGATACCCAGATTCTGATGGAACATTTTTAAGAAAAACTTTATCTGATAAATTTAAACTAGATAAAAATAGAATTATTTTAGGATCAGGATCAGATCAAATATTCGAATTAGTATGTAAATCTTTTTTGAAGAAGGGAGACGAGGTGATAGTACCTAAATACAGTTTTATTATTTACAGGATTTACAGCAAAATGAATGGAGCAAAAGTTATTTATTCCAAAGAGAATAATTTTACAGTTTCGGTAAAAGATATAATAAATAAAGTTACAAAAAAGACGAAAATTGTATTTTTGGCAAATCCTAACAACCCAACTGGTACTTATATTAAAAAAAAAGATTTACAGTATTTACGAAAAAAATTAAAAAGTAATATCCTATTGGTTGTTGATGATGCTTATTTTGAATACGTAAAACAAAAAGATTATCTTTCAGCTTTAAAAATTTTCAAGAATTACAAGAATGTTGTAATGACAAGAACATTCTCAAAAATTTATGGGCTGGCAGGATTAAGAGTTGGATGGGGTTATGCATCTAAAGAAATTATAAATGCACTTAATAAAGTTAAACCTCCGTTCAACGTAAGCAGGCCAGCTTTATTTGCAGCATCTGCAGCAATTAAAGATAGTTTATGGCTCAATAAAGAAATAAAGCATGTAAATAAATGGAATAAAAAAATGTTTAACGAGTTTAAAAAAATGAAAATTGAAACTAACAAAAGCTATAGTAACTTTTTATTAGTGAATTTTGATAGAGTAAAAATAAATTCATCAAAAGTTTTTAAATTGTTAGCCAAAACTGGAATTTTAGTTCGTAAAATGGATGTTTATGGTATTAAAAATTCACTGAGAATTACAATTGGAAAAAGTGATGAAAATAGAAAATTAATTTCGAAAATGAAAAAAATATTAAATGTTCAATAAGGTAAGTATAATCGGTTGTGGTTTAATTGGATCTTCTATTCTAAGAGCTATAGAAGAAAAAAAGCTAGCAATTAAAATTAGTGCTTACGATAAATCGTTGAGTGTAACTAATTATTTGAAAAAAAATTTTTCAGCAGAAATCTGTATAAATATTTCTGATGTAGTGAAGGATTCTGATTTAGTAATAATCGCTTCACCTTTAAGTAGTTACAAAGAAATACTTCTTTCTACTCAATCTAATTTAAAAAAGAATTCTATTTTAACAGATACAGGTTCAGCAAAAAAGGAAGTAAATAAAATTATCAGCAATCTTAATCTTAAAGATATAAATTGGATTGCATCACATCCTATAGCTGGAACTGAATATAGTGGTCCCGAGGCAGGTTTTTCAAGTTTATTTCAAAATAGATGGTGTATCTTATCTGCTGACGAGAAAACTACTAAAGATAAAATAAAAGTTCTAGAAAACTTTTGGATTAAGCTTGGTTGTAAGACAAAAATCATGTCATTTGAAGATCATGATTATGTTTTATCTCTCACGAGTCATCTACCACATGCTGTAGCTTACAGTATTGTTAAAACAGCTATAAACAATGAGGATAAATTCAAAGATGACGTCATACAATACAGTGCAGGTGGTCTAAGAGATTTTACAAGGATAGCAGCATCAGACCCCCTAATGTGGAAAGATATATTTATTGATAACAGTGAAAATATTCTTAAAGTTTTAGATAATTACTCCAAGAATCTTAATGAAATAAAAGATGCTATTAAAAATAAGGATAGCAAAAAACTTCTTGAAATTTTTTCTTCTACTAAAAAAGTAAGAAAAGAAATTATTGAAGCTGGTCAGGATACAGACAAACCAGGTTTTGGGAGAAAATAATTAATGGAACTTTTTTATTTCAGTGTAGATTTGATTTTCTATATCTATAGTAAATTCCTCACTTTCTTTGCCTGAAGCGATTGGTTCCAAAAAAGAAATATGAATATCTCCAGGATATTTCATAAAACTATTTTTTGGCCAAACTTTCCCAGTATTTAAAGCTACAGGAATACAAGGTAAATTTAGAGCATTATAAATTCTACCAACTCCTTTCTTAAATGGAGGCTGTTCATCAATCTTTACCCTTGTTCCTTGTGGGAATATTAGAAGCGGTCTTTTACTTTTTTCAATTCTTTCTTTTATTTTATCAAAAAAATTTAAATTTTCTTTTGTTGTCGTTTCTCTGACAATTGCTATTGCACCTATTTTTCTCAAATACCATCCAAATAATGGAATATTAAGAAGTTCTTTTTTTAAAATAAAAATTGGACCATCTAAAGGTATCTGAAGAGCAAAAGTTTCAAACATTGACTGATGAGCTGAGGCAACAAAAAAATTCTCTTCCTTTTTAAGATTTTCAACTCCATGGAATATTACTTTCGTATTTAAAATAAGCCTTAAAATAACCACTATATATCTTGCTGACAATCTACCAAAAAAAATTGTGTATTTACTTGGTAAAATTAATGTTGGTATAGCAAAAATGAAAATTGTTACCAAACCAAAATATAAAAATATATTGAAGATTAATGATCTAATAAATTGCATTAAGAATTTATCAATTTAAGTAAATTTTGTCTCTTTCTTATATATCTAAGTTTATTTTTATTAATTAAAATTTCAGCAACTAATGGTCTAGTATTATAATTTGATGACAATGTAGAACCGTATGCTCCAACATTAGTTATAGCAACAAATTCATTTTCATCTATTTTAGGATAGTTCTTATAAACTCCAAATTTACAAGTACTTTCACATATTGGTCCCACGAATTCTATTTTACCTTTCATTTTCGATGATTTTTTTGAAATTGGAATAATTTTGTGAAAAGCTTCATACAAAGCAGGACGCATAAAATCATTCATACCAGCATCTAATATAATAAAGTTTTTATTAGTGCCTTTTTTAATAAATTGTATTTTACTAATTAGTAGTCCAGTATTACCAATAATAGATCTACCTGGTTCAAAAATTATTCTACAATTTAACTTTTTAGAAAAATTATGTACCATTTTAGAATATTTACTTAAATTAATTGGTTTTTCTTTATCAGTATAATTTATACCGAATCCACCGCCCAAATCGACATATTTTAAATTCAGTTTTAATTCTTTAATTAATTTACTCATTACATTTAGAGTTTTTTTAAAAGGCATATCGTTTAAAATTTGACTACCAATATGCACACTTAATGCATCTAATTTTACGTTTTTAAAAGATTTTAATGTTTTTAGGAAAACTTTGAAATTTTTGATAGATAATCCAAATTTATTTTCAGCTTTACCAGTTGATATGTTTTTATGTGTTTTTGCATCAACATTAGGGTTTAACCTAAAACCAATTGAAACTTTTTTCCTAATTTTTTTGGCCAAATTATTTACTAATTTAGCTTCACTTTCAGACTCGCAATTAATTAATAAAATTTTCTTACTAATTGCAATTTTTAACTCATCTTCTGTTTTTCCAACTCCAGAAAAAACAATTTTGTTGGGTTTGATACCTGCCTTTAAAGCTTTTAATAGCTCACCGCCTGAAACCACATCAGTTCCAGCACCTAATCTTCCAAGTACACGAAGTATGCTTAAATTACTATTAGATTTTGCAGCAAAACAAATTAAAGGATCAGTTTTTTTAAATGTGTTAGCAAACTTTAGAAAATTGAATGCAATTTGACTCTCTGAATAAATATAAAAAGGTGTCTTATTTTTTTTTAAAATATTCTTGATTGAGAGTTTTTCAATAAATAAATTTTTACCTACATATCTTAAATTTTGCATAAGATTATGAAATTATCTCGACCTGACCTATTTGACCTTGGTATTTAGGCTCAGATTTTTTTCCGCAACTAGTTAAAATAAAAATTATCAAGAAAAAGGCAGTTATAATTTTCATTAAATTTCCCTTTTATATTTTTTTATCATTGATTTAACATTAATTACAGATGTTCCTCCATGAGATTTTTTCATATTCATGGAATTATTTACATCGAATACTTTTAAAATACTTTTATCTAAATCTTTGTAAAATTTTTTTATTTCTTCCAAATTTAATTCAGATAACATCTTTTTATTTTTTTCTGCGTAATTAACAAGTTTTGCTGAAATAGCATAAGACTCTCTAAATGATAAATTTTTATTTTTAACAAGATAGTCTGCAAAATCAGTTGCTGTTGTGTAACCTTGGTTAGCCATAAAAAGCATATTTATTTTATTAGCATTCACAGCACTGATCAATTCAGAACTCATAGATAGAGTATCTTTTAAAGAATCAAAGCCATCGAAAACTAATTCTTTGTCATCCTGCATATCTTTAAAATATGACATAGGAAGACCTTTCATTATTGTAAGCATTGCATTTAACTTTCCATAATTTATTCCAACTCTTCCTCTTATCAGTTCTGCAGGATCGGGATTCTTTTTTTGAGGCATAATTGAAGATCCTGTAAGCATACTGTCTTTAAATGAAATTAAATTAAAAGCATCAGAATTATAAATAATTAAATCTTCAGCTAATCTTGATAAGTGCATTGCACAAATAGCAGCAGCATATAAAAAATCAATTGCAAAATCTCTATCGGAAACAGAGTCAATGGAATTATCTGTAGGTTTTTTAAAACCGAGTTTTTTTGCTGTATAAGTTCTATCTATCTTATAAGATGTTCCTGAGAGCGCCGCTGATCCAAGTGGGCACTCATCTAAAAGATCAAGATTATTTTCAAATCTTTTTTTATCTCTTTTTAACATCTCATAGTATGACAACAAATAATGAGCGAATGAAATAGGTTGCGCATTTTTTAAATGCGTCAATCCAGGCATAACCGTATCTGTATTTTTTTCAGCTTTTTTAATCAGATTTTTCATGAGAACTGAAATGTCTTTTATAATTTTGTTTGATGCCTCTTTAATCCATAATTTAAAATCAGTTACCACCTGATCGTTTCTTGATCTTGCAGTGTGCAGAAATCCAGCTGAAGGACCAATGATCTCGAATAATGCTTTTTCTATATTTAAATGTATATCTTCATATTTCTCTTTAAACTCAAAATTTCCCTTATCTATCTGAGCTTTAATTTTTTTAAGCCCATTGATAATTTTTTTACCGTCTTCACTTTTAATGATTTTTTGTTTCATAAGCATTTGTGTGTGCACAACAGATGCAACTATATCTTGTTCATAAAGTCTTTTATCAATATGAATCGAAGACCCAATCTTTTGAAAAGATTGGGACATTTTGTTTTTAAATCTATTAGACCAAATTGTTTTATTTTTCATTTTACTGTGTTATTTCTAATTTAAATTAATATGAAAATTAGTAAATCTTTTAAAATCTATATTCACATAATAGTTTTATCTCTCTTTAGCCAAAATCTAATTGGAGCCGAAGATTTTTCAAAAAATGTTGTTATTCACGAAAAACCAATAGCTATTAAAGAAATTAAATTTAAAGATTCTGATCTTCTAGCTGTCGATTTAACTAACAAAAAAGGCAATATCATGATTATTAATTTCTGGGCAACTTGGTGTGCTCCTTGTAAAAGAGAAATGCCCTCACTTGAAAAGTTAACTTTCAAATACCCTGAAATAAAAGTCTTTGCAGTAAATACTGAAAAACCAAATAAAATAAGGACAAGAGATTTTTTTAGAAGTGTTGGAGTAACCACATTAAATACCTACTACGACCCAGATCTTAGCTTAGTTAAAACTTTTAAACTGAGAGGCCTTCCTACAAGTATACTGATCGATAAAAATGGAGAAGAATTTGGAAGAGTTATAGGCGAGGTAGATTTTGCTAGTGAGGATTTCTTAAATTTAATGAAGAAGTATATTTAGTCCTTAAAAAAATAAGCCAATAAAACCAAAACAATTATTGCAATAAATTGTAAAAGAACTCTAAGCTGCATTAGTTTATTGGAATATTTTTTACTAGTACTCCCACCTTTAAATAAAGTATAAATACCCATTATTAAAACAATGGCAACAGCACCCAATAAAGTAAAACCAATAAAATTAAATAAAAATTCAGACATTGATATTTTATCTATATGACCTTTTCGTTAAATACAATTATTTTAGAGCCACTTTCGAAAGAAAAACCTAAAAACGCTGTAATACTTTGCCACGGATATGGAGGCGATGGTAAGGATATATCTATACTTGCAAGTTATTGGAGAGCTCATCTAACAGAAACAATTTTTATTTGTCCTGATGCACCTGAAAAATGTGCAGCTAGCCCAACAGGATTTCAATGGTTTGATTTAATGGATCAAACCCCTGAACAAATTTTATCAAAATCTTTAGTGGCTGAAAACAAACTTAATAAATTAATAGATGAGGTTAAGGAAAAATATAATTTAAAAGCTAAAGAAATTATTATTGGAGGTTTTAGTCAGGGTTGTATGATAACATTACAAACTGGAATAAAAAGAAAAGACACTATTAATTCTATTATTGGTTATTCTGGAAGAATTATAAGCACAGAACACCTTTCTAAAAACATAATTTCTAGACCAAATATTATATTAATGCACGGGGACCTTGACCAAGTTGTTCCAGTAGAATCACTGCTTGAAGCTAAAGAATTTTTTGGAAAAAACAATTACGAAATTGAAACAAAAATATTTAAACACTGTGAGCACCGTATACCAACAGAAGGGTCAAGTTTGGGTCTTCAATTCATTAAAAAACATTTTAATTTATAAGTATTTTACCTGTAACATAATTATAACTTGATAAAATTTTTCTTATCAGTTAGCTTTAAGCATGATTATTTCTTCTGCAGATAAAGTTCCATTAGAAAAGTGTCCAGCATTAGTTCTTAATGCTGATTTTAGACCATTAAGTTATTATCCACTTTCTATTTGGTGTTGGCAAGATGCGGTTAAATCGGTTTTTTTAGACAGAGTAAGTATTGTTTCGAATTATAAAAGAAAAATAAGAAGCCCATCATTTGAAATGAATTTACCGAGCGTTATAGCTTTAAAAAATTTTATTCAACCATCAAAAAATCCAAACTTCACAAGATTTAATGTTTTTTTGAGAGATAAGTTTACTTGTCAATATTGTGGAGATAAAAAAGATTTAACTTTTGATCACCTTCTACCAAAGTCAAAAGGTGGTCTAACTGATTGGAATAATGTAGTAACAGCTTGCTCAAGTTGTAATGTTAAAAAAGGTGGGAAACTTTACAAAGACTGTGATTTAAAATTGAATAATAAGCCGTACGCTCCTACTGTAGAAGACCTTCACAGAAATGGAAGAAATTTTCCACCGAATTTTTTACACGAAAGCTGGATGGACTATCTATATTGGGATATCGAGTTAGAACCTTGATTATATTTTTTCAGATATTGTTATAGCTATTCTTGATGAAGTTTTGATAACTTTATCTAATACACCAAATAAACCTTTTTTTGTTGCTCCATTGTCATAAGCTATATCTTTGTGATCAAGTTCATCTTGCCTAAACTTCATTATTTTCTTCTTTAATTCTTCTTCATCTTTACCAAGTTTGTAGGTTTGATCTTTATAATGACCATCTATTACCTCTTCAACCGAAGCAGTACATAACATAGCTGCTTTCTCGCCAAGCATCGCAGTCCCAAAACCTAAAGTAACTCCCATTAAATCCCACAGTGGTAAAAGTTTTGTCGGTTTAATATTTCTCTTTTTAATTTCGTTATCAAAGTATTCGTAATGCTCTCTTTCATGCTCTTTCATTTCTTCAATCTTTCTTTTTAAAGAAGCATTTTGTTTGAAAGTTTTTAGAGCAAGTAGCTGGCCTTCGTAAATTTTAATTGCACCACGTTCTCCAGCATGATCTACTCTTATGATTTCTTCTAAGGTTTTTTTATTAGTTTTTTCCATAATTTTTAATTACTCTAATCATAATACCACTTAATAAAATCGATATAACTGTATTTATTGTAGCAAGAGAAAGTCCAAAAAACTTAAAAGTCACGTCTTTACAGCTTATTGGAGTTTTATTCTGGAGTTGTTTTAACAAATCGTCTTTAGACATATCTCCATTAGACAAACCCAAATCGCACACCAAAGACTCACTGAAAAATCCTTGTTCAATCCCGACATGGTAAAAAGAAACTACTGAACCAAAAATAAAAAACAATAGTACAATACCACTAATTACTTTTTCAAATCTATTAATTATAAATATTAACGAAATAAGTATTAAAGATGCTAAATAAGGAATTCTTTCAATTAAACATAAATTACAAGGTTCATGTCCTAATATGTATTGAATAAAGTAAGCTATAGCTAAAGATAAAATGCTAAAAGCTAATATACTGTTTAAAATTAACTTATTATTACTCAACATTAGGTAAAAATTATATAAAGGACGACGGCTAATACTACAATAAAAATTCCAGTTAAGGTAAACCACAGCGCACCTTTTTTCTCGATGAAATCACCAAATTTTTTACCAAAAAGAAATGTTAAATAAGAAACAAAGAAAAATCTTAACCCTCTTGTAAATAAACATATAAAGAAAAATACCGGAAGATTATAGGCGATCACTCCACTGGTAATAGTAAAAACTTTAAAAGGAAGAGGGGTAAAACCAGCTAAAAACATAATTCCGAGCCAGGCTAAAAAACCGCCTTTTGTAGACATCTTATCTTGCATATCAAAAACTTTTTCTTCGTAACCATAAAATTCAATAATGACCATAGAGGCGTCTAAGAAGAAAACTCCAAGCATATAACCAAACATGCCACCTAAAACAGAGCCCGTTGTAGCGATAAGAAATATTTTAAGATAATCTTCTCTCTTTGCCACTACCATTGGAACAATCATTAAGTCAGGTGGAACTGGAAAAAAGAAACTTTCGATAAATGCTACAAAACCTAATAAAGGCTTTGAAAATTTATGTCTAGCAAGCTCAACGCATCTATCGTATAATTTTTTTAAAATCATGAATTTAAAATGCACAATCCTTAGGTATCTGGCAAGTTTAATATTATCTACAGTTGCTATTTATTCAATCGTTATAGTTGCTGGAATTTTTGGAGCTGACTATGGTTTCTCGCCAGAAGGGACATTTATTATTTGGATTTTAATGGCTATTTTAATCAATCAAAGTGTAACGTGGAAAAAATAAATGTCTAAGCCAGTAGATCTAAAAACTGTAAACATTTTCGAGCCTTTAAAAAAAAAGCCATCTTTTGAAAACAAAATTTTTAATACAATAAATTCAGATGAGGTTTACGATGTTTTATCCAGTCATTCTAATGAAACGGTAACTTTGTGGTTTAAATTGCAGCAAGCATGGTGCAATAATGCTTATAATACGTTCAAAGATTATGATAGTTATTTAATTTTAGTTTATTTAATCAACACTGTATTTCGAAAATATTCAGACCGATTTCAGTATTTGTCCTATACAGAATTTTACGATAAAAATGAACTTTTAATTGATAAAATTAACCTAATTGAAATTTCAAAAGAACTAAATATACCGAAGGAAACTATAAGAAGAAAAGTAAATTTTTTACAAAATGAAAATATTATATTTAGAAAAGGAAAATCAATTTTTTTCAATAGAAAGATAACAGAACTTCAAAGACCAGCTAATTCGAAAAAATTTATGGCCAATTTTTTAGAAAAAACTAGTCATATTCTTTCAAAAGAAACTTGGTTTGGTAGAGCATTTTCAAAAGAAGAAATAGAGGCATTTATTGATAAATATTTTACAATATGTTGGCAACATTGGTTTAGAATGCAAATTCCATTCTTAGTTAGACACAGAACTTTTTTTGGTGATTTAGAAACATGGAATGTTTGGGGCGCAATAGGTATTTCACAATTTACAGATTATTCAAAACAAGTAAGAAACAGAGTTGTTGAGGATCCTGGAACTTACGCGGACTTATATTTACACCTTTTAAGGCATACTCCTAAAAATGGAATAAACGCCTCTTCTATATCTGAAATTTCAACTATACCAAGAGCTACAGTGATTAGAAAATTAAAGTATCTTTTAAAACAAAAATTAGTTACAAAAAATAAAAAGCTAGAATATATGCTTTTACCATCTCCCAAAAATATCAAATCCTTTGAAGAAAACTACATGCATAACCAAAAGCACAAAGCTGGTTTCGTTACTACAATTTTCGACCTCATGAAAAACTCTTCTTTTAAAGTAGAATAGGAGCTTATAAAATTATGGAAATCGTAACTACAATAGCACCCGTATGTCTTGCCATAATAATGTTCGGTTTAGGTCTTGGCTTAACGGTTGGAGATTTTACAAGAGTTTTAAAAAACCCCAGAGATTTTATTGTAGGCTTCTTATGTCAGGTTATTTTGCTTCCAATAATTGCTTTTATTTTAATTAATATAATTTCACTTCCACCAGAAATAGCTTTAGGAGTAATGGTAATAGCCGCAGCACCAGGAGGAGTAACCTCTAATATTCTAACTAAGTTTGCCGAGGGAGATGTAGCTTTATCAGTGAGTTTAACAGCGATTGTCAGTTTACTAAGTATTTTCATTGTACCAATAATAGTCTTCAATTCGGCTGCTTTTTTAGGGATTGAAACAACAAAAAATATATCAATGCTTAATATAGCATTGAAAATGTTCTTTGTAGTAACTGTTCCTGTTATTTTTGGAATGATCGTTAGAAGTCTAATGACTAATTTTATTATTTCCAAAACACTTATTATCCAAAGATTATCAGTAATTTTATTCTTAATAGTATTTATTGCAATTTGGGTAGAGGAATGGGACAGAATTGTTTCTTATATTGCTAGAGCAGGGCTAATAGCTTTCATTTTAAATATGACTATGATTTTCGTGGGATATTATGTTGCAAAATTTTGGACAACAGGAATTAAACAAAGAAAATGTATTTCATTAGAATGTGGCTTACAAAACGGAACTTTAGCAGTGTTTGTAACAACACAATTATTTGATGAAATTGTATTCATGGTACCAACAGCAGCCTACGCTTTAATAATGTTTTGTACCTCAATTATTTTTGTTCTCATAGTAAGAAAAATCAATTAGATTATCTAAAAAGGGCGAATGGTGGAACTGGTAGACGCGCCGGACTCAAAATCCGGTGGTAGCAATACCTTGAGAGTTCGAGTCTCTCTTCGCCCACCAAGTTATGGATATAAGTAAATTAAATAGCTTAGTTGAACTTTATTTCAAAAAAGCAGAAGAAATTGAGGGTAAAAGACCGTTCTTAAAATGGTTAAAACCAGATAAACGAACTTATAATTGGGAAGATATCACAGAAAGAATTTATAAACTTACAACAAAAATTAAGTCATTAATAAAACAAGGTGATAGATGTTTAATACTTTCTGAGAATAGACCTTATTGGTTAATGACCGATATCGCTATCATGAATGCAGGTGGAATTTCAGTTCCTATTTTTACAACGTATTCAGCAAACGATTATGAATATATTTTAAATGATTGTAAGCCCGCATTGATATTTGTATCAAATCAAGATCAATTCAATAAAATCAAAAAATTTATAAAGAACGATGTTAAAAAAATAATCTCTTTTGAAGAAATAGAATTTGACAGTTTATTAATTCAAGAAATATTAAATGAAGAAGTTAATGAAAAAATAGTAAATAAAGATTTAAAACGGAATATGCCTGCTTGTATAATTTATACCTCAGGCACATCAGGAAATCCTAAAGGAGTTGTTTTAAGTCACGGTGGTATTCTTTCAAACTGTGAAGGGGCAGTTGAGTTACTAGAAGTTTTAACAAAAAAAAAAGATCCAGTATTTTTGACGTGGTTACCTTTATCGCATTCTTATGAACACACAGTTCAATTTATACAAATTATAGTTGGAGCAAAAGTTTTCTATGCTGAAAGTTTAGAAAAACTGATCTCCAATATGGGGGTTGCTAAACCCACAATCATGACAGCTGTTCCTAGATTTTATCAAAATCTTTTTACAAAAATTAATATGAATTTTGAGAAGCAATCTGGATTAAAAAGAAAACTTATAAATCAGACTTTAAATTTAGGTAAAAAAATACTCAAGAAAGAGGAATTAAAATTAAGCGAAAAAATCACAAATTTTTTGTGTGAAAAATTAGTAAGAAAAAAAATCAGAAATCAGTTTGGTGGTAATCTTCAAGCATTCGTATCTGGGGGAGGGGCTTTAGATCAAAATATTGGAGAGTTTTTAAACGCTGTTGGTTTACCCACACTACAAGGATATGGCCTAACCGAAGCCTCTCCAGTCGTAAGCTGCAATTTACCAGATTTAGTTAAAGTCGAAACAGTAGGTCCTCCTTTTAGAACCAATAAAGTCAAAATAGCTGAAGATGGGGAAATTCTTATTAAAGGTGAAAACGTTATGTTGGGATACTGGAATTTGAAAGAAGAGACTGAAAAAGTAATCAGAGATGGATGGCTTCATACTGGAGATATAGGAGTATTAGACAATAATAATTATTTAAAAATTACTGATAGAAAAAAAGATATTATTGTGAATCTTGGTGGAGATAACATTTCTCCAAGTAAAGTAGAAAATATTTTATGTTTAGATGAAAATATAAAACAATCTTTTGTTTATGGAGATAAAAAAAATTATTTAGTTGCCTTAATTGTTAGCGAAAAAGAAACTAATAAAGAAAAAATTAAACTTATAATTGAAAATATAAATAGAAATTTAACTTTAATTGAAAAAATTAAAAAATTTATATTAATTCACGAAGAATTTACAATTGAAAACGGAATGTTGACGCCAACTTTAAAGTTAAAAAGAAAAGAAATAATCAAAATTTATAAACAACAACTAGAAAATCTTTATTAAATATTTAATTAAAACTTATTTCATTTGCTTAAAAAAACATTGATATTACTAACTTTTTTTAATTTTTTAAAAAAATAAAAAAAATAATTAAAAAATTTAAATTTTGAATCATTTTTGCAAATTAATTTATGTTTGACATGAATCTTTTAATAATTAATGTTTAATTAACAAACGAATCATTAAGATTTGTTTAAAAACAAGGGAGAAAAGATGGCTAAAAGAAGAAAAAAAGCTAAAAAGAAAACTAAAAAGAAAGCAAAAAAGAGAAGAAGAAGAAGATAGTTTTCTCTTTAACTAAACGCCCTTTTTATAATCATAAAATTAAAAAGGGCGTTTTTTTATTGCACGTTTTCGGAAATATTTGTCCTACCTAAAGCTTTATCCATTTTCTTTTGAACTTCATCAGGCGTAACTTTTAGTACCGCCTCAAATTCTGATTTAAGTCTTTCGTAAGCTTTTTCAAATAATTGTCTTTCAGAATAAGATTGATCTGCAATAATATCTGAATTCTTGTTAAGATCTTTCACAACTTCAGCTAATTCGTAAATTTTTCCTGAATTTATTTTTTGATCATATTCTTGAGCCCTTCTACTCCACATCGTTCTTTTAATTTTAGGTTTTGACTTTAAAATAGAAATACATTTATTGATTTGATTAATTGAAGCGATAGGCCTTAATTTAGATTGTTGGTTTATAGGTACAGTCAATGTTAGTTTTTCTTTTTCAACTAAAATTTTATAAAACTGAATATCTATCTCGCCTATGGTAGCTTTCTCGATTGAGGTAATTTTACCAACCCCATGTTTTGGATAAACAACAAAATCTTTTAAGTTATAAATACGTTTTTCAGTAGGTTGTTTTTTTATTTTTTTAATTTCTGGTTTTTCGTCTGCACCTGGGATTGTGCTTTTTTTTTCTTGTGACTTTATTGTTGGTTTGGATTTTTTGACTGATTTATCTTTTTTTAATACTTTAGCTTTTTTCGTTTTTTTGGCTTTTTTCTTTTTTGGCATATTATTTATTTTCCAGGTTTATCAGAAAAATGATCATCATATTTATTTTTTAAATTTCTAAATTTTTCATGGTCCTTCATTGGTTCTTTTTTTTTCGAAATATTAGGCCATATTGCAGAAAACTTTTTATTTAGCAATAACCATTTTTCTTTATCTTTTACACTATCGTCAGTATCAGCTTTTATTGCATCAATTGGACATTCCGGTTCACAAACTCCACAATCAATACATTCATCTGGGTTTATAACAAGCATATTTTCTCCTTCATAAAAACAATCGACGGGACACACATCCACACAATCGGTAAGCTTACATTTTATACATTCATCTTTTATAATATAAGTCATTTCTTATTTAGTAGATTTAATTTTATTTCTGCACACTCTTTGTCCGGAAAATATATAAGACCACAAATTCTTCTCAAAAGATTAGATTCATATTGATCGATAGAATTATCAGAAATCACAACTTTCCAAAGATGTTCAATAATATCTTTTTTAATTTCCATAGAGTTTTGTTTTATAATATTTGTATAATTCAACAATTGGTTAGAATTGTGTTCAATCTTTTCAGCCATTTTTAGAATTTCATCCTCATTCTCTTCTTTCAAATATGATTTTATAAAATTTTTAATTAAAATTTTTTCGTGTTCAGAATAAATTTCATCAATATTAGCTGCATGTACTAATAATGCAGTTATGCCAATAACGCTCTCTTTGTCAAGTTTACTCATTTATTTTATATTTAATGAAAGTAGCTTATTAAATGGATTTTCTTTTTTGTCAAATCGCATTGTGTCCTTTTTTTTCTTTCTTACACCCGCAAAAATATAGGTATCGATAGCTTTATCCTTCTTATAATCCATGTAGTTCATCAGTTTATAAAAATTTTCTTTAGAGCAGCCAAGAAGATTCATCATTTCCGCATTTACTTTAAATTTTCTATCTTTCGTATTTTCTATTATTTTAATAAATAATTTTTCTAAAATATCGATTCTTACAAAAAATTCTTTAAATTTTTCGAAACCACATAATAAAAGAAAATTTTTTTCAAAATTTACACCAGATAAAAAATTTAAACCTGACTTAGGAATAGTATTTTTGTCAGAAAGGCTATGAAACAATTTCCAAAGACTAATTCTGAATTCGACTGCTTTTGGTTTTAGCATTTTTGGTAGATATATGTGGTATCTACCTATTTTTATACCCATACCCCATAACTTCTTTCTATCTTCTGCTGGAATTAATTTTACGATTTTATCGACATTACTCCTTTTTACTACGCCGTTGTTTTCATAAAGTTGGAAAACTAAACCTCTGAGATATTGATTACTTATTTTGTGTTTTGTGAGACTGATAAGGTCACTAAGGACATCATTAATATAATTATTCAACCATTCATTTAAAAATTTTATCAATTTAAGCCTCGAATCTTCTATTAATGACTCATCGGAAATTATCTCTATTTCAGGACTAAGATAATCACTGCCTTTTTTAAGTCTAGCTATTGGATTTCCTTCCCAAATAATTTTATTTTCAATATTTATTTCTAGATTCTTCTTATCTAAAATTGAATTTACTCTTTTCACTAATTCTTTTTCTACACCTTTTCTCGCAGCTTTTTTGATTGATTTGATATCAGTATCAAGTGTCTTAGAGGTTACTTCAATTAAAAATTTTAATCCTTTTAATTCTCCTACTAGCTGGTCATTTATATGAATTTTATTTTCATCATTAATTTCCGTATTCAATACTAAGTCCTGTTTTAAACTTCTTGATAAAATACTAATTTTTTTATCGATAAAACTTTTTGTTAATTCATCATGAAGTTTGTCTGATAATTTATCCTCTATACTCTTTGTCAGCTGAACCCAATAATCTGAATTTTCGACCCAGTTTTTTTTATTAGCTACATAAGACCAAGTTCTAACATTAGAAAGTCTGTGAGAAAGAAGATCTACATTTCCGTGATCTTTTTCCAATCCTTTAAGCTGCTCTTTCATGAAAGTACTAGGGATTTTATTTTTTCTTGTAGATAAAAATTGAAAAACCTTGTCGATTACATTTATGTGTTGACCATAAGCTTTTTTTTCAAAATCAGGAATTTGACAGCACTCCCATAATAATTCTAAATTTTTATGATAAATAATATTATTAGCCCCCTTCTTTAAAAAAAATCTTAGCACACTTTCATCAAGAGAGTCATTAGCTCTTAACAGATTTCTACTATCTGGTTTAAGTTCAAGAGAACTTATTAATTTCTCAGGATTTCTAAAATCTAAATTAGAGTTTCTCCAAAAAATTGTCTTAGTATCAGGCAATTGATGTTTCTCTATTTTTTCTATTTCATCTGAGTTAAGTGTTTCACATTCACCCGTTGTTCCAAATCCACCATCATTTTTAAATCTTCCTGCTCGGCCTGCAATTTGTGACATTTCAATAAGATTTAGTCTTCTTGTTTTTTTTCCATCAAATTTCTTTAAATTTGAAAAATAAATCTCATTAATATCCATATTCAAACCCATTCCTATGGCATCTGTTGCTATTAAGTAGTCAACATCACCTGATTGATAAAGGCCTACTTGAGAGTTTCTTGTTTTGGGACTCAAAGATCCCATAATCACCGCAGCTCCACCTTTTTGTCTTCTTACTAATTCGGCTATTGCGTAAACTTCTTCGATAGAGAAAGCTATAATTGCAACTTTTCTGTCTAATCTTGATATCTTTTTTATTCCTGAATAGGTAAGTCTTGAAAATCTTTCTTTTTTTTCAAAATCAACATCGTTAACTAATTCTCTAATTATATTTTCCATTACTTGAGAACCTAAAAACATTGTAAGTTTATCTCCACGTGACTCTAGTAGTCTTTCCGTAAAAATATGACCTCTTTCTCTATCTGCGCACATTTGAATTTCATCAATTGCAACAAAATCTACTATCTTATTTCTTGGCATAGACTCTACTGTGCAAATAAAATAATTTGCAGTACTCGGTATTATTTTTTCCTCTCCAGTTATTAGGGCTACCTTTTCTATTCCAACTTTGTTGATGCATTTGTCATATACTTCCCTCGCAAGAAGTCTAAGCGGAAGTCCAAAAATACCCGTTTCATACTCAAGCATTTTTTCTATTGCAACATGAGTTTTCCCGGTATTTGTTGGCCCAAGTAAAGCAACTATTCTTTTCGAGTATTTTTCCATTTTTGTGTTTGCTAATTTTTTTTACACTATATGTAGATCACATTTGAGAACAAATAAGGATTAAAACATGACCGAATCAATTTGTCAAATGTTCCTATTTTTTAACAATTGATTTGACTTATAATAGGCACTACCCGTAGGGTAAAGTTAAGTTAAAATGTCATCTAAAGTTAAAAAGAATATTCTCAGATTAAAAGAGTCTTCTACGCTTGTAATAAATGAAAAGTCAAAAGATCTTATTTCTAAAGGAAAAAAAGTTTATCAATTTGGTTTTGGTCAATCACCCTTTCCAGTTCCTGAAAAAATTGTAGAAGCATTAAAAAAAAATGCTCATAGAAAAGAATATTTACCTATTCAAGGACTACCAGAATTAAGAAAGAATATTTCAAAATACTTATCCAAAAGAACAGGAAACGATTACCCGAAAGAAAATATTTTAATTACGCCTGGATCGAAGGAAGCAATGTTACTAATACATATTGCTTTTAATGGTGAAATCATAATTCCTGCGCCTGGCTGGGTATCGTATGAACCTCAAGCGGAAATAGGATCAAATAAAGTTCATTGGTTAGAGACATCAAGAGCAAACAACTGGTTTCCAACTGCGAAGGAACTAGAAAAAAAGATTAAATCGATTGGGAAAAAGAAAAACTTAATTTTAATTCTTAATTCTCCAAATAATCCATCAGGAGCAGTCTGTGAGAATTTGGAGGAACTAGCTAATGTTGCAAAAAAATATAAAATTTTGGTTTTATCAGATGAAATTTATACCGATTTAACTTTTACAAATGAGTATAATTCAATATCAAAATTTTATCCTGAATTAACTTTTATAACTGGCGGTTTAAGTAAATGGTGTGGAGCAGGTGGTTGGAGATTAGGTTTTTTGGCTGTACCAAAAAGATTAACCGAATTTTTGAAAAGCCTCAAGTCTCTAGCAAGTGAGTCTTATTCAACTGTGAATACGCCAACTCAATACGCTTCAGTTGAAGCTTACGCTTTCGATCATGAAAACTATAAATTAAAAGTAAGATCTATATTAAAAGCAGTTGGTAATTATGTTTTTAATAACTTGAAATCAAACAAGATATTAATTGCACCTCCGCAGGGAGCATTTTATTTAATGCCAGAATTTAAAAATAAAAAATACAAAACATCTTCGAAATTATGTGAAGCGATTTTAAATGATACTGGTGTAGCAATGTTGCCAGGCTCAGACTTCGGTTTTTCACCTAAAAAAATGTTAACTAGGCTAAGCTATACTGACTTTGATGGAATTGAATTTTTTAGAAATGTTTCAAACTGCAGTATGATAGATGAGGAGATGATTAAAAAGTTCGCGCCAAATGTAGTAGAGGGCGTTAATAAATTATCAAATTGGGCCAAAAATTTGTGAGATTCTCTTTGACCTCAATTCAATAACATAGTTAAATAATTAATATAAACAAGAGGAGTACACATGAAAAAAATGATGTCATTGATTTCAGCGGTGCTAGTAATGTTTGCTTTTTCAAGCCCTATTACTTCAATCGCAAAATCAGCAGAGTTCTTTACAATAGGAACAGGCGGACCAACTGGAGTATATTTCCAAACAGGTAACGCTATTTGTAAAATGTTACACAAGTCAGCAATAAGTGCTGATCATGGTAGAAAAAAGGGTACAGCTAAAGCATATAGATGTACTGCACCTTCAACAGGTGGTTCAAATTACAATATTGGACAAATCAAAGATGGTGAGTTTCAATTTGGTGTTGCTCAGTCAGACTGGCAGTATCATGCTTACAATGGTTCAAGCAAATGGGAAGGAAAACAGTTCAGCGACTTAAGAGCTGTGTTTTCTGTTCATAATGAACCTTTCCAAATCTGGGCTAGTAAAAAATCTGGAATTAAGAATTTTAAAGGCCTAAAAGGAAAAACAGTAAACATCGGTAACCCAGGTTCTGGTCAAAGAGGAACTATGGAAGAATTAATGAAAGCTATGGGAGCAGATATGAGTATGTTCAAAGCAACTACTGAACTTACTTCTTCTGAGCAAGTAAAAGCTCTTTGTGACGGTAAAATAGATGCGTTTGGTTATTCTGTAGGATTTCCAAATGGAGCTATGGAGCAAGCAGCAACTTGTAAAGCAAAAGCTAGTCCAATTAATTTAACTGGTGCACCAGTTCAAGGTTTAATTGATGGAGCAGATTATTATGCTAAGGCAGTTATTCCAAAAGGAACTTACTCAAATCAGAAAAAAGACGCTACAACTTTTGGTGTGAAAGCTACTGTTGTGACAAGTGCTAATGTTTCTGAAGAGCTTGTATACTTAGTAACAAAAGCAGTGATGGAAAACTTTGATGATTTCAGAGCCCAACACCCTGCTTTTGGACCTCTGGAAAAGAAAAATATGATAGCTGATGGTTTATCAGCTCCATTACATCCAGGTGCAATTAAGTACTACAAAGAAGCTGGATTAATGTAATCTAACTTTTTAGTTTAATTAAAAAAGGCCCAATATTTCTTGGGCCTTTTTTTTTAGAATAAGGTATCTTAGTTAAGATGAATCAAAACATTCAAAGTAAAATTAAAGATAAAATTCAAGAAGATATTTCTCCAACTCGTAATTTATCAGGAATTCATTTAAAAATAGTTTTTGGCATCGCTATTCTTTGGACTTTTTTTCAACTTTGGTATGCCTCTCCATTCCCTTTTTGGTTTAATTTTGGAATGTTTAAAGGTTTACCCGCAAGAGCTATTCATTTAGGTTTTGCTTTAACTTTAGCTTTCTTAATTTTTCCAGCAGTGAGAGGAAAAAAAATTTCTGTATTTGATATTTTAATAAGTATAACTGCTGCTCTTTGTTGTTTATATATTTATTTTTTTTATGATGATCTTGTTAATAGAGGTGGAATTCTTCTAGTAAAAGAAATATTTGGTTTTAAAGTTCCAGTTGAACTAATAATTGGTGCTACAGGTATATTAATTTTATTGGAAGCGACAAGACGAGCTATAGGATTGCCTTTAGTTATAATTGCAGTTTGTTTCCTTTTATTTTCTTATTTTGGAAAATATGCACCGGATATTATTTCCCACGGCGGACTTTCAGTAAAAAGATTAGTAGGGTTTCAATGGTTTGACCAAGAGGCAATTTTTGGAATACCAATTGGAGTTTCAGTAGATTTTATATTTTTATTTGTACTCTTTGGAGCTTTATTAGAAACCGCTGGAGGTGGAAAGTATTTTTTAGATTTAGCTTTCGCAATGGTTGGAAAAATGCGAGGAGGTCCAGCTAAGGCTGCAATATTAGGATCTGGAATGACTGGTATGATTTCAGGTTCTTCCATCGCAAACACTGTAACAACTGGAACATTTACGATTCCCATAATGAAAAAAACAGGTTTCTCTCAAGAAAAAGCAGGGGCCATTGAAGTTTCTTCATCTGTTAATGGACAAATTATGCCTCCAGTTATGGGAGCTGCTGCATTTGTTATGGCAAGCTTTATTGGTGTTACTTATTTTGAAGTTGTTAAACACGCTTTCTTACCTGCTATCATTTCTTACATAGCTTTATTCTATATTTCTCATTTAGAGGCCCTTAAATTAGGATTAAAAGGAATGGATGATGCTGATGTTCCTCACCTGAAGAAAACTTTTTTATCTGGTTTACATTTTTTAATACCCATTTTTGTTTTGATTTTTTTACTTGTTTATATGAGATATACAGCAGGCTTTTCCATCTTTTACGCAACGCTATCTTTAATATTAGTAAACTTACTAAGTCGTATAATAAAAAATCCAGATTTAAAAACTGGTTTAATTGATTGGTATAATCAAACAATAGTTGGTCTTCAAAAAGGTGCTATTAATATGGTGGGAGTAGGGATCGCAATTGCTACAGCAGGAATAATTGTAGGAGCAGTAGGGTCAACAGGGTTGAGTACTAATTTAATCATAGTCATTGAAACGATAGCAAGAGACAATGTAATAATTTTGATATTATTAACAATTATTCTTTGTTTGTTACTTGGAATGGGTCTTCCAACTACTGCAAACTATGTAGTTGTAGCATCTTTAATGGCTACAGTTTTGGTTGATGTTGGCAATGCTTCAGGATTTATTTTTCCACTAATCGCAGTTCATTTGTTTGTATTTTATTTTGGTTTAATGGCAGATGTAACACCTCCAGTCGGTTTGGCTTCTTATGCAGCAGCCGCAATTTCTGGCGGTGACCCTTTAAGAACAGGACTTCAAGCTATTTGGTACAGTTTGAGAACTGGAATTTTACCGATTGTCTTTTTGTTTAATCACGAGCTATTATTAATTGGAGTAGATAGTATCTGGCAAGCTTTATTAGTAATAGCTACTTCATTAATCGGAATTTTAGTGTTTACTGCAGCAACACAACAATGGTTTATAAATAAATTAAGATGGTACGAGATCATAGCTTTCTTAGTTATATCTTTATCTTTTTTAGCTCCAGACTATGTTTTAAGTAAATTCTACCCTAAATATAATGAGCAAAAACTTTCAGCGGAAAGTATTCAAAGTTTATCTTTTGACCCGTCAAAGGAGGTCCATATTAAAGTCACTCGAGTTACTGAATATGGAGAGAGATATAAATTATTTGTTATCGATAAAGGTAAATTTGAAAACAATTATAACTTAAAAGAATATGGTGTGACTTTAACAGACCAGAACGATCAATTGACAGTTGATAAATTAAATTGGAAAGGGGAGGCAAAAAAATCTGGCATACAAATGGGTGATATTATAAGTAATTTTAAAATTGAAAATCCAGATAGACCAAATAAAGCTATCGTTTATCCTTTCGCTTTATTATTTTTACTAATTGTTGGATATTTTAATTATAGAAGAGTAGTTTAAAGTATTTTCCAAGTACCTGACGCTGAAGCAACTATCTCTTTATTATTGTAAATTTCACAGTTAATAAAAACTAACGTCTTAGTTTTTTTCAGTATTTTTACTTTACCAATAAGTTTATCACCAAGTTGTCCTACAGAGATAAATTTCATATCTAAATTAATTGTTACACATCTTTTATCACCAGCAACTCTATGTGCAGCGGTTCCCATTCCTGTATCAGCGATAGTAGAGAGAAATCCACCATGAGCAATTTTACCAGTGTTCAAATGTATTTCTTTCACCTCTACTGTAAACTCATATTGAGTTTCGCTAACTTTTTTTAGCTCTAAACCTCCAAGATGTTTCATAAACCCTTGATTAGACTCGTCCATACTTTTTTTTATCATATAACGGAGCTAATTGTGAAAAAATTACCGCAAATAAAATAAGAACTATCCCTATAATTTTTATTTCATTTAAAAACTGGCTTAAAATAATCCATCCAAAAACTGATGCGAATACACCTTCAAGTGAAAATATAATAGCTACTGGTGCTGGAGAAAGGTTTTGTTGTCCATATATTTGCAGAAGAAACGCTACACCACTTGATAGAACTCCAGCGTATAACATTTCTTTTCCATCCAGAACCATATTTGAAAACTTAACACTTTCGAAAACAAAAGCTGGCATTAATGCAAATATTGATGCGATCAGACATTGAAGGCAAGCAATAGTAATTGGATAATTAAATATTCTTAAAAATCTTGAAATAAAAACAATATGAAACGCCCAAAACAATGCATTAAAAACTGCGATACTATCTCCTATTCTTACTTGAATATTGTCAAACTCAGTTAAAAGGATACCACCGAATAAACAAATAATGATAGATAGCCAAACAGACTTATGAATATTTTTTGAAAAAAAGTAATAAGCCACAAACGGAACTAAAACTACATAAAAGATGGTAAAAACTGCAGTGTTTGCTACATCTGTATACAGAAGAGCAAACTGCTGTAAAACGTTCCCCATTGAAAGAAGAAATCCAATAAGCAAAAGGTTTAAGATATTTTCTTTCTTAAAAATTATTGAATTAACTTTTTTATATTCGAAAATAAATAAAAATGGAACTAATGTGAGAAATCCAAGAAAAAGTCTACCAAAAGTAAAAGTAAATGGACCATTATAATCCATACCCATATCTTGAGCGACAAAAGCAGATCCCCAAATTAAAGAGCAACTTACAGCACAAATAAGAGAGAAAACTTTTTTATTCATGCCTTGTACTATTTTATAATTGATTAAACGGCAAGTTTAAAAGCAAAATCTTTGCCAAGGCACTTTCCTAAATAAACACAAAATCTTGCACCCTCAGCTCCGTCAATCAATCTATGATCGTAAGATAAAGATAAAGGAAGTATTTTTCTTGAAACTATTTTCCCTTTTATTTTAACTAGTCTATCAAAAGTTTTTCCTACTCCAAGAATAGCTACTTCCGGTGGATTAATTATTGGAGTAAAGAAAGTTCCACCTATTCCCCCTAAACTTGAAATTGTCATCGAACCACCAAAAAACTCTTTTTTAGCAATTTTTAATTCTCTACAAAGCTTACTAGTTTTTTTTAAAGCTTCTCCAATTTCTTTAATACTCATTTGATCCACATCCCTTATTTTGGGCACCATTAATCCATGAGGAGTATCAACCGCAAAACCTATATGAAAATATTTTTTATATACTATCTTATTCTGATCTGGATCAATAGAGGCATTAAAATTAGGGAACTCTTTCAAAGCACTTACTAAAGCCTTGGCTATAAATGCTAACGGAGTTACTTTAATAACATCACCAGAGTAATAGTCATACAATGATGATCTAAATTGTTCCATCTCAGTTACATCTACCTCATCATGTTGAGTAACATGTGGGATCTCAGTCCAAGACCTAACTAAATGAGGACCGGATAATCTTTTTACTCTAGGTATTTCTTTTATTTCAATATGACCAAATTCCTCGTGAGAAAACTCTTCTTTATATTCCTTTTTCTCAACAGCCCCTTTGTTGACCGTTACTTGTGATCGAACAAATTCTTTAACATCTTCTTCTGAGACTCTCCCTGATCTTTGAGAACCAGGAATTTCTAATACGTTCGCCCCTAATTCTCTTGCGAATTTTCTTACCTTAGGACTAGCTAATTTTGTACCTGTTTTAGTTGTCTCAACAGCTGCAGGCGGAGGAGTTTTAATTTTCTTAGGTTGATTTTTTTTTACATCTATATTTTTTATTGGCGTCTTAATAACAGTTTCTTTAACTTGCTCTACCTTTTCAGATGATTTCAAAGTCAAAATAAGGTCACCTTTATTGACTTTATCACCGACTTTAACATTTATTTTATTAATTGTACCTGATTCAGTAGATGGAACTTCAACACTTGATTTGTCACTTTCAAGAGTAATTAAAGAGTCATTTTTATTAATTGTTTGACCTTCTTTAACAAGAACTTCAATAATTTCTACATCCTTAAAATCACCCATATCAGGAACTGTAATTTTAAGATCAGACATAATTATAAGTTTGCGGGAAATTCTTTCTCTTTATCAATTTTATATTTCTTAATTGCTTTTTCAGCTTGTTCAGAGCCTATTAATTGTTCTTTAGCTAATGCGCTCAAAGTGTAAGCAACAATATGTTCTTTATCAACTTCAAAAAACTTTCTTAAATTTTTTCTAGTATCACTTCTACCATAACCATCTGTTCCAAGTGAATAAAACGGTTTTTCAGTATAAGGTCTTATTTGATCAGAAAATGCTCTTGTATAATCAGATGCTGCAATAATTGGGCCATCTCTCTTCTCTAAACATTTCTCAACATAGGATTTCTTCTTTTTATTCGAATTTAATAAATTCCACCTTTCGGTTTCCATCCCGTCTTTTCTTAATTCATTAAAGCTTGTTACACTCCATACATCAGAGTCGATACCATATTCTTTAGATAATATTTCTGAAGCTGAAATTATTTCTCTTAAAATTGTTCCTGAACCGAGAAGTTGTACTTTTGTTTTTCCTTTATTATTATTTTCTTTAAACAAATACATCCCTTTTAAAATTCCATCGTCACTTCCTTTTGGTTTCTGAGGGTGGGAATAGTTTTCGTTCATTGCAGTTATATAATAAAAAATATTTTCTTTCTTCTCATGCATTCTTTTAAGACCATCTCGAAGTATGACTGCCATCTCGTAGGCAAACGTTGGGTCATAACTTACACAATTTGGTATATTAGAAGCTAACAAATGACTATGACCGTCCTGGTGCTGAAGTCCTTCACCAGCCAAAGTCGTTCTTCCTGCTGTAGCTCCAATTAAAAAACCTCTAGCTTGAGAGTCGCCAGCGGCCCAAGCAAGATCGCCAACTCGTTGAAAGCCAAACATCGAATAAAAAATATAAATTGGTATCATTTCCAAATCATGATTTGTGTAGGAAGTTCCAGCAGCAATCCAAGAAGACATTGCACCAGACTCGTTAATACCTTCTTCTAATACTTGACCACTTTTATCCTCTCGATATGAACTTAATTGTTCTGAATCAACGGGCTCATACTTCTGCCCTTCATGAGCGTAAATTCCAATTTTTTGAAAGAAACCTTCCATACCAAATGTTCTTGCTTCATCTGGAATTATTGGGACAAGTCTTGGTGATAAATTCTTGTCTCGTAGTAAAGCAGTTAGCATTCTTACAAGAGCCATGGTAGTTGACATTTCTTTATCTCCAGTAGATTTCATAAAATTATCAAAAATATCCTTTGGAGGAGCTTTAATTGATTTTGCATATGAGGATCTTTCAGGAATAAATCCACCAAGTTTAATTCTTTGTTCTTTTAAATACCTCATCTCTTCAGAATTTTCACTTGGCTTGTAATACTCAATATTTTTTACTTGTTTATCTGTTAGAGGAACTCCAAACCTATCTCTATAATAAAGTAAATCTTCCTCATCTAATTTCTTTTGTTGGTGGGTAGTATTAATACTTTCTCCTGATTTGCCCATTCCATATCCTTTAATGGTTTTGGCAAGTATCACTGTCGGAGTACCTGTATGCTGCATCGCAGCATGGTAAGCTGCATAAACTTTGTGTGGATCATGTCCACCTCTATTAAGTCTCCAAATATCTTTATCTGTCATTGAAGAAACTAGCTCTTTAAGCTCTGGGTATTTTCCAAAAAAATTATCTCTGACATATTCACCGCCTTTAGCCTTAAAAGCTTGGTATTCACCATCGACACATTCATTCATTCTTTTTACAAGCAAACCTGTTTTATCTTTTGCTAATAATTGATCCCAATAAGATCCCCATATAACTTTTATTACATTCCAACCTGTTCCTCTGAAGCTTCCTTCTAGTTCTTGAATGATTTTACCATTACCTCGAACAGGTCCATCTAATCTTTGAAGATTACAATTTATTACAAAAATTAAATTATCTAACTTTTCTCTTGCAGCTAAACCTATTGCACCCAAAGACTCTGGCTCATCCATTTCACCATCTCCAAGAAAGACCCAAATTTTTCTTCCCTCGTCTTTAACTAATCCTCTATTAATTAAATATTTTAAAAAACGTGCTTGATAGATAGCCATTATAGGTCCTAAGCCCATCGATACAGTTGGGAACTGCCAAAAGTTTGGCATTAACCAAGGATGAGGATAAGAAGATAAACCGCCCTTTGAAACCTCTTGTCGAAAACCATCAAGCTGTTTTGCTGTCATTCTCCCTTCTAAAAATGCTCTTGCATACATTCCAGGCGCAGAGTGACCTTGAAAGTAAATGAGATCTCCACCAAATTTATTATTTTTGGCTCTCCAGAAATGATTCATTCCCACATCATATAAAGTTGCAGCAGACGCAAATGTTCCAATATGACCCCCGAGCTCGGGACTTTTCTTATTAGCTTTAACAACCATAGCAGCAGCATTCCATCTAATGTAGGCTCTGATTTTTTTTTCTATATTTTGATCACCTGGAGATTTTACTTCTATTTCAGGAGGAATAGTATTTATGTAAGGAGTAGTTCTAGTGTCTGGTAGAACTAATCCAGACTTATATGCTTGGTCAATAACTTTGTTTAAAAGATAACTTGCTCTTGGAGCTCC